>NZ_JAJAUZ010000003.1 GCF_020532645.1 Streptomyces bambusae
TCAAGTAACCCGCCGAGCCGAGGAGCCCCGCCGGTCCGTCCACCGGCGGGGCTCCTGCCGTGTCAGTTGATCACCAGCAGCCGCGTGCTCGGCACCAGCTTCCGGTTCACGCTGGTGCTCTGCACGAAGATGGTGAAGTCGTCGTTGTGATCCGGCTTTACGCGGACTTCCGCGTCCGGCAGACCGAGCAGCGCGCGAGCCTCCGGACCCGAATACACCTTGTCCGTCTTCTTTTCCAGCACGGCGATCTGCTTGCGGGCCTGGACCTTTTCCGACTTGCTCAACTGGTAGAAAGCGCAGCCCGTCCGGTAGGTGAGCCCGGATTCGACGACCCATTCCCGGATCGACGCATCACGCGCCACCGGAATCAGCCGGAAGGCCGACGGGTCCATCGGCGTCAGACCGGCCGCCTCGATGGTCTTGCTGTTCACCGCATCGGCGCCCGTCGAGAACACCGCGCGCGAACCACGGATTCCCTTGGTCCGGCCCACCATGAATTTCTCGGTGGCCTCCTGGATGACCTGCCCGGCCTCCGCCAGACCGTCCGTGCTCGTGGCGTCCCAGATGGCGATGTTGTCCTTCGGGAAGCCGCACTGCATGGCTTCGCGCTTGCCCATCTGGTCCGGGACGAGGACGGCCAGCGTCCAGTTGTCCTCCTGCGTCTGGATCATCTGAGCCACGGCCTTCACCAGGTCGGCGGGCTTCCGCGAGATCGTGTCCGTGCAGCGGTGGCTGGCGTTCTCCTGACCGTCGGTCAGCACGAACGTCAGGAAGCTGTGGTCGCCGTACAGCTGGGCCGTCTGGGCCAGCTCCCGCTGGGACTTCAGCGTCGCCGCCAGCAGGGCCGTCATTCCCCCGGTGCGGTACACCTGCTTCAGGGACGGCATGCGCAGCACGTCCTTGTCGTAGATGATGCACTCCACCTCGTTCGAGAAGACGTACACCGTCACTCGGGTTTCCTGGTCGAGTTCCTGCGACCGGCGCGCCAGATAGGAAATCTGCTGGTCGGCGACTTCGACCACCTTGCCGCTCAGGTGCGACATGGACGAACTGGCATCCAGCACGAGAGCAACGTGGTTGATGTAGTTCTGGTTTCCGGACATGACTGTTCCCCGATCCCCGATACCCGTCTTGCGACTTGATGCTCTGATCCTCGCACCCACCACTGACAATCGGCCTCGGGGCGGCGGGGGCCGTGCGGCAGCGGGGCGGGAGGCCGGCCCGGCGGCGGGTCCGGGGACGGGCCGGGGGACGGCTCGGGAGCCGTGGCCGCGGGGCGGATCGTGGAAAGGGTCCGGGGACCCGGTCACATCCTCCCCTCAAGGGGATGAGATGATTCCGGCGATGGAATTACAGTTCGTTTCCGCATGTATGCGGAATCGTTATTCGAGGTCGTACAACCGTTTCGCATGCGAAAAACGCCGGGTTATGGTCCTCGAATGCTTTCTCCTGCGCAAGAATTCACCAGCACCCGGGCCGGTGCTGCCCCGGGTGCCACGGCCACGGTCGGGGCCGCCGCCGCCACCGCGGTGGGCGCGGGCGCGCACGCCCCGGTACGGCCGGTCGTCCAGCGGCGGGCCGCCCCGCGGGACCCGTACTTCGACAATGTGAAGTACCTGACCATCCTGCTGGTGGCGCTCGGCCACATCTGGCCGTACGTCGTCGAGGGCAGCCGGGCGACCCGGGCCCTCTACATGTTCGTCTACACGTTCCACATGCCCGTTTTCATCCTCATATCCGGCTATCTGTCCCGTAGCTACAGCGGGCGCCCCGAACAGGTGCGGAGACTCCTGACCGGAGTCGCACTCCCCTACGTCGTGTTCGAGGTCGCGTACACGCTCTTCGCGCGCTGGGGCACCGGGCACCCCGAGAAGCCGATCAGCCTGCTCACGCCCTTCTACCTGATGTGGTTCCTGATCGCGCTCTTCATCTGGCGGCTGACCACCCCGCTGTGGCGTGCGATGCGGTGGCCGCTGGCGGTGTCGCTCGTGGTCGCGGCGGCCGCCCTGGTCACACCCGGCATCGGTCCGACGCTGGACCTCGTACGGGTCCTGCAATTCCTGCCGTTCTTCGTACTGGGTCTGTGCATGAAGCCCGAGCACTTCCAGTTCCTGCGGCGGCGCGCCTCGCGGGTCCTGGCCGCGCTCGTCTTCGTCGGCGCGCTGCCGTTCACGTACTGGGTGACTCCCAGCATCCCGATGAACTGGGTCTACCGGTCGCGGAGCGTCCAGGAGATGGGGCACGCGTGGCTGCCCGGGCTGTTCCGGGCGAGCGTCTTCTTCTGCTGCACGCTGGTGCTCGTCGCCGCGTTCCTCGCGCTCGTGCCGGCCCGCCGGCACTGGTTCACGGTGCTCGGCGCCGGGACCATCTGCGGGTACGTCCTGCACGGCTTCCTCGTCCGCGGCGCGCAGTACACGGGGTTCTTCGAAGCGCACCCGTGGCTGGCCACGCCGGGCGGCCGGGTCGTGGTGACCGTGGGGATGACGGGGATCATGACGCTGCTGTGCACGCCGCCGGTGCGGCGGGTGATGAAGTGCGTCACAGAACCGGAAATGAAGTGGGCCTTCCGGCGGGACGCGGGGGAGCCGGCCGGGCGCCGGTAGCAGGTCCGTTCCCGGGGCCGGGGCAGGGCCGCGCTCCCGCCCCGCCGGCCCGGGCGGGCACCGCGCCGCCGTCGTACGGGCCTCCGGCGCCCCGCGCAGGTCCCGTCCCCTAGTCTCACGCGTAGCAGGCGAGACGGCGGAAGGGCGCGATGGTGTTCGGTAGGGGGATGCGGTGGCTCGCGGCGGCCGTGGTCGTGGCCGGTGTGGCGCTCGTGGGTCCCAGCGCGCCGGAGGGCGAACGCCACGACCGGCCGCTGCCCGCCGGAGCGGCCGGCGAGATCGTGCCGAACCGCGTCATGACGTGGAACATCTGCAACCCCTGCGGCAAGAGCAACGTCGACCGCGCCGCCGAGATCGCCACGTACGCACCCCAGGTCGTCGGCCTGCAGGAGGCCTGCGTACGGGACGTCGAGAAGATCCGGTACTACCTGAAGAGCCTGTACGGGCTGACCTATCACGTCGAGTACGCCCCGGTGCTGCGGAACTGGGGCCGCTGCGGGGGCGTCCCCTGGCACCCGGGCGGCTACGGCCAGGCCCTGCTGTCGGCCGCGCCGATGACGGACGTGGTCACCGCGGAGTACCCCGACGGCGGTTCGGAGGACCGCGGCTACATGGCCGTCACCACCACGGTCGACGGGAGGCCGGTACGCGTCTTCAACACCCATCTCGCCCAGCGGCGGCAGGAGCTGGTGCGCGCGGCCCAGGCCCGCGTGCTCACCCCGCTGGTGGCCGAGTACGAACGCGCCATCGTCCTGGGCGACTTCAACGCCGTGCCGTACGCCCCGGAGCTCGCCGGGATGTGGACCCTGGCCACGGACGCCGACCCCGCCTGCCGCCCTGCGGAAACCGGCCGCTGTGCGCCGACGACGGACTGGGAGCTCAAGTTCGACTACGTCTTCCTGCGCCGCGTCGCGGCGACCGCCCACCGGGTCGTCCCGACCCCGTACTCGGACCACCACCTCGTCTACGCAGACGTGGCCGTGGGCACCCGCTGAGCCGCTCGGGTCACGCCGGCAGGAGCTGTACGGGGCCGGGAATTCCGGTGGTGGGTTTGTGCGCGGGTGAGGCGTGGTGCGCGCGGGCCGTCCGCAACGGCAAGGAGTGCGGAGAGGTCGACGCGGGCCTGGACCCGATGCCCGCCGCCGTACGGCCGGCCGCCGTGATGGAAGGCCTCGCGCTCCAGGTCTACCGCGAGCCCGAAGGCGTCGAAGGAGTGCCGGCGGCCCGGCTCGTGGCACCGCTGCTCGATGCGGAACTCGCCGCCGTGTTCACCGGTGAGTGCCGCCAGTACGCGAGGTAGGGAGCGGACAACCGCCCCTGTGCGGAGGGTGGTTGCCGCTCCCGTGCCCGCACGCGCGGCGGTGCCGGACGTCATCCGGCGGCCGCCCCCCGCAGCGACTGAAGCGACCGAAGCGACTGGCGTTCGGAGTTGGGTGCGCCAGTGCGTGGGTCAGTGCGCCCCTGCGCCTGCGCCGGTGCGTCGGTGTCGCGGTGGGTGAGCGGTCAGGGGCGGGTGGGGAAGCGGGCGGTCAGGCGGTCGGCGGCCCGGGAGAGTTCTCGGGTGGTGCCGAAGGGGATCACCGCGGCGCGCGTGGGGATGCGGGGGCCGCCGGTCAGGGCGATGCGGGTGTGGTTGCCCGGGGTTGGGGCTGCGGCCACGCCGATGATCAGGAAGCGGCTCTGGAGCCAGCACCAGCCCGGGCGGTGGTAGCCGCGCAGGTGGGCGCGGAAGCCGTACGTGCTGCGGGCCACGGCCTCGATGCGGTCGCCGTCCGTGCGTGGATTCCGGCACCGGAAGGAGGCGGCGAGGGGAGGAATCGTTCCGCACGGGTTTCTACGCAACGCGCGGGTGGCGGGGGCAGTCCTCGCTGCGGGGGGCGGGGAGGGCGGTGTGGCCGGTGACGTGGCCGGTGGTGTGGCCGGTGGTGTGTTCGTCCGGGAGGTGCCAGGTGGTGCGGATGGAGGTGATCAGGTGGCGGGCGCTGTACGGGGAGACTTCCAGTTCCTGACGTGCCTGACCGAGGAGTTCGAGGTCTCCGGCCGGGCCGCGTGCGGCCGCCCGGCTGCGGCGGTGGGCGAGGTCACCGGTGCCGAAGACGTCGAGGAGGGTGAGCGAGAAGAGGACGTACGCGGACACCTCGTCCATCAACTCGCGTGCCTCGTCGGGTACTTCCGCCGCAGCTGCCTCGCCCAGCTGTCGGCCGAGGTCGTGGAAGGCGACCTGCTCCAGGGCCGACCGCAGTTCGGCCGGCACGCAGGGGCAGGGCGGGGGCAGCCGGCCGACGAGGGTCCGGAAGGTGACGAGGACCGTGCTGCTGCGCGGCGTCCAGCGCTGCTTGCTCAGCAGCGTCCGGAAGCCGGACAACGTGTCGGCGAGCTCTTCCAGAATCAACTGGCTTGCGACGTCGGTGAGTTCCACGAGGCCGGTGTTGGTCGCGATTTCGTCCAGCCGCAGGCCGTAGCGGATCAGGTCCCGGGGGACGCCGCCGGAGAGGGAGTGGGTGAGCACCTTGAAGGGCTCGGGCAGCCCGGGTGCGCGCCGCTCCAGGATGGCCTTGGACTCCTCCAGCGTGCAGGACGGCACGTGCACGACGTCGTCCAGGGAGCTGTCGGTGACCCCGCGGTGCGGAAGCCCGCGGCGCACGAAGGAGGCTCCGACGTCCTCGGCGACCGAGATCAGGTAGTGGACGTGGGGCACGCCGAGGACGCCCTTGATCTCGCTCAGGAACGCCAGCGCCTGCGTGTCGGAGCCCAGCCGGTCCACCTCGTCGATCGCGATGACGACCCGTTGCCCCTGCCGGTGCTGCTCCTCGGCGATCCGCTCCAGCAGGTCCCGGTAGTCGGCGACCAGCTCGGGGAAGTTCGGCGGCAGGGACGACAGCGAGGTGGTCTGCGCGGTCAGCAACTGCGGCGGACCCGCGGTGATCGCGGAGGAGGCCGTCTGCATCGTCTGCAGCCGGTACAGCTCGTCGCGGCAGGCGCTCACCAGGGGCGACGGCGAGACCGGGGTCCGGGTGGCCGCCTTGTAGAGGAGGACTCCCAGAAGCAGACCGGCGAGGCGGACGGGGTTGTCGGGGTCGGTCGCGATGGCCTGTGGCAAGGGCCGGGAGAAGAGCAGGACCACCGAACCCAGGATGCAGACGGACGCTGCCTGTTTCTGCCGGCGGGTCTGGAGCTCGGAGAACTTCGTGGCCACCAGCCCCAGTACGAAACCCGCCAGGAACACCAAGGGGTCTTCCCCGAGGGGGAACTTCCCCCAAGCAGCCTGCACGTCGTTGTCGAGGAACAGCGAGACGACGGAGCCCAGAGCCAGCAGCCCCCCGCCCGCCGTCACCGCGCGCGCGGCGCGTGGCCGGATGTCCTCCCAACGCGACCACCGCCGCAGCCGCCACAGCAGTACACCCGCGAGGGCGAAGAGGAGGGCCGTGCCGATCCGCTCCCCCCGCCACGCGCCCAGCACCGGATCCGCCAGGAAGCGGTCCCCGAGGTCCGTCACCCGTCCGCCGACGGCACCCCCGTACCGCGTGACCAGGGCTTGGATGCCCGCAGCCGTACCGAGGACGACCAGCGCCGCGGACGCGGCCCCGAACGCCAGCAGCAGGCTCCCCCTCCGCAGGGCCGGGAGCAGGGTGCGTGCCGCTCGCCGGAACGGCGACAGCCTGACGAACTCGGGAGGTACCTGGCCGTGCCCGACCAGGTACGCCTCGCAGGTCCTGACGTACAGCGACAGCAGGAAGTCGTACGGGGAGTACGTGGCGGGCGCCTGCATCACGACCGCCACGCCCGCTTCGGCCGCGCAGGCCTCCAGCAGGGTCGACTTGCCTGCGCCCCGGGACCCGCTCACGGCGATGGTGCCGCCGCCCTCCAGCTGGGTGATCTTGCCCGCGAGGCTGCGGGCGGCCCGGCTCTCGACCACGTACTGCGGATTGCGGGGCGAGCGCAGGCCGTCGTAGCTGTCCGCGAGGAGGAGCGAGTCGGGGTCCTTGCCGAGCAGCGCCTCCACCACGCGGGAGACCAGCGGGCGCACCCCGTCGTCAAGGAGGCTGCGGCTCCAGGCGGCTTCGGCCCAGTCGATCCGCCTCGCCAGGAGGCGGGCGCGCGGTGCCAGCGCCCAGCGCCGGAGGTTGAAGCCGACGCTCATGCGCCATACCGGATGCTGTCGGATCGCGGCGGCGGTGAGCAGTGGCAGGGCGACCAGCGGCAGGGCCGTGGTCCATGGGGCGAAGGGCGCGAGCAGAAGCGCGAGCGCCGTGACCGTGCAGAGGAGCACGCTGGCCGGATGGGTGCCGTCGCGGAGGTAGTCGAGCCGAGCCTGCATCCGTTCGCCCTGTTCCAGCAGGGTGCGGTAGCGGTTCTGGGCCTGCCGGGAGGGCTCGGTGGCCCGCTCGACGTTGGCCTCCGAGAACATGTGGGCCCGGGCGTTCTCTGCAGTCGCCTGCGGCCGGACGCCCAGGCGGCGGGCGACGGCCGGCTCGGCGAGGCAGGCGTCGACGGCGGCCAGGTACACCTCCGACTCGCGTTCGAGCGCGAAGAAGTCGGCGACCTGCCACGTGGGGCGCGGGCGCCGTCGGGGCATGGGTGCGCGGGCCTTTCCTGGTACGTGCGGGGTGGGGCGGCGTGAGCGGGTGCGTGCGGGGCTCGTGCGCGGTCAGGCCGAGTTGCGTGCGCGTTCGAGTTCCCGGCGGCTGATGCGGGTGCCCCGTGGGAGGTCCTTCACGAAGAGCGCGCTCAGCCCGGATTCCTCGCTCCTGCCGTCGTCGTCGTACGTGACGGCGTGGGCGGCCCCGTCGTCGAGCAGCCGGCCGATGCACTCGGCGAGGGTGAGCGGGCCGGATCCGCGGTAGCCCCAGGCCAGCCCCGGCGCGTCCATCGCGGGGGCCGGATAGACGGTGCCGTCGGTGGTGCGGATCCAGACCGGGTCGTCGAGGACGACCTCCTTGAGGACCGACCCGGCGGGCAGGCGCTTGGGAGCACGCCCGATGTAGGTGATCTCGTGGGTGTCGCGGTGGAGGAACTTGCCCTTCACCGCGACCACCGGGCTTCCGGTCACCGGGTCGACGAAGGTGCCCACGGTGTCGTAGTCCGCCCCTTCCACCCGGTGCAGGGCGGTCGCGTGCACCTGCCGGAGGCGGTTGATCCACTCGGCGGCGGCTCGCGTGACGTCCGTGCGCATCAGGTTGAAGGTGCCCCCGTACGGCAGGTCCTCCCCGCTCCAGAGGCTGACATCCTCCAGGCACTCCACCGCCGCGTCGTCGGTACGCGCGCAGAGCGCCGCGAGGCCGGCTGCGACGACGTCGTCCGCCGCCACCTCGGCGAGACCGGGGTCGTCGGTGTCCGGGACGGCCGGGAAGACCATGGGGAACGGTTCGCCCGGTTTCTCGGCCCAGTCGCGGAGGTTCTCCATGCGCTTCGACGCCGACTCGGACGTGCCGGCCCGGATGCGGTGCCCGATGGTGAAGCAGGCGCGCCGGACGGCGGAGCCGGCGGGTTCCCGTTCCGCGAACGCGTACAGCGCTTCCCAGGACGGGTGGGTGACCACCTCGACCGGCCGGGGCTCGTCACCGGGCCGCCAGGCGGTGAGGTGGGCCGGGCGCCGGAGCGCGGACGGCCACCAGGGGGCGGGGGCACCGAGGTGCGCGGACAGTTCGGCCCATGACGGCGAGTACGCCAGGTCGGGGCGCGCCCGGTCCACGGCGCCGAGCTCGGGCCCGTCGAGGGCGTACGCGTGCTTGACGACGACGATGGTGCCGGCCGCCGTGTGCACGTCGAGCAGCTCCGCCGCCTCCGCGAACATGGGCTCCAGCGGGTAGACCACGGCGACGACGCCCTCGCCCGTCCGCCAGAGCCCGGCGAAGTGCTCCTCGCACGCGCCCTCGCTCTGCTCCCGGTCGCGGGCGTGGTGGATGCCGCCCAGGTACCGGGCTCCTGCCCCTGTCTCTGCCCCCGTCCCGTCCCCGGCTTCGGCCGCCGGCCGCCGCAGCACCGGCAGCTCGTCCGGTTCCGTCTCCGCCGCGCTCTCCAACACGCCCCCCGTGTCCGTATTCTGATGACCCTTCATCATGACGGACGGGTCCGACAGGGTCGAAAGCCCGGGGGGATCCGGAGGCGCGTGCGCCGGCCTCAGGCGGTCGGGCGCTGCGGGGCGCTCGCCACCCCCGACTTCCGGCCGCTCAGTGCGGCGTCCAGCGTCTCCTGGGCCACGCGCATCGCATCGGCGTACTTCGGCTCGGACATGCGCTCCCAGGCCCGGTCCGGTGCGACGTCCTCGACCCGGCTCGTCACCCACCAGATGTTGCCGAACGGATCCCGCACCCGGCCGCCGCGATCCCCCCAGGCGCTGTCGACGACCTCGGTGATCACCTGCGCCCCGTGCCTGACCGCAGCCGCCACGGCGGCGTCCGCGTCAGGAACGTAGACCCGCAGCAGCGAGGGCATCACCGGCCAGTCCGGCCGCCGGTCGAAGGCCAGCACCACCGTGTCGCCGACCCGGATCTCCCCGTGCCCGATGCTGCCGTCCTCGACCGGCACCCGCGCGAGCTCCTCCCCGCCGAACGCGGCACTGATGAAGTCGAGCAGCGCACCGGTGTCATCGGTGACCACCCACGGCGCAACGCTGGTGTACCCCTCGGGTGCAGCACCACTCATCGCTCTCATCCCTTCGTCCGGTCCTTCACGATGGAACGACCTTAGGCCCCAAGTAGGACGATTCCCGGCCTAGATGAGCCGAAATGTGCGATGGCCGCGAGGTGACCCGCTAATGCATCAGTTCCAGGTGGGGGTGGTGGGGTGAGGCCGGGCAGATGTAGAGCTGTTGGTCGTAGCCGCTGCCGATCTGGACTGCGGTGGGCTGCCTGGGGTGGGAGTGGGTGGCTTGGTCGTGGGGGTGCCAGGTGCTGTCGGGGCCGGCTTCGAAGGTGGCGATGGTCAGGAGGGCGTCCATGTCGCTGTTGCAGGTGGGGCAGAGCCGGGGGGACGGGTCCGTGGCGCCCCAGAGGGGCCAGCCGCCGACCTTCCAGCCGGGGGCGCCGGCCAGTTCGTTGTCGTAGGTCTCCTGCGGGTAGGGCGCGTAGACGCAGCTCACGTCCACGCCGGCCTCCTGCCACGCACCCCAGTCCGCGAGCCGCGCCTGGAGTTCCTTGCTCAGCTCCAGGTGGTCGGGGTACTCGGTGACCTGCTCCGGCGTGAGCAGGCACGGCTCGGGGAGGTAGTCGTCGAACTGCATGGCGGGCGGCTCGGGGGGAGTGACGAGGACGTCGGTGACCGTGGCGGACGACCGCCAGAACAGGGCCGTCTTGGGCATGATCGGGTGGTCGAAGGGGCACCACAGGACCTGGAGCACGTCTGCCCCTTCGGGCACGGGCAGGTCGGGTACCTCCCGTGCGTACAGCTGCGCGACCGGAAGCATCGCGATGGGGCCCTCGTACGCGGCGACCGCAAGTTTCACCGGGTACGTGCGCGGGGGACGGATCCGCTCAAGGGTCGCCAGTTCCTCGGGAGTCAGGCTCCTGTCGCGCGAGGCCGCACGTATCCGCCGTTCCAGTCGCACGTCCGCCGGGGACAGTGCCGGATTGATCCCGTCCACCACGTGGGGTCCGTCGCAGTGCGGCCACGGCTCGTCGGCGGGCCACAGCAGCGGCCCGCCTATGGAGCTGTCGTGGGGTGACGGAGACCCGGGGCGGGGGTGCAGGCGGGTCGCGGTGCGGGCCAGTGGAGCCAGGTCCGGGAAGACCGCCGTGACGTCGAACGGCCGTGGCGGCGTGGTCGGGGAATTCATGTTCGTGATCTTGCCAGTTGGTGCTGACAACGGGTGCCGACAACGGGGCTGGACGGTCCTTCCAAGATTCTTTGCCGGTTCGGGACTCCGGCACGCCGAGAGGTGGGGGAGATTCCCCCACGAACGGTGAGGAGACCTGCATGACCCCTGCGATTGCCCCCTGCGCTGCCCCCCTGTTCCTGCGCGACGCGCTCGGCCGGGTGGCCGGTCGGTGGCTGGTGCCCGACCGGGCCGCGAGCTGTGGTGACGAGTCCACCCTTCAGGAGCCGGAGAGCAGCTTCTGGGGGCTCCTGCGGGACTTCCTCCTCGGGCGCTCGGACCGGCTGGTGACCGGTGCGGAGGAGTTCGAGTTCCCGCATCCGGTGATCCGCTGGTGCGCCGGGCGGATGTGGATCTCGGCGCGTGCGTACGAGCCGGACTGGCCGTGGAGCCCGTGCTCGTGGCACGTCGAGCTGTTCTCCGAGTGGCTGCCGTGCGCCCCGCGTCTCGTGCCGGGCCGCGCCCTGGCCGCGCGGAACGCCGCCATCGAGGGCGATGCCGCGGCCGTCGACGCCTTCGCCCGGAACGTGCTGGGGGTCCGGAGGCCGGAGCAGTGCCGGGAGTGGGTGGTCGATGCGCTGCTCGGCGACTGGGTGCACCAGCTCGGGCGCCTCCTGGCCGATGCCGAGCTGCTGCGGATCCTGCACGCGTACGTGACCGCGGAGCGGCAGCGGTGGAAGCCGGTGTGGGACCACCGGGTCCTGGGGCGGCGCGTCGGCCTCCTGGAGAGCCCGCTCACGGCCACCCTCACGCTGGCCGATCTCGCGGTCGACCCCCGGCTGCCGGAGGATTCCCTGCAGGCCGCGCAACCGGGCGACGGCCGGATCCTGCCGGTGCTCCGCGGCCTCACCCCGGCGGAGGCCCGCGTCGCCCGCGCCTGGGCCGGTGACCCGGAGCTGAGCTGGAGCCGCGCGGCGGCTGCCGTCGGCGAGCCGGATCCCGACGGTGCCGGCGAGCGGGTCCGCCGGAAGCTCAAGCGGTTGGGCAGGCGGCACGGGGAGCGTGCCGCAGCGGCGAAGCGCAGTGGGTGACCGGTGCCCGGCCTGGTGACCGGTGCCCGGCCCGTGCCGATGCGGGTGAGAGACGGGGTGACTCGTGGGGACCGACGACCAGCTCGTGCGGTCCCGGTGCCCGGCCTGCCAGGCCGCGGCGGGGGCGGGCGGAATGGTCGACCTCACGTGCGCGAGGCATGTTCGGGAAATGTTTGGTCGGCTACCGTCGTTTTGCCCGATAGAGGTCAATCCCGTTGCGGGGTGTGACCGCCCGGCTCCAGATCCGGAATGCCATGCTGCGCCACCGAACTGTTCCCGCCGCTCTCGCCACCGTCGCTGCCACCGCCGTGGCGGCCGCTCTCGTCGGCTGCTCCACCGGGGTCGACGCGGCGCGCGCCGATGCCCGGCCCGCCGCCGTCGCGTCCCCGTCGATGCAGCCCGGGACCGCTCCCGCCGCGGCCCCGCCTCGGACGCCCGCGACCGTCCCCGCCGCGAAGCCGACCCCGACCCCGACCCCGACCCCGACGCCCGCGCCGGGCACGAGCGGGCGGCCCACCCGGACCGGTGTGCTCTCCATACCGGAGATCGGGCTCAAGAGCCTCCGCGTGGTCCCGTACGAGGGCACGACCGACGACTGGCCCGGGACCCGCATCCAGGACCGGGGCCTCGCGGCCAGCCCGTACGGCGCACGCGGTGGCGCCGGGCCCGGCCAGATCGGGAACTACCTGGTCACGGCGCACCGGCTGTCCGCCGGCGGCCCACTGCGCGACCTGCCCTCGCTCGACGTCGGCGACCCCGTGTACGTGACGGCCGGCGGAACGGTGTACGAGTACCGGATCACCGCCACCAGGAAGACCTCGTTCCGGTCGGAACGCTCGCTCGCCGAGCAGCGCGCCGCCGTGCCCGGCGACCCGGGTGCCAGGCCCACCCGGGCGATGATCACGATCTCCACTTGCGCCACACCCGAGGACAACGCCGCGGGCAACTTCTGGCGCGACGACCGCAGCAACCCCGAGCACCGCATCGACAAGATCGGTGTCCTGGTCGCCACGCGGCCCGCGTCGGCCGCGTAAGCCGGCAGGGGCCCTGGTCGCTACGCCCCGGCCCGGCGCGCCGTCCACACCGCGTACCCCGACCACACGGCTGCGCCCACGATCACCGCGGCCGCGCCCGCCGCGAGGACCGGCGCCTCCGGGCGGAAGGCCAGCGCGAGGCGGACGCCGGCCACGACCAGGACGAAGCCGACGCGGGCCGGGGCGTAGACGACGGTGCGGGCGGCGGTGGCGCGGAGCAGACCGAGCGCGGCCAGTCCGGTCACGCCGCCGAGGGCGAGCAGGGGCCACGGGGAGCCCGGCGCGGCGGGCGGGATACCGAAGTCCGGCGGGCCCAGGCGGAATTCGGAGAGGAACCAGCTGAAGGCGAGCGCGGCGACCGTGACGCCCACCACCCACAGGGCGTGCCGCCACAGCGGCCCCGGCCGGAGCTCGCCCTCGTCCTCGGCGTCCGGGAGGTCGTCGACGTCCATTGCATCCATCATGATCAATTGGACGCGTGCCGGACGGCGAAGGTTGCCCGGCGCCTGCGCCCGTTCATGCCCCGCACCCCTTTCTACCGCGGCTCCCGCTCCCGCCGGGCCCCGCCCTCACCCCGTGATCAGCGGCAGCGGCGCGAACGCGTGGTCCTGCCACAGCCGGCGCGAGGGCCCCTCGGGGTCGGCGGCGACGGCCGGCGGCACGTCGAGGAGGCGTACGAGGCGCTGTCCGGCCTCGTACGCGGGCCAGCCGGGGTCGCCGTGCGCGGCGAACGACGTCCAGGCCGTGCGCATGGCCGCGGACAGCGCCTCCGCTTCCGGGTTCGGCAGGTCACCGATCAGGGCCGCGGGCTGGCCGGCGGCGAGGTTGCCGAAGACGAGCGGCACGTCGAGCCCGTGGCAGGCGCCGAGGATCCCGCCCAGCCCCGGTGCGGACCAGGTCAGTTCGGCGACGTGGACCCGGCCGCCGCCCGCGCGCTGGGCCTCGGCGAGGAAGAGGCTCGGCATGCGGAACAGCCAGTCGGAGTTGACGAGCTCGTACAACTCCTCCGGTCCGGCGCCCGGTTGGGCCTCGCGGTAGCGGCGGGCACCGTCCGGACCCGGGGCCAGGAGATGCAGCGCGGTGTCCGCCTGCTCCTCGGACACCTGACCCAGGACGCCGTCGATCAGGCTGAACAGCCGGTGCTCGTCCCGGGCGAGGGTGACGAGCAGGCCGACGTCCCGGCCCGCGCCGGCCGCGAGGGCCTGCCAGGGCGTGACCGGCAGCACCTCGCCGTCCACGACCGGGGCGAACGGGATCGGCCGGGACGTGATCGGCCCCCACTGGTCCCGCCATCCGGCGATCTTCGCCGAGACGGCGTCACCGGCGGCGGGCAGCCGTGCCGGGTGCACCGTCGCGAAATCCGCCGCCGTGGGCCGCAGCCCCAGCTCGGCGGCGCAGGCGGCGGCGACGTCGGCCGCCAGCTCGGGGGAGAAGAACGTGCCCTGCACGCTCTGTGCCACCGCCCGCCGGAACAGCCCCGCCGCCCGCGGCACGGCCAGCAGTGCGGCGACCGAACCGCCGCCCGCCGACTGTCCGAAGACCGTCACCCGGTCCGGATCCCCGCCGAACGCGGCGATGTTGTCGCGCACCCACTCCAGTGCGGCGACCTGGTCCAGCAGACCGCGGTTGGCCGGCGCCCCGTCGAGCAGGGCGAACCCCTCGATGCCCAAACGGTAGTTGAGCGTCACGACCACCGCCCCGCCGGAGGCCAGCAGCGCGCCGTCGTACTCCGGCAGCGCGGCCGTGCCGATCACGTACGCTCCGCCCGGGATCCACACCAGGACCGGCAGGCGCGCGCCGGGATCCGGCTCGGGTGTCCACACGTTGACGGTCAGCCAGCTCTCGTCCGCGTCGCCGCCGGCCAGCACGTCCATGCCGAGGGCGCCGGCCTGCGGGGGCGGCGGGCCGTACGCGCCCGCATCCCGGACGCCGTCCCAGGGCCGGGCGGGCTGCGGCGCGGCGAACCGGAGCGGGCCGACCGGCGGTTCCGCGTACGGGATGCCGAGGAACGCGGCGATGCCGGGCCGTCCCGCCCGGCTTCCGCGTACGGCACCGGCCGTGGTGGTGACGGTCACGGGTGCGGGCTGGGACGTGCTGGATGCTGCGGCGCTCACGAAGGCTTCCTCTCGGCGGGGATGGGGCGGCGGGCCGGCGGGCCCGCGCCGGAGCCGGTGTACCGGGCCCCGCCGCACCACCGTGCCCGCCCGCGGGCGCGGGGGCCCGTACGACACGGCGGATCGTGCCACCGACGCCGGACCCGGGCCACCCGTTTTCCGCCCCGGCCGCGCAACCGGATGGGTTGCGCTTCCCAGGCCTACGGCGCGGGTACCTCCGTGGCTTCTGTCACGAACTCGCTTGTGGCGGCCCGGCGGCCGGTCGGCCGTGCGCATAGATCCGGGCGAGTGCGGTCACGGCGTCGGTCATGGCCCGCCGCAGTTCGTCCGGTGCGACGACCTCGACATCGGCGCCGAGCCGCAGCAGTTCTCCGCAGGCATGCCCGGTGCTCTCGGTCGGGATGACGGCCTCGATCCAGCCGTTGTCGCCTACCGGGGCCGCGGTGGCTTCGCATGCCCGCAGCACCTCAGGGGGGACGTTGTCGGCCAGCCTCCTGCGCCCCCTCGGAGAGAGCCGGATGGTGGCAGTGCCCGTGTAACGACGGCCCTGGAAGTCGTCCAGGTAGGTCGCCCAGTACTCACGCAGGACGAAGTCCTCGGGCCGTTCGAAGTGCTCGCCCGTCACCACCGCGTCGAGGACCTGCGCGATCCGGAAGGTACCGGCCCTGCCGTCGACCGCAGCGACGAGGTACCAGGTGCCCGACTTGAGCACCAGGCCGTACGGGTGCAGCCGCCGGTCCACCTCCTGCGGTTCGCGCCAGCGGCGGTAGCGCACGTCCACCGCACGCCGGGTGAGCACCGCGTCCACGAGCAAGGGCAGGAACGGAACCGCATCGGTCTCCTGGTACCAGCCGGGGGCGTCCAGATGGAACACCGCGTCGGTGCGCGTCGCCTCCTCGCGGAGGGCGGCCGGTAGGGCGGCCAGCAACTTCAGCCTCGCTGCCGCCACTTCCGAGGCCAGACCCAGATCCGCGGCGGGCGCGGGCAACCCGGCGAGGAACAGCGCCCTGGCCTCACCCTCGCTCAGCCCGGTGAGGTGCGTGCGGTAGCCGTCGAGCAGCTGATAGCCACCAGTGCGGCCCTGCTCGGCGTAGAGCGGCACCCCTGACGCCTGCAGGCGGTCGAGATCGCGGTAGGCGGTCCGCACGGAGACCCCCAGCTCGTCGGCGAGCCGCCGGGCCGACATGCGGCCACGGGTCTGGAGCAACAGCATCATCGACAGCAACCGGTCGGCAGACATACGAGGATTCTGCTCCGAAACACTGCCAGGTCCTGGCACACATCGGCCCTACCGTCGGGGCAGGCCGGCCCACCCGGCACCGAGAACACGAACGAGGAGTCCGCTGTGTCCGCAACCGAACCCGCCGGCCGCCCCGCCGTGATCGAGCTGCGCCAGTACACCCTGCGCCCCGGCCACCGGGACGAGCTCATCGAGCTGTTCGACCGGGAGTTCATCGAAACCCAGGAGGCGACCGGGATGATCATCCTTGGCCAGTTCCGGGACCTCGACGATCCGGACCGTTTCGTCTGGCTGCGCGGCTTCACGGACATGGAGTCGCGACGGGAGGCACTGTCGGCCTTCTACGGCGGACCTGTGTGGAGTGCGCACGGCCCCCGGGCCAACGCCACCATGGCCGATTCCGACGATGTCCTGCTGCTGCGACCGCTGCCGGCCCGGAACGGCTTCGCGGTCTCCCCGTCCCAACGGCCGGAGGAAGGCGCCGCGGCACCGGATCGCTTCGTTGCCGCCGCCTTGTGGCACTTCCCACCGGGCGACCAGGACGGCGCCGCACTGATCCACGACGGTCTCGTCCCCGTGCTGCGGGAGACGGGGCCCGCGCCCCTCGCGGTACTCGTCACCGAGCCCGCGTCCAACACGTTCCCCCGGCTCCCGGTGCGCACCGGGGAGAACGTCGTCGCGGTGTTCACCTCGTACCCGGACGAGAGCGCTCATCACCGCCACCTCGCCCGCGCACTGAGCGATCCCTTCCTACGCGACGAGGTTCTTCCCGCCATCGAGTCGGTGCAGACCGCAGCTCCCCGGCTCCTCAGGCTGGCGCCGACGGTCCGCTCACTCATCCGCTGAAGAACGGGACGTACGACGGGACCTGCGCACTTCGGGCACCGCGCCGCCGAGCCACGTGGCGGAGCAGAGCCGATGTCCTCCAGAGCCGTGCACCCGATCCGGCTGGGCTGCGAAACCGTCCGTCGGCCGGTTCTGCGGCAGGATGAGCCCGTGGACATGACGGAGCTGCTCGTGCGGGCCCGCGCCCTGGCCGACCGGGGCGGTCGCCGCATCCTCGGGATCACCGGCCCGCCCGGCGCCGGCAAGTCCACCCTGGCCGCCCGCCTGGCCGAGGCCCTCGGCCCCGGCACGGCCGTCGTGGTCCCCATGGACGGCTTCCACCTGGCCCAGGCCGAACTCGTACGCCTGGGCTGTGCCGACCGCAAGGGCGCCCCCGACACCTTCGACGCGGCCGGGTACGCCGCCCTCCTGCGCCGCCTGCGCGAAGCGGGCCCCGCCGCCGTCTACGCCCCCGCCTTCGACCGCTCCCTGGAAGAGCCGATCGCCGGCAGCATCCCCGTGGAGCCGCCCGTACCCCTCGTCATCACCGAGGGCAACTACCTCCTGTACGACCAGGGCGAGTGGCGGCACGTACGCCCCCTCCTCGACGAGACCTGGTACCTGGAGCCGGACGACGCGCTGCGCACCGAACGGCTCGTCGCCCGGCACGTCCACCACGGCAAACCCCAGGCCCAGGCCCGGGCCTGGGTCTCCCGCTCGGACGCCGCCAACGCCGGCCTCATCGCCGGCACCCGGCACCGGGCGGATCTGGTGGTCGATCCGGGGTAGCCCCCACCCGCCGGAACGGCCTGCGCGCCGCCAACTGCCGTGTGAGCATGGACACATGAAGCATGCAGCCGGGAGCGCATCCAAGGGCGGCGACGACGGTGGCTCGCGGGCGGTGGGGCAGCGGTCGTCGGCCGATCCCGCCGTGGTCCACCCGCTGCTGCCGGTACGGCTGGGCGGCTGCCCCAAGACCGTGCTGGCCGACGGGACGCCGGCACCGCTCGACATCGCCTATGCCTACGAGGACGTCGCGGCGGGCGAGTTGTTCGGGCGGCCCGCCGAGCACGGGCTCGAACGGTGGGCCCCCCTGCTGCCGCCGCTGGCCGCGCCCGGCCTCGGCGAGGGGAACACCCCGCTGGTGCGGCTGGACGACGGGACCTGGATCAAGGACGAGTCGCGCAACCCCACCTGGAGCCACAAGGACCGGCTCAACAGGGTGACCGTCAGCGCGGCCCTGCTGTCCGGCGCACCGGGCATCGTCGTGTCGTCGTCCGGGAACCACGGCGCGTCGGCCGCCGCCTACGCCGCCCGGGCCGGGCTGCGCTGTGCGGTCTTCTCTTCCCCGGACGCGCCGCCCGCGGTCGCCTCGTTCCTGCGGGCGTACGGGGCGACCGTCCTCACCGTGGCGCCCCGCGAGGCGGTGTGGCCACTGGTCCGGCGGATCTCCGACGAGCTCGGCTACCAGCCCGTCGGCAACTTCACGCCGGACTCCCACACCGGCCACCCCTTCGGCCCCGAGGGCTACAAGACGATCGCGTACGAGGTGTTCCTGGAGCTCGGCGAGGTGCCCTCGGACGTCTATGTGCCCACCGGCTACGGAGAGTTGCTCTTCGGCGTGTGGAAGGGGTTCCACGAGCTGGAACTCCTGGGCCTCGTCGGCCGGGTGCCGCGCATCCACTCCTGCGAACCCGCCGCCGGCGCGCCCCTGGCCACCGCCCTGCGCACCGGCCGCCCCACCGCGAAGGTCCCGGTCGGGGAGAGCGACGCGTACGCCATCGACTGCGCGGTGAGCGGCTACCGCGGGGTGATCGCGGTACGGGAGAGCGGTGGCGCGGCACATGTGTTGACTGATGATCAGATGGCCGCGGCCCAGGTAGAGTTGGCCGGCCAAGGACTGTGGTGTGAACTGTCGTCCGTCGCGGGACTCGCCGCCCAGCGCAGCTCGGGACAGGCCGGGGCGGACGACGGTCCGGTGGTGTGCATCGTCACGTCCAGCGGCTTCAAGGACATCGCGACCGCGTCCCGCGACACCCGCCACCCGCCCATGCCGGCCGACTGGGAGACCGTACGGGCGGCCTTGGGGTAGGGCTCAGTTGGTGCAGCCGATGATCACGCTCGGGGAGCAGTTCGTCGGGAAGTTGTCCGTCACGGGGGTGGCGGTGAGGGTGACGGTGCCGCCGTCGTTGAAGATGCCGCCCGCTGCCGTGTTGGAGAAGTTGTGGGTCACGGAGCCGTTCCGGATGGTCAGGGTGGAGCCGGAGCCGTTGGCCACGCCACCGCCGCGCGCCCCGGAGCTGAGCACCCGGTTGGCGAACACGGTGGTGCGTTCCAGGGTGAGCGTGGAGGCGTGGTGTTCCAGACCACCGCCGTCGTTCTCGGCTGCCGAGTTGCCGCGGATGAGGGTGTCCGTGACCGTTCCGGTCAGTTGGAAGGCGCTGATGCCGCCACCGCCGAACCGGGCCGCATTGTCGGTCACCCGGCTGCCCGTGAGGGTGATGCTGCCCCGTGCGTCCAGGCCGCCGCCGAAGTCCTTGGCGGTGTTGCCGGTGATGGTGGTGTTGGAGATGCTCGTGGTGCCCTCGGTGTAGACGCCGCCGCCATTGTTCGTGGTGATGTTGTAACTCACGGTGCTGTTGCGGAGGTTGAGCGTGCCGTAGCTGACGATGCCGCCGCCGGGCCCGGTCGCGCCCGCAAAGTTGCGGGTCACCTCCACCGAGTTGAGGGTGAGGGTGCTTCCGCCGAAGGCGGCGATCCCGCCGCCGCCCTCCCCGCCGCTCGCGTCCCGGCCGTCGCGGATCGTGAGATTGTTGAGCGTGAGGCGGCCGCCGGTCCCCGTGACCTTGAGGATCCGGAAGTCGGTCGCCGACTGGCGCCGGATGGTGGCGCCCGAGCCGAGGATGCTGATGTCGCTGGTCACCACCGGCAGACCGTTGCCGGGGTTGTCGGGTGCCGTGAGGGTGTAGGTACAGCCGGAGCTGAGGAAGAGGGCCGCCGGGCCGGGGATGGCGTTGGCGAGGTTGATGGCGGACCTGAGGGAGTTCGCGCTGCACGGGACGAACTGCTGCGCGTGGGCGGCGGGCGCCGGCAGGGCGAACACGGTGGCGAGCGTGGCGGCCGCGACGGTGAGGGCGCCGGTTCTGGATCGGGACATGGCGCTCAACGTAGGGAAATCGGCTGAGCACACGTCCGGGTACGCGCGGAACGGGTCCCCCGGACGATGCACGGCCGACCCGCCACTCGGGCCTGCGTGCCCGGGCGACCGGTTGCGGCTGCTCAACCCGGGCTCGCCCACCGACCGCCGCCGGCAGTCGGCCTGCACGTACCTGACCGCAGAGGTGGCGGCCGGCCGACTCGCCGCCGTGCAGCTGCACCGCCTGCCCCGTGCCTGAGGGCACCGGTGGGCTGTCGTGGTCGGGCCGCCGCAGGTGAAGCGGCCGGGTGTGAGTGCGATGCAGGCGGGCAGGCGCGGGGGGTAGGCACGCCATGGGTACGGCCATGGGTGCGCATCCGCGAGAGGGGTTGTGCCGTGGGCAGGAAAGCGTGGGGGAACATCGAGAAGCACGAGGGTGAGGGGGCCGGGCCGGGGCGGGAGGCGCGTGAGCGGTCCGCGGAGGAGCGGAACATCACGTCGCCCACGCCCAAGGACGTCCGGGCCAAGGGGGACGACGGCGCCAAGCGGGTGCCGGAGGACACGGAGGAGATGTGACGGTGCCCTTCAGGTGCGCCCGTGCCTGACGTGCCCCACAGCCTGACGTGCATCACGCCTTGACCGGCATTTGGTTAGCTGCCATATTACTTCGTATGAGGAGTGAACCGCAGGGTCCGGAGGCCGCGCCCACGCTGGAGCAGGCGCGGCGGCAGGTCGAGCGGTACGGGCTCGACGCCGATCCGCAGTCGGTGCTCGTCGCCGTACGGCTGATGGATGCGGGGGCGCGGCTGGACCGGGCGTCCGAGGTGCACTTCTCGCGGTCCGGGCTGTCCGCCGGGCGCTACCGGGTCCTGGTGGACTTGGAGGATGCCGACGGCGAGAAGTCACCGTCGCGGCTCGCGCAGAGCCTCGGCGTCTCGCGGGCCACCGTGACCGGGCTGGTCGACGGCCTGGAGCGGGAGGGGCTGGTCGCGCGCCGGGCGTCCGCCGAGGACGGGCGCGGCAGCGTGGTGGTCCTCACCGCCCGCGGCGCCCAGCGGCTGCGCGACATGGCCGGCGACCACTTCGCACGCCTCCAGGCGCTGGTCGGCGGGCTGACCGTCGAGGAACGCGGGCAGTTCCTCGACCTGCTGGAGCGCATCACGCGGGGGATCGGCGCCCTGACCGATCCGTAGGCGGGGTGTCGGTACCGGACGGCGACTGCCCCGTCGGGGCGTCGCCTTTCCTTTGCCCTGATAGTTAGCTTCCTAATTACATGATGAGAAGGAGCCGCATGAGCATGAGCAGGACACGCAGCCGCCCACCCGCCGCCCGCCCGGTCACCCTCTGGAGGGATGTGCTGATCGCCTACCTCGCCCCCGCGCTCACTGCCGGGCTCGGCGGCGTCCTCGGTGGCCGCCCCGGCCTCACTGCGGCGGCCGTCACCTCCATCGCCGGCACATCGGCCCTGGTCACGGCCATCGTCGGCGGATGGCTGAAGAGCAGGTCCCGCCGGATGCCGCCGAACCTGCCCCGGCCGCTGTTCGCCGCCGGACTCGCCCTGCTGGCCGCCGCGCTCGCGGCCCCCGCCGGCTGGCTGGCCGCCGGATGGCTGCCGGAGTACGTCGGCCTGCCCGACCCCGACTGGCCGGACCGGCTCCGTACGGACCTCCCGCTCTCCGCCGCCATCGCGGCCGCCGTCACCGGCTGGCGCCGGCACGGCACCGCCCGGCAGCCCGAGCACACCACCGCACGAGAGGCGGCATCCTCGTGATCACCCTCATGGGCGCCACCGGCGCCACCGGCGGCGCACTCCTCCGGCACCTCGTCGCCCGCGGCGTCCCCGTCCGCGCCGTCACCCGGACCCCCGAGGCCCTGCGCACCGCGCTGGGTGGCTCCGCCCGGACGCTGGTGCAGGTCGTCGGTGCGGACGCCGCTGACCCGCAGTCCCTTCGTTCCGCGTTCGCCGGCTGCACTCAGCTCTTCCTCGCCATGGCCAACGGGCCGCGTCAGGTCGAACTGGAGTGCAATGTGCTGGATGCGGCCGAGCCGAGCGGCGTCCGGCACGTCGTGAAGCTCTCCGCCCCCGCGGCCGAACCCGACTCCCCGGTGGCCGTCTCCCGCGGGCACCGGCGGATCGAGGACCGGCTCGCCGCCTCCCCGATGACCGGCACCGTCCTGCGGCCGTACGCGTTCATGCAGAAGCTGCTGCTCGGTGCGCCTGGCATCGCCGAGGGCGTGCTGATCGGCTCTCTGGGCGAGGCGGCCTGCACGTACGTCGACGTACGGGACATCGCCGAGGTGGCCGCCGAGATCCTGCTCCGTCCCGGCCTCGCCGGTGCCACCCATACGCTGACCGGCCCCCGGGCGTACACCCAGCACCAAGTGGCCGCGCTGCTCTCGGAGTCGACCGGCCGGACCGTACGCTACGTCGACCTGACCCCGGACGCGTTCCACGACCACCTGCTGAACGCGGCCGGGATGCCCGACTGGCTGGCCCGCCACGTCGTCGAGATCCAGCAACTGGCCGTCTCGCGGCCGGAGTCCGCCAACCGGACCGTCGAGGAGGTGCTGGGCCGGCCGGCCCGCACCCTGCCGGACTTCCTGCACGAGCACCGGGCGGTGTTCACGGCGGGCGCCGCGCCCGCCGGGCCGCCGGCGGCGCCGTAACCCACGGCCGGAGGGCGGCGGCGCTCATGCACACCGCACGCGCGCCGCCCCACCGGCCGGAGTTCCTTCGCCCCGCGGGCGAGGGCCGCGGCGAACACCGCGTCGACGTCCGCCACGTACAGGTGCGGGACGGCGGGGGAGCCGCCCACGGGCCGTTCCGGGCGCGGCCTCCCCCATAGGTCGGTACTCGACATATGCCGGTCGCCGACCTATGGTGGCCGCATGAACGATCAAGCTCTGCGTGAGCCGACGCTGCTCATCCTCACGGCGCTCGCCGATGCGCCACGGCACGGGTACGCGATCGCCCAGGAGGTCGAGCAGATCTCGCAAGGCCGCCTGAAGATGCGGACCGGCACGCTGTACGGGGCCCTGGAGCGGCTCCTCGATCAGGAACTCATCGCCGTCCACGACGAGCAGGTGGTCGACGGCCGCCGCCGGCGCAGCTACACCCTCGCCCCGCAGGGCCGCGAGGTCCTGGCCGCGGAGGCGGCCCGCATCGCCCACACCGCCCAGGAGGCCACCCGGCGCCTGAAGCTCGGCGCGACGGGTGCAGCGGGTGCGACCGGCACGACCGGCGGGCCGGTGACCGCATGACCGCCCTGCTCAGGCTCTACCCGGCCGCCTACCGCCGGGAGTTCGGCGACGAGATCGCCCTCGCCTACCACGAGGCCACGCAGGACGCCGGCCGCCCGGCGCGGCTGCGCGAAGCCGCCGACGTCGCCGGACACGCCCTGCGGATGCGCCTCGGGCTGTCCTCGGCGGGACGCACCGGCCAACGCCTGGCCGCCCTCGCCCCGTTCGCCCTCGTGGCGGTCGGCCTGCAGGCGATGGGCTGGTCCGGACTGCTGCTCCGCACCGCGCAGGTCACCGGAGGCCCCGCCGCCCTCGGCCCGCTCCTCCTCCTGGTCGCGGCCGCGCACCTCGCCACTCTGCTGGGCGCGGCCCTCGCGCTGGCCGGCCGCTGGCCGGCGGGCACCTGGACCGCCCTCCTCGGCCTGCTCACCGCCACCGCCTCGGACGCGACCCGGCTGGGCGGCGCGGGTGCCCTCGCGCACATCGGCCTGTTCGGCACCCTCCCGCTGCTCCTCGCCCTGTCCGCCCTGCTCTGCCCGCCCGACCTGCGGCCGTTGCCCCGCTTCCGCACGACCGCCGGCCTGGTCGCCGTCGTGGCATGGACGGCCGTGCTGGCCACCGCCCTGGTCCTCGTCCCCCTGCCGGCCCTCCTCGTCCCGCTCCGGTTCGCCGTACCGGCCGTCGCGCTCCTGGCCCTGGCCGGCCGTCCCGCCTTCGCGCGCCTGACCACGGCCCCCGCCGTCCTGCTGGCCGGCCTGCCCGTCATCCTGAGCGCCGTCCCCACGGGCCCGGTCCTCGCCGCCCCGCTGCTGCTCGCCCTGGCGGTCACCGCCGCAGCGGTCCCGGTACGCCGCAGGCGCGCGCGCCGTGCGTCACGGGGCCGCGCGTAGCGACCGCTGCCGCAGACGGGAAAGCCCCGTCCGGACGGGGATCCGGACGGGGCCGAGCACCAGGGACCGCAGCCAGCAGATCCGGTCTGATGATGCCGTCACCGTACGACGGGGGTCTGACAGTGCCGCTTCACGAGCCGGCCGGGAGCACCGCCGGGGAGTTCGCGCCCGCGACCAGGACGGCCGGTTTGCCGGTGCCGTCGGCCCGGGTGGTCCAGACGTCGTTGGTGCCGTCGGGGCGCTGGAGGCCGTAGGCGAGGTTCCTGTCGTCGAGCCAGGCCGGCTGGTCGTCGACGGAGCGGGCTTCGGCGGAGCGGGTGCGCCGGAGCGTGGCGAGGTCGAGGACGGTGAGGCGCCAGCCCTTGGCGGGGTCCGCTCCGATCGCCTCCTTGAAGGCGATGCGGGTGCCGTCGGGGGAGAGGGACGGGCATTCCACGTTGTCCGCGAGGGCGCGCAGGGTCTTGGCCGCGAGGTCGCCCTGCACCAGCGAGCGGACGCCCTTGCTGGACACCGTTGCGTAGAAGCGGTTCGGGTCGGCGGCGAAGGTGACGCCCCAGACGTTGATGTCCACGGCGCGGTGGCGCCGCCCGTCGCGGAAGTAGGCGAACTCCTCAAGGGAGTCGATGCGCTGCCCGGAGCGTACGTCCAGGATGCCGGTGCGGGTGGAGAAGCCGCCGCCGGCGTACGAATCGCCGCCCACGAACAGGGTCCACGCGACCTTGCTGCCGTCGGGGGAGACCCGGGTCCGGTTGGGGAGGCCGGTCAGGTCGATGCTGTGCCGGACCTTGGACTCCTTGTCGAGGACGAGGAGTTCGGGTGCGCTGAGGGCGCCGGCCGGGGTGAGGCAGGAGGTGGTGCCGCCCGCGGTGTACGCGCGGTCGCAGCGCCGGGTCGTGACGGTGCGCGGGCCGGCCGGGTCGGTCAGGGAGACCGTCGACAGCAGGCCGTTGCTGAGGGCGTCGAGCCGGGTGCCGGGCGGGAAGTGCACGTCCGCCGCGGCCCCGGCGACCGGATCGGCGGCCGTGCCGGCGCGGCCCCTCGCGCTGCCGCCCGCGGGTTCGGCGTTCTGGCGGCCGACGACCACGGCGGTGGTGGCGACGGCCGCGAGCAGTACGGCGGCGATCGCCGTGACGAGGATCCGGACGCGCCGGCTGGGGCCGTTCACGAGGAAGTACCTTGCCTTTCAGGGGAGTTCTTGGCCATCAGCAGGAACGCGGTGGCCAGGGCGCCGACGACCACGCACACGGCGGCCCCCCGGCTCGCGGCGGCCGGTCCCCACGCCTGCCAGGCGAGTCCGAACAGCACGGACGAGCCGAGGTAGGCGATGGCCTGCCCGCTCTGGATGAGGGCGATGCCGGTGGTCCGCAGGCGTTCCGGCAGGACGGGCGCGGCGAGGGCCATCAGCACGCCTTCGGTGGCGGCGTAGAAGACGCCGTTGAGGCCGACGACCAGGACGAGGAGGGCCGGGCCGCCGAGCGGGCCGTGCAGCAGGAGGTAGACCACGGCGAGTACGCCGTAGCCGCCGAGCATCACCGGGAGCCGTCCGACCCGGTCGGCAAGGGCGCCGAGGGGGGCCGCGAGGATCAGGTAGGAGAGGCTGGTGCCGACGGCGAGCAGCGGGAACCAGCCCACGGACAGCGATTCGCGGCGCTGGAGCAGCAGGTAGACGAAGCCGTCGCCGATGGTGGCGAGCCCCAGCAGGCAGGCGGCGGCCACCAGGCGCTGCACGGGGCGGTCCCGCAGCAGCCGGCCGACGGCGCGCGGGGAGACGGTGCCGGCCGGCGGGCGGGCCTGGCGGTGGTCGCGCACGAAGAGGACGAGGACCAGCACGCCCAGGGCGGCGATGCAGAAGCTGGTGACGAACACGGCGTCGAACGACTGGCCGGCTGCCGTCAGGACCGCGAGCGCGACGAGGGGACCGGCGAAGGCGCCGATGCTGTCCATCGCCCGGTGCACGCCGAAGGCCCGGCCGAGGGCGTGCTCGGGTGCGGACAGGGTGATGAGGGCGTCGCGGGGGGCGGTGCGCAGGCCCTTGCCGGCCCGGTCGGCGGCCAGTACCAGGCCGATGGCGGACACCGAGTTGCCGACCGCGACCAGGCCGAGTTTGGCGAGGGCGGACAGGCCGTATCCGGCGCCGGCGACGGCCTTGCGGCGGCTGACCCGGTCGGCCGCGTAGCCGCCGGCGATCCGGAGCAGGGCGGTGGCTCCGGTGTTGAGCCCGTCGAGGACGCCGTACGCGGCCGGGCTGAGCTGGAGGCCGAGGACGAGGTACAGGGGCAGGACCGCGGTGACCATCTCCGCGGAGATGTCGGTGATCAGGCTGACGGTGCCGAGCGCGAGGACATTGCCCCCGACCAGGTGCCACCGGCGCCGGCCGGGCCCGCCGGCGTCGGGCGGCAGCTCGGTCCTGCCGATCGTGGAGAGATACACGGGGTGACGACCTCCGCTGGGGATGGGGACCGCACGCCTGCCACCCCGCCCCGCCGCGCCGGGTGGGGCGCGGCGGAGCGGGCGGTCTGCGGCGTGCGGCCGCGGACGGGCAGGGGTCAGTGGCAGGTGCCGGTGCCGCTGTCGTTGTACGTCTTGCCAGCCTCCGGGACGAACGCCCAGTCGTAGCTGTTGTCGTGGAGCGTCAGCTTGAGCACGCCGAAGGTGTTGTTGTTGCGGGCCTCGCTGTTGGGCTGGATGGTGCCGAAGCCGTAGAGGCTCGCGCCGCCCATGCCGGCGACGAACTGGCGCAGGCCGCGGGCGGTGTCGAGCTGGCCGCTCGGGTTCTGCGGGGCGAACCGCTCGTACTGGTGGTTGTGGCCGGTCAGGATGACCTCGGCGTTGTAGTCGTACAGCGCCTTCACGAGCGGGCCGGTGGCGGGGTCGCCGGCGTGGCTGGAACTCGACGTCCAGCGCGGCTTGTGCCAATAGGCGACGGTGCAGGGCTTGTTGCTGGCGGCCAGGTCGGCGCGCAGCCACTGCTCCTGGGCGGAGCCGGCGGCCATGCCGGTCTCGGAGTTGAGGGAGACCACGTGCCAGTTGCCGAGGTCGTACGAGTAGTAACCACGGCCGGCGGGGCCCGCGTTGGCGCCGAAGTAGTTGTAGTAACCGGAGGCGCCGGAGGTGTGGTAGTCGTGGTTGCCCGGCGCCGGACGGGTCCGGGCCTTGTGGCGGCCCCAGGTGGGCTCGTAGTACGTGTTGAAGTCGGAGGCGGTGCCGTCCGGGTAGGCGTTGTCGCCGGTGGTGAAGACCGTGCCGGGGATGCCGTCGAGCAGCTTCGCGGTCGCCGTGTCGCCGGTGCCGGTCACGGCTATGTCGCCGGCGCCGACGAGGACCGGGTCGCCGGTCGGCGGGGTGGTGGTGTTCGTGGGCGACGGGGTCGGCGTCGGGCCGCTGCCGGTCTCGACGACCAGCTGCGGAGCGGTGGTGCCGGTCTCCCGCGAGTCGTAGTCGGCGCCGTTCGTGCTCGACGAGGTGACGCCGATGCCGAAGCTGCCGTTGCCCGTGACGTACGAGGTCACGTCGATCTCGTACCAGCTGTTGCGGGCGACCGAGCCGAGGCTGCCGAGGGTGGCGCCGTCGATGGCCGGCCGGTTGTTGTACGTCACGGAGGTCTCGGACCACGTGGTGTCGGACATCGCGCGGAACGTGCCGCCGTTGCTGCTCTCGGCGCCGGACACGTCGTCGACGTGCACGCGGAGCGTCGCCTTGGTCACCGGCTGGGTCAGGCCGGAGACGGCGAACTTCATCATCGTCTGCTTCACCGGGCTGTTGTCCACGCCGAGCTGCTGCGAGGAGCCGAAGTTCGTGGTGGTGTAGGTGGCGTCGACGTACGTGTCGGCGGTCGGGGTGAAGGTGACGCCGGCAGCGGCGGCGGAGGGCGCCAGGACGGTGAGGGCGCCGGCCGCCAGGGCGGCGGAGGCGAGGACGCCTACGGCGGCCATGGAGGCGGTTCTGCGACTGGGCATGTGAAACCTTTCGCTCGCGGGACGAGGGCGTCACGGAACGTAAGGGCGCCACGATGCGCCCCGGTGATGGGCCGTGGTTGACCAGGTGTCCTTCGCATGAACCACAGACGTCACCGCCCCCGTTGCTGCAGGCCAATGTGCCACCGCGAGCTTGACGTGAACATGCTTGTTTTTCGCTGATCTGAAGTGAGGGGCGTGCGCAGGGGCGCGCCGGAGCGGAACGGGGGACCTGCCGCCCCGCCCCGGCCCGGCTCCGGACCCCCTCCGGCCCGCCTCCCTACAGTGACGGCCATGGCATGCCGCATCAGTGAACTGGTCCTGGACTGCACCGACCCCGAACGCCTCGCCGTCTTCTGGAGCGAGGTCCTCGGCTACGTCGAACTCGGCCGCGAGGAGGACGGGAGCATCGAGATCGGGCCGCCCGACGCCGGCTTCGGAGGACTCCAGCCCACCATCGTCCTCAGCCCCGGCAGCACAGCCCGGCACGGCAAGCTCCGCCTCCACATCGACGTCAACCCCACCGACCGCGACCAGGACGCCGAACTCGAACGCCTCCTCGCCCTCGGCGCCACCCGGGCCGACGTCGGACAGACCGGCAACGAGAACTGGCACGTCCTGGCCGATCCCGAAGGCAACGAGTTCTGCCTTCTCCACCACCGCCTCAAGCGGCTCTGAGCAGCGCAGAGGGCGGCCGGATCGTATTCAAAACTGCCCCGGGCGTCCCTTTCGGGCCAAGATCACTGCCTGGAGGATGGGCGTTCCGTAGTTCCCGAACCCGAGGAGGGGCCGTGGCCCTGGAGATGCGTGACCGCTGCGAGAAGTGCGACGGCGCCGTCCTGGCGGACTCGACCGCGTACATCTGCTCGTACGAGTGCACCTTCTGTGCGCCCTGCACGGAAGCCATGCAGCACACCTGTCCCAACTGCGGCGGCGAACTCGTCCTCCGCCCCCGACGCCTGCCGAAGGCCGGCTGACGGGGCGCGGCGGCCGGGGTGCTGCCGGCCGACGGTCCTGCCGGCCGCGGACCTCACCGGCCCGCGGCCGTGAACGGGCCCGTCACGGGGGCCACGCACTTGTCGACCACGGTGTCCTCGCCGGCTGCGGTGCCCTTCAGGCAGAGACGGCCGCCGTTGGTGCGGAGGTCGAGGAGGAAACGGGTGGCCGGGCCGGACCGCTTGAGGTCGTGGATGCGGTCGTCCGGGTAGTCCAGGCCGTTGAGAATCCTCCTGACCTGAGCCGGGGTCGGGTCCTCCAGGTCCCACAGGGCCTGGGCGATGCGCTCCTCGTGGCGCGCGCTCGCACACCAGTCGCGGGCGTCCAGTTCCGCCTCCGGGCCCGTGAGGGGGGCCTCCGGCGCCGCCGTCCACACCTCGCCCGTCTCGGGGTCCACGTACGGCGGCGGCGTCGGCGGTCCGACCGGCCCGCCGCCCTGCGGGCACCCCTGCGCCATCCGGTCCAGCATCGCGCCGAACGCCGCCTCACGACCGGAACCGCCCGCGTCGGCGTCGTGCCGGACGCCGACGCCGCGGGCGGACGTGCCCTGCGGACCGAGGTCGCCGGACCGGGCGGTGCCGCAGCCCACGAGGGCGAGGGCGGCCAGAGCGGTCGCCGTGACGGCGATCCGGCGGCGGGCGGGGCGGGCAACGGTGCTGTTCAGCGCGGGGGTTCGGGTCATGTGCCCAGCTTGCGGCCGGGGCCGGCGCCGCCCCTGAGTACGGGTACTCAAACCCGCCTGGTCCCATGACCTGGGTGATCAGGTGCAGAGTGCCCGGTCCACCGCGTCCTCGACGTGATCCGTCACGGCGGGCGCGGGCGGGATCTCCGTGACGGTGATGTGGGCCGCGCGGCCGTCGTCGGTGGCCCCACCGCGGGACTCGAAGCCCGGGATGTCGCCACCGTGGCCCCAGTACACCCCGCCGCACGACAAGGGCCGGCTGATCAGCCCCAGGCCGTAACCCGCGCCCGTGCTGCCGATGGGGACGGTGGTCCGCATCTGGACGAGCTGGGCCGGGGCGAGGAGACGGCCGCCCAGGAGGGCCGTGAAGAACCGGTTCAGGTCGCCGTTCGTCGAGATCATCTGACCGGCCGCCCAGGCCGGGGACGGGTCGAGCTCCGTGACCGCCCGCCGCGCCCCGCCCGTCCCGTACCGGTGGTAGCCCTCCGGATGAGGCTCCCGGATGCGCTGGTCGCCGGGGGCGGGGAAGTACGTGTGGCGCAGCCCGATGCGACGGACGATGCGCCGGTCCATCTCCTCGGCCAGCGGACGGCCGGTGAGCTTCTGCACGAGCAGCCCGGCCACCACGTGGTTCGTGCTGCTGTAGCGGAACTCCGCCCCGGGGCCGAAGTCGGCCGGCCGGCAGGACGCGAGGTCCAGCAGGTCCCGCGGGTCGAGGTACCGGTGGTCGCGGAAGACGTCGTCGGGGCCGCCGACGGGCTCGACGCCGTCGAACAGGCCCGGCGCCTGCGGCCCGCGGTGGTCCTGATGGACGTACGGATGCCGCGCTGCAACGGCATCGAGTCCACCCGGCAGCTCCTGCCCGGGCCGGAACCGGCGGATCCGCCGAAGGTCGTGATGATCACCACCTTCGAGAACGACGGCTACGTCACGGCCGCCCTCGGGGCCGGCGCGAGCGGGTTCGTCCTCAAGCGGTTCCCGGTGCCCCGGATCGCCGAGGCGGTCCGCGTGGTGGCCGCCGGCGAGGCGATCCTCTTCCCCGAAGCCCTCCGCCGCATGGTCGCCCCGCGGCCCCTGGACTCTGCGCGGGCCCTCCCGTACGCGGCGCTGACCGCCCGGGAGGAAGCGGTGCTCCGCCTGATGGCCACCGGTCTCGCCAACCCCGAGATCGCGCGGACTTTCACGGTCGGCCCGGAAACGGTGAAGACCCACGTCGGCAACGTCCTCACCAAGCTGGGCGCACAGAACCGCACCCGCGCCGTGGTGATCGCCTGAGAATCGGGCCTCGTGGTCCCGGGTCTCCCGCCGGATGCCGAGCCGGGCGGAGCGCCCCGGCGGGGCGCCGGCAGCACCCCCGTGTCCGCCGGCCCCGCCTCCCGAAGCGCTCCCGGGCCCCGCGGGCACTCCCGTATCCCGCGACCCGTTCCCTCGGCTCGTGATCAGGACCCTAACCAACAGCCCACCATGAAAGCAACTGCAGTTGATCACCACTCAACCCCGGTTGGTGCGACAGTCGCACGGGAACCACCCCAGCCCGCGGCTCGTCGCTTGGGGGGCGGGAGCGGGGGCGGTCCGCGCCTCCGCGGCGGGAAGGGACGGTGGGGTTCGATGGGTTCGCGTACCTGGGGGCTGGACGGCGGTCCGTTACCGAGGAGGTCGCGCCTCGGGCTGCGATGCCAGTACTACCTCCAGTGGATCTACCTCCCTGTCGGCTTGGTTCTCATGGCCGTTGCGGCGGTGCTGGCGGCGGTGGGCGGCGGTGCCGGCGGCGTCGGCCCGGCGGGCGGGGCCGGGGGCGGGTCCGGTGATCCGTACGGTGGGGACTCGCTCTTCCTGAAGCGGCGGCAGTATCTGCTGGAGCTCAACGGGACTGCTCAGGAATGGACTTGCCGCGCCGATTCCGTCCTGCGTGCGGCCGTCCGGCGGTATCACGAGGGGTCGGTGACCCTGCCCGTCACCGTCTACCGGGGGATCGGCGTCAAGGGGGTGGCCGCGCTCGCGGAGCCGCTGGGGTGGCGGGTCGACTTCGGGCGGACGCGGTACGAGGGCGGGAAGGCCGTGGTGCTCGTGCCCGTGTCCGCGGGGCGGGTGGCTTGAAGTCGGCGTTTTGCCCTGGGAGTTCGGGCGGGTGGCCGGTGCAGGATGGGGGTGCGCGTGTCAGGGCTCCGCCGGGCGGGGCCTCACCGGATCAGGGGGGAACCTGATGAACCGAAGCACGTCCACCGCACTGGCCTGTGCCATCGCCGCCGTACTCGCCGGCGGCCCGCTCACCGCCGCCCCGGCCTCCGCCGCCGGTCCGGCCTCCGCCACCGCCGGGGGAGCCGCCTGCGTCCCGCAGATCCGGCTGCTCGACCTGCCCCAGGGCGCCACCGCCGGCACCGTACGGGCCCTCGGCGCCGGCACGCTCGCCGCGGGGGAGAGCGGCGGAGCGCCCGCCTACTGGCAGGACCGCCGCCCGTACCGGATCCCGCTGCCGTCCGGCTGGACCGAAGGCACCGTCCAGAGCGCCAACGCCAAGGGCGCCATGACCGGCATCCTCAAGCGCCGGACCGCGCAGGGCGAGGAGTACGTCCTCTTCCGCTACCAGCAAGGGGCCCGCACCGTAAGGGTGTTGACCGCACCCGCCCCGTACGCCACCCAGGGCGCGGTCGTCAACGACGCCGGCCTGATCGCGGGCCTCGACGGCGGTGTCGCCCGGACCTGGCAGGACGGCCGGCCCGTCCGCACCCTGGCCCTGCCGCCCGGCACCGACCCCCGCACGAAGATCGTCGGCATCGGCGGGATCAACCGACGCGGCGACATCGTCGGCAGCGTCCGGCTGTACGAGGACAGCCCTGACTGGCCCGGGTTCGTGCACCGCTCCCACCCGGTGGTCTGGCCGGCCGGCGGCGGCGCGTACGCCCTGCGCGGGGTCGTCGAGAACGACTACGACAGCACCAGCAGCGCAGCCGGCATCGACGACGCCGGCACCGTCGTCGCCACCGAAACCCGCGCCTACCACGGCGGCGCCCGGCACGCCCCGTACGTCTGGCAGCCCCCGTACACGGCCTCCGCCACCGCCCTGCCGAAACTGCCCGGGCAGGAGGAACTCGCCCTCGGAGGCATCAGCCCGACCGGCAGCCGCGTCGTCGGCCAGGCCCTCGGCTACCTCGACGGCGGCTACGCGCGGCCCCCGCAGGCCACCTACCAGGTCGGCGCCGGACCGGTGCGCGCCCTGCCCGTGCCCGACCCGCAGCAGGACGCGGCGGCGTACGCCGTGTCCGCCGACGACCGGGTCGGCGGCCACATCGCCGAGCGCCCCGCCGTCTGGACCTGCGCCGCCGCCCAGGCCCGCCCGCCGGCCGCCTGACCCACCCCGGGCCGGGTCCGCGCCACGAGCAAAAGTGGCCCGGACCTGGCCCGACCCTCGACCGCCCCGGCTTGACGCCCTGGCCGGAGCCGTGTTCCATGGCCGCTGATACACACTCAGCTTCAGGGGAAGCCGGTCGAATTCCGGCGCTGACCCGCAACCGTAGGCCCGGCTCACGTCCCGGGCGAGCCGGATTGCCTGGAACTGCGTGACCGAACGAAGAACGCCGTCGCGGACTACGGCGTGGTCGTCCACGCCCCAGCGCATCCGCGCCCGCGGGGCGCGCCGCCACGTACCCGATTTCCGTCCGGCACATTGACGGAGGGTCCGAAGGTGGAAACCGACCAGCAGCCGAGCCGGTACCGGCACACGGGACGACGGCCGGCGACGGCGAAGCGCCGGATCGCACGCCTGACCGCGGCGGCGACCGCAGCCGCCGCCCTGCTCGCCACCACCGGCTGCGGCGGCAGCCCGGCCGAGGAGTCCCGGGCCGAAACCGGCCCGGCCCCCGCCGGATACCCGCTCACCGTCTCCAACTGCGGCGTGCAGACCACCTACCAGCGCCCGCCGCAGCGCACGGTCGCCCTCAACCAGCACGCCACCGAAGTCCTGCTCGCCCTCGGCCTGGAGAAATCGGTCACGGCCACCGGCTACCTCGACGACAAGGTCCTTCCCGAGTACCAGGCCGCCTACGACCGCATCAAGGTCGTCGCCAAGGAGTACCCCTCCACCGAGGCCCTCCTCGCCACCGAACCCGACCTCGTCTACGGCGGCTACTCCTCCGCCTTCGACGAGAAGGAGGGCCGCGGCCGCGCCGCCCTCGCCAAGTCCGGCATCCACACCCACCTCAACATCGAAAGCTGCACGTCGGGGCCGGTGACCACGGCCACGGTCGACGAGGAGGTCCGCACCGTTGCGAAGATCTTCGGTGTCCCCGGACGCGCCGAGCAGCTGGTCAAGAAGATGCACGCCACCCTCGACACCGTCGCCGGCCGCCTGAACGGCGTGCGGCCCGCCAAGGTCTTCGTCTACGACAGCGGAGACAAGACGGCCTTCACCGCCGGCGGCCGCGGCATCGGCAACGAGCTCATCCGGCTCGCGGGCGGCGCGAACGTGTTCGCGGACGTCCCCAAGGCCTTCGGCGACGTGTCGTTCGAGCAGGTCGCCGAGCGCGCCCCCGAGGTCATCGCCATCTACGACTACGGCGACCGGCCGGTGGCGGAGAAGAAGAAGTTCCTCCTGGCCCACCCGGCCCTCAAGGACGTCCCCGCGATCAAGAACAAGCGTTTCGCCGTCCTGCCGCTGTCCTCGGCCGTCCTCGGCGTACGCGTCCCCGCCGCGGTGGACTCGCTGGCCCACCAGATCCACCCGGACCGCTTCAAGTGACCGCGGTGCACGAAAAGGCGCCGGCGGCCGTCCGGGAGGCCGGGCGGCCCCGGCGCCGCGTCCCCTACCCCGTCGTCCTCGTCCTCCTCGCCGCCCTGCTGCTGGCCGTCGCCACCGCCGCCGTCGCCGCCGGATCCATCCGGATCCCCGCCGACCAGGTCTGGGGCATCCTGCTGCACCGGATCCACCCTGGCCTCGCCGACCCGACGTGGACCCCCGTCCGCGAAACCGTCGTCGTCGACGTCCGGCTGCCGCGGGTGCTGCTCGCCGCGGTGGTCGGCGCAGGGCTGGCGGTGGCCGGCATGGCGCTGCAAGCCCTGGTCCGCAACCCGCTCGCCGACCCGATGCTGCTCGGCGTGTCCTCCGGTGCGTCCGTCGGCGCGGTGCTGGTGCTGGTCCTCAACGTGACGTTCCTCGGCACGCTGTCCCTGTCCGGCGCCGCGTTCTGCGGGGCCCTCGCCGCGCTGGTCGCCGTCTACTTCCTGGCCCGCACCGGCGGCCGGATGACCACGGTGCGCCTGGTCCTCGCGGGGGTCGCGACCGCCGAGGTGCTGTCCGCCGTGGCCAGCTTCCTCGTCGTCACCTCCGACGACCCGCACAAGACCCAGTCGGCCATGCGCTGGATGCTCGGCGGGCTGGCCGGCACCACCTGGGAGACGCTGTGGGCGCCCGCCGGCGCGGTGCTCCTCGGCACGGCCGTGCTGCTCGGCGTGTGCCGGCCGCTGAACCTGCTGCTGGCCGGCGAGGAGGCCGCCGCCTCCCTCGGACTGGACGTGCACCGCTTCCGCGGCGCCCTCTTCGTCGTCGTCGCGCTGATGATCGGCACGATCGTCGCCGTCAGCGGCCAGATCGGCTTCGTCGGCCTGATCCTCCCGCACGTCGTCCGGCTGCTCGTCGGCGCCGACCACCGCCGGGCACTGCCCGCGGCCGCCCTCCTCGGCGCCTCGTTCCTGATCGCCGCCGACCTGGCCGCCCGTACGTTCATGAGCCCCGAGGAGATACCCGTGGGCATCCTCACCGCCCTCGTCGGCGGACCGTTCTTCCTCTGGCTGATGCGGCGGAGGGCGCAGTGACCGACCACACCGCCGCCGCCGGTGCACCCGGTGCACCCGGTGCACCCGGTGCACCCGGTGCACCCGGGGCGCTCGACCTGGCGGACGTCTCCGTCGCGCTCGACGGCAAGACCCTCGTACGCGGGGTCTCGCTGAGCGTGGCACCCGGCGAGGTCGTCGGCCTCGTCGGCCCCAACGGAGCGGGAAAATCCACCCTGCTGCGCACCCTCTACCGTGCGCAGCGCCCGTCCGCCGGGCGGATCCTGCTCGACGGGGACGACGTCTGGCGGATGCCGGCCCGGGCGCTGGCCCGGCGGCTGGCCGCCGTGCTCCAGGAGGCCGCCGGGGAATTCCAGCTCACCGTGTACGACGTCGTCGCGATGGGCCGGACCCCGCACAAGAAGGCGTTCGCCGGCGACGACGCGGACGACCGGACGGTCATCGCCGCCGCCCTCGCCGAACTCGGCCTCACCGCGCTCACCCACGCGCCGTACGACCGGCTGTCCGGCGGCGAGAAGCAGCGGGTGATGATCGCCCGGGCCCTCGCCCAGCGCACGGGCACGCTCGTCCTCGACGAACCGACCAACCACCTCGACCTGCGGCACCAGTTGGACGTGCTGCAGCTCGTGCACCGGCTCGGTGCGACCGCCCTGGTCGCCCTCCACGACCTCAACCTCGCCGCGGCGTTCTGCGACCGGATCTGCGTCCTCGCCGACGGCCGGCTCGTCGCCGAGGGGACCCCGCAGGACGTCCTCACCAGCGCCCTCCTCGCCGAGGTGTACCGCGTCGAGGCCGACGTCACACCGCACCCGGACACCGGCGTGCCGCAGGTCACCCTGCGGACCGCCGACCTGCGGCCCGCGCGTCCGGGGAACACCTGATCGGGTCGTGGTAGCTTCGCCGGGCCGGGCCCGCAGGGGGTCCGGCCCGGACGAGACGTGCGCCGTACCCGGCCTGCCAAGACGACGCACCGAGGAGACCTCGTGAACGCCGGCCCCTCCCTGATCGACTTCGGTGACGCGCCGCTCCCCGCGCGTCCGCTGGACGTGCGCTGGATCCACGGTTCGCCGTCGGCCAAGCACAACACCGACCCGGACATCCAGGTCCACGCCTACGACGAGCACACGATGGTGCTGCGGCAGAACATGGCGATCGACTACGAAGCGCCTTTCCTGTTCCTGCTGTTCGGCAACGAGCGGGCGGTGCTGATCGACACCGGGGCCACCGCGTCCGCCGACCTCTTCCCGCTGCGCCGGACCGTGGACGGGCTCGTCGACGACTGGCTCGTCCGCAACCCCCGTGAGGGCTATGAGCTGTTGGTGCTCCACACCCACGGGCACGGCGACCACGTGGCGGGTGACGGGCAGTTCGCCGACCGGCCGGGCACCAACGTGGTCGGTGCCGAACTGGCGACAGCCTGGGCCTACTTCGGGTTCGACCATGCCCCGGACGCGGTGGCACGCGTCGACCTGGGCGGCCGCGTCCTGGAGTGCCTGGCCACGCCCGGGCACCACGAGGCGGCCGTCACGTACTACGACCCGTGGACCGGGTTCCTGCTGACCGGCGACACCGTCTACCCCGGCCGGCTCTACGTGGCGGACTGGCCGGCGTTCGCCCGTACCGTCGACCGCCTGATCGAGTTCTCCGAGCGCCGGCCCGTCACCCACGTCCTCGGCTGCCACATCGAGATGACCAGCGAGCCCGGCGTCGACTACCCGATCCGCACCACCCACCAGCCGGACGAACCCCCACTGGAACTGACCACGGACCACCTCCGGGAGCTCCGCACGGCCCTGTCGGCCCTCGGCGACCGCCCCACCCGGCACGCCTGCCCCCGCTTCATCATCTGGCCCGACACCTGAGCCGTCGGTGACCAGCCGGTGAGAGCCGTCGTACGGGTGTTCTGTCAGGTCTCGACCGGAACGGACTAAGATCGCAGGCGCTATCAGAATCCATGTTCGAAGGGGACATATTTCATGGCTCAGGTCACGCTGAAGGGCAACCCGGTCCAGGTGAACGGCACGCTGCCCACCCCCGGCACCCAGGCCCCCGCGTTCGCCCTGGTCGCGGCCGGTCTGGCCGACACCTCGCTGGCCGACTTCGCCGGCAAGCGCAAGCTGCTCAACATCTTCCCGAGCGTCGACACCCCGACCTGCGCGGCCTCGGTCCGCGCGTTCAACGAGAGCGCCGCGAAGCTCGACAACACCGTCGTGCTCTGCATCTCCGCCGACCTGCCCTTCGCGCAGGCACGTTTCTGCGGTGCCGAGGGCCTGGAGTCCGTCCAGAACCTGTCGACCCTCCGCGGCCGCGAGTTCCACGCCGCCTACGGCGTCGACATCGCCGACGGCCCGCTGGCCGGTCTGACCGCCCGCGCCGTCGTCGTCCTCGACGAGAACGACACCGTCCTGCACTCGGAGCTCGTCAACGAGATCGCCGAGGAGCCGAACTACGAGGCCGCCCTCTCGGCCCTGAAGTAAGCCCGGCCCGCCCACGGGCGGACGCGCGTGCACCCGCGGGCGGGTGGCGACCGGCGATCCCGGCCGCCACCCGCCCGTCCGGCTGCCCGGGCGCGGCCCCCGCCGAGCCCGCCCCGCCTCACCGCGCTTCGAGCGACATCCACCACTCCGGCTGCTTCAGCCCCGCGAAACCGACCTTCGCGTACACGTCGTGCGCGTCCGCCGTGGCCAGCAGGATCCGTCGCAGCCGGTACGGGGCGAGGTGCTCGCGCACCGCCGTGACCAGCGCCGTCCCGAGCCCCTTGCCGCGTGCCTCCGGGCAGATGTACACGTCGCACAGCCACGCGAAGTCCGCCAGGTCCGTCACCACCCGCGCGTAGCCGACCTGCGCCCCCGAACCCCGTTCGTACACCCCGAAGTTCAGTGACGCGGAGATCGCCTGGTCCTGCTTCTCGCGGGACCGGTCGCGCGCCCAGTAGGCGTCCTCCGACAGCCACTTGTGGACCAGGTCGGGGTCGATCCGCCCGGTGTCGCCGGATATCTCGTAGTCGGCGTGAATGTCAGCAGTCATGGCCGAATCCAAGCAGGTCCGCCCCTGCATCACCGCCCAATTTCACGGCGCGCAGCAGCCGCGGGCCGGGACGCGGCCTGGTCGCCCCCGCGGTCCCGTCACCCGGATTGCCCATCCGCCGGCTCCTTCCCTGCGCACGGCATGCGAGCTGTGGTTTCCTGGGCCGCCCCGCCGAGTAGCGGGATCACTACGTGGAGTGAAGGGGATGCTGTCGTGAGCGTTCTGGACATGAAGCTGGACCGGTCGTTCGACGTCTTCGACGCGGACCGGGACGGCCGGCTGGAGAAGTCGGACGTGGTCGGGGTCTCGGACCGGCTTGCCGAGTCGCTGGGGGTCGCCGCGGACGACGTCGCCGAACTCCGGGACTCGCTGGAGGACCTGTGGAACACCGTCTTCGCGAAGATGGACCGCGACGGCGACGGAGCCGTCGACCGGCAGGAGTTCCGTGCGTCGTTCCGCAAGCGGATCATCACGGACCAGAACCGGATCTGGGACCGCATCCGCCGGATGAGCAACGCCTGGACGCAGCTGGGTGACCGCGACGGCGACGGCATGCTCAGCCGCGAGGAGTACACCTCGCTCCTCCACGGCATGTTCCGGCTGCCCCGCGAGACCTTCGACGAGGCGTTCCGGCACCTGGACGTCAACGGCGACGGTCAGTTGAGCCGCGACGAGATCAGCGCCGCGATGAAGGAGTACTACACCAGCGAGGACCACACGGCCCGCGGCAACCAGTTCTTCGGCCGCCTCTGACGGACGGACGGCCACCCGCCGCCGGGAGCCGGGCACGCCGGGAGCCGGGCACGCCGGGAGCCGGGCACGGCGGGGTACGGCGGCGCGGGGTACGGCGGTGGCGCGGCGGGGCGTGGCGGTGGCGCGCCGGGCGCACGCCGGGGCGGGCCTGCCGGACCCCCGGTCTGCCCCGCCGCTCCATACCGCACTCCGTCCTCGACCCGCAAGCGCGGTCCCGCGGCCGATGCGTATCACGTGTGGGCTCGTTGATCACCCACGGAAGCCGATCGACGCACCGCACCCCTGGAGGACCCCGATGGCCGATGTCGCACTGCCGGTGATCGTCCTGTCCGATCCCGACCCGCTCCGCCGGCACGAGACGGCAGAGCTGGTGCAGGGCTGGTACCGGACCTCGTTCCGGGTCCTCCAGGCCGGCGGAGCGGCCGAAGTGGCCCGCGCGCTGCGCTCGTTGGCCGACCGGCAGGTCCCCGTGGCCGCCGTGCTCTCCGAGGAGGCCCCGGACCCGGCCGCCGCCCCGCACCCCGGCGTACGGTGGCTGTCGCTCGCCGAGCACGCCCCCGCGGCGGCCGCCGGCAGCGAGGACGACCGGGCGGAGCGCCTGCGCACCGCGCTCGACGACTCCCTCTGCTCCTGGAACGCCGACTGCCACGGCGACTTGCCCACCGCCGAGGTCCGCGGCAGCCGGTTCTCGCCCGCCGCCTACGCCGTACGCGACTTCCTCGGCCGCAGCGGCGTGATCTTCCGCTGGCGGCCGGAGGAGGACGTCCGGGACGCACCGGTGACCGTCCGGCTCGGCGACGGCACCGAGCTGGTGAACCCGTCGATCAGCGAACTGGCCGAACGCCTCGGCCTGATCCGGCCCGCTGAGCAGGACCGCTACGACGTCGCCGTGATCGGCGGCGGCCCCGGCGGCCTGTCCGCGGCCGTGTACGCGGCCGCCGAGGGCATGAGCGTCGTCGTCATTGAGGACGACGCGCCGGGCGGCCAGGCGGGCACCACCTCCCGCATCGAGAACTACCTCGGCTTCCCCGTCGGGCTCACCGGCGGCGACCTCGCCCAGCGCGCCCTCCAGCAGGCCCGCCGCGCCCGCGTCGAATGGCAGCCCACCCGCGTCGCGAGCCGGATCACCCCGGACGGCGCCGGCGGCCACACCGTCGAGTTCGTCAAGGCGGGCACCGACGAGACCGCCTCGGTGACCGCCGCCGCGACGGTCGTCGCCACCGGCGTCGACTGGAACCGGCTGACCGCCCCCGGCGTCGACCGCCTCCTCAACTCCGGTGTGTACTACGGCTCCTGTCTCTCCGACGCGCCCTCGACCGCCGGTGAGGACGTCTACATGGTCGGCGCCGGGAACTCCGCCGGCCAGGCCGCCCTGTACTTCGCCCGCTACGCCCGCTCCGTCACCCTCCTCGTCCGCGGTACGGACCTCGGCTCCGCCATGTCGAGCTACCTGGTCCAGCGCATCGAACGGACCCCCGGCCTGAAGGTCATGCTGGCCACCGAGGTGGCCGAATGCCTCGGCGGCACGACCCTCACCGGCCTGCGGCTGCGCCGGCGCGACGGCGGCGAGCAGACGGTCGGCGCGCACTGCCTGTACATCATGATCGGCGGGCACCCGTCCACCGACTGGCTCGGCGGCGTCCTCAAGCTCGACGACCGCGGCTACGTGCTGACCGGCAGCAGCGGCGCCGGCCCGGACGCCCTGCCGATGGAGACCAGCGTCCCCGGCGTGTTCGCCGTCGGCGACGTGCGCTCCGGCTCCGTCAAGCGGGTCGGCGCGGCGGTCGGCGAGGGCGCGGCCGTCGCCCAGTCCCTCGTCGAATACCGCCGCCGCCACCCCGACCGCTTCCAGGACGCCCGGGCGACCTGCGCGTTCTGACGGCGCCCGGACGGACGTGGACCGGAACCGCCGTGCCTCCCTGCGATCGGGGCGGGCGGCGGCGGTCCCCGGACCCGCCCGCCCGCTCGTCCGCGCTGGTCAGAGACGCTACGGCCGGTCCCCGGGCGGCGTGTACCCGCAGTGCTCCGGGCCGCAGGAGTCCTGATGCCCGCGGCCCCACAAGTACACGTCCCGCTCGGTTCGCAGCGCGGCGAACGCCAGGCGGCGCTGCCGGCGGCGGGACACGGTGGCGGGGAGCGCGGCGAAGGTCTCCGGCAGCACCGCGAGCGAGCCGGTGACCACCTCGCCGTCGGTCATCCGCACGAGGATGCGGCACTCCCACGGACCGCGTTCCGCATCCGCTCCGGGGGCGGAACGGGGGTGGCGGCCCGGGTCGGGTACGACGTAACAGGGTGCATCGGCGTCGAGGTGCGCGTACAGCCACGGACCGGCCTTCCCCAGCCCCAGCGCCAACCGCTCCGCCTCCTCGTACAGGGCGAACAGCCCGTCGCGGTCCACCGCCTTGAGCACCCTCGCCGTCCGCGGCAACGGCCCTTGCCCGCCGGGGTACTTGACCGGCCAGCCCGCCAACAGGCCCACGCGCTCCAGCAGGTTCGGCTCCGGCGCACCCCTGCGGTACTCCGGGAACGGCGGCGGCGGGGTCCAGTCGTACCCGCCCCGCTCGACGACACGCAGCATCCACGCGCGCCGCCCCTCGCCGGCCGTGTGCCACCGGTAGCTCATCGGGCGCGCGAGCATCGCCTCCTCCCGGCTGCCGAGCGGTCGGCCGCGGGCAGGCCGTCGCGCGGGCATCTCGGCAACTCCCTGCATGTCGCGGCAGAAGCCGGCCAGGCGATCGATCCTGTCGAGCGCCTCGGCAGGGGACAGGTCCTGCTCCCCATTCCTCGTACGCCGGACCAGCGCGCGGATCTCCAGAAGCGCCTCGTCCGCCAGCAGCGCCGCGAGCGCCCGGTCGTCGATCGTCCGCGTACGGGCTGGTGGCAATGGCATCCGCCGATCGTGCCACAGCCGTACGCCTACGCCGACGGCCGGTCGTAGGTCCGAGGACTCAGGTCCAGGGCGGCAGCGCTCTCGTCCCCCGGCCCGATGCACGGCCGCCTGGCCGTCCCTACCTTGATCCGCATGGATACCGACCACGCGCAGGGCACGTACGACGAAGCACTGGAGCGGCTGCACCGCTCCGGCCCGGAACGGCTCGGCAGGCTCACCAACCACGCGCCGATGGTGGTCGAGGCACTGGCCGCGCGCGGTCGCTCCGATGCCGTACACCGCTGGCTCGACCGCTACGAGGGGAAGCTGGAGGAGTTCCCGCCCGGCTTCGAGCCCGTCACCGAAGCCGGTTGGCGGGAGGCGCTGGGAGATCCGCGCCGACTTGCCGACTGGATCGACCACTTCAGGCGTGCCGTCGCCGAATGGCCGTGGCGCGATGTCCTGGTGGAGTGGTGGCCGCGCCTGCTGCCCGGCTTGTGCGGGGGCTCGACCCACCCGGTGATCCGCGTTGGGCACGCCGTACGCGCCCTCCTGCACGGCGGCGAGACCGCACCCAGGATCGCTGAACTAGCGCAGGGGCTGGGCTATTGGGCCGCCCGGCACCGGCCGGTGACCGGCATCGTGCCGATCAGCGGCGCCGGCGGGGCGGCCGGGGCGGCCGGGGCGCTGGACAGGGTGCCGCGGATCCGGGACGGCGTACCGGACGGGTTCCCGGCCCGCCTGGCCGCCGTGGAACGGCTGCCGGTGTGGGCGGCGGACACCACCGAACCAGACCTCGCAGCAAAGCGGTTGACGGGACTCGTCCGTGCCGCCACCCACCGCTACGCCACCCACGGCCACGGCGAGGAGACCATGCTCGTCCACGCGGCCACGGCCCCCAACGCGGTCTTTCGCTGCCTTCCCGCCCTGCCCCGTGCCCTGTGGGCACCCAGTCTGCAGGCCGCCTGGACCGCCGCCGCAGCCGTGACGGCCATGTACGCCCCGGCCGACCCCCTCTCGGTCCACCCCACGGGTGCGCTCGACCCGGACGAGGTCTTCGGCCGCGCCCTGACCCACGGCGACGAGCACGTCATCAAGCTCGCCGACACCGCCCTGGACGTGTCCGACGAGCCCGCCCTCGCCGCGGTCCTGCGCGCGATTGAACTGAGTGCGCCGGTGGCCGGCTGACGGCTCAGGAACGGCGGGCCATCAAGTGGGCGTCCAGGTAGCCGCGTTCGGAGGACGGGTCGTGGAGGAGGCGGGTGAAAGGGGTCAGGCCGGCGGCGGTCAGCAGGTCGGCGAGGCGGTCCGGCGGCCAGCAGTAGGCGGGGGCCACCTTGTGGTCAAAGCGGACCGGCTCCGCGTGCGCGTCGGTGCCGAAGAACGAGAGGAGGAGCAGGCCGCCGGGGGCCAGCGCGCGGACCTGCTCGGCGAGCACGGCGGGCAGGTCCGCGGGCGGGGTGTGGATCATCGAGTAGTGGGCCAGGATGCCGCCGAGCGCGCCGTCCTCGACCGGCAGCGCCTCCATCCGCGCCTCGTCGAAACGCAGCGCCGGATGGGCCCGCCGGGCATGCTCGACCATTGCGGGGGACAGGTCCAACCCGAAGGCCTCCAGGCCCAGTTCGTGCAGCATGGCGGTGAGGTGACCGGGCCCGCAGCCGACGTCGGCGGTCCGCAGGTTCCCGCCCTCCACGACCAGTTCGGCGAAGGTGCGCACCATGGCCCGTGCGAACGGCCGCGTCTCCAGCCGGTCCGCGAACAACGACGCGTACAGCTCGACCACGCCGTCGTAGGCGTGCCTGGTCTCGTCCTGGTGCTCGATCACGCGCCGAAACTAGCACCCGTACGGCAGTACGGCCGTACGGGCGGCGCCGACGTCAGGGGGACGGCGGCGTCCAGTCGGCGGGGAGGCCGGACTGGGTGAGGACGGCGCCGAGGTCGTAGTGGTCCTCGTCCGCCGCGATGCGGCACGGGTGCCGGCCGTCGAGGTCGAGGAGGGTGGTCATCGGCACGGCGAACGGCTTGGGTGCGCCCTTGAGATGGCCGGAGTAGACCGCCCGGACGGTGATGCGCCCACCGGAGCGGTGGGTGCTGCGCACGGTCACGCGGACGTCGGCGATCAGGCGGTCGGCGCGGGCCTTCCAGCCGGCGATCTCCTCACGCCCGCGGAACGTGACGCCCACCGCCTTGTCCGTGTACGTGCCGTCCGCGGTGAACAGCGCGCCGAGCGCCTGCGGGTCGCTGCCGTTCCAGGCGCGCGCCCAGTCGGCGACGACCTTCGGCGGGCGGTGTCCCGCGTCCTGGGCGGCGTGGGCGGTGGCGGTGGCGGTGGCGGTGCACAGTGCGGTGGCGGCGAGCAGCAGCGGCAGGGCGCGGGACGACGACATGGCGGGTTCCTCCGGTGTGGTGTGGGCGTACGGCCCGTGCGGGCCCGGCCCACAGACTCACCTCGGGAGGTGTCCACTTCCCACCCCTGGCGGGGCCGACAACTGTCCGGGACTGTCCGCGGGTGCTCACTCCCTCGACGTGCCGGCTACCGAGCGGCCCCCGACACGTACCGCCACACGGCGTGATCCAGACCGCCCGGTTCGTGCCCCAGCAGCACTGCTGCTTCCTCGTACACGCCGCGCAGTTCTGCGTACGGAAGGTCCGGGATCCCGGCCTCCGCTGCGAACGTACGGAGATGCACGTCGATGGCGACCTGCGAACCGCCGACGAGATTGCCGAGGTAGTCGACGGTCTTCGGTCCCACTCCGGTCACCGCGCGCAGAGTCGCCCGGTGTGCCGGCCGGCCGAGCCATGCACGGAGGTCTGCGTGCGTGTCGCCCCCGTGGGCGGTCAGCAGTTCGGTGAGTGCGTGGGCCGTCGCCACCTTCCGCGGAGCGTTGAAGGCCATGGCCCGCGCGAGGTCTTCCGTGGCGAGCCGTGTCTTGAAACCGCGGACCGTCGCGGCATCGGGCCACGCCTGCGCAAGCCGTTCCAGCCGCGGCCGGAGCGTGGCCTCGTACATGCATCGCGCGTGAAAGCTGGCGTCGCAGATTACGACGCCCATGTGGGTCCAACCACCGGAGCGGTGGAACGGGCCGTCACCGAGGAGGCGCTGAACATGGGCTGCGAGCCGCTGGGCGGGACGGGGTCCGGTCATGTACCGATGATGGCGCTCCGGTCCGATGATCTGAGCGGAAACGGGAAATCGGCGGGTCGGATCACGCGGCCGCCTGGGAGGAGTGTGCAGTGGGCGACAGGACCGTGGGTGTAGGGGTGTTGGGCTGTTCAGGTGGTGGGGGGTGGGAGCGGGTGTGGCGGGGGAGGGGGGCTGCTATCACCTTCGACCATGAAGCTCTTTGCGTCCGCGGCGCTGGCTGCGGCTTCGGTGGTGTCGGTACTCGTTCCCGCTGGTCCGGCGGCGGGTCAGCAGACGGTGTGGTCGTCCGATCTCGGGACCGGGGTGTGGGGTACGTGCTGGGACGGCAAGGGCAGCTGGTCCTGCACGGTGTCGGCGGAGGTGGCCGAGAGCCGGTCGTTCTACGCGCCGCCCCGGAAGGTGGGTGACATCACCGTCAACTGCACGCGCGAGACGGTCCGCAACCAGCGGGACGTCACCGTCAGGCGCCCCGGGGCGGCCGAGCTGACGGGCGGCAGCACCCCGGCCGGGGTGCGCCGGCCCACCCGTTTCACCTGGTCCGAGGAGACCACCCGTACGCTCACCGAGACCATCCAGCCGAACGAGGCCTCCTGGTTCGAGGTCCAGCAGGCCCGCGAAACCGGCACCGCCTCCTTCACCATCACCGACGACGCCGGCCGCGTGCAGATCCGGAAGGCCGAGTTCGACGGCCCGGGCCTGACCCTGCCGGACCGCCTCTTCCAGAAGACGGGCCCGCTGAACAGGGAGGAGCTGGCCGGCTGCCGGCGGTAGTGCCGCCTCCGGCGACGCCCGCGAAGGACCGGCTCAGGTCCGGGGTGCGATCTCCTCGAGTTCGTCGACGGTGCCGGACATGACGGTCCGGATGTGCGCGGTCAGGTGCTCGGTGGGCCAGTCCCACCAGGCGAGCGCGAGGAGACGGGCGACGTCGTCGCTGCCGTAGCGGGTGCGGATGAGGCGGGCCGGGTTGCCGCCGACGATGCCGTAGTCGGGGACGTCGTCGGTGACGACGGCCCCGGAGGCGATGACCGCGCCGTGCCCGATGCGGACACCGGGCATGACCGTGGCGCCGTAGCCGAACCAGACGTCGTTGCCGACGACGGTGTCGCCCCTGCCGGGCAGGCCGGTGATCAGGTCGAAGTGCTCGGCCCAGGAGCCCCCCATGATGGGGAACGGGAAGGTGGACGGGCCGTCCATCCGGTGGTTGGCACCGTTCATGATGAACCGCACCCCGGTGCCCAAGGCACAGAACTTCCCGATGACCAGCCGCTCCGGCCCGTAGTGGTAGAGGACGTTGCGTGTCTCGAACGCGGTGGCGTCGTCGGGGTCGTCGTAGTACGAGAAATCTCCGACGTCGATCAGCGGCGAGGTCACCAGCGGCTTGAGCAGGACCACTCGCGGCTGGCCGGGAATCGGGTGGAGCACGGTCGGGTCCGCGGGAAGACGGTTCACGGCAGGTCGCTTTCGGTCGGTGGCGGATCAGCGCCGGGGTGCGGCAACGACGCCTACGGCGGCCAGGAGCTGCACCGGGAACTCCGGGTCGGCCTGACCGACGGCAAGCGCCAGCCACCGACCGGAACCCGGCGGCTGCCAGACCTCCATGCTCCCGGCGACGCCGGACAGGAAGGGGAGCGGCCCGTCCCCCGGGCCGTCGTACTCAGCGTACGCATCCAGCTCGACCGCCTCCGGAGCGCCCCACCGGGACGTCAGCCGCTCCACCAGCACGCGAAGTTCCCGCTCGACCTCCCGCTCGACCGCCTCGGTGACCTCTTCGCTCCGGTCCTCCCAGAAGTCCCTGCTCTCCCACAACACGGCCAGCAGATACCCCGGCCCACCCCACCACCCATCGGCCCCCGGCCACCCGTCCCGCTCCGGAAACGGCCGGCCGAGCAGCCCGTCGACGGCCGAGAGACGGACATCCACCGGTACGGATTCGCTGGTCATGCCCAAAGCGTAGGCCGTCGCCGCGGGATCGGCCCTCATGACGGAGGCTCGTACGGGCCGCCGCGGACATGGCCGTCGTGGGGCGGGCGACGCCGAGCGCGCGACCGCCGCACCGCGGGCACACGACCATGATCCGGGCCGTGAACCGGGCCAGCGACCCACCCGCGTCACGGTGACGAACGACTTCGGCACCCGGTTCGCAATCCATGCCGCCCACCCTCGCAGCCCTGCACCCCGGCAGGCGACCGGGTTTCCGTGTGCTCCGTGTGCTCCGCGTGTGACACACATCGGCCGGCGGAGGTTCCGTGTACCGGACGCCCCCGACGCCGATGGCCTCCTGTTCCAGTACGGGACCTACGCCTTCGACGGCCCGCCGACGTTCACGCTGGACCTCACGCGACAGTTCGAGGTCACGGACGGTGCCGGCGGCCACGACCATTACGTGCAGGTCCATTGCGAGCTGCGCTACGACCCCGCGCCCGCCCTGGCGGCTTTGGGGAGCTTCGACTCGTGGTTCTTCCACGGCGCTGGAAGCGACCTCGACGAGTGGGCCAGGGGGCTGACTGGACGGGCGGCCTGGTCGGCGATCCGCGGCCGGAAGGCGGCCGGGATCAGGGTGTACCAGGAGCGGGTGTAGCGGAGGCCGCTGCGCACGAGGTCGGTGGTCCGGCGTCCTCGGTGAAGTTGCGGTGGCCGACCCCTCGTCGTTGATCGCGCATTCCGGGCCGGAAACCGGTGGACGGTCTCGGGGAAGAGCACGTACGGTGTGGGTTCGCGCCCGGAGACGAACGGAAGGAGGCGAGTGCCGTGCAGTTCACACCTTTCCAGCGCTCCCTCTTCTGCTGTCCCGGCGTGGTTCGTCCGTACTGATCCGACCGGGAGCGCTCCAAGCAGCCTGTATCCCGGAGGAATCCATGACCGATACGGTCATCCGCGCGCTCTCCGCGAGCGACGCCCATCTTTTCGACGCAATGCCCGACCCCCTGGGTGCCCGTGACGCCCATCGGCTCACCCGGTTCCGCCCCGACTGGAAGCGCGTCGCCCTGCGCGACGGCCAGGTCGTCGCGCGCGGTGCGTGGTGGGGTGGCCCCGACGACGCGCAGCCCGTCAACATCAACTGGTTCGACGTGGCCGAGGGCGAGGAGGAAGCCGGGGCCGCGCTCCTGCGCTCCGCACCCTGGCAGGTCGAACTGGAAATCAACCTGCCCGGCGGCTGGCGGGAGGAGGCCGGTCTGCGCGCCGCCGCCGAAGCGCGGTTCGCCGCCGCACGAGCCGCAGGGTACGAACTCCTGGTGGAGCGCCTCATCTACCGCTGGACCCCGGAACAGGGCCTGCCCGAGCGGCCCGGCCGGCTGCGCTTCGGCGCGGAGCCCGACGACGCCGTGTTCTTCGACGCGTTGCGCCGCATCCACTCCGCCACCCTGGACGCGCACGCGCTCCGGGCCATCGAGGAGGGCGGCCTCGACCGGGCCGCCCAGGAGGAACTCGACTTCTTCCACTGGTGCCCCTCCCCGCGGGAGTGGTGGCAGACCGCGCACACCCCGGAGGGCGACCTCGCCGGCATCCACATCCCGGCGCACAACCCCTCCGGCCCGACCGTGGGCTTCATCGGAGTCGTCCCGGAACAGCGCGGTCGCGGCTACGCCCACGACCTCCTCGCGGAGTGCACCCACGTCCTCGTGGAGCAGGGCGCGGAGTTCATCGGCGCGGCGACGGACCGGACCAACGTCCCGATGGCCGCGAACTTCGCCAAGGCCGGCTTCCCCGTCGTCCGAGAACGCATCAACTTCCACCCGGCAGACCCCGCGGGCCCGGCGGCCCCCGCGTCCTAGGTCCGGGCGGGCCGAGCCCGGCCGCGCGTCGTACCGGGCGGGCGGGCTCGGCAGGGGGTGTCCCAGGCGACGCCCATGGTCGCGTTGGCGGAATCGAAGAGGCCGCATCCGGTGGTGGGCCAGCAGAGGGCGGTGAGCGCCGCCCACGTCGCCGGGGTCCGACGTCCGATGCGCCTGCCGGACGGTGTGTCGTTCCCCTGCGTGGTCATGTCTGCTCCCCCGAGCGTTTCGCCGTCAACGGCCCAGGTGAGTACCCGTGTTCGCCAGTTTGATCATCATAGGGAGCGGTCCGCCGTCCGCCGTCCCCGGAAGCTCCGCCGTGATCCACGCCTGCCCGGCGCCCGCGTCCGCCCTTTCGTGGAAGTTGGGCGCTAGCTGACCACTGCCGCCAGGGTGATCACGTTGGCGGCGAGGATGGCGGCCCGCATGTCGCGGATGGCGGACTGGAGGGGGGCGGTGGTGGCGGAGTGGGTGGTGGCGATCTCCTGCATGCGGACGGTGACGTGGTCGGTCTCGGTGTGGGGGAACGCCAGGCGGTGGAGCTTGGTGGCGTGGAGGATGGCGATGAGGCCGGTGGTGCGGGTGTCGGGGACGGCACCGTTCAGGACCACGGCGTGCAGGCGGGCGCGGAGTTCGCGCTCTGGCGTGCCGTCGGCCTCCGGGTAGCGGCGGATCGGGAACAGGCCGAGGGCCTTCGTGGTCTGCTCCGCGACCACGCCGCGCTCGCACAGGCTCTCGATGGCCGCGGAGACGGCCTTGGGCTGGTCCTTCACCAGCCACTCCGCCACCCGGCGCCGGTCCCGGCCGCGCATCCACTGGCCGATCGTTGCCAGCCGGCCGTCGAGGAGGGCGTTCCCCGTCGGGGTGGGGTCCGTGATGGTGAAGTGGTTGCCGGTGATGGAGAGGCGTCCGGCGAGCAACAGTTCGAGCAGGATCGCGCCCGACACCGCCCATCCGGCGGCCTGGCGCCGCTTCGCCGACCCGGTCTCGTCGTCCAGCGACAGCAGCATGATCTCTTCGGCGAGCGTGATGGTCATGGTGGTTCGTTCCCCCGTGCGTTCCCCTGATCGTCTTTCATCCGGTCAGACGCGGGATGAACGGGAGAAGTTCCAGCTGGGAGGGGTGATTGTCCGGACGTCAGGCCATGCCGGCAGGGCGGTGGGGATCGAGTGCCGGGGCCGGACCCAGGGCGAACTCGCACACCTCCATCCCGGCGACCGACGTGTGGTCCCGGTCGAGTTGCAGCCACACGCGAGGCGCTTCCTCGTCGTCGAGGTGGACCCAGACGTTGTCGGCGCGGTCCGCGGGAGCGGTCCGCAGGTACGTACACGTGGGGCTGCAGCCGCACCAGCCGTGGAAGCGCACCCGCGGCAGAGCCGCCGCCAGGGTGGGCTCGCCTTCGGCGACCAGCGCCGCATCCAGGTAGGCGACCAGCGCGGGGTACACGTCGGCCAGGAGCGGCGGTTGGGTCTCGTTCACCCGGTCAGCCTAGGGCCTGGTGCCGCCCGGAGAGCGGCCCGCGATGTCCGGTGCTGCCCCGGCGTGGGTGTCACCGGCACGGGTGATCCGGGGGAAAGGCCCCAGGCGGAGTGAGTACGGGGACTCAGGTGGTGGGGGGCGGGGGCCGAAGACGATGGGGTGGAGATCGTCGGAGGCGGGGGAGAAACGTCATGCTGAGTGCTGTTGCGGACAGGTTGCTGCCCGTGTTCGGGCGGCTGTCGGTGAGCACCGACACCGATGCGGACACGGCGTTCGTGCCGGGGAGCATCATCGCCGCGAACCACACCTCGCTCGCCGATCCCGCCATCGTGCTGGCCGCGCTGCGGCGGCTGGGAGCGGAGCCGGTGGTGATGGCTGCGGCAGGGCTGTGGCGGGTGCCGGTGCTCGGGCGGGCGCTGGCGCGCGGCGGGCACATCCCGGTGTTCCGGGGGGACCGGCGGGCCTCGGCCGCGCTCGACTCCGCGGCGGAGGCGCTGGGGCGGGGCCGGCTCGTGCTCATCTACGCCGAGGGTGGGCTGCCGCGCCGCGAGGACGTCGCGGAGGCCGCTCCCGAGGCGTTCCGGAGCGGGCTGGCGCGGCTGGCCGAGCGTACTGGGGCGCCGGTGGTGCCGGTCGGGCAGGCCGGGGCGCGGCGGATCACCTCGGGGAACGTCGCCAAGCAGCTCGCGGGGGTGGCGACCGCGCCTCTGCGTCGTCCGGACCTGCACGTCCATGTCGGTGCACCGGTGCGGTTGAGCGGCGCTGACCACCGGGAGCGTACGGAGCGGGCACGCACGGCGGTGACCCGCGCGTGGCGGACGGCGGCCGCGCGGCTCGACGAGCCGGCCGCGTTTGCGGGGTGATGGGGCCGGGGGTCGGCGGGGCGCAAGGATCGGGGCTCTGCCCCGGACCCCGCGTCTCAAGCGCCGGCGGGGCTGGATTTCGGGCTCTGTCCGGGTTCCGTGCCTCGTGGGTCGGCGGGGCGCAAGGATCGGGGCTCTGCCCCGGACCCCGCGTCTCAAGCGCCGGCGGGGCTGGATTTCGGGCTCTGTCCGGGTTCCGTGCCTCGCGGGTTGGCGGGGCGCAAGGATCGGGGCTCTGCCCCGGACCCCGCGTCTCAAGCGCCGGCGGGGCTGGATTTCGGGCTCTGTCCGGGTTCCGTGCCTCGCGGGTTGGCGGGGCGCAAGGATTGGGGCTCTGCCCCGGGCCCCGCGCTTCAAGCGCCGGCGGGGCTGGATTTCGGGCTCTGTCCGGGTTCCGTGCCTCGTGGGTTGGCGGGGCGCAAGGATTGGGGCTCTGCCCCGGGCCCCGCGCTTCAAGCGCCGGCGGGGCTGGATTTCGGGCTCTGTCCGGGTCCCGCGCCTCGCGGGTTGGCGGGGCTCAGAGATCGGGGCTCTGCCCGGGGCAGGGCCCGTACGGGGTCCGGCCCCCGCGCCGTGCGCAGGGGCCGGGAAACCGTGTCGGCTTGGCCCTGTCAGCTTGACGGGCGGTTCGTGCGGTAGCTGTCGCGGAGGGACTCCAGGATGCGGGAGGCGTCCGGGTGGCCGCCGGTGCGGCAGCGGTCGGCGGCGGTGGCGAGGCGGGCCATCGCGTCGTCGTAGCGGCCGAGGCCGTTGCCTTCGACGAGCGCGGCGAAGCGCACCGCCTCGGCGCGCGGCAGCTCGCCGGGCTCGCCGCCCTCCTCGTACGAGGTGACGGCGGCCTCGGCCGCGACCAGCGCGTCGGAGAAGCGTTCCGCCTCCGCCAGGACCCGCGCGCGGCGGTATGCCACGGCGCCGGTCTCGTGCCAGCGGACGAAGGGCTCGTCCTCCGGTACGGCCGCGATCACCGCGTCGGCCTGCGCGAGGTGCCCGAGGGCGGTGTCGAGGCCGTCGGCGCCGCGGGCGGCCATCGTCAGGCGGGCGAACTCCGCCATCATCTCGGTGACATGGGCCGGATGCGGCGCCTCGGCGTGCGAGGCGACGGCGCGCTCGTACGCGGTGCCGGCGGCGTCCCAGCGGTCCGCCGCGGCGAGGGCCACGGCGGCCTCGGAGGCCACCAGGGTACGGGTCTTGCCGTCCTCCTCCTTCCAGCCCGCGACGATGTCCGCGAGGCGCAGCAACTCCTCGGCGGCGGGCAGGTGTTCGTCCAGATCGCGCAGGCCGCGGGCCAGCATCAGCCGGACCTGGGCCATCATCCGCTCGTGCTCCGGACGGCAGGCCTCGTCGGCGGAGACGACGGACTCCAGGACGGCGACCGCGTCGGCCTGCCGGCCGCTGCCCGCCAGCACCTCGGTCAGCTGGAGGCGCAGTTCGGTGGCCTCGACGAAGGCGCCCTCCCGGTCGTGCCGGGCGGCGCCCTCCGCGAAGTGCCGGACCGCGCCGTTGCTGTCGCCGAGGTGGGACGCCGCGTGGCCCAGCAGCGCGTACGTCGATGCCACCGGGAAGTCCGTGTCGTCGTGGCGGACGGCCTCGGCGAGCGCCTGGTGGAGGAGGTCCGAGGCTTCGGCGAACTCGCCCTTGGAGAGCAGGAGCTGGGCGAGACGGGCGCGCGGGCGCGGGGTGCGCCAGGGCATCTCGGCGGCGGTGACGTCCGCGATGGCCGCCCGGAGCGCGGCCTCGGCGGTGTCGAGGTCGCCCAGGGCGCCGGCCACGTCGGACCCGAACTGCCGGGCGTTGGCCACGTGGTGGGCCCGGCCGAAGCGTTCCGCCTCGGTCCGCAGGCGGCCGTTGACCTCCTCGAACCACGCGCTCAGGGCGCCCCGCTCCGGTCCGGCCTCCGCCCACTGCCGGTGCACGGCGTGGTAGGCGGCGTACGCGCACGAGTGCAGCACGCCGAGGTAGCCGGTGACGCGGTCCGCGGCGGTCTCGGCGCCGGAGGCGGCCGCCTCCTCCGGGGTGGCCCCCTCGGTCGGCGGGGCCTCGTCCAGCAGGCGGGCGGTGAGCCCCATGGTCTTCTCGATCAGGGCCCGGACCTCGGCCACGTCCGCGGGCCCGTCGGCTTCCGCCCCTTCGGCGTGCCCGCTCCCGAGGCCGTTGGTCGTCAGTGCGAACCCGCGGGTCCGTGCCGACAGGGCGTCCCAGCACCGGCCCAGCCCGTCGTACAGCTCGGCCGCCTGCTCCAGCTCGGCGAGGATCTCCTCGTTCCGGCCGTCTTCCCGGGCGAGCACGAAGGCGCGCTCCTCGGCCAGTTCGGCCCGGAGCAGCTCGGCGGGGCCGAGCCGGACGTCGTGGGCGGCGGTGCCGTTTGCCAGGCGTTCGCCGATGCGCTGCCACAGCCGGGAGTCGCCTGGGTGCCGGGCTTCGGCGAGCCGGCGGGCCTCGCGCACCAGCTCCACGAAGTCCTCGGGCACGGTCACCGCCGCGGCCGGTGCCACGGCGGTCGCCGCCAGCGCCCCCGGCTGCGCCGGTCCGGAACGTACGAGCGTGCTCTGGAGCCCGAGCGGCAGCGGCTCGGCGAGCAGCGGCTGCTGCGCCAGCCGGGCCCTGCGGCGGTCCCCGACGGCCGTCGTGCCGTTGCGGGCGTCGAAGGACGCGGCGAGCGGCTCGGCCTCGGCCCGTACGTGGGCGAGGAGCCCGGCTGCGGTCCAGCTGCGGCCGAGCGGACCGGCGACGGCCGCCTCGCCGTGACCGTCCGCGACGATCCGGGCCAGCAGCAGCTCCACGCCCGTCAGGAAGCCCAGCCGGTCGAGCGGGGCACCGGTCGCCTCGAACAGGGGCCGGTTCTCGGCGAGGATCTCCAGACCGCGGCCCTCGTTGCGGGACAGCGCGCAGAACTCCAGGTGCAGACCGGCCTCGTGGAGCATGCCGGTGTTGCCGCGGACCCGCCGGTAGCCGGTGAGGTGGTGCGAACGGGCCTCGTCCGTACGGCCGGTGCGCAGCAGCGGGAGCAACGCGCGGGCCTGGCTCATCTGCGGCTCCTCGCTGCACGACGAGTCGCCGTCGAGGACCGGGTGCCAGATGTCGAGGGCCGCGTCGTCGTCGCCGGCGGTCACGTGGTGCCAGGCGAACTGCCGTACCTCGCAGGCCTCGCAGTCGCTGAGGTCGGTGCGCGGGCGGGTGGCCCACAGGTCGTACGTGTGCTCGGTGCCCGCGCCGATGTGAGCGGCGACGTGGTGGCGCATCGCGGCGACCGGCTGGAGGGCGTGGCCGGCCTCGCGGTAGCGGGCGGCCATCCGGTCGACCCAGGCGTTGACGGTGGCCAGCGGCACCTCGGGGACCTGGAGCAGGGAGGTGGTGACCCACTTGAAGCGCCAGAAGACCTGGTGCGCCTCCCACTCGCTGAACGCGCCGGGGGAGTCCTCCCACAGCTTCAGCAGCCGGGCGAAGACGACCGGCGCCTTGCGGTGCTCGCCGGTGAACTCGTACGCCGACATCAGCTCAAGCAGGGCGGTCACCAGGACGTCCGGCTGTTCGAACGGCTCGGCGGCCTCGGCGAGTTCTTCGGCGGTCACGGTGCGCGGCAGGCCGTGCGGCCGCTCGTTGTTCTCGCGGAGCGCCTCGAACACGGCCTCGGGGGTGTCCAGCATTTCTACAGTTCCTTCCGGGGCTCGGAGCCGGGGCCGGTGATGTCAGGGCCGGTGATGTCAGGGCCGGTGATGTCAGGGCCGGTGCCCCCGGGGCCCGAACCACCGCTCCCCGGCGTCCCGCTGTGGTGCATGGCGTGGGTGAGCAGACCCATGAAGGCCCGGTTGAGCAGCGCGCTCTCGCTCGCCCGCAGCGGGCGGCGGCTGAGCAGCAGGGCCTGCCCGTACAGCGCTTCGGCGGTGGTGACCGCCAGCCCGCGTTCGGTGACCGTGAGCGCCTGGCGGACCAGCGGGTTGAGGTGGTTGAGGACGAGCTGCGCCGGTGCGGTCTCCTGGCGCAGCGAGCCGAGGATGTCGGCCCACAGGCCGTCGCCGTCGGTGGCCAGCCCGGCCCGGGTCCGCTCGTGGCGGGCCTCGCGGTTGTCGAGCAGCAGCGCCGGGGCGGTGACGGGCTGGAAGTCACGCAGGACGACGTCGCAGTCGTGGGCGCCGATGGTCTCCCGGGCGACGGCGAGGAACGCGGCCGCGCGGAGTTCGGCGGTCGGGTCGACGGCGTCGAGGTGGGCGGTGACGGTCGCCGGGTCGAGATCGGTGACGGTGGTGCCCGGGCGGACCTCGGGCAGCCGGTGCACGAGGTCCCGGTCGTATGTGTACCCGCCGTTGACGACGCCCAGGCCGGCGGCCGACGCGATGGGGGAGACCTGCCGGAACTCCTCCACGCTGCGGGTGACCAGCACCGTGCGGTGCGTGCGGACGAACTCCTCCAGCGTGACGTTGCCGTCCGTGGTCTCGAACGGCAGCCACGGCAGCACGATCCGCAGCAGCTCGTCGTCGTACCGGGCGAGCGCCTTGACGGCCAGGTGGTGGATGCCGATGAACCGGTGCAGGAGCGCCGGGTCGCTGGCCGCCAGACCCGTCAGCCAGTCCCGGATCCGGTCGCCCAGCGCGTCGCGCACGGCCGACAGGGTGCCGTCCTCGTACAGCGCCTCGCGGGAGGCGGTGGGGCGCAGGCTGGTGGTGTCGACGACGCAGCGGACGAAGAACGCCCAGTCCGGCAGGAGTTCGGGCGCGCGGTCGGTGAGCAGCATGCCCTTGAGGTGGACGCGGTGACCGGCGCGCTGGGCGGGGCTGACCGCGGTCGGCAGCACGTACGCGACACCGCGCAGCCCGGCGGCCGGCAGGTCGAGCTCGATGGTGCCGAGCGGGGTGAAGTCGAACAGGTCCCGGCAGTACGCGGTGAGCGCCTCGCGGCGGGCCAGCGGCGAGCGGTGCTCCAGCTCCCACGGCGGCGCGGCGGTCACGAGTTCGCCGTCGCCGCGCGGGCCGACGACGGTGACCGGGTGGCGCAGCAGGCCGCCGTAGTGCCGGGCCAGCCCGGTGACGCGGTCGGGGGCGGTCCACTCGGCGTTGTCGGCGCGCGGGGTGAGCCGGACGGTGGTGCCGGGCTCGGGCACGGCGGACGCGGGCAGCGTATGGATGCTGTAGCGGCCGTCAGAGTGGCCGCGCCATTCGACGGCGGGCGCGGCCGGGTCTGCGGCGGACCGGCTGAGCACGGTGATCTCGTCGGCGACGACGAAGCAGGCGAGCAGGCCGATGCCGAACTGGCCGATGAAGTCGCCGCGGGCGGCGTCCAGCCCGGCGCCGTCCAGGGCGCCGTCCGCGGTCCGCTTGGAGCTGCGGCCGATGGTGGCGAGGAACTGGTGCACGTCGGCCTCGGTCAGGCCGATGCCGGTGTCCGTGACGGTCAGGGTCTCACCGGTGCGGACCGTGATCGCGCCGGGCGCACCCGGCTGGACGGCCTGGCGTGCGGTGATCGCGTCGACGGCGTTCTGCAGCAGCTCGCGCAGGTAGACGCGGGGGCTGGAGTACAGGTGGTGGGAGAGCAGGTCGACGAGTCCGCGGAGGTCGACCTGGAAGGTGTGCGTGCTCTCGGGGTTCTGGGGTGACGTCACCGGCGGCAGTCCTTCGGCGTGGCGAACGCCCGCGCCGGTCGGGCGGGGGCGGGGTGGGTGCGAGGGGGGCGGGTGCGAGGGCGCGGGTGCGCGCGGCTCAGCGGCCGGCGGCCGAGCGGTGCTTGCGGTAGGCGGCGACGGAGTCGTTGTCCAGGTAGTTCCACGGGGACTCCGTGACGCGGCCCTCCGTCGCCTCGAAGCACTCGCGGGCGGCGGCCCGGTCCCCGGCCAGGGAGAAGGCCATGGCGAAGGCGTTCAGCATCCCGATCCACGAGCGGCCGGGCACGCAGTCCGGGTGGCGGTACGAGTGGTCGGCCGCGGCGTGCAGCGACTCGCGTACCTCCGGGCGGCGCATGTACGCGGCGTCCTCACCCGAATCCAGCCGCAGCCACTGCTCGATGTGCGCGTCCGGGACCAGCCCGCCGAGCCGGGTGCCGGCCGGGGCGCCGAACACGGACGCGCGGGCGAAGGCGTGCATCTCCTCGTGGGAGCCGCCCCACTTCTCGCAGACCTGCTGGAGCTGCTGGTCGTGCGCGCCCACGTGCTGCGGGGAGCGGCGCACGGTCGCCTCGAAGCGGCGGCGGGCGATCTCCTGGCCGACCTGGAGGCCGCGACCGGTGGTCTGGAGGCCGTACCAGGGGTCCGACCATGTCGGTTCCAGCTCGGCGGCTTCGTACAGCCACTGCTCGCCGGTCCGGAGGCGTTCGTGGAACGTCTGGAACTGCTCGCGCGAGACGTGCTTGGCCAGGGCGCCGGTACGGGCCTCCCAGCCCCAGCAGATCTGCCGGAACCCGCCGATCAGGCGGAGCACGGCCGAGTCCGGCTCCGCCGCGATGGCCCCGGCGACCCACTGCTCGACGCCGGCGATGTCCGCGACCGCCCACAGCAGGGCCGTTCGGTTGCCGTCCTCGGTGCTCGCGTCGAGCATCGCGCGGACCGTCGCCCAGTCCGCCGCGGCGGCTGCGGCGCGGATGCGCGGGAGCTCCGCGTCGCCGGAATCCTTGTCCAAGTAGGCGACGGGTCGTCCCGTCAGCCGTCCCAGCGTGCGCCCCATGTCACGGAGCAACGCCATGTCCCCCACCCCTTGCCGTGTCCACACGGGGAAGCCGTCGGTCCGCCCCCCGTGGGGATAGTGAGTATCACGCGCGTCCGACATTCGCACACTCGTTTGTGCAGGCCAGGGGCGTTTCGGGATGCTTCCGGCATTACGTGTGGGCCCGGTCGTCCCGAACCGAGGTCCGGAAAACGGGATGCCCCGCTGCCCGCCCGCGGTTAGCCTGCCTCGTTGCGCACCCGCCATGGAGGTTCCCGAGTATGAGCAGCACCACCACGTCGTCGTTGCCCGAGCGGATCGAGCTCGAGGGCGAAGGGCTCGTCCTGCGTGACTGGCGGGAGGAGGACCTGGCCGGGATGCCGGCGATCTTCGACCATCCCGACATCGCATACTGGACGCCGATCGTCTCCCCCTTCGACGACGAGGCCGCCCGGACCCGCCTGGACACGGCCCGCCGGCTGCGGGCGGAGGGCAAGACGATCCTCCTCGCCGTCACGGTCGACGGCGGCGAGGCGCTCGGCGAGGTGATGCTGCGGCGTTCCCCCGAGGCCATCGAGATCGGGTACGCGATCGGGCCCGCGAACCGTGGACAGGGCCTGGCGGCGCGGGCGGTGAAGGTGATGGCGGCCTACGCGTTCGAGGAGTGGGGCGTGCAGCAGGTGGTGCTGGAAGTGGAGGCCGAGAACACCGCCAGCGTCTCGGTCGCGACCAGGGCGGGCTTCCGTCTGCTCGACGTACCGCCGATCCACGGCGCCGAGAAGGGCCGCCCCTTCGTCCTCCAGACCTGGGGCTTCGACCGCCCCTGACCCACCGGCCCCCCAGCCCCCCACCACGGCCGGCCCCGCAGCCGCCCACCACGGCGGGCCCCGCCGGCGCAGCCGCGGCCGGGGTGGGGCGGCTGCGCCCGAAATCCCGGGCCACCACGGCCGCTCCTGATTAGCCTGGGCCGCATGAGCGGCATGAGCAGCAGTTCTCCCGGCGTGACCAATCCCCTGGAGGGGCTTTCCCTCGGACGGCTCCGGCAGCGGACCAGCGAGAAGTGGCGCACCCACCCCGGCGACGTACTCCCGCTGTTCGTCGCGGAGATGGACGTCCTGCCGGCCGAGCCGGTGGTCCGTGCCGTCACGGAGGCGATGAGCCGCGGGGACACCGGATACCCGGCCGGCACCGCGTACGCCGAGGCGCTCGCGGAGTTCGCCGCCACGCGGTGGGGCTGGGACGGCGTGTGCGTGGAGCGCACCACGATGGTGCCCGACGTGATGCAGGGCATCGTCGAGGTCCTCCACGCGGTCTCCTCGCCTGCTGACGCCGTGGTCGTCAACTGCCCGGTCTATCCGCCCTTCTACGCCTTCGTGCGGCACACCGGGCGGACCGTCGTGGAGGCCCCGCTGGGCGCCGACCACCGGATCGACTTCGCCGCGCTGGAGGAGGCGTTCGGGCGGGCCGCCGCGCGGGGGCCGCGGCCGGTGTACCTGCTGTGCAGCCCGCACAACCCCACCGGGACGGTCCACACCGCCGCCGAACTCGCCGCCGTGGCCGCCCTCGCCGCCCGCCACGGGGTACGGGTCGTGGCCGACGAGATCCATGCGCCGCTGGTGATGCCGGAGGCGGTGTTCACGCCCTACCTGAGCGTGCCGGGTGCGGAGAACGGCTTCGCGGTGCTGTCGGCGTCGAAGGGCTGGAACCTCGCCGGGCTGAAGGCGGCCGTCGCCCTCGCCGGCCCCGCCGCGGCCGGCGACCTCGCGCGCATCCCCGCCTTCGTCCGGGAATCGCCCAGCCATGTCGGCGTACTCGCCCACACCGCGGCGCTGCGCGAGGGCACGCCCTGGCTGGACGCCCTGATCGAGGGCCTGGCCGCCAACCGGCGGCTCCTCGCCGACCTGCTGGCCGAGCACCTGCCCGCGGTCCGCTACCGCCCCGGCGAGGGCACGTACCTCGCCTGGCTGGACTGCCGGGCCCTGCCCCTGGGCGACGACCCGGCCGCCGTCTTCCTCGCGCACGGCCGGGTCGCCCTCAACTCCGGCCCCGCCTTCGGTACGGGTGGCACCGGCCACGCCCGCCTCAACCTGGCCACCACCCGCACCCTCCTCACCGAGGCCGTCCACCGCATGGCCACGGCGGTTTCGGCCGCTGCTGCCGCGGAGTAGCCCGCCTCACCCGGCGTCACCCCCGGCTTCCGCAGGTCCCCCGTAGCGGTCCGCCATCGTGGTGGCGCGGGTGTGCAGGGTGGTGCGCAGCCAGTCGGGGGAGAGGACTTCGGCGCTTGTGGACAGCTGCCAGAGGGACCATTCGGCGTGGCGGCGGTCCTGGAAGGTCGCTGTCAGGTGGCGGGGGAAGGCAGGGTCCTCGTGGAGGGTGAGGGCGGTTGCGGCGAGGTCGGGGCGGCGGCCGGGGTCCAGGAGGCGGAGGCGGACGGTGACCTGTTCGCCGCCGGTGCGGAAGCGGGCGCTGCGGTCCTGCCAGAGGCGGTCCAGGTCGACGCGGTCCGGCCGCTCGGCCGGTTCCGCCAGGGATTGCGCGGCCCGGATGCGGGACAGGCGGTACGTACGGTCCGTGCCGGCGCGGGTGGCCAGCAGGTAGCCCTGCTCCCGTACGGTGACGAGGCCGATCGGGTCGACCGTGCGCCACTGCGGGGCCTGGTCCACCGCCGCGTAGTGGATGCGCAGCTTCCGGCCGGCGAGCACCGCGCCGCGGACCTCCGTGAGCACTGCGTCGGGTACGTCGTCCGTGACCAGCCGGCGCGCGAGGAAGTCGGTCTCGGGGTCGACGAGCAGCCGCTCGGCCGCGTCGGCCGCGGTCGCCCGGTAGCTCTCGGGCAGTGCGTCGACCACCTTGAGCATGGCCGACGCGAGCGCCGAGCCGAGGCCGAACGCCTGCGCGCCGCGCCGCGATCCGGCGACCAGCAGGGCGAGCGCCTCGTCGTGGTTGAGTCCCGTCAGCTCGGTCTGGAACCCGGGCAGCAGGGCGAAACCGCCGTGCCGCCCGCGTTCCGCGTACACCGGGACCCCGGCCGCGGACAGCGCCTCGATGTCGCGCAGCACGGTGCGCGTGGACACCTCCAGCTCGCGCGCGAGCGCGGCGGCGGACAGCCGTCCGTGCTGCCGGAGCAGCAGCACCAGCGAGACCAGCCGGTCGGCGCGCATGGGAAGCCCCTCAGGAAGTTCGAGAAGTCGCGGAAATACACGACACAGGATGTCGTGATTCGTTGCGAGGCTTGACCTGCTCGGCCGAAAAGCCGCACACACACGACATTTCGCATGCATGAAAGGTGGCCGCCATGGCCCACGTCCTCGTCAACCCGGACGGCCTGCACGACCCGACCCCCTTCGGCTACAGCCACACCGCCGCCGTCCCCGCCGGTGCGGAACTGGTGCTGATCGCCGGTCAGTACGGTTCCGGCCCGGACGGCGCGGTCGTCTCGCCCGATTTCACCCAGCAGGTGAAGCAGGCGTTCCACAACGTCGGCGTCGCCCTCGCCGCCCACGGGCTCGACCTGAGCCACGTCGTCCGGCTGAGGACGTACGTGGTGGGGCACGAGCCGGCCAAGCTCGGTCCGCTCGCCGCCGCCCTGCAGGAGTGCTGGGGTGCGAAGCCGCCCACTCAGACCCTCGTCGGGGTCGCGAGCCTGGCCACCCCCGACATGCTGTTCGAGGTCGAAGCCGTCGCCGCCCGCCCCTGAACCGCACCGATGCCCGGGGCTCCGGCCGCCGTCCGCCGCGCGGACGGACCCCTCGTCCGCCGTGCGAACGGCGGCCGGAGCCCCGGGCGGTTCGCGGTGCCCGCCACCGCCTGACGCCGTTTCGGGCGTTTCGTGACGACCTGTCTGTGAGCTGCGCTACTCAGGGCGCTTTGTCGATTGTTGCCCTCGGCAAGAAATGAGAAGATCCGTTCCGTTTTTGCTCATACTTGAGAAAGCGCATAGTGAACCTTTTCTCCATACCGGTTGAAGGAGCGGGGAGTTCCGGTAGCCCGGGATCCCGCTCCCCCTGGCGGATCCGCACGGTGGCCGGCATCGCCGCCCTCGCGGTGGCCGCCAACACCGGCCTGATCGCCCAGGCCGCAGCCGCTTCGCCCCCTGTCGCCGCCGCCCCTTCCGCCAAGCCCGCCCAGGGCCCCGCCGAGGCGAAGGACGCCGCGACCGCGCACCTGCTGGCCCGGCTGCAGCAGCGCAGCATCGAGATCCTGGACGAGCGCACCGACTCGACCACCACCTACGCCCGTCCCGACGGCACCACGTCGGTGCAGACGTTCACCGGCCCGATCCGCGTCAAGGACGCCAAGGGCACCTGGCGTCCGGTCGACACCACCCTCGTCGACGCCGGCGACGCGATCCGCCCGAAGAACGCCGCCGCCGACGTCGAACTCTCCGACGGCGGCTCCGGCGAGGGCCTCGTGTCCGTCGGCCGCGGCAAGCACTCCCTCGGCATCGGCTGGCAGGGCAGGCTGCCCGCGCCGAAGCTCAAGGGCTCCACCGCGACGTACGAGAACGCCGTCGCGGGCGGCGGCGACCTGGTGGTCACCGCGCTCAAGGAGGGCTTCAGCCACTCCGTCGTCCTCCACGAGGCCCCCACCAAGCCCGTCGAGTACCGGATTCCGGTCGAGGCCACCGGCCTCAAGCTGACCGAGACCGCCGACAAGCGCCTCCGCTGGAACGATTCCGCAAACAAGGCGAAGGCCACCGCCCCCGCCCCCGTCATGTGGGACTCCTCCTACGACCGCGCCTCCGGCGACGCCGCGCACATCGCGCCCGTCGAGGTCGAGGTCGAGGCGGGCAAGGACGGCAAGGGCCAGGTCCTCGTCCTCAAGCCCAGCATGGCGTTCCTCGGCGACCCCAAGCTGACGTACCCGGTGACGATCGACCCCACCGACTCCCTCATGGGGCCGGTGACCGACACCTGGATCCAGTACGACGACTACCTCACGAGCCAGCGCGGCTCGACCGAACTGAAGGCCGGCACGTACAACGGAGCCGAGAAGGCCCGTTCCTTCCTCCAGTTCAACGTCGACAAGTACAAGGGCAAGCAGATCCTCGACACGGACCTGCGCCTGTACTCGTACTACTCCTCGACGTGCTCCACCACGAACTCCGGCAACCAGGTGCGCCGCATCACCGCCGCCTGGGACCCGTCCGCGATCACCTGGGCCAACCAGCCCGCCACGACCGCGACCGGCGCCGTCACCTCCACCGCGGCCAAGGGCTACAACTCCACCTGCCCCGCCGGCCACGTCTCGTGGGACGTCGACGCCATCGTCCAGGCCTGGGCCGACGGCCAGCCCAACCACGGCGTGCGCATCGCCGCCGTGGACGAGACCGACGTGCTCACCTGGCGCCGCTACCACTCGGCGAACCAGACCGACGGCTCCCACAACGCCACGTACGAGCCCTCGCTGACGGTCGACTACAACACCAAGCCCGGCCCGGCCACCCCGGTCTCGCCGCTGTCCGGAACCGCCGGCAACGACACGACGCCGACGCTCACCGGCAAGGCGACCGACCCGGACGGCAACACGGTCCAGCTCACCTACGAGATCTGGACCCCGACCGGGACCACCGCCCTGCAGACCGGCAAGTCCGCGTTCACCGCCTCCGGCGTGGCCGCCCCGTGGACCCCCACCACCGCGCTCGCCCCCGGCAGCTACAAGTGGCGGGCCGCCGTCCACGACGGCAAGACGTGGAACGGCACCTGGTCCGCCTGGCAGACCTTCACGGTCGACACCGCCAAGCCCGCCACCACCGCCGTCGGCTCGGGCGACTTCCCGGCCGGCCAGTGGTCCGGCACGGCCAACGCCAACGGCGACTTCTCCGGCTCGTTCACCTTCACCCCGCCCACCAGCGACGTGAAGGACATCCAGTACAAGCTGGACTCCGGCGCCTGGACGACCGTCGCCACCACCGGCGCCGCCGTCACGCGGACCCTCACCTTCAAGGCCGGCCCGCACACCGTCACCGCCCACACCCGCGACGCCGCCGGCAACGTGTCCGCCGACGTCACGTACGCGTTCTCCGCGGGCAAGGGCGCCGCCCTGGTCTCGCCCGCCGAGGGCGACCGGCCCGCGCGCCGCATGGTGCTGATGGCCGAGGGCATGAGCACCTACACCGGCGTGCGCTACCAGTACCGCCACGGTGAGGCCGACGCCTGGAAGGACGTGCCGGCCCCGGACGTCCGCCGCAGCTCCGACGGCTCCGCCCTGATGGCCTGGCCGGTCCCGGTCACCGGCGGCAAGCCCGCCTCGCTGTGGTGGAACGTCACCGACACGCTCGCCAACGACGGCGCCGTCGACGTCCGCGCCCTCTTCACCGACGGCACCCTCAGCGACGCCTCCCCCGAGGCCGCGGTCGTCGTCGACCGCAACGCGGGCGAGGCGCCCACCGCGCAGGTCGGCCCCGGTTCCCTGAACCTGCTGACCGGCGACTACAAGCTCGGCGCCAAGGACGTCCAGGCCTTCGAGGTCTCCGTCAACCGCACCGCGTCCTCGCGCGCCAACCCGGCCGACTCCGAGGGCCAGGCGGCCATCTTCGGCCCCGGCTGGGTCTCCTCCGTCAGCGCCGAGACCTCCGGCAGCGGCTACACCCAGCTGCGCCAGACCTCGCCGACCTCGGTGGAGATCCTCACCGCCGGCGGCGACTCGACCGCGTTCACGGCCACGGCCGGCGGCGGCTGGCAGCCCGAGGCGGGCGCCGGCACGCTGACCCTGACCGGTTCGCTCACCGGCAGCACCTTCACCCTGAAGGACACCGACGCCACCGTCACCGTCTTCGCGAAGGCCGGCGCCGGCGCCACCACCTGGACCATGGCCACCTCGGCCGCGGCCGCCGACGACTCGACGGTCACCGTCGTCTCCGAGACGGTCACCCAGGGCACCGAGACCGTCGCCCGGCCCAAGTACCTGATCTCGCCCACCGAGGCGGTCCCGGCAGCGACCTGCCAGGCCACCCCGGCCACCAAGGGCTGCCGGGTGGTGGAGTTCGTCTACGCGACCACCACCACCGCCACCGGCTGGTCCACCGCGGCCGACTTCGGCGACTTCGCCGGCCAGGTCAAGGAGATCAAGCTGTGGGCCACCGACCCCGGTGCGTCCGCCGCCCGTGACGAGGCCCTCTCGGTCTACCGCTACGACAAGGCGGGCCGGCTGCGCCAGCAGTGGAACCCCCACTACTCGCAGGGCACCCAGGTCCAGTACTCCTACGACGCCGGCAACCGGGTCTTCTGGCTGATGTCGGGCGCCGACCAGCCGATGAACTTCCACTACGGCAAGGCCGGCTCCTCCCTCACCGCCGGTGAGGGCATGCTCCTCAAGGTCACCCGCGCCGCCCTCAAGCAGGGCACGACGGACACCACCGAGGGCACCGCCACCACCAGCGTCGTCTACGACGTCCCGCTGACCGGCACCAAGGCCCCGCTCCAGATGGGCGCCACCGCGGTCGCCGGCTGGGCGCAGAACGAGGTCCCGGCCGACGCCACGGCGGTCTTCCCCGCCGACTCCGTGCCCGCCTCCGCCACCGGCGCCGACCTCGACGCCGCCGCGTACGCGCGGGCCACCGTCACGTACGTCGACGCCAACGGCCGCGAGACCAACACCGCCACCCCCGGCGGCGGTCTCACCACCACCGAGTTCGACGCGTACGGCAACACCGTCAGCACCCTCGGCGCCGCCAACCGCGAACTCGCCCTGGGCACCGGCCCGGACGCCGCGGGCAAGCTCGCCGCACTCGGCCTGACCGGCCTGAGCACCGCAGAGCGCGCCGAGCGCCTGGCCACCACCTCCGTCTACTCGGCGGACGGCCAGCGCATGACGCACGCCTACGGCCCGCTGCACCTGGTCACCCTGGGCAGCACGGTCGCCGCGTCCGGCGCCAACCCGGAGCTGCCCGCGGGCGCCCAGGTCGCCGCCCGGTCGCACACCGCCTACAAGCACGACGAGGGCCGGCCCGCCGGCGCCGCCGTGTCCGGCCAGGTCACCTCCTCCGCCACCGGCGCGGCGATCGAGGGCTACGCCCAGGACGCCGACGTCCGCACCACGGTCACCACGTACAACTGGGCGACCGGCGAGGAGATTGCGAACAAGGACCCGCAGGGCACCCAGCTCGGCGCGACCCGCTCCACCTACCGCGCGGACGGCAAGCTGGAGACCACCAGCCTCGCCGCCTCCAACGGCAGCGACGCGGGCACCCTGACGTACACGTACTACACCGCGGGCGGCACCGGCGCGTGCGCCGGACGTCCCGAGTGGGCCGGCAAGCTGTGCAGGACGGCCCCGGCCGGCGCCATCACCGGCGGCGGCTCCAACCCGGCCGAACTGCCGGTCACCGTGTACCAGTACAACCGCTGGGGCGGCGTCACCACCACCGCCAAGACCGTGGGCGGCGTCACCCGCACCAGCACCGTCACCTACGACGACGCCGGCCGCCGCGTGAAGTCCTCGGTCACCGGTGGCGTGGGCACCGCCACCCCCGACACCACGTTCACCTTCGACGGTGACACCGGCCGCACGCTCACCCAGTCCTCGGGCGGGCAGACGGTGACCTACGCGTACGACACGCTGGGCCGCCTGGTCTCGTACAAGGACGGCTCCGGCAACACCACGACGACCGAGTACGACCTGCTCGACCGTCCGGTGAAGACGTCCGACTCCACCTCGGCCACCACCACCTACGGCTACACCGCCGAAGGCGACCTGGGCTCGCTGACCGACTCGGTCGCGGGCACCTTCACCGCCGCGTACACCGCCGACGGCCGGCTCGCCTCGCAGACCCTGCCGGGCGGCCACAAGCTGAAGGTCACCACCGACCCGGTGGGCCGGGTGACCGCCCGCGAGTACACCGACGCGAGCGGCGCCACTGTCCTCGCGGACGTGGCCGAGTTCCGGATCAGCGGCCAGCAGGTCGGCCGGACCGAGACCGCCGGCACCACGGTGTCCAGCGACTACCGCTACGACGCCACCGACCGCCTGACGCAGGTCGTCGACACGACCGTCGCGGGCTGCACCGCCCGCGGCTACGGCTTCGACGCCAACCGCAACCGGACCTCGAAGTCGGTCACCACCGACGACTGCGACCCGGGCACCGCGGACGCGACCACGGCGAACACCTCGTACGCCTACGACAGCGCCGACCGCCTGGTCGACGCCGGCCGCACGTACGACGCCTTCGGCCGCACCACGGCCAACGGCACCGCGACGCTGGAGTACTTCACCGGCGACGTGCTGCGCACCGAGACGGTCGGCGACCGGCGCCGCACCTGGGACCTCGACGGCGTCGGCCGCATGGCCGTCGCCACCACCCAGTCCCGCGCGGCCGACGGCACCTGGTCGACGACCGGCACCGTCACCCAGCACTACGGCGACGAGTCGAACAGCCCCGACTGGGCCAAGCACAGCGACGGCACCGTCACCCGCTTCGTCAACGACATCGTCGGCTCGCTCGGCGCCGTCACCAACGGCACCGGCGTGGAGCTCCAGCTCTCCAACCTGCGCGGCGACGTCTCGGTCCGCCTCGACCTGGCGAACCCGGGCGCCTCCACCGTGCAGCGCTACGACGAGTACGGCGTGCCCGTCGACGGCACCGGGGCCACCCGCTACGGCTGGCAGGGCGGCGCCCAGGTCTCCAGCGAGAGCCTGAGCGGCCTGGTGCTGACCGGCGTCCGCGCCTACGAGCCGGGCACCGGCCGGTTCCTCCAGTCGGACCCGCAGTACGGCGGCGCCACCAACGCGTACGCGTACTGCAACGGCGACCCGGTGGGCTGCCGCGACATCAGCGGCACCGCCAGCTACTACGTGTACTACGACCTGGGCCGGACCGGCGCGTCCGACAAGCAGGTGTTCACGTACTGGAAGAACCACTTCAAGGCGGTCTTCCCGATCCCCGGACGCCCCAACAAGATCACGCACGAGGGCCAGAAGTTCACGCTGTGGCCGGTGATGTGGGGCATCGAGATGTACTTCCCGCTGAAGGTCAACAGCATCGGCAAGAGCTACCTCCAGCTCGGCGCCCGCTTCGGGCACCCGGACTGGCCGGGCGGCTGGATCGGCTTCGACCTCTACAAGTCGAAGGGCCGCATGAAGCTGGAGGTCCGCGGCAAGCTGGGCGGTCTCGCGGCCATCTGCAACCGGACCTGCAACGAGAAGGCCGGCCGGAAGTACTGGGACAAGCTGGGCGCGAACCTGAAGCGGGTGGTCCGCGACAAGTTCTAGGACCGGCTACAGCACCGGTTGCCGGAGCGGAATCTTCCGCTCCCCGGCATGGCGTTCTCCTTGAACATGTTCAATAATGTGTTCAACGAGGGCGTCCGGCGGCCCGTGACCCCGTTTCGCCGGGGCGCGGGCCGCCGTGCACCCGAGCCCCACCCGCTCCCAGAACGGCCCCGCCCCATGAGCGCCCCGCGCACCGCCCGCCCCGGCCGCAAGGCCACCGTCCTCGCCTGCTCCTACGTCGGGCTGATCACGGCGGTGTCCCTGGCCCGCGGCATCGCCGGAGCCCACGGTGACGCCACCCAGGCCGTGCTCTTCTTCCTCGCCTTCCCGGGCTCCCTCCTCGTCACCGCCTTCGTGGTCCTCCCGGTCGGCGCCCTCCTCGACGGCGGTGCTTCCGAGGCGGCCAACCCGTACGGCCCGATGGTCTACCTGGCCGGCGGCGCCGCCGTGAACGTCTTCCTCGTCCACACGGCCGCCAGGGTCCTCCGCCGCTTCCGCGCGGCCCGCCGCGCGGGCTGACCGGGTCGGGCCGGCCCGCCTCGTACACGAACACCGGGGCCTGGGCGAGCCCGGTCTCACACCAGCGCACTGCCGACGTTGCGCATCATGCGCCGCAGGACGCGGACGGTCGTGGCGTAGTCGGCGTCGTCGATGCCCGCATGGATCTCGGCGCGCCACTGCGGGGCATGGGACTTGAGCTCCGCGCGGGCCCGGTCGCCGGCCGCGGTGATCCGCAGCCGGCCGGCCGCATCCCGGGTGACCCACCCGCGCTCCAGCACGGCCTCGGCATCGCCCGCGATGTCGTCCTCGGGCCGCAGGTAACTCGTCATCGCCCCGGTCAGCTCGGGCACGGTCATCCCGCCGTCGTCCGCCGCGAGGTCCTCCGTCGAGAGGTGCCGCAGGATCCAGTACTGCGGCTGGGTGAAGCCGAGTTCGGCCTGCCGCTGCCGGATGAACCGGATGACGTCCTGGTAGGCGACCCCGGTCCAGTAGGCGACCGGCTCCGTGGCGAGCTCGGAGTCGGAGGGCTCGGAGTCGGTGGGCTCGGAGTCGGTGGGCCGGGTGGTGGCGAGCCGGGCGTCTGACTGCTGCGTGGTGTCCATCGGGTGCCTCCTCGTGGCGACGGGCCGTTGCCCGGACGCGCCCACCGTAGAACCTCAAGTCCACTTGAGATCAAGACGTCTGGCGGGCCGATCCGGACAGTCGATGGGCGAGCCGCGGCTGCGGTGGCACCGGGCGGTCGTCTCCCGGAGGGACGTCACCACCATCGCCCTCACCGCGGAGGTCGCCTGGGCCGCGGGCATCCCGACCGACCGGCTCGGCAGCGCGCAGCCGGGAGGCGATCACCGGTGGCGCCGCCCGTCACGGGTTCGTGGCCTACCTGGCGGTCACTATCGCCGACGTGCTCGCCAGCCCGGGGATTCTGCGCCCGCGCACCACTGTCCGCGCCACCGGGCGCCGGGCGTTCGCGATACCGGCCGCGTCCGGCATGCCCATCGGCGCCGCCGCCTCCCTCGGCGTCGGAGGGAGCGTCATGACCGTCCCGCTGCTGCGGCGTTCGGGACTCCCGATGGGCACCGCGGCTGCGCCGGCCAACCCGCTCACCGCCCTGCATCAGAGCCCCGGCCTGCGCGGTCTTCCTCGCCCACCGCTCTGGGCCGGACACCCGGGCGCTGGTGCTCGCCGCCATGCCGGTCCGCAGCCCGTGAGCCCGGCCTCTCGCACGGCTCCCGCTGCGCGGTCGCGTCACCGCTGCACGCGCAGGAACTCGTCGGCGAAGCCGCACTGCTCGGCGATCGTGCGCAGCTGGTCGTCGGGCAGGGCGCCCGGCCGGGCCAGGACGGCCGCCATCGCCTCGGCCGTGAGCCCGAGGTCGGCGGCGATGCCCAGGTCCCCGGCCGGGCGGGCGTCCGGGGCGTCCTCGCCTGGCGGTTGGGTGCCGAGGACGTCGAGGGCCTGGGCGGCGAGCGTGTGCCGGTGCGCGGCCCGTGCGTCCGACAGCAGCAGGCCGGTTCCCGCCGGTGTGGAACGCAGGATCAGGAAGAACGACTCGTCGGCGTTGAAGAACCCGAACACCGTGCCGTCCGGGGCCTCGACGTCGCGCACGGCGGCGATCGCCTCGTCCAGGCCCGTGAGTGCGGTGCGGTCCAGGCGGGTGCACTGCCTGCGGCCGTCCCGGCGGACCACGGCGACCGCGTACCGGTGGCTCTTGTGTTCTGTCACGGTCCCAGAGGTGCCCCGTCGGAGCACGGGGTAGCCGCCCGGAGACCGGGTGTGGCCCGCACGGAGCAAGAGTCCCTCCTGCCCGCGAGGAGTGCAGGCGTTAACAAAGCGTCAAAATCCGCTGCCCGAGCGCAAGAAGTCCGTCAAGAACGCGAACAAGCCAGTCCGTGGCAGTCACTCTGTTGCGGCGACGGAGGCGGGACCGCGGTCCTGCGGTGCTGCGGCTGCCGGGCACGGCCACTGGCCCTGTCTACGGCCTGCGCGATCCGGGCGGGAGTCCGGAGGCGGCGCGCAGCGGGCCGCACCCCCGTCGCACGCCACGTGAGTCGTCCGGCGGGCCGGTGGGGACCTCCCGGCGCCGGACGGCTCACGTGCGCACGCCGACCGGGTACCTTATTGCACATTACTTGCAAGAGCAGTTTCTGTGCGAAAGAAGGCGGGCGTGGGCGCTCCGGTGGTGCTGGGCATCGAGTCGTCGTGCGACGAGACGGGGGCCGGGATCGTCTCCGGCGGGCGGCTGCTCGCGCACGTCGTGGCGTCGAGCATGGACGAGCACGCCCGGTTCGGCGGCGTCGTGCCGGAAATCGCGGCCCGTGCGCACGTCCAGGCGTTCAGCCCCGTGGTCCGGGAGGCCTTGGACCAGGCGGGGCTGCGTCTGCGGGACCTCGACGCCGTCGCGGTCACCACCGGTCCGGGCCTGTCGGGCGCGCTCCAAGTCGGTCTGGCCGGGGCCAAGGCGCTGGCCTACGCGGCCGGGGTGCCGCTGTACGGCGTGCACCACCTCGCCGGGCACGTGGCGGCGGACACGCTGGAGCACGGGCCGCTGCCGAATCCGTGCATGGTGCTCATCGTCTCCGGCGGCCACACGTCGCTGCTGCTCGTGCGCGACCTCGTGCGCGACCCGATCCTGCACCTGGGAGACACCGTCGACGACGCGGCGGGGGAGTGCTTCGACAAGGTGGCCCGGGTGTTCGGTCTGCCGTACCCGGGCGGCCCGGCGATCGACCGTGCCGCGCGCGGCGGCAACCCGTGCGCGGTGGCCTTCCCGCGGCCGCTGACCGGCCCGCGCGACGATCCGTACGCCTTCTCCTTCTCCGGGCTGAAGACCGCCGCCGCCCGGTGGGCCGAGCGGCACCGGCAGTCCGGCGAGGAGATCCCGCTGGCCGACGGCGCCGCCTCCCTCCAGGAGGCCGTCGCCGACGTGCTGACCCGCAAGGCCCTCGCCGCGTGCCGCGCGTACGACGTGAAGACCCTGGTCGTGGTGGGCGGGGTCGCGGCCAACTCGCGGGTGCGGGCGCTGGCGGAGGAGCGCTGCGCAGCCGCGGGCGTCGAACTCCGGGTCCCGCCGCTGACCTTGTGCACCGACAACGGCGCGATGATCGCGGCCGTCGGAGACCTGCTGGTGCGCGCGGGATCCGACCCGGCGCAGCTCGACATGTCCATCGACCCCTCGGCTCCCCTCGAGTACGCCGCCCTGCACCCGGTCGCACGGCCGGCGGCAGCGGTCGCATGAGCGGAGCGGCCGGACGCCCGGCTCCGAGGTGTCCGGCCCGGCGGGGTGGTACCTGAACGGGTGAAAAATGCAGGATCCTGCATTATTTTTGCTGGTAATGGGAGAAATAGTGTCATGACCGTTACCGTGAATATCGACTCCAGCCGCCCGGTCGCGACGCTGATCAACGTCTTCACCGTCGCGCCCGAGCGCCAGCAGGAGCTGATCGCCCTGCTGGCGCACGCCACCGAGACGACGATGAAGCACCAGCCGGGCTTCATCTGCGCCAACTTCCACGCCAGTCAGGACGGCGAGCGCGTCATCAACTACGCGCAGTGGGAATCCGAGGAGCACTACTGGGCCATGCGCCGGGACCCCGGGGCGCAGGTCCACATGGACCAGGCGGCCATGATCGCCACCGACGTCCAGCCCCGCCTCTTCCGGGTCCGGTCCACTCACGCCAGGCCATGATCCCGGCGACGGACCCGTTCCGTTTCAGTCTGCGACGCGTACGGCCAGGGCAGGCCGGATGGCGGCTGCGTGGCGGGCCGGGCCGATCGTGGCCAGGAGCGAGGCGGCGAACGTGGCCGCGGCCAGCGCGCCGATGCTGGTCCATTCGACGGGGAAGCCGCCTTCGAGGCCCGTGAACGCGGCACTGTTGCTGTACATGAGCCAGGTGGTGAGCACGCCCAGCAGGGAGCCGAGCACGATGCCCTCCAGAGCGATGAAGCTGCTCTCCCACAGGAAGGAACGCCGCACGGTACGCGCGCGGAAGCCCAGTGCACGCAGTACGCCGATGGTGCGGCGGCGTTCTCGTACGGCCCGGACCATGACCACGCCGAGGCCGGTGATCCCCACCAGCAGCCCCAGGGCCAGGAAGCCTTGCATCAGGCGGAAGAAGGCGGTGCTGGCATCGAACTGGCGGCGGATGTCGGACTCGATCGGCGTGGCGACCAGGCTCGCGGACAGCTGCTCGCCCTGGAGTTGTGCCGCCAGGACGTCCGGAGACGTTCCGGGCCCTGTCCTCAGGAGCGCGGAGGCGTTCTGGGCCTGCGATCCGAACATCGCGCGGATGGCCCGATCGCCCATCACGACGGGGTACACCGTCGAACTCGCCCCCGTGCCCGGGTAGAAGACCATGCCGTTGCTGAGGACGGCGGCGATGGTCTTCTGCTCGCTGCGCCCACTGCGCGGATCTGTGAGAACCAGCGTGTCACCGGGCCCGAAGCGGTCCCCGGGGGGCCCGCCGGAGCTGCCGAAGAACGCGTCGATCACGACGTAGCGGGGATCGTCCGCGAGAGCCCTCCAGACAGCGGTGTCGTTCTCCAGGCCGGCCAGGCGCTCGCGGAAGGTGATCCCCGCGACCGCACCGTCCGGCACGCCCACGACGGCGGTGTCGAGGGGCTGCGTCGTGCGGTGGCCGGGGTCGCTGGACCGGCCGGGCGCGTTGAGCAAGGGCGTGACGGCCGTGATCTTGGCGGTGTGCGGGCCCTCGCGCAGTTCCCCGGGGAGCCGGCCCCCGGCCGCCTGTGGGTTGTAGTCGAGACGGAGGGTGTAACCGGCCGTCGCGTCCTTGACGACCCCGTCCACACCGGCGTTGAGGATGCCGGAGATCTCCGTCAGCAGGACGAGGACGAACACGATCAGCGTGTACATCACCAGCGTCGCGCCGGTGCGGAACGGCTTGGCCAGCGGGTACGCGACCGCCAGGCGCGCCGCCAGGCCCGACTCCGACGGACGGTCCAGGAACCGCCGCAGGGGCCGCACCAGGATCCTCTGGTTGTCGCTGACGAGCACCACCGCCGAGAAGGCGGCGAGCGCGCCCTGGATCACGTACACGGACATCGAGGGCGTGTCGAAGATCCGGGGACGCAGGACCGGCGCGAGCAGAGTCCAGGCAAGCACGCTCCCCGCGACCAGCGTGGTGACGGTGTGCCGCGGAAGAGCGCGCAGCAGCGCCGGGGTGGCGAAGGCCAGGGCGAGCGCAGGCATCAGGTACGTCGCATCGGGCTGGCTGCGCGCCACCGCGGGGACGGCCACGAGCGCACACGTGACCGCCAGCGCGGTGGATACGGCGAGCAGTGTGCGGCGCGGGCGCTGCCCGGGTGCCGGCGGAAGGTCCCGGATGGCGGCGATGATGTTGAACCGACTGATCCGCACGCTGGTCGCGAGGATCGCGGCGAACGCGACGAGCAGGCCCATGGCCGCCCCGTTGAGGATGCTGGTGGGCGTGACGTCGAAGGCGATGCGGAGGGTGCTGCCTCCGACGGACCAGCCCTCGAAGATCTCCGCGGCCACCACCGCGACGCCCCAGCCGACCCCGACCCCGATGGCCACCCCGGGCAGCACGGACAGCAGCGCGTACGCGGCCCCTTCCAGGGTGAACGACCCGACCAGGCGCGAGCGCTTCATTCCGACCGCTCGCACCATGCCCATCTGGGGTTTCCGCTCCTCGCCGAGCATCACGAATATGTTCACCAGCAGTAGGGCGCCGGCGATGATGCTGAAGCTTCCGATCATCAGGAACAGCGCGCCCAGTGAATCCCCGGCCTGCTTGGCGTCACGCAGGACGGCGTGCTTCGGTGTGTCGACCGAGGCCTGCTGTGCGTACGGTCCGAGCACCCGCCGGATGTCCGTGGAGACCTGGTCTGTGAGGGTTGCGCCGCCCTCCACACCACCCCGGTTCGAGACGAACACGACCGAACGCGGCTGTGCCCCGGCGGCCCGGGCGGCAGCGTCCAGGGTCCCTGGTGCGAGGAACACGTTGCGGTTCTGCCGGCCGCCCAGTCCCACGCCGGCGAGACCCTGCTCGGGCATCACGCGGTCCACCCGGTAGGTCCCCGGCTTCCCGAACAGGTACAGGGTGACCACGTCCCCGGTACCCAGGCGCAGGGACCGCGCCAGCGGCTCGTTGAGCACCACCTCGCCCGGCCGCGGGGCAGGTCCGCCCAGTCCGGGGTCCCCGCCCCGCACGCCGAAGCGCGCTGCCTCGGCGAAGTCCAGCTGCCAGGCCAGGACGCGCGGTTCGGCGACGGGCCGACCGCCGGGGCGGCCGATGGCCGAAGCCTGAGTCACCTCGGCGGCCAGTACGCCGTCCACGTCCGCATCGTCGGCCAGTGCGGACAGCCGCTCGGCCACGGCACGCCCGGCCGCGCCTGCCGGCGCGACGACGCGCTCGTCCACGGGGCCCAGGCTCCGGTACGCCTCCTGGCGCACCGAGAAGTTCAGCGTGTCGCCGACGACCAGGGCACCGATGATGATGGCCGTCCCGAGGACCGACCCTCCGATGACCAGCGCGGCTTCGGTGCGCCGCCGGGCCAGCTGGCGGAAGGCCAGCCGCCGGGAGACCGGCTGCCGGACGGCCACCACCACGAGGGCCGCGAGCGCCAGGGCGAGGACGGTGAGCAGGGGGGCCAGCATGTTCGGATACATGGTGTCAGCCCGAGGGAACGTCGGCGGGCGCACGGCGGGTGCGGGGGGTCCGGTGCAGGTCCTCGACCAGCCGGCCGTCACGCATGCGGATGAGCCGCGGCGCCCGGTCGCCGATCATGCTGTCGTGCGTGACGAGGACGATCGTCTGACCCTCGTCCCGGTTGAGCTCGCACAGCAGGTCCATGACCTGATCGGCCATGGCGCTGTCGAGGTTGCCCGTGGGTTCGTCCGCCCAGACGATCGCGGGCCGCCCCGCAAGGGCCCGGGCGATGGTCACCCGCTGCTGCTCACCGCCGGACATCTCGCTCGGCCGGTGTCCCACCCGGTGGCCGAGCCCGACCCGGTCGAGCATGTCGAGTGCCCGACGTCGCGCCTCGTGCGGCCGGACGCCCACGAGCAGCAGGGGGAGCTCGACGTTCTCCACCGCGGAGAAGACCGGGATGAGGTTGAAGGCCTGGAAGACGAAACCCATGGTGCGCGCCCGGTGCTCGGTGCGTGCGGCGTCCGTCATGGCGAAGAGGTCGTGCCCCGCGATCAGGACCCGGCCGCCGTCGATGTCGTCCAGTCCGGACAGACAGTTCAGCAGGGTCGTCTTGCCGGAGCCGGAGGGGCCCATCACCGCCACCAACTCCCCGTGGCGCACGACGAGGTCGATGTCGTGCAGAGCGGTGATCGCCACGGATCCGGTCCGGTATGTCTTGCGCACCCCGGCAGCGACCAGGAGCGGCTGATCGGTATCCATGGAGAGCACCCTCCCGCACCCGTGCGGGCTCCGGCAGTGCCGAACAGGCCCCGGACCGGGACTGATGGACCCCTTGTGGTGCCGTGGTGCGCAGCCACCCGGGCCGGGAGACGGTGCGACGGGGCGTGCCCCACGGGCGGTTCCGTCCCCCCGAGTGGGCCGGTCGGCCCCCCGCGAGGGGACCACCCGGCCCTGTCCCGGCCGGCCCGGTGCCGACACCATGGACGGCACCAGCCGGTGGACGTGCTGCCGCGATTCCTTCCGCACCGACGAGGCGAGCTGACATGGAACACACAGCGTGGACCACACCCGGGGTCTACACCGGCCCGGAAGGGGTGCTGACGGACCAGGGCGGGACGCTGTTCGGCGAGCTGACCGTGCACACCGTCTGGGAGGCCGGAGAGGCCCGTGTCGAGGTCCGTTACGAGGACGGCGGCGAGTGGTACGACCTGTCCGGGAGCCCCGTGGCCTGCCCGGATCCGCAGGCGGGCCGGTCCGTCCACCAGAGTGCCGTGGAGGCCGTGCGCGCGGGTGGCCCGGTGGGATTCACCCCGTGGGGGATCGTCAGGGCGGCCTGAAGCCCCCTGACGGCCCTCCGTACGGGGAGTGTCCCGTGCGTGACGGGGGCGTGGGCGGGGTCAGCGGTGGTGTGGGTCCGGTTCGGCGGCAGGGAACGAGACCACCATGGTCAGTCCGCCCCCGGGCGTGTCCTCGGGCGCGAGGGTGCCGCCCATGGCTTCGGTGAGTCCGCGGGCCAGGGCGAGGCCGAGCCCGAGTCCCGTGCGTGTGTGCGCGGGGCGGGCCGTGGCCGGCCCGGGTCAGGGTTCGAAGCGGTAGCCCATGCCCGGTTCCGTGATCAGGTAGCGGGGGTGGGAGGGGTCCGTTTCCAGTTTGCGCCGGAGCTGGGCCATGTAGACGCGCAGGTAGTTGCTGTTCTCGCGGTACGTCGGGCCCCAGACCTCCAGGAGGAGGTGGCTCTGCGAGACCAGGTGGCCGGGATGGGTCACCAGGATCTCCAGGAGGTGCCATTCGGTCGGGGTGAGGCGTACGGCGACACCGTCCCGGTGGACCTTCTTCGCGAGGAGGTCGATGGTGAACCCGTCGGTCGTGACGGAGGTCACGGCGTCGGTGCGGGCCGCCGGACCCGCCTGCCGGCGGAGGGCCGCGCGCAGCCGGGCCAGCAGCTCGTCCATGCTGAACGGTTTCGTCACGTAGTCGTCCGCGCCCGCGTCCAGCGCCCGGATCTTGTCCTCGGACGTGTGCCGGGCGGACAGGACGAGGATCGGCACCCGGCTCCAGCCGCGTACACCGTGGATCACCTCGACGCCGTCCATGTCGGGCAGCCCCAGGTCGAGGAGGACCAGGTCGGGTCTGCGGGCGGCCGCCAGGCGCAGTGCCGTACGGCCGTCGGACGCCTGCTCGACGTCGAACTTGCGCGCCTGGAGGTTGATCTTCAGCGCGCGGACGAGCTGGGGATCGTCCTCCACCACCAGCACCCGGGTCATCGGTGTGCAGCCTTCCATCGTCGTTGAGCGGTACGGAGCGGTACGGAGCGGTACGGAGCGGAGCAGTACGGCGCGGGCCGGCGGGGTACGAAGGTGCGCACCCCGCCGGCCCCGGTCCGTGCCGCGGGGAACATCAGGGGCCGGTCAGGGCCTTGAGCGCTGTGTTCAGCTCCAGCACGTTGACGCGCGGCTCGCCGATGAAGCCGAGGGTGCGGCCCTCGGTGTGGTCGGCGACCAGCTTCTCGACCGCCTTCACGTCGAGCCCGTTCTTCTCAGCCACGCGGTGGATCTGGAGCTTCGCGTACGCGGGGGAGATGTCGGGGTCGAGTCCGGAGCCGGAGGAGGTGACGGCGTCGGCGGGCACGTCGGCCGGCTTCACCGTGTACGTGGCCGTGGAGTTGTCGGCGATCACGGCCTCCTTGGCGGCGATCACCTGGGCGCACAGCGTGCCGTCCTCGGCGTTCTTGGTGCACTGGCCGCCGACGGCGCCGTTGTCGCCGGAGCGGTTGGTGGCACCGGACAGGATCAGCGAGTACTGCGTGTTGACGCTGTTGGTGCCGAGGCCGTTGGAGGGGCGGGGCTGGAACCACTTCAGGTCCGGGCGGGCCGCTTCCTCGGCGTCGTTCGGGTCCTTCTTCGGCAGGTGGTACGTCTGGCCGATGAGGGAGGAGCCGACGACCTGCCCGCTCTTGTCCTTGATCTCCGAGCCGTTGGCCTTGTCGTGGAAGAGGGCCTGGGCGATGCCCGTGACGGCGAGCGGGTAGAGGACGCCGCAGATCACGGTGAGGACGAGGAGCGCCCGCAGTCCGGCGCCGAGCAGGCGGGCGGTGGTGCTCACGGAAGTGTTCATGACGGGTCAGCCGATTCCGGGGATGAGGGAGATGAGGAGGTCGATGAGCTTGATGCCGATGAACGGGGCGATCAGGCCGCCGAGTCCGTAGAGGCCGAGGTTGCGGCGGAGCATCCTGTCGGCGCTGGTCGGCCGGTACTGCACGCCCTTGAGGGCGAGCGGCACGAGGGCCACGATGATCAGCGCATTGAAGATGACGGCGGACAGGATCGCGGACTCGGGGGAGGCCAGGCCCATGATGTTGAGCTTGTCGAGGCCCGGGTAGGCGACCGCGAACATCGCGGGGATGATCGCGAAGTACTTGGCGACGTCGTTGGCGATGGAGAAGGTCGTCAGCGCGCCCCGGGTGATGAGGAGCTGCTTGCCGATCTCGACGATCTCGATGAGCTTGGTCGGGTTGGAGTCGAGGTCGACCATGTTGCCGGCCTCCTTGGCGGCCGACGTGCCCGTGTTCATCGCCACGCCGACGTCCGCCTGGGCCAGCGCGGGCGCGTCGTTCGTGCCGTCACCGGTCATCGCGACCAGCTTCCCGCCCGCCTGCTCCCGCTTGATGAGGGCCATCTTGTCCTCGGGGGTGGCTTCGGCGAGGAAGTCGTCGACGCCCGCCTCCTCGGCGATGGCCTTCGCGGTGAGCGGGTTGTCACCGGTGATCATGACGGTCTTGATGCCCATGCGGCGCAGCTCGTCGAACCGCTCCCGCATGCCCTCCTTGACCACGTCCTTGAGGTGGATGACGCCCAGGACCCGGGCGCCGTCGGCGTCTTCGACGGCCACCAGCAGCGGGGTGCCACCGGCCTGCGAGATCGTGTCGGTGAGCGCCTGCGCGTCCTCGGCCACCCGGCCGCCCTGGCCTTCCACCCAGGCGACGACTGATCCGGTCGCGCCCTTGCGGACCTTGCGGCCGTCGACGTCGACTCCGGACATGCGGGTCTGGGCGGTGAACGCGATCCACTCGGCCTGGCCGAGTTCTCCCTGGTGGCGTTCGCGCAGCCCGTACTTCTCCTTCGCGAGGACCACGATCGAGCGGCCCTCGGGGGTCTCGTCGGCGAGGGAGGACAGCTGGGCGGCGTCGGCGAGTTCGGCGGCCGTGGTGCCCTTGACCGGGACGAACTCGGCGGCCTGCCGGTTGCCGAGGGTGATGGTTCCGGTCTTGTCGAGCAGCAGCGTGGACACGTCGCCGGCGGCCTCGACCGCCCGGCCCGACATCGCGAGTACGTTGCGCTGCACGAGCCGGTCCATGCCGGCGATGCCGATCGCGGACAGCAGCGCGCCGATGGTGGTCGGGATCAGGCAGACCAGGAGTGCGGTCAGCACGATCAGCGACTGCTTGGCTCCGGCGTAGACCGCGAAGGGCTGGAGGGTGACGACGGCGAGCAGGAAGACGATGGTGAGGGACGCCAGCAGGATGTTGAGGGCGATCTCGTTGGGGGTCTTCTGCCGGGCGGCGCCCTCGACCAGGTTGATCATCCGGTCGATGAACGTCTCGCCGGGCTTCGTCGTGATCTTGATGACGATCCGGTCGGAGAGGACCTTCGTACCGCCGGTCACGGCGCTGCGGTCGCCGCCGGACTCGCGGATGACGGGCGCGGACTCGCCGGTGATCGCGGACTCGTCCACGGAGGCGACACCTTCGACGACGTCCCCGTCGCCGGGGATGATGTCGCCGGCCTCGCAGACCACCAGGTCGCCGATGCGCAGCTCGGTGCCGGGTACGGACTCCTCGCTTTTGCCGTCCTGGGTGAGGCGGCGGGCGACGGTGTCGGTCTTGGCCTTGCGCAGGGTGTCGGCCTGGGCCTTGCCGCGGCCTTCCGCGACCGCCTCGGCGAGGTTGGCGAAGACGGTGGTCAGCCACAGCCAGACGGTGATCGCCCAGCCGAACCAGTCCGTCGGGTCCTTCAGCGCCAGCACCGTCGTGACGACGGAACCGACCAGGACCACGAACATGACCGGCGACTTCACCATCACGCGCGGGTCGAGCTTGCGGACCGCGTCCGGGAAGGACTTCAGCAGCTGCTTGGGGTCGAAGAGGCCGCCGCCCACGCGGCCCTCGGCCGGCTTGTGGCCGGTGGGCACGTCCTGGTGCGGAGCGCGGGTGGGCGCGGCTTCCTTGGTCGGGGGCATGGCGTCCTGCTTCTTTACGTCGGTGGTCATGACGCCAGCCCTTCGGCGAGCGGACCCAGCGCGAGTGCCGGGAAGTAGGTCAGACCGGTGATGATCATGATGGTGCCGACGAGCAGACCGGTGTAGAGCGGCTTGTCGGTGCGCAGGGTGCCGGCCGTCTCGGGGACGGGCTTCTGCTCGGCGAGCGAGCCGGCCAGCGCGAGGACGAACACCATCGGCAGGAAGCGGCCCAGCAGCATCGCGATGCCGATGGTCGAGTTGAACCACTGCGTGTCGGCGTTCAGGCCCGCGAACGCTGAGCCGTTGTTGTTGGCGCCGGAGGTGTAGGCGTACAGGATCTCGGAGAACCCGTGCGCGCCGGTGTTGGTCATCGAGTTCGCCGGGGTGGGCAGGGCCATCGCGGCGGCGGTGAAGCACAGGACGAGCGCGGGGGTGATGAGGATGTAGCAGGCCGCGAACTTGATCTCGCGGGTGCCGATCTTCTTGCCGAGGTACTCGGGCGTACGGCCGACCATCAGGCCGGCGATGAACACGGCGATGACCGCCATGATCAGCATGCCGTAGAGGCCGGAGCCGACGCCGCCGGGGGCGATCTCGCCGAGCTGCATGCCGAGCAGCTGGATGCCGCCGCCGAAGCCGGTGTACGAGGAGTGGAAGGAGTTCACCGCGCCGGTGGACGTCAGCGTCGTCGCGACGGAGAAGATGGCGGAGGCGCCGATGCCGAAACGCGTCTCCTTGCCCTCCATCGCACCGCCCGCGGCCTCGAACGCCGGCCCGTGGCCAGCGAATTCGGTCCACATCATGAGCGCGGTGAAACCGATCCAGATGACCGCCATCGTGGCGAGGATCGCGTAGCCCTGCCGCAGGTTTCCGACCATCCGGCCGAAGGTGCGGGTGAGGGAGAACGGGATGACGAGGATCAGGAAGATCTCGAAGAGGTTCGAGAAGGGCGTCGGGTTCTCGAAGGGGTGGGCCGAGTTGGCGTTGAAGTAGCCGCCGCCGTTCGTGCCCAGCTCCTTGATGACCTCCTGCGAGGCCACCGCGCCGCCGTTCCACTGCTGGCTGCCGCCCGTGAACTGGCCGACCTCGTGGATTCCGGCGAAGTTCTGGATCGCGCCGCACGCGACGAGCACGAGCGCGCCGATGACTGCCATGGGCAGCAGGATCCGTACGGTGCCTCGCACCAAGTCGGCCCAGAAGTTGCCGAGTTCACCGGTACGGGAACGGGCGAAGCCGCGTACGAGGGCGACGGCGACCGCCATGCCGACGGCCGCGGACACGAAGTTCTGCACCGCCAGGCCGCCGGTCTGCACGACGTGGCCCATGGCCTGCTCGCCGTAGTACGACTGCCAGTTGGTGTTGGCGACGAAGGACGCGGCGGTGTTGAAGGCCTGGTCCGGGTCGATGGACTGGAAGCCCAGCGAGCCGGGCAGCACACCCTGCAGCCGCTGCAGCGCGTAGAGGAACAGGACGCTCACGGCCGAGAAGGCCAGCACCCCGCGCAGGTACGCGGGCCAGCGCATCTCGGTGCCGGGGTTGGCGCCGATCGCCCGGTAGATCCACTTCTCCGGCTTGTAGTGCTTCTCGGAGGAGTAGACGCGGGCCATGTAATCGCCGAGCGGGCGGTAGGCCAGCGCGAGCGCGCCGATCAGGGCGAGCAGCTGGAGCACACCAGCGGTCTGGGGACTCATGTCGGAACTCAGAACCTCTCCGGCTTGACGAGGGCGAGGACGAGGTAACCGAGCAGGGCGACGGCCACGGCGAGGCCGACGATGTTCTCGACGTTCACAGCTTGGCCACCCCTCGGGCGATGAGGGCCACCAGCGCGAAGATCGCGACCGTGGTGACGACGAAGGCCAGATCGGCCATCGTGAGCTCCTGATGAAGTGATGAGACGGAAAATCGGCCGGACTGGCCGAGACCCAGCAAAGCGCGAGGTCACCGGCCGCATGCGGACCCTTGATGACCTCCATACGGGCGCAGCGGATCCCTTAACGCACCCCATACGCACGCCGCCGGTGCCCGCCGGGCCCGGCGTATGGAGGGCGTGAAGAGGGGCCGGAGCGGCGTATGGATCCCGGTAAGGCGGGTGGTGGGGAGGGGGCGGGGATTTGACGCTGTGCTCACTGCTCATCACGGAGGACACAGCGACATGGCCATTCACGCAGGACAAGCGACCGCCGCCGGTCAGGGGACGGGGCAGGAGGAGCCCCCTGATACCGGGGTCCGGAATGCCGCGGCGGGCACGGCGGGCACGGCGGGCGCGGCGGGCGCGGCGGGCGAGCCGGGCGAGCCCGGGGAGGCGGGAGAGGCGGGGGAGCGGCACAAGCTGACTGCGCTCCAAGGCCTGTCCGCGCTGTCGCTCGATGCGATGGCCTCCGTGGCGTACGGGCCCGAGTCGATCGTGCTCGTGCTCGCCGCGGCCGGGGCGTATGGGCTCGGGTTCACCCTGCCCGTGACGCTGGCCATCGCCGCACTGCTCGCCGTCCTGGTGGCCTCGTACCGGCAGGTCATCGCCGCCTTCCCGGACGGCGGCGGCTCCTACGCGGTGGCCAGGCGCCACCTCGGCCGCCGCACCGGGCTGGTCGCCGCGGCCTCCCTGATCCTCGACTACGTCCTGAACGTCGCCGTGTCGGTCACCGCCGGCGTCGCCGCGCTGACCTCGGCGTTCCCCGGGCTGTACGGGGACCGGGTGTGGCTCTGCCTGGGCGTGCTCGTGCTGGTCACGGCGGTGAACCTGCGCGGGGTCGTGGACTCCGCGAAGGCGTTCCTCGTCCCCACCGCCGTGTTCGTCGGCTCGATCCTCGCGATGATCGCGGTCGGGCTGTTCCGGGACGGGCCGGTGTCCACCGAGACCGCCGCCGGGCACGCGTCCGCCCTCGGCGACGGCGCCACCACCGTCGGCGCGCTGCTCCTGCTCAAGGCGTTCTCCGCCGGCTGCTCCGCCCTCACCGGCGTCGAGGCCGTCGCCAACGCCGTGCCGTCCTTCCGGGCGCCCGCCGCCCGCCGGGCGCAGCGGACCGAGGTCGCGCTCGGCGCGCTGCTCGGCGTGATGCTGATCGGGCTGTCGGTCCTCATCGGCCGCTTCCACCTCCAGCCGGTCGAGGGCGTCACCGTCCTCGCCCAGCTCGCGGACGCCTCGTTCGGCCACAACACGGCTTTCTACGTCGTCCAGTTCGCGACCGTCGTGCTGCTGGCACTCGCCGCCAACACCTCCTTCGGCGGACTGCCCGTCCTGATGGCCCTGCTCGCACGGGACAACCACCTGCCGCACGTGTTCGCGCTGAAGGCGGACCGGCAGGTCCACCGGCACGGCGTGGTCTGGCTGGCGCTCGTGTCCGCAGTCCTGCTGGTCTTCTCCGGCGGCGACGCCAACACCCTCGTGCCGCTGTTCGCGATCGGCGTGTTCGTCGGCTTCACCATCTGCCAGGTCGGCATGGTCCGCCACTGGGCGCTGGCCCGCCCCGCCGGCTGGCGGGCGAAGGCCGTCCTGAACGGCTTCGGTGCGCTGCTCACCGGGGTGTCCGCGGTCGTCGTGACCGCCACCAAGTTCACCGAGGGCGCCTGGCTGATCGTGGTGGCCCTGCCGCTGCTCGTCCTCGCCTTCGAGAAGGTGCACCGCGCGTACGGGCAGATCGGCGAACGCCTGGAGCTGGGCCGGGTCCCGCTGCCCCCGCAGCGCATCCGCTCGCTGGTCGTCGTACCCGTGTCCGGGCTGTCGCTGCTGACCTGCCGGGCACTGACCGCGGCCCGCTCCCTCGGCGACGAGGTCCTCGCCGTCACCGTCACCCACCCCGCCCCCGAGGACCGCCGGTCCGCCGACGCCCTGCGCCGCGACTGGGAACTGTGGAACCCGGGCGTCGGACTGGTCGAACTCGCCTCGCCCACCCGCGCGTTGGGACGCCCGGTCTCGGCGTACGTCCGGGAGCAGGCCCGGGAACACCCCGGTGCCCAGGTGACGGTCCTCATCCCGGAAACCGAACCCGAACACCTCTGGCAGCGCATCCTCCAGAACCAGCGCGGCGCGGTCCTCGCCCACGCGGTGCGCCGCGACACCGACGCGGCAATCTGCCGCCTGCGCTTCCGCATCACGGCGGACGCCGGCGGTGCCGCCGGTGCCGCCGGTGTCCGCACCGGGGGCGACGCGGACACCCGCCGGGACACCCTCTGACGTGCTCTTGACGGCTGTCTGATGCGTCCCGTACGCCGCCGTCAAGATGCCGCCAATTCCGGTCTCGGCAGGGCCGGATGGCTTTGAACGAGCCGTATTTTCCTGCCTGTTGCGCTGCCTCTGCCCGCCACCGCGCGGGCCGGGGGCGGCCCGGTCGAATCCGCTCCCTCAGAAGGTCAAGCAATGTCTTCCGCTGCCACGCGGCACGTTCCCCCGGGTCTCGGCTCGCCTCCCCGGTCACCGGTCACCCGGCCGCCCCGCCGGCGTCCGGGGCCGGCGGACCTGCTGGAGCCCGGCCGGCTGGCGGCCTCCACCCGCGAGGCCGTCGCCAAGCTGCACCCGCGCGAACTGGTGAGGAAACCCGTCCTGTTCGTCGTCGCGGCGGGCTCCGCGCTGACGACGCTCTCGGCACTGATCCACCCGTCCGTGTTCACCTGGGTCATCAGCGTCTGGCTGTGGCTGACCGTGCTCTTCGCGAACTTCGCGGAGGCGGTCGCCGAGGGCCGCGGCCGCGCCCAGGCGGCCTCGCTCCGCAAGGCCCACACCGACACGGTCGCGGTACGGCTCCGGCACTGGACGTACGGCGCGAACCTGCGCACCGCGGAGACCGAGGTGGTCACCCCTGTCGAACTCCAGCCGTTCGACTTCGTGCTCGTCGAGGCCGGCGAGCTGATCCCGGCCGACGGCGACGTCGTCGACGGCGCCGCGATGGTCGACGAGTCGGCCGTCACCGGCGAATCCGCCCCGGTCCTGAGGGAGTCGGGCGGCGACCGGTCGGGCGTCACCGGCGGCACGACCGTGCTGTCCGACGCGGTCGTCATCCGGGTGACCTCCCGGCCCGGCGAGAGCTTCATCGACCGGATGATCGCCCTGGTCGAAGGCGCCTCCCGGCAGAAGACCCCGAACGAGATCGCGCTGAACATCCTGCTGGCCGCGCTCACCTTCGTCTTCATCCTGATCGTCGTCAGCCTCGAACCGATGGCCGACTACGCGAACGCGGCCCAGTCCACCACCACGCTGGTGGCCCTGCTCGTCACCCTGATCCCCACCACCATCGGTACCCTGCTGTCCGCCATCGGCATCGCCGGCATGGACCGCCTGGTCCGGCGCAACGTGCTCGCCATGAGCGGCCGGGCGGTCGAGGCCGCGGGCGACGTGAACACCCTGCTCCTGGACAAGACCGGCACGATCACCCACGGCAACCGGGAGGCCGCCGCCTTCATCCCGCTGCCGGGCATCGACCACGCCGCCCTGGCGGACGCCGCGCAGCTGTCCTCCCTCGCCGACGACACCCCCGAGGGCCGGTCCGTGGTCGAGCTGGCCGCCCGCTACGGCTTCACCCCGCCGGCCGGGCACGAGCTGGCCAATCCGCGCTTCACCGAGTTCAGTGCCCGCACCCGCATGAGCGGGATCAACCTGAGCTGGGACAACGGCGCCGGACTCGCCATCCGCAAGGGGGCCTCCGCGCAGGTCATGGACTGGGTGACGATGCGCGGCGGCACCGTCCCGGCGGAGGCGGCCGCCTGGTCCGCCGAGGTGTCCGCATCGGGTGGCACCCCGCTGCTGGTCGCCGTCCACGACTGGGACGGACCGCGCGTCCTGGGCATCATCCACCTCAAGGACGTCGTCAAGGACGGCATCCGGGAGCGGTTCGCGGAACTGCGCCGCATGGGCATCCGCACGGTCATGGTGACCGGCGACAACGAGCTGACCGCCCGCGCCATCGCCGCCGAAGCGGGCGTCGACGAGTACCTCGCGGAGGCGACGCCCGAGGACAAGATGGCGTTGATCAAGCGGGAGCAGGCGGGCGGGAAGCTGGTCGCGATGACCGGTGACGGTACGAACGACGCGCCCGCGCTGGCCCAGGCGGACGTCGGCGTGGCGATGAACACGGGCACGTCGGCCGCCAAGGAGGCCGGCAACATGGTCGACCTCGACTCCAACCCGACCAAACTCATCGAGATCGTCGAGATCGGCAAGCAACTCCTCATCACCCGCGGCGCGTTGACGACGTTCTCCATCACGAACGACGTCGCCAAGTACTTCGCGATCATCCCGGCCATGTTCACCGCCGCCTACCCCGGCCTGGAAGCGCTGAACGTCATGGGCCTGCACAGCCCCCGCTCGGCCATCACGTCGGCGATCATCTTCAACGCGCTGATCATCATCGCGCTGATCCCCCTCGCCCTGCGCGGAGTCCGGTACAAGCCCGCCTCCGCGCACGACCTCCTGCGCCGCAACCTGACCGTCTACGGACTCGGCGGCCTCGTCCTGCCCTTCGCAGGCATCAAACTCATCGACTTCCTGGTCTCCCACATCCCCGGCATCGGCTGAGTCCTGCCGGCGCGCCCTGCCCCCACCCGTTCCTGCTCCCCGAAGTAGACCCCGTGATAGAGCTTCCCGCGGCGGCCGCCACCGCCTTCTCCCACTGGTTCCCCGCCGGAGCCCCCGGCATCGTCGGTCTCGCCGAACACGTCCGGGCCACCGGCAACGGCCGCTGGTGGGCCGACCGGCCCGTCGACGCCCGGACGCCGGCCGTCGAGTGCGGCGACCTCCTGCTGCTGCGCGGCGACCCGCGGGCCCTCGACCCCGAAGCCCTCGCGCCGTTCGCCCTCCACCGCGTCGAGGCCCCGGCCCGCTTCGTCCCCGTGCTGCGGGCCGCCTTCCCCTGCTCACCCCGTGGGAGCGCATGGTCTACGTCCACCATGCCCCCGCCCTGCCGGCCCGGCCGCCGCGCGGCACGACCGTCCGACGCCTGACCGCGGAAGACGCCGACGCCCTCGCGGACCTGGGGCCGCAGGCCGCCTGGATCCACGGCACCTGGGGAGGCCCGCACGCCCTGGCCGCCTCCGGGGCCGCGTGGGGGGCCTTCCACCGCGGCCGGCTTCGCGCCGTGGCCTGTACGTACGTCCTGGGCAGTCGCCACGAGGACCTCGCCGTGTTCGCCGACCCGGGCCACCGGCGGCAGCACCTGGCGCTGGCCTGCGTCAACGCCCTGTGTGCGGACATCGCGGCCCGCGGACGCACGCCCAGCTGGACCTGCTCCCGGGACAACAAGCCGAGCCGGCTGCTCGCCTGGCGCGCCGGCTTCCGGCTCCGGCACGAGTACGTCCACTACTGCACCGGCAGGAAGAGCGTTAAGACCGCGTCAGGGTTTCATCAGACGGGCGTATAGGCCGATTGGCGGAGGAATGGCTGCGTACGCTGACTCAGCCGTCGACGTCGATGGCCGAATCTGTGCCGTACGACAGGAGCCCGCACGATGGCCACCCCTGCCCGCGCCCCGCGTCTGCGGGCCTGGCTGCTGGAAGGTTTGACCGACCGCCGCCACAAACAGCAGCAGCACCCCGAGAGCGCGCACGAGGGCAAGCCCTGGTACCGCGTCATGTGCCTGACCGGTCTGGACTACTTCTCCACCCTCGGCTACCAGCCAGGCATCGCGGCCCTCGCGGCCGGGCTGCTGTCGCCCGTGGCGACCATCGTCCTGGTGCTGCTGACCCTGTTCGGGGCCCTGCCCGTCTACCGGCGGGTCGCCCAGGAGAGCCCGAACGGCGAAGGCTCGATCGCGATGCTGGAGCGGCTGCTGTCGTTCTGGAAGGGCAAGCTGTTCGTGCTGACCCTCCTCGGGTTCGCGGCGACCGACTTCCTCATCACGATCACGCTGTCGGCGGCGGACGCGACCGCGCACCTCGTGGAGAACCCGCACCTGACCAGCACCCTGCACGGCCACGAGGTGCTGATCACACTGATCCTGATCGCGCTGCTCGGCGCCGTGTTCCTCAAGGGGTTCAGCGAGGCCATCGGCCTGGCCGTGGCGCTGGTCGTGTCGTACCTGCTGCTCAACGCCGTGGTAGTCGCCGTCGGCCTGTGGCAGGTGGCCACCGAGCCGCACGTGGTCACGGACTGGAGCAGTGCTCTCACCACAGAGCACGGCAACCCTTTCATGATGATCGCCATAGCCCTCGTGGTCTTCCCCAAGCTGGCCCTCGGCCTCTCCGGATTCGAGACCGGCGTCGCCGTCATGCCGCACGTCCAGGGCGAGCCCGGCGAGGACCCGGACCGCCCCGCCGGCCGCATCAAGGGCACCAAGAAGCTCTTGACCACCGCCGCCGTGATCATGAGCGTCTTCCTGATCTGCTCCAGCTTCATCACCACCCTCCTCATCCCCGCCGACGAGTTCAAGCCGGGCGGCGAAGCGAACGGCCGCGCCCTCGCCTACCTCGCCCACGAGCACCTCGGCTCGGCCTTCGGCACCGTCTACGACATCTCCACCATCCTGATCCTCTGGTTCGCCGGCTCCTCCGCCATGGCCGGCCTGCTGAACCTGATGCCCCGCTACCTGCCCCGCTACGGCATGGCCCCGCACTGGGCCCGCGCCCTGCGCCCCATGGTCATCGTGTTCACCCTGATCGCGTTCCTCGTGACCTGGATCTTCAACGCCGACGTGGACGCGCAGGGCGGCGCGTACGCCACCGGTGTGCTCGTCCTCATCACCTCCGCGGCCGTCGCCGTGACCATCGCCGCCCGCCGGGCCCGCGAACGCGGCTGGACCATCGGCTTCGGCATCATCTCCGCCGTCTTCATCTACACGACCGCCGTCAACGTCGTCGAACGCCCCGACGGCGTGAAGATCGGTGCCTGCTTCATCGCCGGCATCATGGCCCTGTCGCTGCTCTCCCGCCTCGCCCGCGTCTTCGAACTCCGCGTCACGGACGTCGAGTTCGACGACATGGCGCAGCGGTTCATCCGCGACACCGCCACCCGCACGATCCGGTTCATCGCCAACGAGCCCGACAACCGCGACAAGGCCGAGTACCGCGAGAAGATCGACCAGATCCGCGCCGACAACGACACCCCGACCGGGGACGACTTCCTGTTCGTGGAGGTCACCGTCCTCGACCCGTCCGAGTTCGAGGCCGGGCTGAAGGTCCGCGGCGAGGTCATGCACGACCGCTACCGCGTCCTCACGCTGGAGTCCTCGTCCGTACCGAACGCACTCGCCGCGCTCCTGCTCCACGTACGCGACGAAACCGGCCAGCGACCGCACATCTACTTCGAGTGGACCGAGGGCAACCCGCTCGCCAACTTCCTGCGGTTCTTCCTCTTCGGACAGGGTGAAGTCGCCCCCGTCACCCGCGAGGTCATCCGCGAAGCGGAACCCGACCGGAACCGCCGCCCGCACGTCCACGCAGGGTAGGGAACCGGCCGGCCACGAGCCGCAGCGCGCGCGGCGGGACCGTCAGCGGGTCCCGCCGCGCCCCGCTGCCCCGCCGCGCTCCGCCCCCAACAGCCGCTCCCGCCAGTCCGCCATCCCCTGCCGCAGCGACGCGCTCACCACCCCGAGGAACTCCGCCGAGTCCCCGAACCGGGCACCGGCCGGGGTCTGCGCCCCCAGGATCTCGGCCCCGCGCTGCGCGGCCGCCATCAGCGCCTCGTTCATCTGCACCGCCGCGAGGGTGGAGCGGAACCAGATCTCGTCGTCCATGACGTACCGCTCGCGGCGCCCGCCGGGGGTCCGCTCCCGCTTGACCATCGCCTGCTGTTCGAGGAAACCGATGGCGTGGGACACCGACGCCGGACTGACCTGCAGCCGCTGGACCAGGTCGGAGGCGGTGAGCGTGCCGTCGTCCGTGACGTACAGGCACACCAGCACGCGGGCCGCCATCCGCGGCAGGCCCTGCCGTTCGAGCAGCGTGGTGAAGAACTCCGTGAACTCCTCGACTGCCCGCGGGTCCCGGCCGTGGCCGTCCGCCGCGGCCGGTGCCGGTGCCGCAGCCGCGGTCCGTGCCTGCCGGGGCCGGCGGGCGCGATCCCGCGTGGCCGCCTGCGCCCGGTCCGCCCGGTAGGCGTCCGGCCCGCCGTTCCGGGTCACCTCGCGCATCACGGTCGACGCCGGGCGCCCCATCCGCCGGCCGATCTCCGTGTACCCGAGCCCCTCGGCCAGCCCGACGGCGATCTCCCGGCGCTCCTCGGCGGTGAGCCTTCCTCCCGGCATCCGCGCTCCTCCCCTGTGACGTGTCCGTGGCATCTCCGTGCCACGTCCGTACAGTGTGCGTTCAATCAACAGTCATTGCAATTGATCCTCAGGGTTCCGATTGCGTTCGGTCTCAGGGTCATTGCAATTGCTCTGCCTAAAATCCGCCAAATGCCGTCAACTGACAGGGGTTGGTTGTTGATGGATCAGTAAACGCAATGTAGCTTCGAGAGTGTTCAGGAATTCCTGAACGTTCTCGGCGGCCGCTGGGCCGTCCTCGTACGCATGGAGGCCCCCATGGGACAGAACGCCAACGGCATCCCCGAGGCCGGTCTGCGCAGACTGCGCGGCGTCCTCACCCGGCACGTCGAATCCGGCAGGATCCCCGGCCTCGTCGCCCTCGTCAGCCGCGGCGACGAAACGCACGTCGAGGTGCACGGCACGATGCGCCACGACGGCGGCCCGCCGATGACCCGCGACACGATCTTCAGGATGGCGTCCACGTCCAAGCCGGTCTCCGTCTCGGCCGTCATGGTCCTGCTCGACGAGTGCCGGCTGCGGCTCGACGACCTGGTCGACCCCTGGCTCCCCGAACTCGCCGACCGCCAGGTCCTCAAGCGCGTCGACGGCCCCCTGGACGACACCGTCCCGGCCCGCCGGCCGATCACCGTACGGGACCTGCTGACCTCCACCTTCGGGCTCGGCATGGACTTCACCGCCATCGGCACCCCGATCATGAACGCGCTCTTCGAGAAAGGCCTCACGCCCAACCTCCCCGAGGAGATGCCCGAGCCCGACGAGTGGATGCGCCGCCTCGGCACCCTGCCCCTGATGCACCAGCCCGGCGAGCAGTGGCAGTACCACATCAGCCACGACGTGCTCAGCGTCCTGGTCGCCCGGGTCTCCGGCAAGCCGTACGAGGACTTCCTGCGCGAGCGGATCTTCGGGCCGCTCGGCATGAAGGACACCGGCTTCCACGTGCCCGCCGAGGACCTCCACCGGCTGCCCCCGCTGTACGCGCCCGACCCGCAGACCGGCGAGTTCCACGTCTGGGACGAGGCCGAGGGCGGCCGGCACAGCAAGCCGCCGGCGTTCCAGGGCGGCGGGGGCGGCCTGACCTCCACCGCCGACGACTACAACGCGTACTTCCGGATGCTGCTCAACGGCGGCATGCACGGCACCGAGCGGATCCTCTCCCGGGGCGCCGTCGAGCTGATGACCACCAACCGCCTCACCCCCGGACAGCTGGCCGCGCGCGACGCCCTCGCCCGCAACAACGTCCACATCTCCTTCGGCCAGGGCCAGCAGGGCGGCTGGGGCTTCGGCATGGCGGTGCGCACCTACCGCGGCGACTACGCGCCCATCGGTGAGTTCGGCTGGGACGGCGGCTGCGGCACCTCCACCTACGCCGACCCGCGCAGCGGCGTCACCGGCCTCGTCCTCACCCAGGTCGGCACCTCCGTCCCGGACCCGATGCGGCTCGCCCAGGACTTCTGGAGCACCCTCTACCAGGTCCTGGAGGACTGACCGCGCCCGCACGCCGGCCCGCCGGAATTGCCCGGCGGGCCGAAACCGGCTGACCGGGGTGCAGTAATGGACAAGTCCCCTGCGCGGGGGCGGTGTTCCGGGGCACGCTGGTCTCGTTGACGTCGAGCACGCCGAGGAGGCGCAGGTGGATCGGATCACGGGTTGGCACAAGAGCTCGTACAGCCTCAACCATGACGATTTCTGCGTGGAGACGGCCCGGTTCGACGGCGACCGGGTCGGGGTCAGGGACTCCAAGGTGACCGGCGGCCCGGTCGTGACCGTCCCGGCCGCGGGCTGGGCCGCGTTCATCGACCACGTCAAGCACTGACCGCCCACCACCCTGCCGGCCCCTGTCCGCTCCGCGGCGGGCCTGACTGCCCGTATGGAAAACGCAAGGAATCCCGCCGGGCCCTCGTCAAGGCGGGGGCGCGGCGGGATTCTGCTCTTGTGAGCAGCGAGTGGGGGCCCGACCGTGGGGTCCGGCGGGGTGTGGTGGCGGTGGGAGCGGCAGGGGTGGTGCTCATTGCCGCCGGGGCCGTCGTCGACGTGTTCTGGGTGGTCGGGATCGGGGTGTGGGCGATGATCGGGGCGATCGTGACGGAGCTCGTCTACCGGCCCGAGTAGGCGTGGCCGGCTACCCGCCGATGTCGCGGTGGCGCAGGTCCGCCAGGGTTTCGCGGCGCAGCAGGAGCCGGGCCGCGCCCTCGTGCACGGCGACCAGCGGCGGGCGGCCCACCAGGTTGTAGGCGGAGGCCATCGACAGGTGGTACGCACCCGCCACCGGCACGGCGATCAGGTCGCCGGGCCGGACGTCACCCGGGAGTTCCACCTCCGCGGCCAGCACGTCGCCCGCCTCGCAGTGCCGGCCGACGACCGTGGCCGTACGGGGCGCTGCCGTCGAGGACCGGCCGACCAGGCGCGGCGCGTACCGTACGCCGTACAGCGCGGGCCGGGGGTTGTCGCTCATGCCGCCGTCCACGGCGACGAACACCGCGCCTCCGGTGTGCTTCACGGCCAGCACCCGGTAGACGGCCACCCCCGCCGGCCCCACGACGGCCCGGCCCGGTTCGATCGCCAGCCGCGGCACCGGCAGCCCGGCGACCGCGCAGCTCGCCGCCAGCTCACCGCGCAGCGTCCGGGCGAGTGCCGGGACGTCGAGGGCGGGTTCACCGGGCCGGTACGCGATGCCGTGGCCGCCGCCGAGGTCCAGCTCGGGCAGGACGACGCCGTGCACGTCACGGATGCGGGCCATCAGGCCGACCATGCGGCGCAGCGCGGTGACGTACGGCTCCACATCGGTGATCTGGGAGCCGATGTGGCAGTGCAGCCCGGCCGGCACCAGCCGGGGCTGGCCCAGCACGGCGGCCACCGCCCGCAGGGCGGACCCGTCGGTGAGGGACAGGCCGAACTTCTGCCCGTCCGTGCCCGTGCGGACCTTGTCGTGCCCGCCGGCCGCCACCCCCGGCACCACCCGGACGAGCACCTTCTGCTGCCCGTCCGGGCCGACCGCGGCGGCGATCCGGGCGATCTCCGACGGGCTGTCGATGACGATCCGTCCGACCCCGAGCCGCAGCGCGGTGCCGAGGTCGTACGGAGACTTCGCGTTGCCGTGCAGCACGATCCGCGCGGGCGGGAAGCCGGCCAGCACGGCGAGTTCCAGCTCGCCCGCCGAGCAGACGTCCAGGCCCAGCCCTTCCTCCCGTACCCAGCGCACCATCGCGCGGGACAGGAACGCCTTCGCCGCGTACAGCACGTCCGCCTCCGGGAACGCGTCCCGGTACGCCCGGCACCGCTGCCGGACCTCGCCCTCGTCGAGGACGTACACCGGGGTGCCGAACCGTTCCGCGACCTCTGCGAGGTCCACCCCGCCGACGGCGAGACCGTTGTGCGGCAGCGGGGCCGCCGACGCGGGCCAGACGGCGAGGTCGTCGATGCGGGGGCCGGTCATCAGGTCCGTCATCGTGCCGCCCCTCAACTTGCCGAAGCCGGCGAGACGCGGCGGTCCGCCTGAGCCGGGACCGTGCCGGTGGTGCTGCCGGCGACCGGGGGAGCGGTGAGCGTCGGGTCGACGGTCAGCTGCCTGGCGCCGAGGGGCGCGGTCATCGTGCGCAGCGCGGCTTCGGAGAGCCGGATCCACGGGTGGCCGGCGCCGAGGGTGGCGGCCAGCAGCTCGGGGCGGGTGAAACCGACGGCGGTGCGGGTGCCGAGCGGGGTGCGGAACATGCGCACGACCGTGCGGAGGGTTCCCGGCCGGACCGGGACGTACAGCAGTCCGGCCGGGACGGGTTCCTCGGGCTCGGGGTCGTCGTCGTACTGGAACAGGCACATCAGGGCCTCCTGCGGAGCGTCTGCGCCCCTCCTGCGGGGCGACTCCCGCAAGCTTTCCCCGCCGGGCCGCACCTGCGACCACCCCCTGACGCCGCCTTGACGCCGACGGGTCGTCTCCATACGCGGTACTGACGACCGGTCCCGCCGCGGCCCGGTCCCGCCGCGCCCCGGCCTCCCCGCGGGGGCACATCCAGCCTCGCCTGCAACTCCCAACCCCTCCGGCGCTTGAGGAGCGGGTCCGGGCGGAGCCCGGTGCCCGGCGCCAGCCGGGTTGCCCGTGGGGGGGGGGCCCCCCCCCCCCCCCCGCCCCGCCGCCCGGGGGGGGGGGGGGCGGGCGCCGGGGGGGGGGGCGGGGCCCCCCCGGGGGGGGGGGGGCGGCCCCGGGGGCCCGGCCCCGGGCGGGTTGCCCGTGGGGGGGCCCCCCCCCGGCCCCCCGCCCCACACACGCCGGAGGGGCTGGATTTTCCCCCGCCGGGTGGGCAGCCGGCCCGAGCCGGGAGGGGCGGGTTCCGGCCGCCCGGGTCACTCGTACTCGGTGCCGTTCTTGCGGGTCAGGTACGCCGGGCTGACGGACTTGGCGATCGCGCGGCCGCCGGTGACCGGGCTGTAGCGCCCGGTCGACGCGCGGACGACGACGCCCTCGCGCAGGTGCAGGTCCCGCCCGGACACCGTCTCGCGCCCCTCGGCGAGCGCCACGACCGCGGCCTGGTCGTACGGCCCCTCGTACAGCGTCGGTACGAGCGGCAGGTCACCTCCCAGCACCTCGGCGACCTCGGCCGGCTCCAGCCACCGCACCTGCCCCCCGACCTCCGCGGACACGTCGAACACGGCGAACCCCGGCCCGGTGGTACGGGCGTCCGCCCCGTACGCCAGGTCCTGGACCCCCGCCCCGTACACCTCGCCGAAGACCCCGACGCGCGTGGCGCCGAGCCGGGCCGCGACCCGGGCGGCCACCTCGGGGACACCGTGGCCGCGGACCGCGCGCCAGTAGACGTTGTGCTCGGCCTCCACCAGCGCGAGCCCCTTGGCCCCGAAGCCCTTGGACGACACCAGGACACGGTCCTCGTCGGCGAGATACGTGACCAGGCAGGCGGTCCCGTGCAGCTTCTCGGTGAGGACGACCGGCTCGCCGGGCTCGAAGATGTCCGGGTGCCGGTGCAGGTTCTCGATGTCGGTCCACGGCAGCAGCCGCGGCGCGGCCTCGACGTCACCGCTCATGTGCGTGGGCACCTGAGGCACCCACTTGGTGATGCCGAGGCGCTCCGCGAAGTCGGTGCCCTCCTTGGCGGCGAGCTCCAGGTCGACGCCGTCCAGCGCGCGCGGATTGCACACCAGCCCCTGGGAGAGCTCGCCCCGCAGCCGGACCGCCTTGACCCGGTCGGCGGAGCTGCCCGCCAGCCGTCCGGTGAGCCCCAGCTCCTCGATCAAGCCGGCGGGCAGCACGGCCTGTTCGGGTATGTAGACGGCGAAGTCCCCGGTGCGGTAGCGGCCCTTGGCCACGACGGCGCGGTACAGGCCCACTTGGGCGAGTTCGAGCGCATCGGCGTCGGGATGCTCGTGGACGGTCAGGACTTCGGCGGTGACACGCAGTGTCGACATGGGGGCGGCTCCTCGGATCGCAGCAGCTCAGACGGGTTTCATCGCCGCCCACTCTCGCCCGGGCTAAATCGCTGGGCCAGCGATTTCCGCACTGGTAGAGGCGCCTGATCACGGCTGGTCCCGTCGGAGCGGTGCCCCGTGGGGCGTGCCCGGCGATCCGGGCCCCTGACGGTGCCTTGACGGCCATCGGTGCAGTCCATACGCCGTGCTGACGTCGCGGGGTTCCGGCCGGCCTCGGGCGGAGTGCCCGGCCTTGCCGACGCGACGCCCCGCATCCCGCTGCGCGGGAGGGCCGGACGGCCCCCACCGGGACCCGTCCGACCCACGCGGTGGCGCCCCGGGGCGCGTGACAGTGGCACGAGAACACCGGGCGGGTCGGCATCACACGCCCGCCGCTCACCGCCCGGGACCGACCGGGCGGCCGAGTGGCCCGGCCGGCAGGCAGTGCGGAGGCGGAGGCACGTCATGGACGATCAGACGACCGGACCGGCAGGCAACCCGTCGCGGCGGGACGGGCCCGGCCGCACGCGCGCCCGGCCCCTCGGTGCCCTCGTCGCAGCCTGCCTGCTCGCGGCCGTCGGCGGCATCACGGCGGGGCAGGCCACCTGGAACGGCGGCAGTCGCGCAGCAGAGGCCATGGCCCGGCACCGGCACACGGTCCTGGCCACCACGGTCGGCGGGACGGCCTACGTGGCCGGTGACCGGCCAGCCGCCAAGGCCTTCACCGCAGCCCGCGCCACCTGGGAGCACCCTCCCGGCCGTGTCCGCACCGAGACCGTCCCCGTCCCCCTCGGCACCCGCACCGGCGACACGGTCCGGGTATGGGTCGACGACCAGGGCAAGGCCGCCGCCGCGCCGCCCGGGAAGGCCGAGGCCTTCCTGAAGGCCCTCGGGGCGGGCACTGCCGCACTGGCGGGAGTCCTGCTGGTGGCGGGAGCCCTCGTCCGCGTCGCCTTCCGCATCGCCCAGGCACGCACGGCCCGGGCCTGGGAAGCGGAATGGGAGGCCGTCGAACCCCTCTGGAGCGGACGGCTGCGCCCCGACCAGGGAGCGAACGATGGCTGACCGCTCCCCGGGCCCCGAGCCGGCGACGGATGCCCCGCCCGATCCCCTGGAGCCCCTTTCCGCGCTCCGCCGGGAACTGCACACCGGCCCGCGCGGTCTGTCGGGCCGGGAAGCCGCACGCCGACTGGCGGTCCACGGACCGAACGAGGTGCGCCGCACCGCGCAGTCCGGCATCCTGCGGGAACTCCTGCGGCAGTTGGTCCACCCGCTGGCCCTGCTGCTGTGGGCGGCTGCCGGCCTCGCCTTCGTCGCCGCGATCGGCGTCCTCGGCTGGGCGATCATCGCCGTCGTCCTCGTCAACGCCGGCTTCGCCCTCGTCCAGGAACGGCAGGCCGAGAAGGCCGTCGAAACCCTCGCCCGGTACCTTCCTGCACAGGCCCAGGTGATCCGGGACGGGCAGCCGCAGCACGTTCCCGCCCGGGACCTCGTCCCCGGAGACCTCATCGTCCTGGAGGAGGGCGACCGCATCCCCGCAGATGCGCGCCTGACCGAGGGAGGCATCGAAGCCGACCTGTCCATGCTGACGGGCGAGTCGACGCCCGTCGAACGCCTGGCCGGCCCCGGGGTGCCGACCGTGCCCCTCCTCCAGGAGCCGAACCTCGTCTTCAGCGGTACCAGCGCCACCGAGGGGCGGGCCCAGGCGATCGTCTACGCCACCGGCGACCGCACAGAACTCGGCCGGATCGCCGCCCTCAGCCAGCGCACCCGACGCGAGCCGAGCCCGCTGGAGAAGCAGGTCAAGAAGGTGGCCTGGCTCATCGCCGGGGTCGCCGTCGCCATGGGCGCGGTCTTCCTGGTGACCGGCGTGGCCGTGGGGCTCCCCGTGACGGACTCGCTGATGTTCGCCATCGGCCTGCTCGTCGCCAACGTCCCCGAAGGGCTCCTTCCCACCATCACCCTCGCCCTCGCCGTGGGTGTACGGTCCCTGGCCCGGCAGGGAGCCGTCATCAAACGCCTCAGCGCCGTGGAGACCCTCGGCTCCACCAGCGTGATCTGCACCGACAAGACCGGCACGCTGACGCAGAACGAGATGCGGGTACACGGCTTGTGGACACCGGGACACGCCGCGCAGGCCGGACCCTGGAGCATCGACCTCGTCGGGGCTGCGGCCCTGTGCACCACCGTCACGCGGGAGACCGACGGGCGGCTGCACGGCGACCCGACCGAGATCGCGCTCGTGGAGGGAGCCGCCGAACGGGGCGTGCCCGCGGACCCGGCCGGCCGGGACGCAGCACGACTGGTCTGCTTCCGGTTCGACCCGCGGCTGCGCCTGATGTCGGTGGTCCGGGCCGCGGGCACCGCCCGGACGCAGGTCGTCGTCAAAGGCGCCCCGGAGGCCGTGCTGGCCCGGCTCGCCGCAGGGGAGCCGGCCCGGCAGGCGCAGGACGCCGCCGACGTGTTCGCCGCCGACGGGATGAGGGTGCTGGCCGTCGCCGTACGGGACCTGCCGGCCGGTGCCGCCGCCCCGGCCCACCGTCAGCAGGCCGAACGCGACCTGCACCTGCTCGGGCTGGTCGGCCTGTACGACCCGCCGCGCCCCGAGGTGGCCGCTGCGGTACGGCGCTGTCACGAGGCCGGCCTCACCGTGCACATCGTCACCGGCGACAGCGGCGCCACGGCCGCGTCGATCGCCCGCGCAGTCGGCATAGGCGTGCCGAGACTCCACGTGATCGACCAGTCCGAGGCGGTCGACGACCACCAGCTCGACCACCTCCTCCGGCAGAGCGGCACCGAGATCGTCTTCGCGCGCTCGTCACCCGAGACGAAGCTGAAGGTGGCCGACGCCCTGCGGATGCACGGGCAGATCGTCGCCATGACAGGCGACGGCGTGAACGACGCACCTGCCCTGCACCGCGCCCACATCGGCGTGGCCATGGGACGGTCGGGCACGGACGTGGCACGTGAGGCCTCGACCATGGTCCTGACCGACGACAACTTCGCCACCATCGTCACCGCGATCGAGTCCGGCCGCCGGGTCTACGACAACGTGCGCAAGTTCATCGTCTACATCTTCGCCCACCTCACGCCCGAGGTCGTCCCCTTCCTCGTGTTCGCCCTCTCCGGCGGGGCGGTCCCCCTGCCGCTGACCGTCCTCCAGATCCTCGCCATCGACCTCGGCACCGAGACCCTCCCTGCCCTCGCCCTCGGCCGTGAGCGCGCCGAGCCGGGCGTCATGAGCAGGCCGCCCCGCCCCGGCAGTCAGGGCGTGATCAACAAGGAGATGCTGATCCGCAGTTGGGGATGGCTCGGCACGATCTCCGCAGTCCTGGTGATGACCGGGTTCTTCTACGTCCTGTGGCGTGCGGGATGGCATCCGGGTGACCCGACCGGCCCCGGCACACCACTGCACCAGGCGTACCTCACCGCGACCACCGCCACGTTCGCCGGCATCGTCACCTGCCAGGTCGGCACCGCGGTCGCGGCGCGTACCGACCACGCAGCCCTGCGCGACATCGGCTTCTTCACCAACCCGTTGCTGCTGGCGGGCATCGCCTTCGAGCTGGCCTTCACTGCGGCCCTCGTGTATGCGCCCCCGCTCCAGCACATGTTCGGCACCGCGGCCCTGCCCCTCGACGTCGTCCTCCTCGTCGCGGCCTTCCCGCCCCTGGTCTGGGGCACCGACGAACTCCGCCGCAGCCTCCGCCGCCGCCACCGTCCGTGAGGACCCGAATTTCGTCAGTTCCCGCCGTCGCGGAGGGGCAGCGGAGCCGACAGCCTGCTGTCGACGCCCACGACCCCGTCGACGCTCCGGCAGAGCCGGACGACGACGCCGAGACCCTCGGGCCGGGACACCGTGCCGCTGAGCGTCACCAGCCCGTCTTCGACCGCGACGGTCACCGAGGAGGGCGGGATGTGCAGGGTCCGGGTGAGGACGTCCTCCACGATCTCCTCCTGGATGGCGTGGTCGCTGCGGAGGAACAGCCGGATCAGGTCGCTGCGGCTGAGCACCCCCGTCACCCGCCCGGCCGCGTCGACGACCGGCAGGCGCTTCACCCCGTGACGCTGCATCACCCGGGCCGCGCGGACCACGCTCCACTCGGGACGGGCCGTGACGGCAGGGCGTGTCATCAGACCCTCGGCGGTCGGTGCGGCTCCGGTGCCCTGCCCACGGATCAGGTCGGCTTCTGACACCACGCCGACCGGACGGTCCGCGCCGTCCACGACGGGCACGGCGGTGATGTCGAACTCGTGCAACAGCCGGGCGATCTCCTTGAACGCCGTTGCCGGGCGGACCGTGACGGCCGTCGGGCTCATGAGCTCCGCGACGCTGCGGTGACGCATGCCGGGACCTCCCTCAGGCGGATGCCGCAGTCGTGAAGTCCGCCGTGACGTCCACGACTCCCGGAACGGTTCCGGCGCTGCGCACCACCACGTCTTCCATGACCGGATCCGGCAGCGATCCGTACAGGTGGGCGATGCCGTCGGCCACGTGGACGTGGACCCCGGAGGAGCCGTACGGCAGGAGCCGGGACGAGATCATTTCGCGGATCTCGGCGCCGATGTCGGCATCCCGGCGCAGGTACACCTTCAGCAGGTCGCCGCGGCTGACGACGCCGGCCAGGCGGCCGTCGGCGTCGGTCACGGGCAGGCGCTTGAGGTGGCGGTGCGCCATCAGGCGTGCCGCGGTCTGGAGCGTGGCGTCCTGCGCCACGGTGACGGCCGGGCGCGTCATCAGCTGCTCCGCGGTGGTCCCGGCGGGCCGGGAGCCGTCCGGATCGGGAAGCAGGTCGGCCTCGGAGACGACGCCGGCCACCGTCCCGTCCCCGGCCAGGACGGGAAGGGCGCTGACGTGCCACATCCGCATCCTTTCGACGATCTCCTTGAAGGCGGTCCCGCAGTCGACGGAGACCGCGTCGTGTGTCATCACGTCGGCGACGGTGCGCAGGTGCTGCATGACATCCCTCCGTCCACGCGGCCGGTGCGGTTGCCGCCCCTCCGGGCCGCGTCAGGCGGTGTCCCTCCGGAAAGCGGCCCGTGGGGCGTCTCCACACGATCCAACGGGGGCCACCCGGGGTCGAGGGCCGATCGGTCCCGTCTCCGGACCGGACAGGGCACCGGGTCCGCCGGTCCCCCAGGCGGACCCCGCCGCTCCGGCCGCCGGGACCTTTGGCCCCGCCGGTGGTCCCGGGCGGCCCTCGTGCCGCGGCCCCGCAGGCAGCAGCGTGGGTGGTGTCCCCTCATCGGCTCCTCTCCAGGGAGTAACCGTGGAAAGCACCATCCGTACCCCGGACACCAGCTCGGTCACCGTCGGTGTGGACGGCTCGAAGCCGGCCCGCGAGGCAGCCCTGTGGGCCGCCGGGGAGGCCGTGCGCCGCGGCAGGCCCCTGCACATCGTCTACGGTGCCGACACCGACGGCCGGGCCCTCTACCTGTCGGCGGAGACCATCGAGAAGGTCCGCCACGCCGGCCGGGAGATCCTCGACGAGACGGCCGAGGCTGTGACCGCCGAGTACCCGGCGCTGCACGTGACCACCGAGTTCAGCCGCGCGGGCGCCGTCCCCACGCTGCACCGCGCGGGCGGCCTGCACGGCACCATCGTCGTGGGCAACCGCGGCGCGGGAGGCTTCAACTCCCTCATGCTCGGCTCGGTCGGCCTCGACACCGCGGCCGGCGCCCGGACCCCCGTCATCGTCGTCCGCGGCACCGACCACACCGAGCAGCGCGGCACGGTGCTGGCCGCCGTCCGCGACGGGAAGGACATCGCGTGCGCCCGCTACGCCGCCCGGGAAGCCGAACTGCGCAAGGCGTCCCTGCGACTGATCCACGTGTGGAACGTCTACCAGTCCGTCGGCCAGATGGTGAGCATGCTCGACGACGTCGGCGCCATCGCCCGTGAGCACGCCGCTCTCCTGGCGGCGGTTGCGGAAGTGGTCCACGACGAGTTCCCCGGGCTGACCGTGGAGAGCGAAGCGGAGAAGAGCATGTCCGTGGCCGGGGTTCTCGTCGAGGCCTCCCGCCACGCCGACCTCCTGGTGATGGGCGGCCGCCGGGCCCCCACCCCCCTCGGACTCGGCCGCAACCTCGGCCGCGCCACCCACAGCGTGCTGCACCACGCACACTGCCCGGTCCTCCTCATCCCCCGTGCGGGAACCGACCAGGGGAGCACGTCATGACCGGCACCGGCACCTGGGAAACGGCCCGTGACATCGTCGTGGGCATCGACCCCGTCCGGGAGTGGCACCTGCCGCTGGCCTGGGCCGCAGACGAGGCCCACCGACGGCACCTCCCACTGCACGTACTGCTCGCCGTACCGCCCTGGCACGGCGAACACCACGCGGCAGAGCCTGCCGAGACGCCGGCCGAACGGCTCGCGGCAGCCGTGGCCTGGGCCCGGGACCGGCATCCCGAGCTGGCCGTGACCGGAGACCTGCGCAGCGGCCCGCCGGCTCCCACCTTCGCCGGGGCCGCCCGGCACGCCCGCATGGCAGTGCTCGGCTCCCGGCACCTCGGCCGGACCGCGGAGGTGCTCAGCGCCGGCTCGGTCGTGGTCCCGGTGGCCGCACAGGCATCGTGCCCGGTGGTCGTCGTGGGCGACGCCGAACACCTCACCCAGCAGCCGCCGTACATCGTCGTCGGCATCGACGGCAGCCACGGCGCGGACGCCGCCCTGCGGTTCGCCCTCGACGACGCCGACCTGCGCGGCGCGACCGTACGAGCCGTCTCGGTCTGGCAGCCGCCGGTCTTCCTCCTGCACGACGAGGAGGTCGCGCTGCAGGCCCAGCGGGCGCTGCTGGCCGAGGCCACCGCGGGCCTGTCGGAGAAGTACCCCGACGTACGCCTCACCCACGAGGTGCTGATCGGCCACCCCGTCGAGGAACTGGCCGACGCCGCCGAGCACGCCCTGGCCGTCGTCGTGGGCCGCCGCGGCCGCGGCGGCTACACCGGAATGCGTCTGGGTTCCGTCGTCCACGGCCTGCTGCACCGGGCGCACTGCCCGGTGATCACGGTTCCGAGCGGGTGAAGGCCGACATGACCGGCCGCGCCGTCGACGAACTGCCGGGCCCCACGGCCACTCGGCCCGGGCTGACCCGGGCCGAGGCGGAACGCCGACTGGCCGCGAACGGTCCGAACGAGGTGGCGCCGCCGCGACCGGCACCGCTCCACCGCAGGATCGCCGCCCAGCTGCGCGATCCGCTGATCATGGTGCTGATCGGTGCCGCGGTCCTGACCATCGCCATCGGCGACCACGCCGACGCCGTCGTCATCGGCCTGGTGATCCTCGTCAACACCACGGTGGGCGTCACCCAGGAAGTGCGGGCGGACCGTGCGGTCGCCGCGCTCTCCGCCCTCTCCGCGCCCCGGGCCCGCGTGCTGCGCGGCGGCACGCCCTGCGAGGTCGCGGCGGCGTCCGTGGTTCCCGGCGACGTCCTGCTGCTCGGCGAAGGCGACATCGTCGCCGCCGACGCCGACCTCACCGAGGCGTCGGCGCTCCTGCTGGACGAATCCATGCTGACCGGCGAGTCGGAACCCGTAGACCGGGCGGCGGGCGAGCCGGTGAGCGCCGGCACCGTGGTCGTACGGGGCCGGGGCACCGCCACGGTCACCGCCACCGGCCCGGCAAGTGCCCTCGGCCGCATCGCCGCACTGCTGGAGGGGGGCCACGAACCCACCCCGCTGCAGCGGCGGCTCGCCTCCCTCGGCCGCGTCCTGGCAGTTGTCACCCTCACCCTGTGCCTCCTCGTCTTCGTGCTGGGCCTGCTGCGGGGCCTGGCGCCGAGCACCATGGCCGTCACCGCCATCAGCCTCGCGGTCGCCGCGGTGCCCGAATCCCTGCCCGCCGTGGTCACCCTCGCGCTCGCCCTCGGAGCCCGCCGCATGGCCGCGCGCGGAGCGCTCGTACGCCGCCTGCCGGCCGTCGAGACGCTCGGCTCGGTGAGCGTGCTCGCCACGGACAAGACCGGCACCCTCACCGAGGGCCGCATGGTCGTCCAGCGCCTGTGGACCCCGTCCGGAGCCGCGGACGTGTCCGGCAGCGGCTACGAGCCGCGCGGCGAGCTGACCCGTGCGGATTCCGGCCCGATGCCCGGATCCGGGGCGGGAGCCGCCCTGACCCCCCGGGAGCTGCGCCCGTTGCAGCAGCTGCTCACCACCGCCGCCCTGTGCAACGACGCGAGCCTCAACCCGCCCGGGCCCGGACGGGAAGCCTGGAGCGCGGTCGGCGACCCCATGGAGGCCGCGCTGCTGGCCGCCGCCGCCAAGGCCGGCTGCCCCGACCGGACCGAGCTGCAAGGGGCCTGCCCCCGGATCGCGGAGGCGCCGTTCGACAGCCTGCGCAAGCGGATGACCACGCTGCACCACCTGCCCGACGGCAACGTGCTGGTCTGCCTCAAGGGGGCTCCCGAAGCCGTTCTCACCCCTGGGGTGCTCGACGAGCCGCCCGAGCTGCTGCACCGCGCGCGAGAGCAGGCCGCCATGCTGGCGGCCGAAGGATTCCGCGTCCTCGCCGTGGCCGGCGCGGAGCGGCTGTGGCAGCCCCTGCCGGCCGCGGATGCGGAACGGGACCTGCGGCTCCTCGGCCTCGTCGCGATCAGCGACCCCCCGAAGGCGGCGGCGGCCGCCACCCTGGCGGCCTGCCGGGCAGCCGGCATCACCCCCGTCATGATCACCGGTGACCACCCGTCGACGGCGCACGCCATCGCCGTCCGCACCGGGCTGGTGGACGACGGTCCCGCCGGGGCGGTCCGCACCGGCCCCGAGCTGGCCGCGGCGCCGGACGCAGACCTGACCGGCGTGCGGGTCTTCGCCCGGACCGACCCGCAGCAGAAGCTGGACATCGTCCGCGCCTGGCGGGCCCGCGGCGCCGTCACCGCCATGACGGGCGACGGGGTCAACGACGGCCCCGCCCTGCACCAGGCGGACATCGGCGTCGCGATGGGCGCCCGGGGCACGGAGGTGGCCCGGCAGGCGGCCGACCTCGTCCTCACCGACGACGAGCTGGGCACCGTCGTGACCGCCGTCGAGGAGGGTCGCAGGGTCTACGACAACATCCGGCGCTTCCTCGTCTACGGCATGGCCGGAGGCGCAGCCGAGATCCTCGTCATGCTGGTCGGCCCGCTGCTCGGCCTGGCCCTGCCGCTGCGCGCCGGCCAGATCCTGTGGATCAACCTGCTCACGCACGGCCTGACCGGCGTGGCCATGGGCGCCGAACCCGGCTCGCCCGAGGCCATGCGGCGCCCGCCCCGCCCTCCGGGACAGCACATTCTCGCCGCGGGCGTGTGGCAGCGCCTCCTCGTCCTCGCATCGGCCGTGACGGCGGCCGCCCTGATCGCGGGCCTCACCGCCCGGGCCTGGGAGCTGCCCTGGCAGAGCGTCCTCTTCCTGGCCCTCCTCGCAGCTCAGCTGGGCGTGGCCCTCGGCCTGCGGGCCCGGCTGCTGACCCGGGAGAACCCCTTCCTGCCGGCTTCCGTCGCCGGCTCCGCACTGCTGGCCGTGGCGGCCCTGTACGTCCCGGCACTGCAATCACTGCTGGACACCGAACCGGTGGGATGGACCGGTGTCCTGATCGCTTCGGCCGCCGCCCTGGTGGCCTTCGTCGCCGCCCGGCTGCTGCGGGGCGCGTTCCGCAGGAAGGCATGACCATGAACACGCACGCACCGCACCGCGGACCCGGCGTCCACGCCGAGGTCGGTGACCAGATCGTCGTGGGCGGCCCCACCGTCGGGTCCCCCGGACGGGACGGGGAAGTCGTCGCCCTGCACCACCCCGACGGCACCCCACCGTACGACGTGCGCTGGTCCGACACCGGTCGCACGACCGTGTACTTCCCCGGCCCGGACGCCCACGTCCGGCACCTGCACGAACAGCCGCCGCAGCCGGCCGGCGGAAGGCGCCGTACGGAGCAGTAGCCCGGCGTGACGAGCGGCGGATCCTCTCCGGCCGGGACTACGGTGGAGACGTGCTTCACTCACCGTGGCCGTCGGCCGGAGGCGGGACATGAGCGAGGGTGGTCGGCCCGCCGTGGGCGGAGTCCCACGCCTGCGTCTCGACGAGCTGCTCGACGAGCTCCAGGCCCGGATCGACGAGGTCCGCGGGACCCGCGACCGGCTGAACGGCCTCCTGGAGGCCGTCATGTCGGTGGGCCGGGAGCTCGACCTTCCGCAGGTGCTGCACGGCATCGTCGAGGCCGCCGTGGTGCTCGTGGACGCCGAGTACGGTGCGCTCGGCGTCATCGGCGACGACCGGCGGCTCGCCGAGTTCCTCCCGGTCGGCATCAGCGACGAACTCCGCGGGCGGATTGGCGACCTGCCCTCCGGACACGGCCTCCTCGGCGAGCTGATCCGCAACCCGCAGCCGCTGCGCCTGTCCGAACTCTCCGAGCACCCCGCCTCGTACGGCTTCCCGGCACACCACCCGCCGATGCATTCGTTCCTCGGCGTGCCCGTCCGGGTCCGCGAGGAGGTCTTCGGCAACCTCTACCTCACCGAGAAGCGCGGCGGCGCCGAATTCGACGCCGAGGACGAGGCGGTGCTGTCCACCCTCGCCGTCGCGGCCGGCATCGCCATCGAGAACGCCCGGCTCTTCGAGGAGGTACGGCTGCGCGAGCGCTGGCTGGCGGCGAACTCCGACATCACCAGCGCCCTGCTCTCCGGCACCCCGCAGGAAGAGGTTCTCGAAGGCATGCTGGAGCGGACCAAGGACCTCACCGACGCCGACCTCGGCGTCTTCTACCTCCTCGGGCCGGCCGGCGAACTGCGCGGCTCCCTCGCCGTCGGCGAGGGCACCGGGGCGCACCGGGGCATCGTCCTGCCCAGTGTCCGCGGGACGCTGGCCGAAGCCGCGCTGGCCGAAGACGGACTGATCACCGTGCGGGACGTGGCGACCGACGGCCGCGTCACCACGCAGCCCGAACGCTGGGAGGGGTTCGGGCCGGCTGTCGCCGTCACGATCGGTACGAAGGAGAAGCTCAGCGGTGTGCTGATCCTCGCCCGGCGGAGCGGCAGGGCGGCGTTCGCCGCGGCGGACGTCACCGCGCTGCCCGGCTTCGCCGGACAGGCGGCCCTCGCCCTGGAACTCGCCGACCGCCGCCGCGACGCCGAGCAGATGAGCCTGCTGGAGGACCGCGACCGGATCGCCCGGGACCTCCACGACCTGGCCATCCAACGCCTCTTCGCCACCGGCATGACCCTCCAGAGCGCCCAGCGGTTCGTCGACCACCCGGAGGCGTCCGAGCGGCTCGCCCGCGCGGTCGACGACCTGGACGCCACCATCAAGATCATCCGCTCGACCATCTTCGGGCTCCGGGAGCACGACGCACCGGCCACGGGCTCGAAGCTGCGCTCCCGCGCGGCCCGGACCCTCGACGAGGCCGCCTCGGCCCTCGGCTTCACCCCCGTCCTGAGCATCGAGGGCCTGGTCGACACCGAGGTGCCCGCCGACGTGGCCGACGCGGCGCTCGCCGTACTCGTCGAGGCGCTCAGCAATGTCGCACGGCACGCCCGGGCTACGCGGGCGGAGGTGGCCGTCGTCGTGGCGGACGGCGCCCTGACCCTCACGGTCACCGACGACGGCGTCGGGTTCGCCGAGGGCGGCCGTTACAGCGGACTGCGCAACCTGGCCGAGCGGGCCGAGAGGCTCGGCGGCCGGATGGAGGTCGCAGCACTGGGGGAAGGGCGGCACGGCACCCGTCTGGAGTGGACCGTGCCCCTGGACCGGCCGGTCGGGACGGCCGTGTGACGGGATGCTCCTTGTACTGATCGGTGAGGTGCGACCGGCTTCGCCCGACACGGGGACCAGTGGTCCCTTCCCAGGCCCGAACGGCCCATGCCGCAGCCGCCCCCGCCGGGGATCCTGGAAGGCGGACGGCCTGCCCAAGGCCGCCGGAACCGTCGACCCGGCAGGTGTGAGATGTACTGGAACGGCCATGGCATGAACGGCTGGGGATGGTTCGCCGCGTCCCTCACCATGCTGATCGTCTCGGCGCTGATCGTCGCCGTCACCGTCCTCGTGGTCCGCGCCGTCCAGCGCGACGGTACGGACGGACGGCGCGTCGCCGTCCCGGACGCCCGCCGTGCCCCGGCGGCGGAGGGCCTGCTCGCCGAACGGTTCGCCCGCGGCGAGATCGACGACGACGAATACGAGCGCCGCCTTGCGGTGCTGCGCCGCCACGTCCACGGACCCGCGCTCTCGTGACCTCGGACCGCGGCGGCACGGCGATGAACGGCCGGGCGCACGGCGGCCCTCCGGCCCCGTCCACCCCTGCGGGGCCCGGACGCACGGTGGAGGAACTGACCTCCGGAGAAGCGCTGGCACTGCTCGGCAGCGTCGGGTTGGGACGGGTCGTCTTCACCCGGCACGCGCTGCCCGCCGTACGGCCGGTCAACCACCTGCTCGACGCGGGCGACATCATCATCCGCCCCCACGACGGCTCGACCCTCACGGCCCTGCTGGAAAGCCCGGAGGGCGCGGGCGTGGTCGTCGCGTACGAAGCCGACACGATCGACCCCGCCACGCGCCTCGGCTGGAGCGTGGTGGTCACCGGCTACGCCACCTCCGTCACCGACCCCGCCGAACTGGAGCGCTTCACGAGGCTCCTGCGTCCCTGGGTCGACGGCACCTTCACCGGTGCCATCCGCATCACGCCCGCCCTCGTCACCGGCTTCCGGCTGAACTGAGGGCCTGTTCCGCTCTGCCGCTGCCCGCTGCTGCCGAGGAGGGCCGACACGTGGCCACCATCAGGGGAACCGGACCGTCCGCCACCCACCGGCCGCTCGCCCGGTCCGTCGCTCTGGACGAGGCGGAGTGCCGTCGGCTGCTCGGCGTCCGGGGGATCGGCCGGGTGGCCGTCTTCACCGCCGACGGCCCCGCCGTCCACCCCGTGAACTATCTCGTCGTGGACGGAGCCTTCACGTTCCGTACGGGGGCCGGGACCGTGCTGTCGCGGGCCGCGGGAACCGAGGCGGCGTTCGAGGCGGACCGGATCGACAGCACCGCAGCCCGGGCCTGGAGCGTGCTGGCCGTCGGCGTGCTGGAGCCGGCGGCGAACCGCGCCGAACTCGACCGCAGGGCCGCCGCGGCGCACACCGAGCCGTGGGCGGGCGGCGCGCGCCCGCACTGGATGAAGCTCACCCCGGTCCGGGTCACCGGCCGGCGCGTGGTCTACCGCCCGTGACGCCACCGGACCGAGGGGTATCCGGCCGGGGGTCCCCGGTGTCCGTGTCCTCCGCGCCGCCCGCGATGCCGGCGAGGAGGCGTTCGCGGACCTCGTCCGTGAGCCGGGACAGCCGTTCCGAGGGATCGGGGTGCGGCGGGCGGGGGCCGCGGATCCGGAGGGCCTCGTGCGGCAGCATGCCGAGGTCGGCCTCGAAGCGCGTGCGCGCGGCCGCCAGGGTGTCGGCGGGTCCGGTCCTGCGGCCGCCCCGCATGACCGTGCACAGCAGCGGGTCCGCGTCCGGTGGCGGGGTCTCGTCACGGAGGGCGATCACGTCCGGCCGCCCGGCCCACCGGTACACCTGCTTGGGTGCCGGGGAGGTGACCTTTGCGGAGGAGAGTTTCATCACCGGCCGCCCGTCGTAGGCGACCAGCTTGTAAGCGGCGTCCAGGTACGGTGCGTCCGCGGCGACGCCCACCCGGGTGCCGACTGCGAACACGTCGATCGGTGCCCCACCGCTGAGCAGAGTGTCGATCGCGTACTCGTCCAGGCCGCCGCTGGCCACGATCTTCACGTCGGGGAGGCCGGCGGCGTCCAGCCGGGCGCGGGCGCGGTGCGCGAGCCGTCCGAGGTCGCCGCTGTCGAGGCGGACCGCACAGCCCGGACCTCTCCGCAGCCCGGCCAGGACGCGGGCGGCGGTGGCCACGCCGGCGTCCGTGTCGTACGTGTCGACGAGCAGCGTGACCGGTCCGGGGTGCGCGCGTGCGAACGCCCGGAAGGCTGCCTCCTCGGAGGCGAACGACTGGACGTACGAGTGCGCCATGGTGCCGGAGGCCGGAAGGCCCAGCCGGGCCGCGGCGTCGACGTTGCTGGTTCCCGAGAACCCGACGACCCCGCCGAGGCGGGCGGCCTGGAAACCGGCCTGCGGGCCGTGGTCGCGGCGCAGTGAGAAATCGACCACCGGCCGCATCGGCGCGCATGCCCTCCCGCAGGTACGACATCGCCATCGTGACCTCGTACAGGTCTGTTGTGGTCACCTCGGACATGCTCCCAGCGTGCGGCGTGAAGACGTCGTGCGGGCGGGACCACACGGGTCCTCGGTAGGGGCCGAACGGCCCGGTCGCCGACCCGACAGGCCCATGCGGAACGGCCTGCGGCGGACCCACAGTGGTGGCACAACCGCACATGGCAGCGCCCGAACGCGGCGCCGGAGAGTCTGGAGCACCTCATGTCAGCCAAGCGGGTACTGGTCGCCTACGGAAGCCGGCACGGCGCGACCGCCGGGATCGCCGCAGAGATCGGCAGGACCCTTCGGGAGGACGGCCTCGATGCTGTGGTCCTTCCCGCAGACGACGTGGACGACGTCAGGGCCTTCGACGCCGTCGTCCTGGGCGGGTCCCTGTACGCAGGCCACTGGAGCGGCAAGGCCCGGCACTGCGCGGAGCGCAACGAGCACTACCTCAGGCACCGTCCGGTCTGGCTGTTCAGCAGCGGCCCGGTGGACAGCTCCGCCGAGCAGCGCGAGATCGCGCCGGTGCCGGCCGTGGCCCGCCAGATGGAACGTCTCGGCGCCCGCGAGCACATCACCTTCGGAGGGAGCATCACGGCGAGCACGCCCGGATTCATCGCGAAGGCGCTGGTCCGGCACGGAAAGGGCGGCGACTTCCGCAACCCCGAGCGGATCCAGACCTGGGCCCACCACATCAGCAGCGAACTCGCCGAGGCCGCCTGAACGTGCGGCCCCGAGGACCGACGTCCGTTCCCAGCCCTGAGCCGACCCGCCGACCCGCCGACCCGCCGATCCGCCGACCGGCGGGTCGGCGCACGCCCGGGGACGGTCGTACGGCCGTCAGGTGCCGTCACCCCGCTGCGGCTGCCTCCCGCCGGTCAGCACACGGACGGCGGTGACCTTGTACTCCGGGCAGGACGTGACCGGGTCGGCGTGGCCGGAGGTGAGCCGGTTCACGCCGCTCGCGGGGAAGTGGAAGGCGCAGAACACCTGGCCGGGGGCGGTCTCCGTGGTGACCCGGGCGGTCAGGCGGGCCCGGCCGTGGCGGCTTTCCACCGTCACCCGCTCGCCGTTGCGGACCCCGTGCCGCGCCGCGTCGTCCGGGTGGACGTCCAGGCGGTCCACCGGGTCCAGGGCGCGGTTGCCGCTGCGCCGGGTCATGCTCCCGGAGTTGTAGTGGGCCCAGCGCCGGCCGGTGACCAGGATCAGCGGATAGGCGTCGTCCGGAGATTCCCCGGGCGGCAGGTACGGCACGACCGCCAGGTGGGCGAGCCCGTCCGCCGTGGCGAACCGTTCCTCGTACAGCTTCGGAGTGCCGGGACCGGCAGGGTCCGGACAGGGCCAGGCCACGGCCCCCTCGCGGTCGAGGCGTTCGTGTGTCAGACCCGCGAACACCGGTGCGGTGCGGGCGCACTCGGCGAGCGCTGCCGCGGGCGTCGGGCATCCGAGGTCACGCCCCATCGCCGCTGCGACCGCATGGAGGGCGTCGAAATCGGTGCGGGCCCGGCCGGGCGGCCGGATCGCGGGCCGGACCCGCTGGAAGCGCCGGTCGAAGTTGACGAAGGTGCCGTCCTTCTCCAGCCAGGACGCCGCCGGCAGGACGAGGTCGGCTCGACGGGTGGTCCGTGACGGGAACAGTTCGCTGCAGACGACGAACGGGCAGGCATCCAGAGCCCGTTCCACGCTTCCGGTGTCGGGGTCGGTGGCACAGACGTCCTCGCCGAGGATCCACAGCGCCCGCAGCGTGCCGGCGCGTGCGGCGGCGAACATCTCCGGGATCCGCAGGCCGGGCCGCGCCGGGACGGGCACGCCCCAGACCGCCTCGGCCCGGGCCCGGGCCGCCGCATCGGTCACCTTGCCGTATCCGGGCAGGACGTCGGGGAGGGCCCCCATGTCGGACGCCCCCTGGACGTTGTTCTGGCCGCGCAGCGGGTTCACGCCGTGGCCCCGGGCGGTGCCCACGGCTCCGCGCAGGACGGCGAGGTTGGCCAGCGTCCGCACCCCGTCGGTGCCGTGCAGGTGCTCGGTGACGCCGAGACCGTAGACGATGGCGGGACGTTCGGCCCGCCCGTACAGCCGGGCGGCGGCGACCAGATCCGCCGCCGGTACGCCCGTGAGGTCCGCGACGCGCTCGGGGGTGTAGGCGGAGACCAACTCGGCGAGTTCGGTCACGCCGCTCGCACGCTCCCGCAGGAACGCGTGGTCCACCAGGTCCTCGGCGAGCAGGACGTGCGCCAGCCCGTGGAAGAGCGCGACGTTGCTCCCGGGCCGCGGGCGCAGGTGGACGTCCGCGTGCCGGGCCAGGCCCACCTCGCGGGGGTCGGCGACCACGAGCCGGGCTCCGCGCAGTGCACTGTTCAACAGCCGTGCCCCGACGACCGGGTGGGCTTCGACGGGGTTGGCGCCTACCACCAGCAGGCAGTCGGACCGGACCACGTCGTCGAAGGGGTCGGTACCGCCGGAGAGGCCGAAGGAGGCCACCAGCCCGGCGGCCGAGGGTGCGTGGCACAGCCGCGAGCAGTTGTCGATGTTGTTGGTGCCGATCACGGTCCGCGTGAACTTCTGGAAGAGGTAGTTCTCCTCGTTGGTGGCACGGGCGGAGGAGATGGCCGCCACCGAGTCCGGACCGCCCGCGGCGACGGCCTCCGTCAGGCGTCTGGCGAGGTGGGCGACGGCGGTGTCCCAGTCGACGGGCACGAGCCGCCCGTCCTGACGCAGCAGCGGAGTGGTGAGACGCTCCGGCGAGACGGCGAACCCGTGCGCGAAGCGGCCCTTCGCGCAGGCGTGCCCGTGGTTGACGGGCCCGTCCGGCGCGGGCAGCACGGCCGCGACCGCTCCGTTGCGGACGGCCACGTCGAGTGTGCAGCCGACCCCGCAGAAGCCGCAGGTCGTACGGATGACGTCGGGCGCGGCAGGGTCGCCGGGACCCGGCCGCAGGAGTTCCCCGGACGTGAGGCCGCCGTCGGTTCCGGGACCGGTGATGGCTCCCGTGGGGCAGGTGTCGACGCAGCCTCCGCACGACACGCAGTCCGACTCCGCCCACGGCCCGCCCGTTCCGGGTGCGACCACGGTGTCCGGGCCGCGTCCGGTCAGGGTGATCGCGAAGGTTCCCTGGACCTCGGCGCACATGCGGACGCACCGTCCGCAGGCGATGCACAGGTCCCGGTCGAGCCGCACGTACGGGTGCGAGTCGTCCCGGCCCCGGCCGCCGGCTCCGCGCGCCTCGTCCGGTCCGAGCCCCAAGGTCCGGCAGACCCGGGCCAGTTCGGAGGGTGATCCGGGGCCGAGGGCGTGCGGAGGAAGGGCCGAGACGATCGTCCGTACGGCGTCCCGGCGCAGCTCCGCGAGTCCGGCGGCGTCGGTCGACACCCGCGCCCCGGCTGTGGCCGGTGTGACGCATGCGGCGACCAGCCGCCCGTTCTCCCGCACCAGGCAGGTGCGGCACGAACCGGCCGGGGTCAGACGGGAGTCGGAGCAGAGGGCGGGAAGGTCCACGCCGGCAGCGGTGGCGGCGTCGAGGAGTGATGCTCCCTCGGAGACCTCGACGGTCAGGTCGTCGACGTCGAGAGCCACCGGGCGCCCGGCCCCGGTCACTGCCCCCGCCCGGCTGGGTCCGGTCATGACAGCCAGCCTTCCGGGAACCGGGGGCCGTAGGCCCGGGCGAGGCTCCGCACGGCTGCCGGCAGCCGCTTCCCGAACGCACACAGGCTCGCCTCTTCCAGCACGTGCGCGAGCCGGGTCCAGTCCTCGCCGGGGTCGCCCCCCGCTGCCGCCAGCTCCAGCCCCGCGCGGGTGCCGACGCGGCAGGGCGAGCAGGCGCCGCAGCTCTCCGCGGCTGCGAACTGCCAGATGTGGCACAGGACATCGGCCGGATCGAGGGAGTCGTCGAAGGCGACGAGCCCGCCGTGACCGAGGGCGGCTCCCCGGCCGGACAGGTCCGCGTCGGTCAGCGCCACGTCCAGGCGGTCCCCGGGCAGGAACCCGCCCAGCGGGCCGCCGATCTGCACGACGGCCGGCCGTGCGCCGTCCTTCAGCCCGCCGCCCAGACCCGACACGATGTGCTCGACGCGGGTGCCGAGTTCGACCTCGTACACGCCCGGCCGGGCGAAGCGCTCCGAGAGGCTGACGAGCTTGGTGCCGGGTTCGGAGGGCGTCCCGCGCCGGGCGTACGCGGCACCGCCCCGGCTGACGATCCAGGGCAGTGCGGCCAGCGTCTCCACGTTGCCCACCACCGTCGGGGCGTTCCACAGTCCCTGCTCGGTCGGGTACGGAGGCCGCGGGCGGGCGCATCCCCGACCGCCTTCGAGGCTTGCGATCAGTGCTGTCTCCTCGCCGGCGACGTAGGACCCGTGGCCGGCGCACACCACGATGTCCAGAGCACGGCCCGTGCCGTGCACGTCGGACCCGAAATGCCCCTGCAAGTAAGCCTCTTCACAGGCACTGCGCAGCGCGGAGAGCGCCGCCGGGTACTCGGAGCGGACCAGGACCCGGCCGCTGGCGGCCCCGCAGGCGAAGCAGGCCAGTGCCAGGCCGGCGAGGACGCGTTGCGGGTGCTGCTCCATCAGGAGCCGGTCGGCGTACGAACCGGGGTCCCCCTCGTCGCCGTTGGCCACGACCACGGGGGCGGCCGACCGGGGGACCGCCCGCCATTTCGAGGCCACGCGGTATCCGGCACCGCCGCGGCCCCGCAGGCCGGACGCGTCCACCTGGGTGTGGACCTCGGCCGGCGACGAAGCCGTGACGGTGCGCCGCCAGACCTCCCACGGGTCTTCCGTCTCCGGGCCGCTCCCCAGGAGCACCGGGTCGCCGGTGGTGTCGGCACCGGGAATCGGCGGCGCCGCGGGCGGCACCCGCCCCGCAAACTGGCCGGTCAGCGTGGGGCCCGTGCAGGCCGTGTCCCCGTCGAGCGCTGCGGGGGCCGCATAGCAGTGCCCCAGGCAGCGCACGGCCTGGACCGAGACCGCCCCGTCGGGGGAGACTTCGCCGACGCGGACGCCCAGCTGCCGTTCCACGGCGTCGAGCGGTCGCCCGCCGGTCGCCGCGAAGCATGCCGCGCCGGTGCAGGCACGGACGTGGCGCCGGCCGTGCGGGGCTGCCAGGTCGGCGTAGAACGTGGCGGGTCCGAGCGCCGAGGCGGCGGGCAGGCCCAGCCGGTCCGCGACGGGCCGGGACCACTGCGTGCCGTCGCTCGGGTTCCCGAGCCGGGCCCGCGCCAGGTCGTCCAGCAGCCGGTCGCCCGGCCGCCCCCTGCGTGCCGCGAGCGCGCGGAGCGCGTCGAACCGGGCCCCGTCGGACCCCTGCCGCTCGTCCATGCCTCCTCCACCGAGAGAAGAGCCTGCTCACCACCACCCTGACCCGTCCCGCCGCGGAGCGCGAGTGCCGTCCGGGGTCCTGAGGGGACCGTTCGGCCCTGGCGGACCGCAGCGACCCGTGGTGTCATGAAAGTGACGGAAGGAGCCCCTGAGAGGATGCGGAGGAGCGGCTGACGGCCGTGCACCGCACGATCAGGATCCGCGAGAAGCGGGTGGGCTCCTTCCGCCGACGCGTCCGCGCACGTCAGGTGCGTGGACCGATTTCGTCCTGCGGGCCGGGAGGCTCGTCGAGGATGCTCCAGGCGACCGGACCGAGCAGGTCCGCGAGCCGGCGGAAGACATCCATCAGGAGGTCGTCCAGGGACAGCATCCCCACGACGTGCTCCCCGTCGAGGACGGGGAGGCGCCGGACGCCGCTGCGGCGGAACGTCCGGTAGGCGCTCTCGACGTCGTCGGCAGCGCCCACGGTCACGGCCGGACTGCTCATGATCTTCCCGACCGGCTCGCCGTGGCCGAGCGCGACCGTCACGGCACGCAGCGCGACGTCACGATCGGTGACGACACCGCGCGGCTCTCCATCTTCCACGACGACCAGGCATCCGACGCCGTGGACCTCCATCAGCCTGGCCGCCTCACGGATGGTCGTCGTGGGAGTGACGGAGACAGCGGGCACGGACATCGCGGCGGACACTTTCATGTCGGACTCCTTTCCGCGGACGCGGGTCTTCGGGGGCCATGGAAGGTCCGGCCGCCGGGGGAGGGGCCGGCCCCTGGGTCAGCCGCCCGTACCGGTGTCGTCCGTCTCCCAGGCGAGCTTCTCCGTCACGCGGACGACGCCGTCGACGGTGCGGCACAGCCGTTCGATCACGGGGATGAGGCTCCGGAAGCCCACCGCCCCGCGCAGGGTCACCTGTCCGTCCACCACGTCGACCGACACGGCGGCGGGATCGAGGTGCAGGGTGCGGTCGAGCACGTCCCCGGTGATCTCGTGGCGGATGGCGTCGTCGTCGCGGAGGAAGACGCGCAGCAGGTCCCCCCGGGTGACGATGCCGACGAGGACGTCGCCCTCGTCGACGACGAGCAGCCGCTTGACGCGCTGGCTCTCCATGAGCCGGGCGGCTTCCGCGACGGTCCAGTCCGGCCGCGCGCAGACCGCCGGTCCCGACATCAGCTCCTCGGCCCGAGTGCCGGCGGCCTTGCCGCTCTCCCACGGCTCGGGCTTCGGCAACGACCGGAACCAGTCGCCCTGGTCGGCGGGTTTCGGGAGCAGGTCGCCCTCGGAGATCACCCCGAGCGGATGCCCGGCGGGGTCGGTGACCGCCACGGCCGACACGTCGTGCTCGGCGAGCGTGCGGACGACGTCCTTGAACGTCGCGTGCCGGGGGACGGTGACGACCTCGCGGGTCATCAGTTCGCGCACTTCTCGGTGCCTCACGGTGTCTTCCTTCCCGTCGTGTCAGTGGCCTGGTGCTCCGTCAGGCCGGTACGCGCGCGTGCAGCCGGGCCGTGACGTCGACGACGCCGGGGACGGCTCGCGCGATGTGGACGAGCACGTCCGTCAGCGCCGGGTCGGGGACCTCGCCCTCCAGCCGTACGACTCCGTGGTCGACGTGGATGTGCAGGAGGGCCGATCCGGCGGGGACCAGCCGTGCCGTGAGCAGTTCCCGCAGTTCCTCGGCGACGTCCGCGTCGGGGCGGAGGTAGATCTTCAGCAGGTCGCCGCGGCTGACGACGCCGACGAGCCGGTCCTCGTCGTCGACGACCGGCAGCCGCTTGAAGGGGCCCTTCGCCATCAGCCGCGCGGCGCCGGCGATCGTGGTGCCCACCGGTACGGTGACCGGTGGTGCCGTCATCAGCTGCTCGGCCGTGGCGTGGTGCGACTCGTCCGTGCCCGCCGCCATGGCCAGGAGGTCGGCCTCGGAGACGACGCCGATGAGCCGGCCTCCGGCCGACACGACGGGCAGGGAGCCGAAGCCCCACCGCTGCATGGTCGAGACGACGTCGTGGACCGGTGCTCCGGGGCCCACGGAGACGACGGCGTGCGTCATGACGTCGTCCACGGTGCGCAAGTGCTTCATGGTTCCTCCAGGGGCTGAGGTCCGTGCCCTCCCAGCGTGGAGTCGGCCGTGCGGCGGGAGTAGGGCCGACCGGACCCCGCTCCTGGGCTGACCGGTCCGGATTCCGCACGAGCTGCCGCTGTCCCTCCGGCGGGCGTCCGGGTCGCCGTGCGCGACGGCGCCCCTCCCCGGCGGCAGTGCGGCGGGTACGAGGCGTTCCGAGCCCAAGAGCGCGCGCGGCCCGTCAGTGCCCGGGGTGCCGGTCCGGGCCCTCGTGCCGCTGACTGTGGACCTGGGCCGCGATGACCGCGGCCTGGACGCGGCGCTCGACTCCCAGCTTGCCGAGCAGCCGGGAGATGTGGTTCTTGACGGTCTTCTCGGAGAGGTAGAGCCGCTTGGCGATCTGCTGGTTGGTGAGTCCTTCGCCGATCAGGTCCAGGACGGACCGCTCCCGTTCCGAGAGGTCGGCCAGCCGGGTGCCTTCGGGCTCCTGCACCGGCTCGGGGTCCCGCAGGGAGTGCATCAGGCGGGCGGTGGTGGCCGGGTCGAGCATGGACTGGCCGGTGGCGACCGTCCGCACGGCGGAGACCAGGTCGGAGCCCTTGATCTGCTTCAGCACGTATCCGGCGGCCCCGGCCATGATCGCGTCCAGCAGGGCGTCCTCGTCGTCGAACGAGGTCAGCATCAGGCAGGCCACGTCCGGCATCCGGGAGCGCAGCTCACGGCAGACGGCGATGCCGTTGCCGTCCGGCAGCCGGACGTCGAGCACGGCGACGTCCGGCCGCAGCGCCGGTCCGCGGGCCAGCGCCTGTTCCGCGGTGGCCGCTTCGCCCACGACGGTGATGTCCGGTTCGGCATCGAGGAGGTCGTGCAGCCCGCGCCGCACCACTTCGTGGTCGTCCACGAGGAACACCCTGATCGGCACCCCTGGTGAGGTGCCCTCTGCGTCGGCCATGGTCGCCGCCTCTTCGGGACTGCGCTGCGCGGGTCGTCTACCGCATTGTCTCAGCCCCGGGGCCATCCGCATCCGAGAACCGGCTCTCCGCGGCGCGGCCCGCGCGGGGCCGCTGGCGACCCTACGCGGCCGAGGCGACCACCCCGTCGAGCTCCATCCGGACGTCCACGACACCCTCGACGGCGCGGACGGCGCGTGCGAGCAGGGGGACCAGCGCCCGGTCGCGAAGCGGGCCCCGGAGGGTGACGACGCCGTCCCGCACCGAGAAGTCCAGGGAGACGCCGGGTGCGAGTTCGGCCAGGACGACCTGGCGGATCTCCTCCTCCAGCTCCTCGTCCGGACGGAGGAACACCTTCAGGAGGTCGCTGCGGCTGACGACGCCCTCCAGCATGCCGAGGGCGTTCACCACCGGCAGGCGTTTGACCTGCTTGCGCGCCATGATCCGGGCGGCTTCGGCGACGGTGGCGTCCGGGTGGACGGTGACGGCCGGGCTCGACATCAGCTCCTCGGCGAGGACGGCTCCGGCCTTGGACGCCTCGTCCAACTGCTCCGGCAGCCGGGGGTGCTCGCGGCGGAACTCCTCCTTCGGCAGGAGGTCGGCCTCGGAGACGACTCCCACGACGCGGCCCTCTCCTTCGAGCACGGGGACCGCGCTCACCTTCCACTCGTGCATGAGCTCGACGATCTCCTTGTACGACGCCTCGCGGCCGATGGCGACGGCGGTGTGCGTCATCACGTCACTGACGGTGTAGCGAGCTGCGGGCATGACCTGCTCCTTCGCCGTGTTTGCCGGTGGGCCCGGCCGCCGGTCCCTGGGCGCGGGCAGTGCCGGGCGGAACCCTCGTTCCATTCGAGCACCCGGGCGGCCGGGAGAGCAGGGGCCTTGTGGGCCGGGGCGGGGGCCGACCGGCCCATGGTTACCCGTCCAGCTGAGCCAGTTCCGCCGCGTCCAGCTCGATGTCCGCGGCCCGGGCCGAGTCCTCGATCGATGCCGGGCGGCTGGCTCCCGGTACCGGGATGACCGCGGGGGAGCAGGCGAGGAGCCAGGCCAGGGCGATCTGCTGCGGGCTGGTTCCCCGTTCGGCCGCGATGCGGTGGAAGGCGGTGGCCTCGGAGGTCGGGCCGGACGGGCCGTCCAGGGAGCTGCGGGAGATGCCGCCCAGCGGGCTCCACGGCAGGAAGGCGAGGCCGAGGCGGGTGCTCAGCTCCAGTTCGGGCCGGGCGTCGCGGACCGCGGGGGAGTAGCGGTTCTGCACGGAGACGAGCGCGTCGCCGAGGATCGCGCGGGCTTCCAGGATCTGGCCGGTGGTGACGTTGGAGATCCCGGCGGCACGGATGGTGCCGGCGTCGACCAGGTCGCGCAGGGCGCCGACCGATTCGGCCCAGGGGACCGCCGGGTCGGGCTTGTGCAGCTGGTAGAGGCCGATGGCGTCCACGCCCAGCCGCCTGAGGGAGGCTTCGGCGGCGCGCTTGAGGTGGCCGGGCGTGCCCGTGACGGTCCAGCTGCCGTCGCCGGGTCGGCCCCGGCCGCCCTTGGTGGCGACGAGGACGCCGGAGGTGTCGCCGCCGTAGGAGGCGAGGGCGCGGGCGACGAGGAGTTCGTTGTGGCCGCGCTCGCCGGCGTGCCAGTGGTAGCTGTCGGCCGTGTCGATGAGGGTGACCCCGGCGTCGAGGGCGGCGTGGACGGTCGCGACGGCCCGCCGCTCGTCCGGCCGGCCCTCGATGGACAGCGGCATGGCGCCCAGACCGATCGCGCTGACGGTGGTGCGGCCCAGGGGGCGGTACTTCATCGTGATTCCTTTTCCGGTCCGGAGAGGGTCAGTGCGCGGACGCGACGAGGGTTTCGGCCACCGCGCCCGGCAGCCAGTCGGCCGTACGGGAGAACACGAAACCCAGGCGCTTCGCGCGGGCGTTGCTCATCGCGTAGTGCCGGTCGACGGAGAACGGTGACGCTTCCTCGCCCGCGGCGACGACCCGGTACGCCGGTTCCCGCCCGGTCCCGGCCGCGACCACCGCGCCCAGGTCGCGTACGTCGAGCAGCCCGTCCGAGCAGGCGTTGACGCCGCCGGTGAAGTCCGTGCCGGTGGCCGCCCACAGCAGCACGGCGGCCAGCTCCTCCCAGTGGACGAACACGGTCGGCAGCACGGCGGGGTGCACGGCGACCGGCTCGCCGCGGCCGATGCGGTCGGCGTAGTGCGCCAGCCGGCCGGTGAACTCCTGTGCCCCGCCGCCGAGTACGTGCGCACTGCGGACGGCGGCGAACGCGAAGTCCCCGTGACGCGTGAGCACGGCCTCCGCCTGGCGCTTCCCCTCCGCGTAGTGCGCGTCCCGGTAGGAGTCGTCGTGCCAGGGCAGGCCCTCGTCCACCGGCCACGCGGCCGCGTCCACCGCCTCCTCCGGCACGGGCGTGCCCGGCGGTACGGCGTGCCGGGCGCCGGTCGCCGGGTCGTACACCTCGATGGTGGAGGTCATGACGTACCGCCGGGTGCGGCCCCGGAACGCGCGGGCGGCGATGGCGGCCTGCACCGGCGTGTAGCAGACCTGGTCGACGACCACGTCGAAGGTGCGGGAGGCGAGGGCGGCGGTGAGGGCGGTCTCGTCGTCGCGGTCGGCGACGAGGTGTTCGACCCCGGCCGGCGGGGCGGCCGAGCCGCGGTTGATCACGGTGACGTGGTGTCCGGCGGCCTGGAGCCGCTGTACGAGGAGCGTGCCGAAGTAGCGGTTCCCGCCGATGACGCAGATCTTTTGCATGGCCCCATCCTGGGCGCCTACCGTCACCAGCAGAAGTGCCCACCTACTGGATGCGTATAAAGGAAAACTGTTGATCGACGTACAGCGGCTCCGGGTCCTGCGGGCGGTCGCGGAGCACCACAGCTTCAACCGGGCGGCCGCCGCCCTGCACCTGACCCCGTCGGCCGTCTCCCAGCAGGTCGCGGCCCTGGAACGCAGCCTCGGCGCGCAGGTCGTCGTACGCAGCACCCGCGGCGTGACGCTCACCCGGGCCGGCCGGATCATGGTCGGGGCTGCGGAGTCGGTCGCCGCCGAACTCGCCCACGCGCAACGGCAGGTGGACCGGCTGGGCAGCGGCCGCAGCCAGTTCACCCTGGCCACGTTCACCAGCGGCGGCCGCCTCCTGCTGCCGGGCGCGCTGCCGCGTCTGACGGCCGCCCATCCAGGCACCGTCGTCCACGTGAAGGAGGCCGAGCCGGAGGACAGCCTGCCGCTGGTCCGGCGGGGTGCCGCGGATGCCGCCCTCGCCTATCACTTCGACGGCCCGCTCCCCGGCGGTCCGGGCGGGGCCGCGGGCGTGGAGTGGATCCCGCTGATGGCGGACCCGCTGCACGCCGTCCTGCCCGACGGCCACCCGCTGGCCGGCCGCGCGGCCCTGGACATCGCCGAACTGGCCGACGAGCCCTGGGTGTTCGGCTGCCTCAAGACGGAGGCGTACCTGCACCGGTACGCCGAACGGGCCGGCTTCACCGCGGAAGTGCGCGGCACGACGACGGACTACTTCTTCGCGTGCTCGCTGGTCGCGTCCGGTGTCGGGGTCTCGCTGATCCCCTCCATCGCCCTGCCGCCCGCCCTGCCGGGGCTGTGCGTCGTGCCGGTCGGCCCGCCGGCCCCCGCCCGCCACCTCGGCATCGCCGTGCCGCGGCGGGGCGGTCATCCTGCGACGGAGACGCTGGTCGAGGCGCTGCGAGAGCAGGCGGCGGCGGTCGCGGACGGCTGACCCGGATTCAGGCGTGTGCCACCACGGCCACCGGCGCGTCGGCGTGGTGCATCACCGCGTGGGTGATGGCGCCGATGTGGGTGCCGACTCCCGAGTGGCGGATGCGGCGGCCGACCACGACCAGGGCCGCATCCGAGGCCGCGTCCAGGATCTGGATGGCCGGTTGGCCGATGGCGGTGCGCGCGTCGACGGTGAGCTGCGGGTACTTCTGCCGCCAGGGGGCCAGCAGCTCCCGCAGGGTGGTCTCCAGCCCGTGCCCCATCTCCGCCTGGACGCCGGGGTCGAGGGCCGGTGCGTACGACAGGATGGGCGGCGGGGACCAGCCGTGGACCACGACGAGCGGGCAGGCGTGCCGGTCCGCTTCCTCGCAGGCGAAGCCGAGCAGCCGCTCGCAGTCGCTGTGCAGGTCCACGCCGAGCACGACGGGCCCGCCCTGCCGGGACCGGCCGGAGCCGGAGGTCCGGGCGCCGGCCGCGCGGACGAGCACGACGGGGGTCTCGGTCAGCGGGATGGTGTCCGACCCGGTGGAACCGACGAAGAAGCCGGCGACCGGACCGAGACCGCGCGAGCCGAGCACCAGCAGATCCGCGTCCTCCGCAGCCGACGCGAGGGCGGTGGCAGCCGCGAGGCCGTCGATCCGCCGGATGCGGACGTCCAGGCCGGGATGCCCGGCCGACACTCGGTCCCAGGCCTGCGCCAGGAGGTCGTCGGCCCAGCGGTGGCGTGACACGGGGAGCGGCGCCGCGAACGGCGCGTTCTGCGGCCAGTCGTCGGCGTGGACGAGTTCCAGCACGGCGCCGCGCAGCTCGGCTTCGCGGGCGGCCCAGTCGGCGGCGGCGAGGCCGGCCTTCGACCCGTCCAGACCTGCCGTGATCCGGTTCGACATGGTGTGCCTCCTGTGCGGGTGAGTGGGTGGTTCCAGGTTCCGCCGCTCGCGATCGCCGCCGGGAGGGCCGAGCGGTCCCATCGGGGACCGTTCGGCCCGGTGGCGACGCACCAATACCCCTGGGGGTATTTGACAGGCCGGGTGATGTGCTCCTACCTTCTAGTAATACCCCAGGGGGTATCGGACGATCCTCGGCGCATCGCCGATGCTGCCCCGTTCCATACCTCCGGGGGTATATCGGCTTCGGATCTGGAGGGTTCCGTGTTCTTCGCCCAGTACTACCTCGACTGCCTCTCCCAGGCGTCGTACATGATCGCCGACGAGACCACCGGGAAGGCCGTGGTCGTCGACCCCCGCCGGGACGTCTCGGAGTACCTGGCGGAGGCCGAGGCCCGCGGGTTCGCCATCGTCGGCGTCATCAACACCCACTTCCACGCCGACTTCGTGGCCGGACACCTTGAGGTGGCCGCCCGTACCGGCGCGTGGATCGGCTACGGCCGGCAGGCCGAGACCGAGTACCCGATCCGCAGGCTGGCCGACGGCGAGAGGATCAGCCTCGGCGAGGTCACCCTGGAGATCATGGAGACGCCGGGCCACACCCCGGAGTCGATCAGCGTGCTGTTCCACGAGCGCGGCGGGGACGGCCTCCCGTACGGCGTGCTGACCGGGGACGCCCTGTTCGTCGGGGATGTGGGCCGCCCCGACCTGCTTGCTTCCGTCGGTGTGACCGCGGAGGAACTCGGCGCCATGCTCTACGACAGCGTCCACCGCAAGCTGATGGGCCTGCCGGACGACGTCCGGGTGTTCCCCGCGCACGGTGCCGGTTCCGCCTGCGGGAAGAACCTGTCCACCGAGAAGCAGTCCACCATCGGCGAGCAGCGCGCCACGAACTACGCGTGCGCGCCGATGACCGAGGGTGAGTTCGTGGCCCTCGTCACCGCCGGACAGCCCGCCGCCCCCGGCTACTTCGCCTACGACGCCGAACTCAACCGCAGGGACCGCCCCCTGTTCGACCCGGCCGCTGCACCGGGCCCGCTCGCCGCCCGGGAGTTCGCCACCCGCCGTGCCGCCGGTGCCGTGGTCGTCGACGCGCGGGATCCGCAGGAGTTCGCCGCCGGGCACCTGCGCGGCTCGGTGAACGTCCCGGCCGACGGCCGGTTCGCCGAGCAGGCCGGAACCGTCCTGCCCGCCGACGCGGAACTGCTGGTGATCGCGCCGCAGGACCGCGAGGAGGAGATCGTCACGCGCCTGGCCCGGATCGGCTTCGACCGCGTGGCCGGCCACCTCCGCTCGCCGGGCGACGACCTGACCGACCTGACCGCCATGACCGCCCTGGCCGACGAGGTCACTCCGGCCGCCCGCCTCACCCCCGCCCAGGTCCGTGCCGCCCTGGCGGGCGACAACCCGCCGGTCGTCATCGATGTCCGCAACTGCGGTGAGCGGAGCGAGCACGGCTCCATCGGAGGAGCGCTGCACATCGCCCTCGGCGAGCTGCCGCGACGCCTGGACGAGATCCCGCGCGACCGGCCCCTGGTCCTGCACTGCGCGGGCGGCCACCGCTCCTCGATCGCCGCGAGCCTGCTGCGCCACCACGGCTTCACCGACGTCTCCGACATCCTCGGCGGGTACGCCGCCTGGGCCCTGGCGAACGCTGCCGCCGCAGTCTGAGCTGCTGCCCCGGACGCGGGGGAGAGCCCCCGTGGTCCCGTTCCGCCACTGCCGGCGCCCCGCGCGGGTCCCGTACGCCCTGACCCTCCGCGCGCGGGAGCGCCGGCCGCCTTCCCCTGCCCCCGCATATACCCCACCCCGTATTTTCGTGCGGGGTCACCCCACCACGACGGAGATTCCCATGACGACCGACGCCTCCCGTATCGCCGGCCTCACCCCCACCGCACTCCGGCAGCTGATCAAGGACGGTCGCGCCCCGCGTCTGCTGGACGTGCGCACCCCGGGCGAGTTCCGGACGGTCCACATCCCCGGTGCCTACAACGTCCCGCTGGACACCCTGCGCGAGCACCGCGGCGAACTCCTGGCCCACCTCGACGAGGACGTCGTCCTCGTATGTCGCTCGGGCGCCCGCGCCTCCCAGGCCGAGCAGGCGCTCGCCGAGGCCGGTCTGCCGAACCTGCGTGTCCTGGACGGCGGCATGATGGCCTGGGAGGCTGTCGGTGCTCCCGTCAACCGGGGCGAGGCGCGCTGGGAGCTGGAGCGCCAGGTGCGCCTGATCGCCGGCTCGATCGTGCTCGTCACCGGCGTCGTGGGCGTGTTCGTGCCCGGAGTGCACCTGATCGGCGCCGCGATCGGCGCCGGGCTGACGTTCGCCGCGCTCAGCAACACCTGTGCCATGGGCATGATGCTGTCCAAGCTGCCCTACAACCGTGGCCCGCGCACCGACATCCGCACCGTCATCGCCTCCCTGCGGGACCCCTCGTGATCGCGCTCGTCCTCGCGGCATCCGTACTGATCGGCATCAGCCTGGGCGTCCTGGGCGGCGGCGGTTCCATCCTCACCGTGCCGATCCTCGTCTACCTGGCCGGGATGGACACCAAGGAGGCCATCGCCACCTCCCTGTTCGTCGTCGGTGCCACCAGCCTGGTCGGGCTCGTCCCGCACGCCCGGGCCGGCCGGGTGCGCTGGCGCACGGGTCTGGTCTTCGGCGCGGTCAGCATGGTCGGCGCCTACGGCGGCGGACGCCTCGCCGAGTACGTCCCCGGAACCGTCCTGCTCGTCGTGTTCGCCCTGATGATGCTCGCGACCGCCGTCGCCATGCTCCGCAAGTCCCGCAAGGCGAAGCGGGCCAAGCCCGCACATGCGGAACTGCCCGTCAAGCACGTGATCGTGGAGGGCCTCGTCGTCGGCGCGGTCACCGGTCTGGTCGGCTCCGGCGGCGGATTCCTCGTCGTTCCCGCCCTCGCCCTGCTCGGCGGACTGCCCATGAGTGTCGCGGTCGGCACCTCGCTCCTGGTCATCGCGATGAAGTCGTTCTCCGGGCTGGCCGGCCACCTCTCGGGCGTCACGATCGACTGGAACCTCGCCCTGATGGTCACCGCCGCGGCCGTCGTCGGCAGCCTGATCGGCAGCCGCTTCGCCGGACGCATACCCCAGGACGTCCTGCGCAAGGCGTTCGGATGGTTCGTCGTCGTCATGGGCGTCTTCGTCCTGGGGCAGCAGCTGCCCGCCGTGGTGTGGACGGGCCCCCTGCCGTGGGCCGCCACCGGCCTCGCCGCGACGGCCTGGGCGGCGTGGCGTGCCGTACGGATCCGGCGTACGGCACGGTCACGGCGGCGGCCGACTGTCGTGCCCATGCCTCCGGTAGGCTCGCCCGGGTCGAACCCGTCCCCGTAGCGGATACCCCTCGGGGTATCCTGGCGGGAGGGTCGACGACGGGAGGAACCGATGAAGGTGGAAGAAGAGGCCGCGACCGCGATCCTCAATCGGCTGCGGCGCGCCCAGGGCCAGCTGGCGGGCGTCATCGCCATGATCGAGGCCGGCCGCGACTGCAAGGACGTCGTCACCCAGCTCGCCGCCGTCTCCCGCGCCCTCGACCGGGCCGGATTCAAGATCGTGGCCAGCGGCATGCGCCAGTGCCTCGCCGAGAGCGAGGAAGGCGCGCCCCCGATGAGCGAACAGGAACTGGAGAAGCTGTTCCTCACCCTCGCCTGACGCGCGCTCACGCCACAGCCGGCGCCTCCAGCCGGCAGCGGACGTCGACGACGCCCTCGACGGCCCGGGCCAGGCGCTCGGCCAGGGGAATCAGGCCACCGTCCTGCACCGTGCCGGTCAACGTGGCGACGCCGTGGGACACGGCCACCCGGACGGACGCGTGGGAGAGCGGGAACAGGTGCTCGACGACGTGGCGGCGGATGTCGGCGGCCAGTTCCTCGTCGCTGCGCAGGAAGACCTTGAGCAGGTCGCTGCGGCTGACGATGCCCCGGAGGGTGCCGTTCCCGTCGACCACGGGAAGGCGCTTGACGTGGCGTTCGGCCATGAGCCGGGCGGCCTGGGGGAGCGTGGCGTCGGGCCGGATGGTGAGGGCGGGGGCACTCATGAGGTCCTCGGCGCGGGTGGAACCGGCCTTGGCGGTCTCGTCGAGGCGGCGCATCTGCTCGATGAGTCCCGGGCGGTGCTCGTGGAACTCCTCCTTGGGCAGGAGGTCGGCCTCGGAGACCACCCCCACCACCCGGCCTTCGCCTTCGACGACGGGGAGGGCGGTCACCTTCCACCGCCGCATCGCCGCGGCGATGTCCTTGAAGCCGGTGGTCGGGGTGACGGCGATGACCTTGGCGCTCATCACGTCGGACACGGTGTACGGGGTGGAGGTCATGTCGGGTCCTCAGCGTGCGTGGGCGAGCGGGACTCCGCTGCCGTGGGGTGCGAACAGGTCAAGGAGCCGGGTACGGGTCGAGTCCAGCCGGTCGGCGATGACGGCGGCCACGGCGAGGGACACGGCCCGCCCCACGGCCGAGTCCTCGTGGCACAGCTCGCGCACGGCGGCGGCGTCGAACTCCAGCGCGCGCACCTCACGGGAGGCGGTCGCGCCCAGGTGCCAGCAGTACGGGCGGAACATCCATGACCAGCCGAGCAGCTCGCCGTAGCCGAGGGTGTCTATGACGGCGTCCTTGTGGCCGGCCACGTGGGTGTGCAGATCGACGGTGCCACACTGGATGACCCAGAACCTGTCCGCCCGGCGGCCCTCGTTGAAGATCCGGGCACCGGCCGGGAAGGTGACCGGGCGGGAGTGGGCCAGCAGGGCCACGCGGGCCTCCGGGGCCATCTCTTCGAGGATGCCGTGCATGGTGCTCATGGTGTGCCTCCAACCCTTCCCCCTCACCCTGCGCCCGGCGCCGCCGTGGCCGGGAGGGCCGCGCGGTGCATTCCGCGGGGCCTTCCGGCCCACCTCAGCGGACCAGGACGGCCTCCCCGGACCTGGGCACAACGGCCGTCCAGCCGAGCTCGTGCTCGATCCGGTCCCGCAGGGTCGCGGCGGCGGTCTCTTCACCGTGGACGAGGTAGGTCGTGTGCGGGGCCGGAGCGCCGCGCAGCCAGTCGAGGATCTGGTCGGCGTCGGCGTGCGCCGAGAAGTGCGGCACGTCCGCGATCTCGGCGCGCACGGGAACGTACTCGCCGAACATCTTCAGCACCCGCGCCCCGTCCACCAGGTCGCGGGCGCGAGTGCCCTCGGCGGCGAAACCGACGATCACGACGGCATTGCGGGGGTCCGGCAGGATCCGGTGCAGGTGGTGCAGGACGCGGCCGCCCGTGGCCATGCCGGCGGAGGAGACGATGACGGCCGGCCCGGTGGTGTTGTTGATGTCGATCGACTCCTGGACGGTACGGGCGGCCAGGAACGGCTCCGGGCTCATGGCACTCTCCCCGGCGGCGATGATCTCGGGCCGCAGCTCGGGCGACCGCGACCGTACGGCGGCGCGGTACACGTCGAGGGCTGCCAGGGCCATCGGGCTGTCCACGTAGACGGGCACGTGCCGGGGCAGCGTGCCGTCCCGGCGCAGCGCGGCCAGCTCGTGCAGGACCACCTCGGTCCGGTCGATCGCGAACGCGGGGATGACGACCGTGCCGCCCCGGGACAGAGCGCGCTTGATCACGGAGGCGAACTCGCGCTGCGCGGTCTCCTGGTCGTGGCGCCGGTTGCCGTACGTGGACTCCATGAGCAGGACGTCGGCGCCGGTGAACGGTTCGGGCGGCAGCAGCAGCGGGTGGCCCGGACGGCCGAGGTCGCCGCTGACCGCGAGGGTGTGGCCGTCCTCCAGGGTCAGGTGCGCCCACGCGGAGCCCAGGATGTGGCCGCCGTGGTGCAGCCTGAGCTTCGTGCCCGCCGTGATCTCCACCTCGCTGCCCACAGTCACCGGGTCGAAGAACTTCACCGTCTGCTCGACATCGGCGTCGTCGTAGAGAGGCTTCGCGGGTCGGTGCTTGGACCAGCCGTGCCGGTTGGCGTGCTCGGCGGCCTCCATCTGGAGACGGGCGCTGTCGCGGAGCACGATCTCGGCGAGCCGGGCGGTGGCCGCGCTGGTCAGGATCGGGCCGCGGAACCCGTGCCGGACCAGGCGCGGCAGGTAGCCGCAGTGGTCCAGGTGGGCGTGGGTGACGACGACGGCCCGGATGTCGGCCGCGTCGCACGGCAGCTTGTCCCAGTTGCGGCGCCGCAGGTCCGCGACACCCTGGAAGAGGCCGCAGTCGACGAGGATCCGGCCGAGGTCGGTCTCGACCAGGAACTTGCTGCCGGTGACCGTCCGCACACCGCCCAGGAAGCTCAGCAGGGCGGGGCGAGCGGCGGGTGCGGGGGACGGAGCTGGCTGTGACATGACAGCGCCCTTTCGTTCCGGCTCGGAATCGGATGCCGGATATCACCGTCACACCGGCAGCGGCCCGCCGGGAGGGGGCCGACCGGTCCTACTCCGGGGCCGTCCGGCCCAAGCGGCGCCCGGGTCCCGGGGCACAGCCTGGCGGTGACCGCCCGAAGCCCGCGCGGAGAAGCGGTACCGAGAGCCCGTACGGAGGGCTCGCGCGCGGAGCCCGTTCGGGGAGCCCGCTCAGAGAGAAGGCCCCGCCATGAAGGCACTCGTCTTCCACGGACCCGGACAGACCTCCTGGCAGGACGTTCCCGACCCCTCGGTCAAGGACGCCGCCGACGCGATCGTCCGGGTCGACGCCGTCACCATCTGCGGCACCGACCTGCACATCGTCAAGGGCGACGTGCCCGAGGTGGCCCCTGGCCGGATCCTGGGCCACGAAGCCGTCGGCACCGTGGTCGAGACCGGCGGCGACGTCCGCACCGTCCGCCCCGGCGACCGCGTCCTGATCTCCTGCATCTCCGCCTGCGGCCGCTGCCGGTTCTGCCGCGAGGCCCGCTACGGCCAGTGCCGCGGGGGCGGCGGCTGGGTCCTGGGACACACCATCGACGGCACGCAGGCCGAGTACGTGCGCGTCCCGTTCGCCGACCTCTCCGTCCACCCGCTGCCCGCCGCGCTGCCCGACCACGAGGCCGTCCTGCTCGCGGACATCTTCCCGACCTCCTACGAGGTGGGCGTCCTCAACGGCGGCGTCCGCCCCGGCGACACCGTGGTCGTGGTCGGCGCCGGCCCCATCGGCCTGGCCGCCATCGCCACCGCGCAGCTCTACAGCCCGTTCCGGATCATCGCCGTCGACCTCGCCGCCTCGCGTCTGGCGGCGGCCCGCGAGCTCGGTGCCGACGCCACGGCCGGGGCGCGGGAGGAACCCGAGCGGCTGGTGCAGGACCTCACCGACGGCCTCGGCGCCGACGTGGTCATCGAGGCGGTGGGCGTACCCGAGGCGTTCGAGATGTGCACCCGCATGGTCCGGCCGGGCGGGCGGGTCGCCAACATAGGCGTCCACGGCAAGCCCGCCGTCCTCCACCTGGAAGACCTGTGGATCAAGGACGTCACCCTCACCACCGGCCTCGTCGACACCCACTCCACCCCCCTGCTGCTGCGCATGATGGCGGCGGGACGGCTGCCCGGCGCCGACATGGTCACCCACCGCTTCGCGCTCGACCAGATGGCGGAGGCGTACGACGTCTTCACCCGCGCCGCCGACACCGGCGCCCTCAAGGTCGTCCTCGGCGGGGCGCAGCACGACGCTGTCGCCGTCCCCGCCGGAAGGGCGTGACTGCCATGACGGGCACCCCGCGCATCCCGTCGCGGCTCCCCTCCGGGGCGAGCGGACGCACCGACCTGGGCCGCCGTCTGGCCGCCCGCCGCGAGGCACTCGGCCTCACCCCGGAGGAACTGGGACGGCGGTGCGCCATGGACGCCCACTACGTGACCTACCTGGAAGAGCACGAAGCCGCGCCGTCCGCCGGCACGCTCGTCCGGATCGCCGACGCCCTCGGCACCACCGTGGGGGCGCTCACCGGAGCGAGCGCGGACCGGGCACCCGGACGGGCGACCGCCCGCCGCGACCCGGAGCTCGTCGCACTGGACGAGCCCGAATGCCGGAGGCTGCTCGGCACGCACGGCGTGGGGCGGCTCGCCGTCTTCACCTCGGAGGGCCCGTCCGTGGTGCCCGTCAACTACCTCGTCGTGGGGGCCGCCATCGCCTTCCGCACCGCCGAGGAGACGGTGGCCGCCCGGGCACGGGGAACGGAGGCCGCCTTCGAGATCGACCACATCGACGAAGTGACCGCCGAGGGCTGGAGCGTGCTCGCGGTGGGCGCCCTCGAAGCCGTCACGGACGGGGACGAACAACGGCACCTCGCCGCCACGGCCCGCTCGCGGCCGTGGCCCGGAGGCTCCCACGTCCACTGGATGAAGCTGACCCCGGTCCGGCTCACCGGCCGCCGGGTGGTGCACGACTGATGGCGGCGACGGGACCGGCCGCCTCCGCCGCACGCGCCGCCGTACCGGCGGAGGGAACCCGGGGACAGCCGGGACCGCCGGGAGGGTGCCGGCCGTGAACACGCCGATGCGGTGGGAGTACCACCACTACGACCCCAAGACCGAGCGCCTGGTCGAGGCCCTGTGCACGCTCGGCAACGGCCGGTTCGCCACCCGGGCGGCGGCCCCCGAGTGCACGGCCGACGCCGTCCACTACCCCGCCACCTACCTGGCCGGCTGCCACAACCGCCTGGCCTCCGCCGTCGGCGCACGTACCGTCGACAACGAGGACCTGGTCCGGCTGCCCGACTGGACGGCCCTGAGGTACCGCTGCCTGCCCGACGGGGCACCGCCAGGCGACTGGCTCACCCCGGACCACCCGACGCTGCGCCACTACCTGGTCTCCCTCGACCTGCGCGCCGGCACGCTCACCCGGCGCATGCTCTTCCACGACGCCGACGGCCGCCGGCTGGCCGTGACCCACACCCGCCTCGTCCACATGGGCGACCCGCACCTGGCCGCCCAGCGAACCGTATTCCGCGCCTACGGCTGGACGGGGAGGATCGATGTCGCGGCAGTGCTCGACGGGGACGTCACGAACCTCGGGGTGGACCGCTACCGCGCCCTCGCCGGAAACCACCTCGTAGGGCACCGGGCAGGGGTGGAAGGGGAGGGCACCGCCTGGCTCGCCTGCACCACCTCGGACTCCCGCATACGCATCGGGCTCGCGGTCCGGACCTCCGCCCGCCCTCTCGCGACGGTCGACGGATCGTGCACCGAGGCCACCGCCACCCAGCGGTCCGCCCTGCCGATCGGGCCGGCGCGGCCGGCCGTGGTCGTGAAGACGGCCGCCCTGTTCAGCTCGCTCGACCGCCCCCTCGCCGACCCCGCACACAGCAGCACCGCGTACGCCGGCCGCGCCCCGGACTTCCCTACCCTGCTGGCGTCGCACCGGGCCGCCTGGCAACGCATCTGGTCCGAAGGGGAGTTGCAGGTACCCGGCGAGACCGGACGGATCCTGCGCCTGCACGCCTTCCACGTCCTGCAGACCCTCTCCCCGCACACCGCGGAACTCGACGTCGGGGTGCCCGCCCGCGGGCTCCACGGCGAGGCCTACCGCGGCCACGTCTTCTGGGACGAGCTGTTCGTCCTGCCCTACCTCACCCTCCACTTCCCCGAGACCGCACGCGCCCTGCTGATGTACCGCCACCGGCGGCTGCCCGCAGCCCGGCGGGCGGCCCGCCGCGCCGGGGCCAGGGGGGCGATGTTCCCCTGGCAGAGCGGGAGTTCGGGCGAGGAGGAGACCCAGCTCCTGCACCTCAACCCGCGCTCCGGCCGCTGGCTGCCCGACCACTCCCACCTCCAGCGGCACGTGAACTCGGCCGTGGCCTGGAACGTCTGGCAGTACGGCCTCGCCACCGGGGACACCGGCTTCATGCACGGTCCCGGAGCCGAACTGCTCCTGAACACAGCCCACTTCTGGGCCACGACGGCCACCTGGGACACCGGCCTGGGCCATTACCGGATCCGGGGCGTCGTAGGCCCCGACGAATACCACGACGCCTACCCGGACGCCGCCGGGCCGGGCATCGACGACAACGCGTACACCAACATCACCGCGGCCTGGACGCTCACCCGCGCTCTGGAACTCCACGCGGCGCTGCCGGCGGCCCGCCGCGCCGAACTCCGCGCCCGGCTCGGTCTCGGGGCGGATGACCTCGGCGGCTGGGAGGACGTCTCGCGCCTGATGCACGTCCCCTTCCACCGGGGAGTGATCAGCCAGTTCCACGGCTACGGCGATCTCGCCGAACTCGACTGGGACGCCTACCGGTCCCGCTACCACGACATCCGCCGCCTGGACCGCATCCTGGAGGCCGAAGGCGACACGCCCAACCGCTACCAGGCGTCCAAGCAGGCCGACACCCTCATGCTCGGCCACCTCTTCCGTCCCGCGGAACTCGCCGGACTGTTCGCCCGGCTCGGCTACGCCTTCGACGACGCGCTCTGGGAGCGGACAGTCGCGTACTACCTGCGCCGGACCTGCCACGGCTCCACGCTCAGCAGCGTCGTCCACGGCCGCGTGCTCGCCCTCCGGCAGGGCCCGGACGCCTGGCGCTACTGCCGTGAGGCGCTGCTCGGCGACGTCACCGATGTCCAGGGCGGCACCACCGGCGAAGGGATCCACCTCGGAGCCATGGCCGGCACGCTCGACCTCGTCGAGCGCGGAGTCGTCGGGCTTCAGCCGGGTACCGACGGCCTCCACGTCGATCCGGTGCCGCTCTCGGAGGTCCCCGGCTCCGCGCTGTCCCTGTGCTACCTCGGCCACCGAGGCATCCGGATCCTGTTCCGGCCCGGCCGGCTCGGGGTCCGCGTCCCGCCGTCGCTCCTCGGCCCCGTACCGCTGATCCTCCCTGGTGACCGGCGGGAGCAGGTGCCCGCCGGGGGCGAGCGCTGGTTCCGCCTGCCGGGCCCGGGCCTGGGCCCGTCCGCAGCCGCGTGACCGCCGCACGGTCGCCCCGCCTGGCGGCGCGTACGTGCCTCGCACACGCTGGACGTAGAGAGTCGAAAGAGGTGAGGGTCATGGACACGATGAGTGAGGCGCCGCGGATCGTGGTGGGCGTAGACGGCTCCCCCTCCTCGCAGGCCGCCCTCCGGTGGGCCGTACGCTACGCGGGCCTCGTCGGCGGGAGGGTGGAGGCCGTCACCGCGTGGGAGGTCCCCGGCGCGGCATCGTGGTCGGCCCCCGCGGTGGACGCCACGTTCGACGCCGAGGAGGCCGAGCGGAAGCTGGTGGAGGAGGTGCGGTCCGTTCTCGGCGAGGACGGCGCCTCCCGGGTGCACGAACGTCTGGTCCAAGGCCATCCGGCCGAGGTCCTGGCCGACGCGGCCGAGGGCGCGGAGCTGCTGGTCGTGGGCAGCCGCGGCCGCGGCGGCTTCCGGCGTGCCCTGCTCGGCTCGGTGAGCCAGCAGGTGGCCCTGCACGCCCCCTGCCCGGTGACCATCGTCCGCCCGGACGCGACCGACGACCGGTAGCGGTCTCGCGCCGGGCGGCTCCGAGGGCAGTACCCCGCGGGTGCGGCCCCGCACGCCCGCATCCCGTACCCGCGGATCCCTGTGTCCGCGGTTCCGTGCGTCGGCGTTGTGTGCCTGTGGTTCCGTGCGTTCGCATGGTGTGCCCGCGGTTTCCCGAGCCCGCATTGTGCGCCCGCGGATCCCTGTCCCTGCGGATGCCCGTTCCGGTGGACGCCCGTCCCTGCGGATCCCCGCAGGCCCCGCGGTGGTACGCGCCACCGCGTACCGCCGGCGCGCCGCGCCACCGCGCACCACCACGGCGCGCCGGAGGGCCGCCCGCCCGCCTGTCGACAGCTCCGCAGAGCCCCCTGCCCGCGCCCGCGCCCCCTGCCCGCGCCCGCCCTGCGAGCCGCGAACGGCGTCCCCTGCCCACCCCTCCGCCGTGCCCGCCGTCCCCGACGCGGCGGAGGCCCCCGAGGGCACTCCTGCGGGCCGACCGGCCCAGATCCGGACCGGCCCACTCGGCCCCGCGCGAAGGACCCGCTCAGCCCTGCCGGCACCGCAGGCCGCGGCGTGATCGTGGAATCCGGACGCCGCTCCAGGCGCCGCTTCCCCGAGAGGGTGACAGACGATGCAGCGCATACGGATCCAGACCCGGCCGAAGCAGCCCCACAAGCCCGCCCCGCTGGACCTGCGCACGCCGTCCGGCCGCCCCCTCCCGTACTGAGCCCTGCTCCGCGCAGGCCCGGAGGACGTCATGGCATCCACCCCGCGCGTCATTCCGTTCACCCTCCTCGGCCGCGGCGACGTCGGCCGCGTGGGCGGGAAGAACGCCTCCCTGGGCGAGCTGACCGTACACCTGGCGGCGTCCGGCGTACCCGTACCGCCCGGCTTCGCCACCACCGCGGACGCCTACGAGGAACTTCTCGGCGGACACGGTCTCCGCAACCGCATCCAGGAGCAGCTCGACCGCTACCACGAAGGCGCCCCGCTGGAGGAGGTGGGAGCCGGCATCCGCTCGCTGATCACGGCTGAGCCCCTGCCGGACGCCCTGCGGGACGCGATCGCCTCGGCGTACGAGGCCCTCGGCCGCGAACTGGGCCGCTCCGACCCGGACGTCGCGGTGCGCAGCAGTGCGACCGCCGAGGACCTGCCCGAGGCCAGCTTCGCGGGCCAGCAGGACACCTACCTCAACGTCCGCGGCACCGGCCGGCTGCTGACGGCCGTCCACCGCTGCTTCGCCTCGCTCTACACCGACCGGGCCATCGACTACCGCGAGCGGATGGGCTTCGACCACCTGCGCGTCGCCCTGTCCGTCGGCGTCCAGGCCATGGTCCGCTCGGACCTGGCGGGCGCCGGGGTGATCTTCACCCTGGATCCGGAGACCGGCTTCCCGGAGGCCGTCGTGGTCAGCGCCGCCTGGGGCCTCGGCGAGACCGTGGTCAGTGGCACGACCGACCCCGACGAGTACACCGTCTTCAAGCCGTCCCTGAAGGACCCGGCCCTGAACCCCGTCATCGACGTGCGGGTCGGGGCCAAGCGCCGCAAGGCCGTCTACGCGGACGACGGGTTCACCGAGACGGTCGACACCTCCGCCGGAGAACGTGCCCGGCGCGTGCTGACGGACGCCGAAGTGCGCCGGCTCGCCGCATGGGCGGTTGCCGTCGAGGAGCACTACGGCTGCCCGATGGACCTGGAATGGGCCAAGGACGGGAACACGGGCGAGCTGGCGATCGTCCAGGCCCGGCCCGAGACCGTGCAGTCCCGCCGCCACTCCACCACGCTGCGCCGCTGCCGTCTCACCGGCATGCCCGGCCGGGTGCTGACCGAAGGGACCGCGGTCGGCGAGGCGATCGGAGCCGGACCCGTGTGCCGCCTGGACACACCCGTCGAACTCGACCGCTTCCCCGCCGGTGCCGTCCTCGTCACGTCCCTCACGGACCCCGACTGGGAGCCGATCATGAAGCGGGCCGCGGCGATCGTCACCGACCACGGCGGCCGGACCTCCCATGCGGCGATCGTGAGCCGGGAACTCGGCGTCCCCGCGGTCGTCGGCACCGGGAACGCCACCGACGTCCTGCACGACCGGGACCCCGTCACCGTCTCGTGCACGGAAGGCATCCGGGGCAGGGTGTACGCGGGCCTGGTGCCGTACGAGGAGACCGAAACGGACCTCGCCGCCCTCCCCGCCACCCGGACCCGGGTGATGCTCAACCTCGCCGATCCGGCGGCCGCGTTCCGCTGGTGGCGGCTGCCCGCCGACGGCGTGGGACTCGCCCGCCTGGAGTTCATCGTCGCCCACCAGGTGAAGGTCCACCCGATGGCCCTGCTGCACCCCGAGCGCCTGGACCCGGCCGACCGGAGCGCGATCGCGCAGCTCACCGAAGGCCACCTCGACCGCACCGGCTACTTCACGGACCGTCTCGCGTACGGAATCGCCCGGATCGCGGCCTCCCGCTGGCCGGACCCGGTCATCGTGCGCACCAGCGACTTCAAGACCAACGAGTACGCCAAGCTCCTGGGCGGCCGGCCCTTCGAACCGGTCGAGGCCAACCCGATGATCGGCTGGCGGGGTGCCAGCCGCTACTACGGCGACGGCTACCGCGAGGGCTTCGCCCTCGAATGCCGGGCCCTGCGACGGGTCCGCGACGAGATGGGCCTGACCAACGTCATCGTCATGATCCCCTTCTGCCGCACGCTCCGGGAAGCCGACAAGGTCCTCGACGTCATGGCCGCCGAGGGGTTGCGCCGCGGTGAGAACGGGCTCAAGGTCTACGTGATGGCCGAGATCCCCGCCAACATCCTCCTCGCCCAGGACTTCGCCGAACGCTTCGACGGCTTCTCCATCGGCAGCAACGACCTCACCCAGCTCACCCTCGGCGTCGACCGCGACTCCGAAGCACTCGCCGACGTCTTCGACGAGAACGACCCCGCGGTCACCCGGCTGATCCGCATCCTCGTCCCCCGGGCCCACGCGGCCGGACGCCCCGTCGGCCTGTGCGGCCAGCGGCCGAGCGACGACCCCGCCTTCGCCGCCTTCCTGGTCGGCGCCGGCATCGACTCGCTCTCCGTCGCGCCCGACAGCTTCCCGGCCGTCAAGCAGCACGTGGCAGCCGCAGAGGAACGCCGGTCCGAGGAGGGCCGAACGGCCCCGGCCGGTACCCGCCCGACCTCTGCCCACGGCCGGCCGGTCGCGCCACAGTGAGGACGTTCCCTTCCCGCGGCACCGGACAAGGAGACCCGCCATGACCACCAAGCGCATCCTCGTCGCGTACGGCACCAAGCACGGCGCCACCGCCGGCATCGCCGAACAGATCGGCGAGACCCTCCGCGAGGACGGCCTCGACGCCGTCGTCCTGCCAGCCGCCGACGTCGACGACGTCCGCCCGTACGACGGGGTCGTCCTCGGCGGATCCCTCTACGCCGGCCACTGGAGCGGTGAGGCCAAGCGCTGCGCCGAGCGCAACGCCGACTCCCTGCGCCGCCGCCCCGTCTGGTTCTTCAGCAGCGGCCCCCTCGACAGCTCCGCCGAGGAACACGACATCCCGCCGGTGCCCGCCGTCGCCCGGCAGATGCAGATCGTCGGCGCCCGCGAGCACATGACCTTCGGCGGCAGCATCACGGCCCGCACGCCGGGGTTCCTCGCCAAGGCCCTCCTCCACGAGGGCAAGGGCGGCGACTACCGCAACCCCGAGCGGATCCGCACCTGGGCCCACCACATCGGCGCCGAACTCACCGCGGCCTGAGCGGCACGGGGACACCGGCATGGAGGCGATCGAGCTGACCGCCCTGACGAAGACGTACGGGGCGGTCACCGGGATCGACGCGCTGGACCTGACGGTGCGGCCGGGCGAGGTGTTCGGCTTCCTCGGACCCAACGGCGCCGGGAAGACGACCACGTTGCGGTGCCTCGTCGGGCTCGTCCGGCCGACCGCGGGCCGGGCAAGGGTCTTCGGGATGGACCCCGTCGCGGACCACCGCCGCCTCGCACCGCTCCTCGGGTACCTGCCCGGGGAACTGCGCCTGTACCCCGAACTCACCGGGGCGCAGACGCTCGACCTGCTGTCCGCCCTCCAGGGCGCCCCCGTCCCGCGCCGCAGCGAACTCTGCGACCGGCTGGGGCTGACGGCCGGAATCCTGGCACGCCCGGTGGGCACGTACTCGCGCGGCATGAAACAGAAACTGGGCCTGGTGCAGGCGCTCCAGCACGATCCGCAGCTGGTGGTGCTCGACGAACCGACCGAAGGGCTGGACCCGCTGGTGCAGGAGACGTTCTACGGGCTCCTCCGGGAGGCGGCGGACGCCGGACGGACCGTGCTGCTGTCCAGCCACGTACTGCCCGAAATGCAGCGTACCTGCGGCCGGGTGGCGATCGTCCGGGACGGGCGGCTGGTGACGGTCGAGAGCGTGGCGGGCCTGCGCGAGGCGCGGGCCCGGCGGATCCGGCTGTCCTACGCGGACGGGCGCGGTGCCCGCACGCTGGGCGCCGCGGACCGCTGGGAACCCCGCTGGCAGGGGGACGACGTCGAGCTGCTCGTGCCGCCGGCCGAGGTCGTGGACGCCCTGCGCGGGCTGCTCGGACCGGGAGTCGCGGACGTCACGGTCGAGGAGGCCGGCTTGGACGAGGCGTTCCTGGACCTCTACCGCAACGGCGGCCCGGAGGAGGCGCGATGAGGCAGCGATGGCCCCTGCTGTGGCTCGCCCTCTACCGTCGGCGCAGGATGCTGATCGCGCTGACGGTCGGGATGATCGCCTTCGAGGCACTCATCGTGGTGGTCGCCCACACGCTCAGCCCGGACGAACTGTTCTCGGCAGGCGGCAAGGGACCCCCCTCGGCCTACCGGGCGTTCAGCGGGTCCAGCGGCGAGGTGTCCATCGCCAGCTACCCGGGACTCCTGGGCGCCGGCCTCGTCCACCCGTTCTGGATCGCCCTGCAGCTGACGGCGATCGGCTCGCTCGCGGCCGCAGCCGTGGCCGCCGACGTGGAGGCGGGCACGGTGGAGCTGGTGATGGTACGGCCGGTCAGCCGGACCCGGCTGCTGGCGGAACGGACGGCCGCGCTGCTCGCCGCGGCACTCGCCCTGAACGCGGCGGCGACGCTCACGGTCCTGGTCGGCGTGGCGCTCACCCCCGACATCCACCGGGCGGTCCCCCTGACCGGCGTACTCGCCGCAGGCGTCCTGGGCTTCGGTTTCGCGCTGTGCATGATCGGGCCGGCGCTGGCCGTCTCGGCGGCGGGGCGGCGGCGCGCCCAGGTGATCGGGGCGACCATCGCGATCGGCGCCGTGGGCTTCGCGGTCAACTTCATCGCCCTGGCCTGGGCACCGGCGGAGCCGCTGAAGTACGCGAGCCCGTTCCACTACTACACCCCCGGCGACGCCCTGGCCGAAGGCACGGTGCCCTGGCCCGGCTTCCTCGTCCTGACGGGCGCGGGCCTGGCCGGAATCCTCGCGGCCCACGCCCTGCTCCGCCGCCGGGACCTCGCGCCCTGAGACCCGCCTGCCGCCCTTTGCGGGCGGGCCGGCGGGCACGTCGACGGGCACCCCGAGGTGCTGTCAGTCGTGGGTGATCACGGCGACCGGCGCGGCGGAGTGGTGCAGGACGGCGTGGGCGGCCGGGCCGATGTGCGTGCCGAGGGGCGAGTGGTGCCGGTGCCGTCCCACGACGACGAGCCGGGCGGCGCGGGAGGCCTCGACGAGGTGCTCGCCCGCCGAGCCGCGGAAGACGGTGCGGCGGACCTCCACCCCGGGGAACTTCCGCTGCCACGGCAGCAGCGCGTCGTCCACCAGATGGGTCACGCTCCGCGTGATGTCCCGTTCGTTCTCCGGGTCGAAGAACGGCACGTACCCGTAGGCGGCCGGCATCTTCCAGCCGTGCAGGGCGTGCAGCGGGCATCCGTGCCGTTCGGCCTCCTCGAAGGCGAAGGCGAGGACCCGGTCGCACGCCTCGTGGACGTCCAGACCGACCAGGATCTCCCCGGACGGGGCGGCGGTGTCCGGACCGTCCGGGTCGTCGCCGGGGCGTACCAGGACGACGGGCGTGTCGGTGGCCGCCACCGTGGACAGGGCGACGGAGCCGATGAGGAAGCCCAGCAGGCCGCCCAGGCCGCGCGAGCCGAGCACGAGCAGTGCGGCGTCGGCCGCTTCGGCCGCGAGTGCGGCCGTCGGGCGGGCGGACAGGCAGCGGGTGTCGATGTCGAGGTCCGGATGGTGCTGTGCGAGCTCCTGCGCCGCCTCGGTCAGTGCCTGGTCGGCCCAGCGGTCGACGTCCTGCCGGCCGATTCCGGGCAGTACGGGGTCCAGGGGCCAGTCGACGGCGTGCACCAGCCGCAGCGGAACGTGCCGCAGGGCGGCCTCTCGCGCGGCCCAGCGGGCTGCCGCCCGGCTCTCGGCGGAACCGTCCACTCCGACGGTCACGTGGGTCTTCAACACCGGGGTCCCCTTTCACGGGCTCGGGTGGGTGGCTGCCGCGGTCATGACCATCGGCCCGGTCACCACGGCATGGCGTGGCGGGCGTGGCCGACGGCGGTGTCGTCGGTGTCGGCCGTGACGTGGCAGAGCACGGCGACGACGCCGTCGATCCGTTCGACGAGGCCGACGAGCACCGGCAGCCGGCTCCGGCGGTCGACCCGGCCGGTCAGCGTCACCACGCCGTCCACCACGTGGAAGTCGATGTTGCCGGCCGGCCCGCGGAGCACGTCGCCCAGGACCTCGTCCGCGATCCGCCGGCGGATCTCGGCGTCCGGGCGCAGGAACACCCGGAGCAGGTCCCGCCGGGTCACGATGCCGACCAGCCGGTCCTCCTCGTCCACCACGGGCAGCCGTTCCACGCCGCGGCGGGTCATGAGCCGGGCGGCGTCGGCGGCCGAGTCCTCGGGGTGCGAGGTGACGGCCGGCGCGGACATGACGTCGGCCGCCGTCGGCGGCGCCCCGTCCGACCGGTCGGCCGCCGCCACCCTCCGCGCGAGCAGGTCGGTCTGGGAGACGACGCCCACCACCCGGTCCTCCGGGTCCAGCACGGGCACGCCGGTGATGTCGTGCTGCGTCAGGAGCTTGGCGATGTCCTTGAAGGGCGCCGCGGGGGTCACCGACACGACCTCGTCGGTCATCAGATCCGCCACCCGTGTGTGCCTCATGAGGGTCTCCCGTGTCGAAGCGCGGCGCACGGCGCCGGGCTGCTGTGGTCCGTGCCCTCCCACTGTCCCGCCCCGGCCCGCCGGTGATCGAGGGCCGTACGGCCCCGTGCCGGGACCGTACGGCCCCGGCACGGCGAGAGCACCGCTCTCAGACGCGACTGCCGCTCCCGTGCGGTGCGTACAGGTCGAGCAGTCGTACGCGCGCGGCCTGCAGCCGGTGCACGAGGACCTGCCCGACCCAGTGCCCGAGCGCCGACCCGAACGCCGTGTCGGCGTCCATGGCCATCCGCACCGCCGCCGCGTCGAACTCGTACGCCCGAACCGGCGTCATCGCCTCCGCGGTCAGCCGCCAGGTGTACGGCTTGAACAGCCACGAGCAACCGACCAGCTCGCCGGGGCCGAGACTCTCGATCACCGCGGCCTGCCGCCCGGGCACGTGCACGTCGAGCGTCACGGTCCCGGACCGGACGATCCAGAACCTGTCGGCGTGCCCGCCTTCCCGGAAGATCCGGGTGCCCTCGGCGAAGTTGACCTCACGGGCCATCGCCATCAGCCGGTCCCGGCAGTCGGCGGGCAGCGCGGCGGTCAACCGGGTGGGAGAAGGAATGCTCATCGTGGCCTCCTCGAACGTATCCGCCTCCAGTCTGTGCCCCCGCCCCGCCCGGGTCGTGGGCCGAGCGGCCCCAACACGGTCCCGACCGGCCCCCTCGTCCCCATTCGGCCCCACCTTCCGGGGCTGTGTGAACGGGCTCAGTCGAGCGGGATGGCCTGGTGGGCGGCGACGATTTCGTCGATCCGCCGGGCGAGGTCGAAGTCTGCGTCGGTCAGACGGTGGCCGGCGTCGTGGGTCGTGATGGCTGCGCGCAGGTGGTCCATGCGGAGGTCGAGGTCGGCGTGGTGCTGGATCCGGCGCGAGCGGTCCGCGATCGTCACGATGGCCGCCACCGCGGCGTGGTAGCGGATCGGATAGGTCCGGGTGATCTCGTGCCCATCCCGGCTCCAACCCGACAGCCCCGCCAGCCGGACCTCGATCTCCTCGTCGGACAACGGTACGGGCACACCCATGTCAGCTCCCCTCGGTCACGGGTGCCAGGAGCCCTGCGAGCTCCTGGCCTACGGGCGCATCGTGCCACGGCTGCATGGCCCGCTCCAGCGCAACCAGTTCCCGGCACATGCGCGCAGAGCGGGTCTCTGCCGCGATCGTCACAGCCTCGCGCGCGATCTCCACCGCATGATCGGGCTCACGAGCAGCTGCGGCCGCGGTGGCGTGCCGGGCCAGATAGACGCCGCGGTCCCGTCGTGCGGTCGAAGGCACTGCTGCAAGCACCTGCTCCCACAGCACGACGGTTTCACGGCCGAGCCTCAAGCGCCCGTAACAGGTGGCACGCTGGACTTCGAGATACCCCGGAGTCCTCCGGCAAGCGTTGCCCCAGGGCAGGTCGTCATCGACGCGGCCCAGCAGCCCGTCGGCCGTATCAATGAGTCTGTCGACGGCGCTCCGGTCGCCTGTGAGACTGGCACCGTGTGCTTGCTGCTGCAAGGCCATGATCCTGACCTTGGGGACGAGCCGGTCCGCGTCATCCAGCGCGGCTTCGCACAAGTCGATGACTCCGTGGCCGTCGCCGAGATCCGTCCGCACCTGAGCCGTGTTGACGAGGGCGTACCCGATGAGGTGCGCATCGCGGGACCTTGTGGCGATTTCTTGAGTGATACCGCGCCAGAAGCAAGCCGCGCCCAGGTCACCGGCATCCTGGTAGAGCCAGCCGACGAGAGCGGCGTACGCGGCGCCCACGCGGAGCAGGCCGCGACGGGTGTCACCTCGGGCTGATCGAACCAGCTTGTCGATCAGCTGGTACTGGGCCGAGACTGTGCCGATCAGATCGTGCGGGCCAAGGAACATGTCGGCCCGGTAGTGCCCCTCCAACTGCTCCTGGAAATAGCCGATCAAGGCGGGGTCTACATGCTGCGGGGCGGTGGGACCGGGTACCAGTGCAGCAGTCGTGACCGACGCGAACTCCCTTTTCCCATAGTCCTCTTGATGGTGCTCGGGGCGGATCCACCCGGGTGGCACGCTGAACCCCAGGTCCTCCGGCCATAGGCCTAGAGCGTCGTGCAGAACGATCGACGTTTCTTGCGAAGGCCAGCCGGGGCGGGACCCTTCCCAGCGGCGCCAGGTTCGCGCCGAGACCGTGAAGTGCGGGTCGGCGAGCAGCCGTACCCCGTGGCGGGTGAGGTGGTCTGCGGCGGCGTCTGCGGAACGCCAGCCGACGCGAAGTCGGGCGGCCCTTAGTGCATCGTTGCGGTGGCTCACGGGCTCAGTTTGAGGGGTCATCGCGTCTACCTCTTGCCGTGGCCGGGACGTGGCCACGAGTGGCCGCGCGATGGCCTGTCTGCCGGTCTGCGTGCCCGGCCATCATCCTCCCATGGCAGCAGCGACCGCACCGAGTCGGTTGTGCTCATCGCTGCCCAGCCACAGACGACTATGACGACAGGGAGTACCCATGTGCACGCAGAACGACCCGCACTCCGCGGAGGAGTTGATCGAGCGGGCGCTCGTTTCCTACGAGTTGATGCCCTCGGCGGAGGTGATTGCCGGGATCACGGACGGGCTGATCACGCAGGGGCGGGGGCTGGTCCCGGTGGTGGAGGGGATGCGGAAGGAGGACCGGCGGATCGAAGGGGCGGTGCGGGACTGGGAGCGGCTGGTCGTGGGCGGGCCGGCGGACCATCCGCTGGGGAACTGGAGCCACTGCCGCGGGCTGGCCCGGGTCGTACGGACGATGCTGCGGGCCACACGCGGCGAGCTGCCGCCGTACGTGCCGACAGCGGTGTCGGACCTGCCGATGATGTCGTTCAGCCGCTGGCCCACCCCATGAGCCCCTGGCCCCGCGAAGCCGTCTACTGCGTCACCCTCCTCGCCGCCACCGGGACCCTCGTACTCGCCCTCGCCATCGGCCGGTGACCCTCAGAACGGCCACGACCAGTCCGCCACCTCCGGCAGGTCCGTCCCGTGCTCCCGGATCCACGTCTGGTGCCGCTCCCTTTGCAGGGTCATCAGGCGCCGCAGGTCCGCAGCGGCGTCACCCAGGGCGGTCCCCGCCACCCGGTCCAGCACGTCCAGGACCAGCCGGTACCGGTCCATGTCGTTGCGGACGACCATGTCGAACGGGGTCGTCGTGCTGCCCGACTCCTTGTAGCCACGCACGTGCAGCCGGTCGTGGTTCGGGCGGCGGTAGGCGAGGCGGTGGATGAGCCACGGGTAGCCGTGGTACGCGAAGACCACCGGCCGGTCCCTGGTGAACAGCTCCTCGTACGCCGCGTCCGTCATCCCGTGCGGGTGCTCCTCGCGGGGCATGAGCCGGGTCAGGTCGACGACGTTCACGACCCGGACCGACAGCGCGGGCAGGTGCTCGCGCAGCAGCGCCGCCGCGGCCATCACCTCCAGCGTCGGCACGTCCCCGGCACAGGCGAGGACCACGTCCGGCTCCCGCCCGGCGGTCTCCGTACCGGCCCACGGCCAGACTCCCGCCCCCCGCGCGCAGTGGGCGCGCGCCTCCGCCACCGGCAGCCAGTCGAAGCACGGCTGCTTGCCCGCCACGACCACGTTGACCCGGTCCCGGCTGCGCAGTACGTGCCCGGCGACCGCGAGCAGCGTGTTCGCGTCCGGCGGGAAGTACACGCGGACGACCTCCGGGCTCTTGTTGAGCACGTGGTCGACGAACCCGGGGTCCTGGTGGGAGAACCCGTTGTGGTCCTGCCGCCACACGTGCGAGGTCAGCAGGTAGTTGAGCGAGGCGACCGGCTCCCGCCAGGGCAGGGTGCGGGCGGTGCGCAGCCACTTGACGTGCTGGCCGACCATCGAGTCGACGATGTGGGCGAACGCCTCGTACGTGGAGAACAACCCGTGCCGGCCGGTGAGGAGGTACCCCTCCAGCCAGCCCTGGCAGGTGTGCTCGGACAGGATCTCCAGCACCCGGCCGTCCCGTGCCAGGTGTTCGTCGGTGGGTTCCACGGCTGCCTGCCACGCCTTGCCGGTGACCTCGTACAGGTCGTCGAGGCGGTTGGAGGCGGTCTCGTCGGGGCCGACGACCCGGAAGTTCCGCCGTTCGGCGGTGTCCGCCATGACCTGGGCGAGGTAGCGGCCGAGCACCCGGGTCGGCTCGTGCGTCTCGGCGCCGGGCTTCGCGACGGGTACGCCGTACGCGTCCAGGGGCGGCAGCGGGAGCGGGCGCAGCAGGCGGCCGCCGTTGGCGTGCGGGTTCGCGCCGAGCCGGCGGTCGCCTTCCGGTACGCAGGCCAGGACGTGGGGGAGCGGGCGTCCGTCGGCGTCGAACAGCTCCTGCGGGCGGTACGAGCGCATCCATGCCTCCAGCGCCGCGAGCCGTGCGGGGTTCTCCCGTACGCCGGACAGCGGGACCTGGTGGGCGCGCCAGGTGCCCTCGACGGGCCGGCCGTCCACCTCGCGCGGTCCGGTCCAGCCCTTCGGGGTGCGCAGCACGATCACCGGCCAGGCGGGCAGGCCGCGCCGGGGCGCACCCGCACGGGCGGCGCGCTGGATGTCCTCGATGCGGTCCACGGCGGTGTCCAGGGCGGCGGCGAGGGCGCGGTGGACGTGGTACGGGTCGCTGCCGGACACGAACAGCGGTGCGTGGCCGTATCCGCGCAGCAACGCGTCGAGCCGTGACTCCGGGAGCCGGGCGAGCACCGACGGATTGGCGATCTTGTAGCCGTTGAGGTGCAGGACCGGCAGCACAGCGCCGTCGTGGACCGGGTCGAGGAACGTGTTCGAGTGCCAGGACGCCGCCAGCGGCCCCGTTTCCGCTTCCCCGTCGCCGATCACGCAGGCCACGACGAGCCCCGGGTTGTCGAAGGCCGCCCCGTAGGCGTGGGAGAGCGAGTAGCCCAGCTCGCCGCCCTCGTGGATCGACCCGGGCGTCTCGGGCGCCACGTGGCTGGGCACCCCGCCGGGGAAGGAGAACTGCCGGAACAGCGTCCGCATGCCATCGGCGTCCCGCGGGACGCCCGGATACGTCTGGCTGTACGTGCCGTCCAGCCATGCGTTGGCGAGGACGGCCGGGGCGCCGTGTCCCGGCCCCCATACGCACAGCAGGTCGAGGGCGCGGTCCCGGACCAGCCGGTTGAGGTGGGTGTGGACGAGGTTGAGGCCGGGGGAGGTGCCCCAGTGGCCGAGCGGGCGCGGTTTGACGTGCTCCGGCCGGAGGGGTTCGCGGAGCAGGGGGTTGTCCATCAGGTACAGCTGGCCGGCGGCGAGGTAGTCGGCCGCGCGCCAGTGGGCGTCGAGTTCGGGGATGGGGTACGTCGCCATGTCCGCTCGCTCCTCGGGTCCGTTCCCGCCGACTCGTCGGGTACCCCGGCGGGGTGTCGTACCAGGACTCTCCCCCCACGCGCGGCTACTGCATCAGGGGCAGCTGGTCCCGGCGTGAGGGCCGGTCGGCCCTGTCGGGGCGCCGGTTCGCCGACGATGGTGGAAGGCGGAAGGCGGCAACACGACCGCATTGCCGTACGGGCTGTATGGAGGGAAGAGCCGTGACACCTGTCATCGCTGTCGGACTGGACGGTTCCGCCGAGAGCCGGGCCGCGGCCCGGTGGGCGGCGAACGAGGCGGTCCGCCGCGGGCTCGGCGTCCACCTCGTCCACGCCTGGCTCTGGCAGCCGCTCGACGTGCCGATCGTCCAGAACCGCGACACCGAGGCCCAGCGCGCCGAGGACGTCCTCCGCGAGGCCGCGGACGAGCTGACCGCGCTCCACCCCGACCTGACCGTGACCTCCGAGGTCGTCCCGGACGCGACCCTTCCGGCGCTGCTGCACGCCGCCGAACGGGCGGAACTGCTGGCGCTCGGCACGAAGGGCTACGGCGCCGTGCTCGGCTTCCTGCTCGGCTCGTACGGCCAGCAGGTGATTGCCGAGGCGACCCGCCCCGTGGTGTCGGTACGGGCCGCCGCCGGGCAGGAGGCGGGCAACGAGTCCGGCCCGGTCGTCGTCGGTCAGCAGGGCGGAGCGGAGGACAGCCACGACGTCCTCGGGTTCGCGTTCGCGGCGGCGTCGGCGCGCGGCGTCGGCGTACGGGCCGTCCGCGCCTGGTCGCTGCCGCCGCTGTACGCGTACAGCCCCGGCTCGCTCTACCTCGCGGACCAGGCGGGCGGTCTGGAACCGTTCGAGAAGGCGGCGCTGCACGAGGCGCTGGAGCCGTGGATCGCCAAGTACCCGGACGTCCCCGTGGAGGAGCACGTCGAGATGGGGACCGGCGGCCAGGTCCTCCTCTCCACCGCCTCGGACGCCGGCCTGGTCGTGGTCGGCCGGCGCGCCCGCAAGTCCGCGATCGGCACCCGCATCGGCTCGGTCGCCCACGCGGTCCTCCACCACGCGCCGTGCCCGGTGGCGGTGGTCCCGCACGCGTGACCCGAACGCCGGACGGGCTGGAACTGCCGGCCCGTCCGGCGTGTGAGGACCGGGGCCCGGGGCGGAGCCCCGCGTCCTTGAAAACCCACGGCCCCGGAGGCGGCATGGCACGGCATCGCCCCACCACCCTCCGCGCCGACGCCCTCGCCGGCATCACCGTCGCCGCCTACCTGGTCCCCCAGGTCATGGCCTACGCGGTGGTGGCCGGCCTGCCGCCGGTCGCCGGACTGTGGGCCGTCCTCCCCGCCATGGTCCTGTACACGGCGGCCGGCACCTCCCGCCTCCTGTCCGTGGGCCCGGAATCCACCACGGCCCTGATGACCGCCGCGGCCGTCGCCCCCCTCGCCGCCGGTGCTCCCGCCCGGTACGCGGCGCTCGCCGCCGCCCTGGCCGTCGTGGTCGGCCTGCTCTGCCTCGCCGCCTGGGCCGTGCGGCTCGGGTTCCTGGCCGACCTCCTGTCCCGCCCGGTACTCGTCGGCTACCTCGCCGGCATCGCCCTGATCATGATCGTGGACCAGCTGCCCCGCCTGACCGGCGTCCCCGCCGACGGCTCCGGCTTCTTCCCGCAGCTCGCCGCGTTCGTCCGGCATCTCGACGAGGTCCACTGGCCGACCGCCGCCCTTGCCGCCGGCTGCCTCCTGATCCTCTTCACGCTGCCGCTGCTGTGGCGCCCGCTGCCCGCCCCCCTCGTCGTCCTCGTGCTCGGCACGGCCGCCGTGGCCGCCTTCGCGCTCGACGAGGGCCCCGGCATCGACGTCAGCGGGCCGGTGCCCACCGGTCTGCCCGGCTTCGACCTGCCCGCCCCGGCGGACCTGCCCGACCTGGTCCTCCCCGCCGTCGGCGTCCTCCTCGTCGGCTACTCGGACGTCATCCTGACCGCCCGCGCCTTCGCCCGCCGCGACGACCCGCAGCCCCTCGACGCCAACCGGGAACTGCTCGCCCTCGGCACGGCCAACCTCGGCGCCGGCGTCCTGCACGGCTTCCCCGTCAGCAGCAGCGCCAGCCGGACCGCCCTCGCGGACTCCGCAGGCGCTCGCAGCCAGGTGTACTCCCTCGCGGCCGCCGCCTGCGTGGCCGCCGTCCTGCTGTTCCTCGGACCGCTGCTCACCCACACGCCGCGGGCCGCGCTCGGCGCGATCGTGGTCTACGCGGCGGTACGCCTGGTGGAGGCGGGCGAGTTCAGGCGGCTCGCCGCGTTCCGGCGCCGCGAACTGCTCCTCGCCCTCGGCTGCACCCTCGGTGTCCTCACCCTCGGCATCCTGTACGGCGTACTCGTCGCCATCGCCCTGTCCGTCGCCGAACTCCTGGCCAGGGTCGCCCGCCCGCACGACGCCGTACTCGGCATGGTGCCGGGGCTCGCCGGCATGCACGACATCGACGACTACCCGGCCGCCCACACCATCCCGGGCCTGCTGCTCTACCGCTACGACTCGCCGCTGTTCTTCGCCAACGCCGAGGACTTCCACCGGCGCGCCCTGGCCGCCGTCCGCGCCCAGCCCGACCCGGTGCACTGGTTCGTCCTGAACACCGAGGCCAACGTCGAGGTCGACATCACCGCCCTGGACGCCGTCGAAGCCCTCCGCGCCGAACTCACGGAGCAGGGCGTCGTGTTCGCCCTCGCCCGCGTCAAACAGGACCTCCGCACGGCCCTCGACGCGTACGGCCTGACGGCGTCGGTCGGCGAAGACCGCATCTTCCCGACCCTCCCCACCGCCATCGCCGCCTACCGGAACCGGCCGCCGGAAGGCAGACCCTAGGCCCCGGGCGTCGTCAGTGGCGGCCACGGACCAGGGCGACGGGGCAGGGGGCGTGGTGGAGGAGGGCCTGGCTGACCGAGCCCAGGAGGAGGCCGGTGAACCCGCCGCGGCCCCGGGCTCCGGTCACCAGGAGCTGGGCGGACCGGCCGGCGTCGATCAGGGCCGGGCGGATGCGGCTGTGCACCAGGCGCAGTTCGACGGCCACCTGCGCAAACGCCTCCCGGTGCGGGGCCACCGTCTCCTCCAGCAGGTGCTGCTCCGCCGCACGCAGGTGCTCCCGGTCCGCCACCACCGCGTTCAGCGGGTCGCCCGGGCCTTCGTACGCGCGCTCGCTCCAGGTGTTCCACACGTGCAGCGCCACCAGGGGTGCCCGGCGCAGCGCGGCTTCGGCGAAGGCGAAGTCCACGGCCGCCGCGCCGGCCTCGGAGCCGTCCACGGCCAGCACCACCGCCCCCGCCGGATCGGACCGGCCGCGCACCACGATCAGGGGGCAGGGGCCGTGGGCCGCCAGTCCCACCGCCGTGGAACCGAGCAGCAGCCCGGAGAAGCCGGAATGGCCACGGCTCCCCACCACGGCCAGCGCCGCCTCGCGCAACTCGATCTCCAGCACTTCGAGGGCGTTGCCGACCACCACGGAACGGGTGACGTCCACACCCGGCGCCGCGGCGTGCGCGCGTTCCTCGGCGAGTGCCAGCACTCCGTGCGCCATCGGCTCCAGACCGTGGTCGCCCGGGCTCCACGGGGACGCGGCCGACGGCCGGTGGTGCCCACCCGGCCGGCCGAACGCGTGCACCATGCGCAGGGGTACCCCGCGCAGCCGCGCTTCACGGGCCGCGACCTCGACCGCGTCGAGGCTGGAGGCCGAGCCGTCCACGCCGACGACCACCGGACCGGTCTCGGTTGCCACGTTGCCTCCCGATGCGAGCACCGCACCCCCTCCCAGCTTGGTCCCGTCCACCGGGCTCCGCCACGGGACCCCCGCCCCGCGGCGGGACCGGTCAGGCCGGGCCCTCGCTCGGGTCCGGGCCGCCGAGGTCGAGGCGGAAGGGCGGGTAGTCGTCCGTCATCAGCGCCGCGTACGCGCTGACCCGCAGGACCCACCGGTTGAGGCCCATGACCAGGGCGAACAGGTCGCGCGGGTAGGCGGCGGTGAAGGCCAGCGCGACGGCGGCGAAGAGCACCAGCAGGCCGATGAGCCCGGCGCACGCAGCGCCTGCGTTCCCGCCGCCGGCCAGGATGGCGACGACCAGGTAGTGCGGGATGGCGAGCAGCCACCACTTCACCAGGACCAGACCCCGGGAGAGCCGCTCGGGGTAGGCGATGTCGAGCCGGGCGGGATACGCGGGTTCCTCGCCCAGGCTGAACGGCGGATAGCGGTCGGTCCCCAGGGCGCCGTACGCGTAGTACGACACGCGCCAGCTCCAGCGGAGCACCCCCAGGTTGAAGTCGAACAGGGGGCGCGGATAGCGCTCGGTGAACAGGATCGCGAAGAACGCGACCACGCTCACCACGAGGAACCCGAGCCACAGGAAGGCCAGCACGATGAGGTGGGGGATCACCAGCAGCCACTTCACCAGCCAGAGCCAGCGCGACAGCGGCTCGTCCAGGCTGCCCGACACCCGTACCGGGCGGTAGACCGGAGTAGTCACGGCCCCTCCTTCCACGCCGAGCCGGCAGCGCACCCGGGACCCGCCGGGGCACGGGGCACGCTACGCACACGTACGTCCAGCGTCCCGCTGTACGGCCGGGGCGGCGAGTCCAGGCTGTCACGGCGGGCCGCGGGGACTGCCGTGCAGTACGACTGCCGGGGTCGCGGGGCGACGGGCCGCGCGATCGCCGTGCCGGCCGCCGGCCGCGATGTGGTGACTACCGGCTACCGGCTACCGGCTACCGGCGATCGCAAGGGCGAGCGTCCCGGCCGCGGCCAGGAGCGTCACGCAGTAGACGGCCTCGCGCGACCAGGGGCTCACGGGGTGGGCCATTGGCTGAACGACATCATCGGCAGGTCCGAGACGGGCCCCGGGTGACTCGTTGGCTGCGGCTGTGTGCCGAAATACGGGTGTCTGGCGTGGGAGAGGCACCGTACCGTCGGGGCATGACCACCACGCGCGAACCGGACTACACCGTCCGTCCCGCCCGCCCCGAGGACGCCGACGGGATCGATGCGCTCGACACCTCGTTCAGCACCGGCACCGTCTTCGAAGTCGCCGCGTCCGGCATCGGGTTCACGCTCCGGGAGGTCCCGGTGGACCCGCCGCTGGTCAAGGTGTTCCCCGACGACGACGATGACGACGACGGGGACGACTCCGGTGGGCCGTACGACCGTACCCTCGTCGCCATCGCGCCCGGCGGCGAACTGGCGGGCTACGTCACCGTCTCCCACGCGCCGTGGAACCGCCGCCTCACCATCGAGGACATCGGCATCGCCCCCGCGCACCGGCGCCGCGGCATCGGCCGCCTGCTCGTCGAACGGGCCGCGGACCTGGCCCGTTCGTACGGCGCCGCGCACCTCTGGCTGGAGGTCACGAACGTCAACGCACCCGCGATCCACGCCTACCTGCGGCTGGGCTTCACCTTCTGCGGCCTGGACACCACCCTCTACGACGGCACGGCCTCCGCCGGCGAGCAGGCCCTCTTCATGAGCCGGCCCTGCACCTGACCCCCGGCCCTTTTCGCCATACTCCGTACATGGACACACAAGACGCCGAAGCGGCCCGCCGCTGGCTCGCGGACCAGGGCGTCCGCCCGGTTCCCGGCGGATGGGCCGACGACCGCAGGCCCGGTGTGCTGCTCACCGCCAACGACGTGGCCCACGCGTGGACCGGCGACGTGTTCGCGGAGGACACGGACGCCGCCGCACAGGTACGACTGGCCTTCGGGCTGCTCGACCTGCTCGACGAGTACTGGGTCGCCTGCGAGATCCGCCTCGCGCACGGCGGCCCGGACGGCCCCCTGCCCGCCGATGCCCTCTGGGACGGCTATCGGCGGCGGCTGGAGGCGGACGAGGAGGCCGAGGCCGTGACGTACTCGCTGTGGGTGGACTGGTTCGAGGACCGCGCCACGTCCGCCACGGCGTTCGCCGAAGTCCTCGGCAACGACATCGGACGCATCGTCGCCGAACCGTCCGAACCCCGGCTGCGCCGCGCCCGCCTGGTCCTCGAATCCTCCGGCCCGGTTCCCTGGCCGGCCAAGGCGCCGGCCTACCGCACCGCCGCCCGCCTCCCCGCCCTGCACCCGTCGCTCTTCCACGCCCTCCGCGCGGGCTACCACGACGCCTACGGCGACCTGGACCCCGCCGCCGCCCTCACCCTCCTCACCACCCTCTCCCTCCCCCCGGACACCCGCCACCTGGCACAACTGCGCCACGTACTCACGACGGGCCACCGCAACCACCGCGACAGCCCGCAGGCGTGGGACGCGGCGGGGGATATTCGGTTGCCCGGGGACAGGGGCGCGGATAGGAAAGGGGGATGCTCAAAGGGGTGAAGGTCGGGCTTCGGGCTCGGCACGAGAGTGACATCGACGTGCTGCGGACCGAGCTTTTCGACGACGTCGTCAACGCGTCGCGGGCCGAAGGCGCGCCGTGGCGGCCGGTGGTGCCGGGGTCGCAGGATCCGCGGCTCGTGGTGGACCACACGAACGAAAAGGTCGTGCACTTCTCGGTGGTCGAGCTGGAGGGCAACTCCCTGGTCGGCGCCGCAACACTGTGGGGCATCGACACCCACAACCGGACCGCGCACATCGGCCTGGGCCTGTTCCCGTCGTCCCGCGGCAAGGGCTACGGCACGGACGTGGTCGCCGTGCTCTGCCACTACGGCTTCGTCGTCCGCAGCCTGCAGCGGCTCCAGATCGAAACCCTCGCGGACAACACCGCGATGCTGCGCTCCGCCGAACGCAACGGCTTCGTCCGCGAGGGCGTCCTGCGTTCGTCGGCATGGGTGATGGGCGAGTTCCTGGACCAGGTACTCCTCGGCCTGCTGCTCGAGGAGTGGAAGGAGGGGAAGGAGCGGAAGGAGGGGTAGCCGGCGCCCGGGCCGGCCTGACCGGGCTCTGCCGACCCCACCCGTACGACCACCGCCCCGCTCACCACCCGCTGACGACCGGCTCCCCGTCCGTACGCCCGCCCCACGCCGCGTCCAGCCGCGCCAGCCGGGCCGTCGCGGCGATGCCGACCAGCGAGGAGACCCGGCCGTCGCGCACCTCGAACGCGACGGTGCCCACGACCCGTCCGTCGACGACGGCGACGAGTGCCGGAGTGCCGTTCACCGACGCGACGTACATCGACAGCGGGCCGCCCGCCAGCCGCCGCTTCGCCTCCGTCGGCCGGAATCCGGCCCGTACGAACGACGCGACGCGGTCGCGCGTCGTGTACCGCAGGAGCCGGCGTGCCAGGCCCGCGCCGTCCGACAGGGCGGCCACGTCGTCGGTGAGCAGCGCCACCAGCCGCTCGGTGCGCCCCGACACGGCGGCGGCGAGGAACTCCTCCACGACCCGGCGGGCCGACGCGGGATCCACCTCGCCGACCCGGCGCTCGGCGACGATCCGGCGCCGCGCCCGGTGCACGTGCTGCTGGCTCGCGGCCTCCGAGATGTCGAGGATTGCGGCGATCTCCGCGTGCGGGTACGCGAAGACCTCCCGCAGGACGTACGCGGCCCGCTCGACGGGCGACAGACGCTCCATCAGGGTCAGTACGGCCAAGGACACCGACTCGCGCTGCTCGAAGGTGTCCGCGGGGCCGAGCATCGGATCGCCGTCGAGCAGCGGCTCGGGCAGCCAGGCGCCGGCCGTCCGCTCGTGGCGGGCCTGCGCCGAACGGAGCCGGTCGAGACAGAGGTTGGTGACGACCTTGGTCAGCCACGCCTCCGGCACCTCGATCCGGTCCCGGTCCGCCGCCTGCCAGCGCAGGAACGCGTCCTGTACGGCGTCCTCGGCATCGGCGGCCGAGCCGAGCAGGCGGTACGCCAGCGAGGCCAGCCGGCCGCGGCCGGCCTCGAAGCGGTCGACGGCTGCGAGGTCCATGCGGTGCAGCCTATGCGGTGGCCTGCACGCGGTCCCCACCGCCGTCCGCCGCAACAACACCGGCCGGCTTCGCTCCGGCCGCCGCCGCGCCGGCCGGAGCCACCCGCCGCCGGGCCGTCGGCATGCCGAACGTCGGATGGGCGATGCTCCACCCGGCCACCTGCAGCACGCCCGACTTGAGCCGGGCGGCCGTCCGTCCGCCCAGGTACCAGGACTTCGGGCGGGCCTGGCCGTCCACCATCTGGAAGACGGCGTCCCGCTGCCCGAGGCTGATGTGGTTGCCGTGGTACGCCAGCGCGGTGGTCGGGACCTCGCCGCCGGTGAGGCGCGCGATGATCGCGGCGGTGGCCTGCTGGGCGGTGGCGCCGGCCGAGGCGCACGACATCGGCAGCGGCCGGCCGTTGTCGCCGATCGCGTGCGCGCAGTCCCCGACGGCGTAGACGTCGGGATGCGAGACCGACCGCATGCTGCGGTCGACGAGGATCCGGCCGGTCTCGGCGACCGCCAGCCCGCTCGTCCGTGCGAGCGTCGGGACGGCGAACCCGGCGGCCCAGACCGTGACCTGGGCCGGAATCTGCGTCCCGTCGGCGGCGATCACCCGGTCCGCCTCGACCGCGGCGACGGCGGTGTGCTCGTGCACGGTGATGCCGAGCCGGTCGAACGCCCGCCGCAGGTGGCGGCGGGACTTCGGGGCCAGCCAGGCGCCCGGCTCGCCGCGGGCGGCGAGGGCGACCGACAGGTCGGGCCTGCGCTCGGCGATCTCGGTGGCCGTCTCGATGCCGGTCAGTCCCTCGCCGACGACCAGCACGCTGCCGCCCCGGCCCAGCCCGGCCAGCCGCTCGCGGAGCCGCCGTGCCGAGTCGAGCCCGGCCACGTCGAAGGCGTGCTCCGCGACCCCGGGGACGCCGTGGCCGGCCGCGGAGCTGCCGAGCGCGTAGAGGAGGGTGTCGTACGCGAGCTCGCCCTCGCCGTCCGAGCCGGTCACGGAGACCCGCCGCCGCACGGGGTCGATGCCGGTGACGCGCGCCACCCGCACCCGTACGCCGGTGCCCGCGAACACCTCGGCCAGCGGACGGAACCGCAGGTCGCGGCCGGTCGCCAGCTGGTGCAGCCGCATCCGCTCGGTGAATTCCGGCGCGGCGTTGACCACGGTGATCTCGGTGTCGGCGGGGGAGAGCCGGCGGGCCAGGTTCCCGGCGGCGAAGGCTCCGGCGTATCCGGCGCCCAGTACGAGGATGCGGTGCTCCATGACGTGACTCCTGCTCTCGTTCGGTTGCACCCTGAACGAGACGGCGCCCCGATCCCTGACAGGCGCACGATGTGACGTGGGTCACGCCCGGGAGGGCGCTCGCCGCCGCCGGTGTCAGTCGTGCGGGGCCTCGCCGGTCACCCGGTGGTCCGCGTGGCTGAGGGCTTCGGTGACCAGGCGGCGGAGGTGGCCGTCGCCCAGGCGGTAGAAGACGTGGCGGCCCTCGCGGCGGGTCTCGACCAGGCCCGCCAGCCGCAGCTTGGCGAGGTGCTGGCTGACCGCGGTGCGGGAGGCCGAGCACTGTTCGGCGAGCGAGCCGACGTCCGACTCGTCCCGGGACAGCAGCCACAGCAGGTGGAGCCGCGTGGGGTCGGCGAGCAGCGCGAAGACCGCGGCCGCCTCGGCGAGCCGGGCGTCGTCCGGCGCACGCAGGTGCGGAGTGGTGGCAGCGGGGAGTGGATCGCTCGCGGGCATGCGACCAGGGTATGTCGGCCGTTTCTCGCTGCTTGCCGTGGTGGCGCGACTTGCGCAGACGTCATGTGCGCATCTGCGCACATGACGCTATGGTGGAGGAGTCCGTTCCCCCTGCGAAGGACATCCGCATGCTCACCGTGCTGCGCAACCGCACCTACCGGCACCTGTTCGCCGCCCAGGTGATCGCCCTGGTCGGCACCGGACTGGCCACCGTCGCCCTGGGCCTGCTCGCCTACGACATCGCCGGCGCCCGCGCCGGATCCGTCCTCGGCACCGCCCTCGCGATCAAGATGGCGGCGTACGTGGCCATCGCCCCGGCGATCGCCGCCGTCGCCCACCGCATCCCGCGCCGGGCCCTCATGGTCGGCTCCGACCTGACCCGGGCGGCGGTCGCCCTGACGCTGCCGTTCGTGGACCAGGTCTGGCAGGTCTACGTCCTGATCTTCGCCCTGCAGGCCGCATCGGCCGCGTTCACCCCGACCTTCCAGGCCGTGATCCCCGACGTGCTGCCCGAGGAGCGCGACTACACCCGGGCGCTGTCCCTGTCCCGGCTCGCCTACGACCTGGAGAGCCTCTTCAGCCCCGCCCTGGCCGCCGCGCTGCTCGCCTTCACGACGTACAACTGGCTGTTCCTCGGCACTGTCGGGGGCTTCCTCGCCTCCGCGGCCCTGGTCGTCTCCGCCGTCCTGCCCAAGCCCGCCCCGGTCCGCGAGCAGCCGGGCGGCGCGTACGCACGGGCCACCGCGGGCAGCCGGCTGTTCTTCCGGGTCCCGCGGCTGCGCGCCCTGCTGTTCCTGAACCTGGCCGTGGCCGCCGCGAGCGCCCTGGTCACCGTCAACACCGTCGTCTACGTACGCGACCACTTCGGCCGGTCCACCGGCGACGTCGCGCTCGCCCTCGGCGCGTACGGTGCCGGCTCGATGCTCGTCGCGCTGCTGCTGCCACGGATCCTCGACCGGGTCGCCGACCGCACCGTCATGCTCGCCGGCGCCACCCTCCTGACCTGCGTGTTCGTCGCCGTCGCCGTGATCACCGGAGCCTCGGCCGGCGGCTGGCGCTGGCCCGCGCTGCTCGGCGGCTGGGCGGCCTTCGGCGCCGCCGCCTCGATGATCCTCACCCCGACCGGCCGCCTCATCCGGCGCTCGGCCCCGCCCGAGGAGCGCACACCCGCCTTCGCCGCCCAGTTCTCGCTCTCGCACGCCGCATGGCTGATCACGTACCCGGTGGCCGGGTGGGTCGGGGCCTCGGCCGGGCTGCTCGCCGCCGTCCTCGTGCTCGGCGCGATCGGGCTGGCCGCGGGCGCGGCCGCGACGTGGCTGTGGCCGGCACGGGACACCGACGAGGCCGCGCACGTACACGCCGGCCTGGCGCCGGGGCACCCGCACCTCGAAGACGCCGTCGAGGTGCCGGGCGGCTGGCGGCACAGCCACACGCGGGTGTCCGACGGGCTGCACCTGTGCGCGGCGGGGGCCGGGACGCGGTGAAGTGACGGGCGGTGGCGGGGGCGGGGGCGGGGGCGGGTGCGGTGGCGGGGCGGGCCGGGGCCGGTGGACGGTCCCGGCCCGCCGCCGGCTCAGCCCCGGCTGCGCCGCCACCAGACGGCGCCGCCGACACCCAGCAGCGCGACGACGGCGACGACGCCGATGACCACGCCGGTGTTCGAGTCCCCCTCGCCGGCGCTGTCAGGACTCGCGGACGGGGCAGGGGCGGCCGTCGGCGGCTGTGTGGTCGCGGCGGCGGTCGGAGCCTCCGGGGTCGGGGTCGGGCTCGGGCTCGGGGCGATCGGCTTCGCGCCCGGCGCCGCAGGCTTCAACTCCAGTACCGGGGCCGGGTTTTCGACCTTCTCCCCGTTGGTGGGAACCTCGATCCAGCGCGAGACCTTGCCGTCGCCGTAGGTCTCGATCGTCTTGAACACCAGCGACTTCGCCTCGGGCAACTGGCGCACCACGATGCTGAATTCGGCATCGGTGCCTGTGGCCAGCGCGGTGCCGCCGATGGTGAACCCGTCCGCGGTGGACTTCAGTTGCCACGCCTTGGGTGCCGCCTTCAGCGTCACGGCGTCCGGCGCGATGCCCTCCGGGAGCACGACGCGCAGCTGCGCGATGCCGGACGTGTCGGACTCGGCCTCGGAGGTGAAGGAGAGCGTCACGTTCTCGGCGAGCGCCCGCGGGTCGGACGCGGTGACCTCGGCATGGGCGGCGGCCGGCCCGGCGGCCAGCCCCAGCAGCACGAGCGAGGCGGCCGCGGCCAGTCCCAGGCGGCGGCGGGAGCGGGAGTGATGTGCGTTCACGGTGGGAGAGCCCTTCGGCAGCGGGGCGGGCCGCACCGCACAGGTGCCGGGCCCGCCGGGATCGGGGAACACGTCTTTGGCCCGGCCCCCGGGCGGCCCCCGCCGCGCCACCGCGTACCCGAGCAGCACCGTCGCCCGTACGGCGGCCACCCCGGCGGCGCGCGGCATCCGCACGGCCCGCGGGCGCGGTGCGGGCCGGGACCGGCGCCGCAGGCCGAAGGCCCGCGCGGCACCGGCCGCAGCCGCCTGCGCCCACCGGCCGACCGTCTCCGGCAGGAGGCTGAGCGCCCGGTCCGCGCGGTGCATCAGCAGCGCCAGCGCGGCCGCCGCCACGGCATGGGCCAGGACCATCACCCCGGTGCTGTGGTGCGCGGTCCGTACGACCGCCTCCGACACCGCGCCATGACCCCCGCCCGGCGCCCCGTGCCCGTGCGCGGCACGACCGCCCGACAGGGCCCGGTGCACGACGAGTTGGGCGACACCCGTGGCCGCGGCCACCTGCCACCAGGGCCGGGACACCCGTGCCACCGGCCACGACAGGGCGAACACGACGGCCGCCCCGCGCCAGAACACCCCTGCACCCGAGGCCACATGATGACCCACCACGGCGAGCACCGACCCGGCCAGCGTGAACACGGCAGCCCGCAGCGCCCGCCCGCCCCGCCCCTGCGGCTGCGGACACGGGCGGGCACAGCGCAGGGGTGCAAGGGCTCCGGTCGTCATGTCGGGTTCATCATGCATGGATCCAGGTCGTCATCAGGCCCCAACTACCCATCCCGCAACACCTTTTCCACCCTCGGCTGACCCCGAACCAGCCACCCGCGCGCGCCGGCGATGGCACCGGCCGGCGCCTGCGGCGTCCGCGTCGACAGGTACACGTGCGGAGTCGGGTCGTCCGGATCAGTGTTCTCGATGCGGACCGCCGATCCGATACAGCTCCGCATCAGGCAGGGGGCCCGCAGATCGGCCTTGTACGTCCGCCAGGCCCGCGCCTCCTCCCCGTCCAGTACGTCGACCCTGCCGAGCGCACCCAACGGGATCCGCGCCCGTTCTCCATGGCCGTCATCGCGCCAGCCGCTCCTCGATCAGGGCCTTGAACGCCTCGTACGTACGCGGAGTCCCGATGCGCTCGCCGTCGACGAAGAACGTCGGCGTCCCCGGCACGTTCAGCCCCATCCCGTCGCGCTGGTCCGCAGCCACCCGCTCCTCGGTGGCCGGGTCCGCGACCGCCGCGTCGAACCTCTTCATGTCGAGGCCGAGCTGTTCGGCGTACGAACGGAACGTCCCTGCCTGCGAGTTGCGCAGCTCACCCCATTCCTTCTGGGTGGCGAACATCTTGCGGTACATGTCCTCGAACCGTCCCTGCCGCGCCGCCGCCTCCACCGCCACTGCGGCGGTACGGCTGTTGCGGTGCCCGGGCATGGGGAAGTAGCGGACGACGAACGTGACGCGGTCGCCGTACTCCTCGCGCAGCTTCTCCACCGCCGGGTGCACCGCATGGCAGGCCTCGCACTCGAAGTCGAGGAACTCGACGAGCGTCAGCTCGCTCCGCTGCGGGCTGGTCAGCCGGCGGCTGTCCGGGCGCACCGCCTGCGCCTCGCCCGCGGCGGGTATCGCCGCCGCCCCGGTGTCCTCGTCCGGCTTCACCAGCAGGAAGGTGCCGAAGGCGGCCGCGAACGCCATCAGGATGACGGCGACGACCAGCAGGCTCTTCTTCAGTTTCGTCATGATTCCTCCGTGTGGGTCTTCTGAAGGCGGCGGTCCCGGGCGTGCAGACCCGCCAGGTACGCGTTGTAGGCGGCGAGCGGGTCGCCCGCGTCGCCCCGGTCGATCTGCCGGTCGATCCGGCGGGCTTCCCGGCGGTCTGTGCGGATCCACTGCGCGGCCAGGATGACCGTCGTGATGAGGACGGGGACGTCGCCGGTGGCCCAGGCGATCGCCCCGCCGCTGTACTGGTCCTGCGCGAGATCGGGCCCCCACGTCCGGCCGACCGCCTGCCACCAGCCCGCGCCGATGATGTCGGTCGAGCTCATCACGGAGATGCTGAACCAGGAACCCGAGCAACTCCTCGGCGGGCGAGGGCGGACCGCTCCCGGCGGCGGGCGGCGCGGTCCGCGACAGCGCGACGGCCAGTCCCGCCGCGGCGGCCATCACCAGCGCCTCACCCGCCGCGAAACGCAGGAACGGCCGGCGGGTGCCGGCGGCCAGGGCCGGCAGCGTCCGCCGCCGATGCCACCACCCGACGCCTCCCAGGACCAGCAGGGCGCCCGCCTTCAGCAGCACCATCCGCCCGTAGGCGGACGTGACCCACACCGCCGGCACCGGTAGCCGGACCAGGGCGCCGACCAGCCCGCTCGCGGCCACCGCCAGGAACGCACCGCCGGCGAGCGGGCTGAACCGGCGGGCGGCGACCGCAGCCCCCTCGGTGCGGCGCCACACGGCGACGAGCACGAACACCAGCCCGCCCACCCAGACGGCGGCGCCCGCCACGTGCAGCGCAAGGCTCGTGACGGCCGCGTCGTGGTTCGCGGCGGCCGCCGCATGCCCCGTGAACGCAGGCGGCAGCACGGCCGCGACGGCGAGGACCAGCGCGGCCCGCGTCCACCGGACGGTGGTGACGCCCGCGCAGACCGTGGCCAGCACCAGCCCGGCCACCGCCGCCGCCGCGTACGACCGGCCCTGCGGCGCGGTCAGCGCGAAGTCCACGACCATCGCCGGGTCCAGGACCGCGGACACCGGCCGGGCGAACAGGTCCGACAGGCCGAAGACCAGCACGGCCACCTAGGACACCGACCACACCCCGGCGGCCGCCGCGGCCCCCGAGACGTACGGCAGCCGGGCCGGGCCGAGGCCCCGGCCGCCGGGCAGCAGCACCCCGGCGAGCAGCAGCGCGCCGACCGTCGCCACCGCCGACACGTCGGCGGCCAGACGCGCCACCGGCAGGCCCCAGGCGGTCAGCGGGCCGGGGCCCTCGATGCCGGGAACCCGCCGGGCGACGGGACCGGCCGCCCGGAGCCCGGCCGCGGCGGCGCCGAGGGCCACGGCGGCGGCCGCGAGGAGGAGGAGGGGGAGGCGCGGCCGGCCCGGACGAAGTCAGCCGGCACGGCGGGACCTCCGGCGGCGGGCGACGAAGACGGCGGCTCCGGCTCCCGCGGCCCCCGCCGCTCCCGCGAGGGCGAATCCGGCGGGCCCGGCGGTGCCGGACCCGCCGGAAGCGGCTGCGCCTTCGGGACCCGGCCCGGGCGGGCGGGGGGCTCGTAAAAGAAGGGCTGCGCGTGCTGCTCGGCGGCGCCTTCGAGGCCTTCGAGGCCGGCGTACGCACCCTGAACGTCAGGGCCCCGCTCATCGGCTGCCCGTCGGCCGACACCACCCGGTAGCCGACCGTGTACGTGCCCGGTGGCAGGCCCGGCCGGACCGCCAGTGACGCGGTCCGGCCGCCGACCGCCGGCGCGCCGGCACCCGCCGGACTGCCGTCCGGCGCCGTCAGCGCGACCTTCGCGTACTGCTGCGCCATCGCGTCGCCGAACGTCAGACGGATCGCAGGGGGCAACGCGTCCAGGGTCGCGCCGTCGGCCGGCGAACTGGACGTCAGACCGGTGTGCGCGGAAGCCGTGGGCGACCCCGCCCACAGCAGGGCGCAGCCAAGAGGTACGACGAGGAGGCGGGCCGCCACGCGGACGGCACGCCGGGAAGGGCGAGGCATGAAAAGAGGGGGTCTCTCTGTGCGCTCCGGACCAGCCGGAGGGTGCCCCGGACCAGCCGGGGCAGGGGGCGCCGACGTCCGCGGACGCGCCCCCACCCCGTCGTCAGGACGGGCAGAGGCCGCCGCCGGGCGCCGGCCCGGTCAGCAGGAGACGGGCGGCCCACCACGGGGCCCGCCCGGACCGGGGCGGCGCCCGGCCCTCGTTCGACCTCGCCACCAGCGCGGACGGCGGCAGCGCCACGCTCTCCCGCGCCCGCAGGTCCACCTGCGGGCCGGTGCCGGCGGCGGGCCGCGGCCACACGAACAGCAGCAGCGCGCCCAGCGCCTCCAGGACCGGCCGACCGCGCCACAACAGCCGCTCGGTCAACCCGAACAGCCGGGCCGCGACGACCAGCATCACCAGGTGCCCGGCGAGGAACACCTCGGGCGGAACACCGGCGGCGGAAGCGTGCTCCACCAGACCGGCGGGCCCGGTACCCGCCGCGGCCGCGGCCGCGCACGCACCCGGCAGCGCGTACGCCGCGTGGTACGCGAGCTGCGCGCCCACGAGCGCCGCGACGACCTGCGTGTCGGACAGTCTGGCCCGCGTCAGCAGCACCGCACCCGGCACCGCGACCGCCGCCATCCCCGACAGCACCGCCCACCGGGGCGTGTGCCCCTGCGCGAGCAGGTGCCCCGCGAACGGCAGCAGCACGCACAGGCCGGCCAGTACGCCGGCCCGCAGCGCCCGCACCACACCGCGCGCCGGCGCGGCCGGCCGGGACGGGGCGATGGCGGACATGGCGGCTGCTGCTCTCTCGGGGAGGGACCGGCCCATGGCCGGTGCGGCCGGAGCTTTCGGGCAGGACCGGCGCATCTCGCAGCGTATCCCGCCGCCTCCCAGGCCCTCACGGCAGGACCCTCCGCCGCCACGACGTCCGCCCGATGCCGGTTGCGGAGCCGTGACCTGTGAGGATGGGCGGACGGCGGCCGCCCCGGAGCGAGCCGCAGGTACGACGGGCACGTGAGGAGCAGCCGCGGTGGCGGAGCAGGGACCGCAGGGCCTGGCCGAGCGCATGGAGCACCACCAGGTCGCGATCTACCTCGCGGCCCTGGCCGTCGGCGGCCTGGCCGGCGCCCTGGCCCCGTCGCTCGGCCCGGGTCTGGAACACGCCATCAACCCGGTCCTCGGCGCGCTGCTGTTCGTCACCTTCCTCCAGGTGCCGGCCGCGGACCTGGGCCGCGCACTGCGCGACGGCCGGTTCCTCACCGCCGCGCTCGTCGTCAACTTCGCCGTGGTCCCGCTCGTGGTGGCCGCGATGTTCGCGTTCCTGCCCGCGGACCAGGCGGTCCGGGCCGGCGCCCTGCTGGTGCTGCTGTGCCCCTGCGTGGACTACGTCATCGTCTTCTCCGGCCTCGCCGGCGGGTCCGGCCGCCGCCTGCTGGCCGCCACCCCGCTGCTGCTGCTCGCGCAGATGCTGCTGCTCCCCGCCTTCCTCCACCTCTTCCTGGGCGCCGGCCTGGCCGACGTGGTGGAGCCGGGACCGTTCGTGGCCGCGTTCCTCGTCCTGATCGTCATCCCGCTGGCGCTGGCCTGGCTCCTCCAGGCCTGGGCGGCCCGCCGCCCCGCCGGCCGGCAGGTGGCCGACGCCGCCACCACGACGATGGTGCCGCTGATGGCCGCGACCCTGCTGACCGTGGTCGCCTCCCAGATCCCGCGACTCGGCGACGCCCGCACCGACGTGGCCGCGCTGATCCCGTTCTACGCCGCTTTCCTCGTCGTCATGGCCTTCGCCGGCAAGGCCGTGGCCCGCCTCTTCCGTCTCGACACCGGAGCCGCCCGGGCCATCGTCTTCACCGGCGCCACCCGCAACTCCCTGGTCGTCCTCCCGCTCGCCCTCTCGCTCCCCGAAGCCCTCGCCCCGGCCGCCGCCGCGGTCGTCACCCAGACCCTCGTCGAAGTCCTCGGCATGCCGGCGTACGTCCGCCTCGTCCCCCGCCTGGTCCCCGACCGCACGGCAGCCGGGTGAGCCGACGCCCGGAACCCGGCGCGCCCGGGCCCGGACGCGGTCACCAGCCTGCGTCCGCCGCGTGGGAGCGGAGGGTCCGGGCGAGTTCGGCGGAGCGGGACGGCGTCGTGATGCCTGCGTACGAGATGGACTCCGAGGTGCGCCAGTAGACGACGCCCTGGCCCTCGGGGTCCCCGGCGGCCTCCACCAGCAGCCGGGGGATGTCGGGGTGGCTGATCGTGCAGCTCCCGGAGGCCGACGCGCCGGGGGCGGTGACCGGCAGGGACACGGTGCACTCGCCCGTCTCCGCTTCGCGGCCGAGCAGGGTCAGCCGCCCGAACATGCCGATGGTGAACCGCGCCGAGGCGCTGAGCCGTTCGGACACGTTGCGGACCGCCACCCGGACCACGACCGAGTCGGGGCAGTTTGCCGAGCAGCGGTGCGGGGGTTTGCCCTCCATGTCGTAGAGGAGGATCTCCGAGTCGGAATGGAGGACCCGCAGCCGGGCCGGCAGGCCCTCGGCCGTGGCGACCATCGTCGCGTACGTGTCCGACGCCGTCTGCGGATCCTCGGCGGCGCGGACCGTCAGCTCGATGTGGGAGGCCCGGCTGTCGGGGTCGCCGGGCGCCCCGGTGCCGGTGAAGCCGAGCAGCCGGTGCGGGGGCTCGGGGTCGACCCAGAAGTTGCCGAACCCGCGGCCGGGCGGGATCGCGTACCGCACCGCGTCCCGGTCGACACCCTCCGGCGGACGCGCGTACGACTCGCCGGTCGCGGCGGTCCACGGCTGCACCGCCGGCGCGCTGCTCACGCCGCCGTCCGGTTCCCCGCCCGGAAACGCGTCCTGCAGGCGCGGCCCGAGGACGCCGGGTGCGAGGTCGTCCAGGTTCACGCCCCAGAAGTGCTCGTCCTCGTACTCGGTCCAGTGCCCCGCGTACGCCGGCACGTCCGGATCGGGGCTCGCCGGGTCGAGGGACAGGGCGGCCTGCCAGTAGTCCTTGCCGCCCTTCAGCAGGGTCGCGCCGCCCGCGACGTGCAGGACCTGCGCGCCGTGCCCGTCGATGGCGACCGTCCCGAAGGTGTCCCCGGTGCCGAGCGTGTGGAGGTCCACCGTCACTTCGCGGTGCGTCGTCCACGAGCCGCGCCAGTGCAGGAGCCCCGCGGAGGCGATCCTGCCGCCGATCGTCGCCATGGGCGGTGGCGGCTTCGCGTCGTCGGCGCCGCCGGGGAGGGCCGAGCAGCCGGCGAGCGCAGCGAGTACGAGGGCGGCGGTGACGGTACGGGCGAGGCGGCCGGACTTCACGGAGCTCCTTGGGGGCTGCTGCTGCTCGGGGCGGGGTCATCGGGCTCGCGCCGACGCCGTCTGCGGCGGACGGCGACGGCGTACCCGGCCGCGGCGGCGACGCCCGACAGCGCCGCGGCGTACCCGAGGACGGTCAGCACCGCCCCGACGACGCCCCGGCCCGCGGCCCGCTCCCCGGCGGCGCTCTGCAGCGGCGTCGGGGAGCCCAGCCAGAGGGAGCCGGTCGCCTCGGACTTGGCGGGAGCGGCGAGCGATCGCCCTACTCCGGCCGCCAGTTCGGGGTGCTCGGAGGCGAACGCGTCGGCGCTCAGGCGGCGGAACGGGACCCGGCTCAGGTCCACCCCGCCGTACACGATCGCCATCGCCATGCCGCCCGGCAGACGGCGGTCGGCGTGGTACTCGCCGTCGCGGTACGAGCGCACGAACGCGCGGAAGGTGTCCCGGGGCTGCCAGCCCGTCACGGTCAGCCGGTCGTCGACCGCGCCACTGCCGATGAGCGCTCCGTATGCGGTTCTCTGACGGATGCTCAGGTCCCGGTACCACTCTGCAGCCACCCGCGCGAAGTGGATCCGGCGCAGATCGGCGTACGCACGGGCGTTGTTGACGAGGTGCTCCAGGCGGGGCAGGACGATCCGGCGGCCCAGGAGCTCGTCGTGCGCACGCTCGGCGGCGTCGCCCTGACGGCAGCCGGCCGCACCGGCGGCGGGCACCTGGTCCCGCGAACTCCCCGCGGATTCCCTGGCGTCGACGGATTCCAGCTCGACCTTCAGTGGCGCGTCGAGGATGTGCAGCTCGTCTCCGTCCGCGTACACCTCGGCGGGCGCCGGCGTGATCCACACGCGGACGGAGGCGCACTTCCCCTCCAGCCCGTCCCAGTAGGCCCGGCCCGAGACGGTGTCCGGGTGGATGATCGCGCCGACGTCCTTCTTCAACCGCAGGTCCGCTTCGAGCATGATGCGGCCCGCGTCGGTCCGCCCCAGCCGCTCGTCGATGATCACGTCCGGCTGGTCGGGGTGGAGGTTGACCCAGAAATCGGCTGGATCGAGGGCCAGCCAGACGAAGAACGCGTCGGACGACTGCCGGGCGGCCGTCAGGGCGGTGGCCCGGTGCGGGTCCCCGGAGCGCGGCGCCCGGTCCGCCGCGAAGGAGTACCGTACGCCGCTGCCGTCGCCGGGGTCGGACAGGTAGCGCAGCTCCAGGCTGGTGAAGTCGATGCCGCCGGGGAGGAGAGCCGGCTCGGAGACGGCCCGGGAGAAACCGGTGGGTGCCCTGCCCGGCTCGCAGCCGGGGGACCGTGCCGCCCGGCGCCGGGGCAGGAAGGCCTGGCGGGCGGCGCCGCCCGGCCGAGGGGGCAGGCACTTCTGCAGCGGGGTGCTCAGCTTCGCGTGGGCCGCCCGGAGGAGGCCGTCGGGGTCCTTGGCGACAATGGGGAGGACCTGGGCGTAGATCGCCATGAGCTGCTTGTGGGCGATGGCGTTGCGTTCCCTGGCGACCGCCCGCCACCGCTTGTCCACCTTGTTGTACGCAGCGGACCGCTTCGTCTTGCTCCCGATGCCCTTCACGGCCGCCTCGCGCTCGCGCTCCAGCCGGACGACCTCGTCGGGGGTGAGGTCGTAGTCCACGCCGTGGAAGAGCGGGACCCCGGGCAGGTACAGCCCCGAGCACGTCCAGCACTGCCGCCGGTCGGACGACCCCAGCAGTACGGGACGCCCCAGTGGTTTGACGAAATTGCGCAGCCGGACCTCGGAGTGCGCCTTCTCCGGCTGGTTGAACGCACTCACCGCGAGCAGCGTCTGGACGCGCTCTGCCCGCAGCCCGGCCAGAGCCTCGTCTTCCAGGTACGCCGCAAGGAAGTCGAGCGGAACCTCCCGCACCCGTGCCAGACGTTTCCGCACCGATCCGGGCTGGACCAGTGCACTCTCGTACTCGGCCTTCAGCCGCTCGATGTGCCCCTGCTCCTTGGCCCCCAACCGGTTGTGGTCGACGAACACGGTCGCCGCATTCCACCCGGCCTGCGGCACCCGCCCGTCAACTTCCCACCGCAGCAAGGCGTTCAACAGCATCGGCACGTGCTCGTACCCCAGCCGCACCCCCTCCGCTGCCCCCGGCGGCCGCTCCTCCGCCTCCGCCACCCCCGCCGGGCAGGCCGACGTGGACAGCAGAGCCACCACCAGCAGCAGTACCGAGCGGACCAACCCCCGTCGTGCCGCCCCACCCGTCGCCCTCACGCGCCCCAGTCAACCGCAGCACGCACCCCCGGCCGCCGCCCCGCCGCCGCATCCCCCTGAAAGGGTGACCACGTCACTCCCGACCCGCCACCGCTGCCGGGCCCGGCCGCCCCTCAGCCGGCCAGGGCGGCGAACTCCCACGGATCGTGCGCGCTGAACACGCTCACCTCGTCCGCGTGGTCGCGGCGCAGGGTCCGTAGCCGGTCGAGGGCCGTGGTGGCGGCCTCGCCATCGGTCTGGGCGCCCTGCTGGACCGGGACGAAGGCGGGGTGCGGCACGGGCGGGGTGGCGTCGATTTCGCCGTGGTACATGTACGCGTCGCCCGCGTGCAGCAGCCAGCGGCCGCTGCCTCCGTCCCGTACGGCCACTCCGGCGTGCCCCGCCGAATGACCCGGCAGCGGCACCAACAGCACCTCGGACGCCAGCCCTCGAGGCCGCGCCACCCCGCCGAAGCCGAACCACTGCGCGCCGCCGTCCCCGCACACGGCCGGTGTCAGCAGCGGCTGGTGGGCCCGGTGCGCGTGCATGAAGCCGCCGAGGGTGTGCCGGTGGTGCGGAGCGGTCCTGTCGGTGGCGGCGCGCAGCTCGTCGGGGTGTACGTGAACCCGGGCGTGCGGGAAGTCCGGCAGGCCACCGGTGTGGTCGCGGTGCAGGTGGGTGAGGACGATGTGCCGCACGTCCTGGGGCGCGTACCCGAGCCGGACGATCTGGTGCAGCGCGCTCTCCCCGGGGTCGAGCGCGGGCCTGGCGTACGCAACCCAGTCCGGGCCGAGGGACCGTTCGGCGTCCCGTACGTCGGCGGTGCCGAGCCCGGTGTCGACGAGGATCAGCCCGTCGGTGTCGGTCTCGACGAGCAGGCAGTGGCAGACGGCCGCCAGTTCGCCCTGCGCGCCGGAGCCGAGCAGCGGAATCCGCCGGAGTGAGCCGCAGTTGAGATGATGGATGCGCACGAGTCCCCCTGGAGCGTACGGGTGGGCTGTTTCGCAACGGACGCTAGGAGGGCTCCTCGTGACTCACCAAACGGTTGGCCACGGCCCACTCGCCGACTGCCCGGACACCGCGCTCGTCCCACCGGGGCGCGATGCACCGCAGTGCCCCGTCGACATCACCCTCGCCGCCTTGAGCGGCCGGTGGACACCGCTGGTCCTGCGCGAGTTCCTGCGCCGCGGCGAAGCCACGTACTCCGAGCTGTCGGCCGCCCTGCCCACCCTCTCCGACAAGGTCCTCTCGGACCGGCTCGCCCACCTGACGGCCGCGGGCGTCGTCGAACGCCACCGCACCCCCGGCTGGCCCCCACGGGTCCGCTACGCACTGACCGCCACCGGACGCCGGCTGGAGCCGGTGATCCACACCATGTGGGAGTGGGGCACGGCCCACCAGCCGGAATCCGGGCGCGGCTAGGACCTGTCCGTGCATAACCTCAAACACGAGATCACCGAGTCGCCGTCGATACACCACTCCAGCGGACATGACCCGGCGGACAAGGGTTGACGAATCCGTGGGAGACACGGGTGCGGTCAGCATCTGCGATGCCACCACGCCAACTCCGGGTCCGCCGCCGGCTCGTGATGAGTTCGCCCGAGGAGCACCAGGTCCAGGCGCTCCACTTGCAACCGCAGTTCACGGGCGGCCCTTGGCGGAAGCATGTACAGAGCGTCTCGCAGTTTGTCCCGGGCCCACCCCGAACCGCAGCACGGGCAGGTGAACTCAGCCTCCCACGGACGCCACCGGCGCTTGGTGCCGTGGACGCGCACGGACCACACGCTCAGCGCCACTGACACGAGGCCCGGAGACAATCGCTCCCGTTCGAGCACACGCACGGCGGCATTCGCCGCTCCCGACAGACCTGGGACGTCGCGATACCGCACCCAGGCTCTTCCCCAGCCGCGTTCCCGCGACCGAAGCGACGCTGGTGTTCTACGCGGCACGGCCCCTTCGGATGCAAGTCATGGACGGCATCCTCCCATACTCCAAGATCGGCCGGACGGAGCCGGGAACGCCGAACGGCCCTGCCGCCTCGGGAAGACGGGGAGGCAGGGCCGTTCGATGTGGTGTGGCGTGGTGTGGCGTGGTGCCCGCCGGTCAGCCGACGGCCGAAGCCGGACGCGGAGTGACCGCCTCCGCCCCCGCCGGATCCGTCCGCTGCACCAGCAGCCGCTGCGCGAGCGCGCCGAACGCGACGGCGAACACGGTCCACAGCACCAGCTGGACCGCCAGCGACGCGACCCGGAACTCCCACAGCAGCGCGGCCGGGAAGTCCGGCTTCACGGCGTCCGTGTTGTCCGGGAGGACCAGGAAGGCCAGCCCGGTGGCGACGACGAAGCCCGCACCGGCGGCGAGCGTCGCGTTCCAGTTGCCCAGACGCGGCGCCAGCCGACGTCCCAGGATGATCGCGCCGACGCCCAGCAGGACGCTGAGCAGGATCATCAGGAAGAACAGCGTGGTGCGCTGCCCGATGGTGTCCGGGTTGCCGACCGCCGGCGGGGTGGCCGGGTACTTGAGGAACGGCACCAGGTAGACGGTGGTGAAGGCACCCGCCGCGGTCAGCGCCGCAGTCGCCCGCGGGCTGAAACCGCCGACCCGGCCCAGCACGAAGGAGAACGCCAGGGAGGCGATGCCGCCGAGCGCCACCCCGTAGACCAGCACACCGGTGGCGAGACCCACGGTGGACTGTACGGGCCGGGAGACGAGCTCCTCCTCTTCCTCGGCGGAAGCGGAGGCGGAGTCGGGGGCACCGGCACCGGCACCGTGTCCGGCATGACCGCCCGCGGCTCCGGCATCCTTGGCGGCCGCGGCCTCCTCGACGGCGATGGAGCTCCGGACCGGCGGCTCACCGACCACATAGGCGACGGCGAAAGCGAACAGACCGGCGATCAGGCCCGCGAGCATGCCGCGGACCAGCAGACCTCTGACAGTGGAGGCGTACATGGTGTGCGCGCCCCTCAGTGGCAGGGGAAGCCGAGCAGGTGACGGCCGTCGTGCACCCACTCGTGCACGCCCTCGCCGGCGAACAGGGCGGTCGCACCCTGCTCGGCGCCGACGAAGTACAGGGCCACGAGCATCAGCAGGCCGACGAACAGCGCCCAGGGCAGAACGGCCTTGACGGGCAGCGGCGCCGACGGCGCGACGGCGGGGGTGGGAATGGCAGCGGAAGCGACAGCCTCGGCCATGGTGGAACCTCCTCGGGGAACAACGCGTCCCATGCGGTGGTGCGGTACGACGGTCCTCGGGTCTGACTCGCCGCGCCGCCACCCGTGGTGGATGCCGTCGCAGCACACAGTGGCGCGACCATGCCGGATTCACACCGGACTTCCGTCTCGCCGTCGTCGCTATGTCTTTATGTCGCCGCGACGCTACAGCCCTGCACTGCCCCTGTCCAAGCGGATGAGTCTCTGATCACATAGTGGTCAGGCGCGCTCCGGCGATATTCCTTCGACACCCCAGTCCTGTTCGCGTTGCATGCCTCACATGACCGAGCTGCGAACCGACCGTCTGCTGCTGCGCCGGTGGCGCGCATCCGACAGTGAGCCCTGGGCGGCCATGAACGCCGATCCCGAAGTCCGCGAACACCTGGGCGCGCTCCTCACCCGGGAGCAGAGCGACGCGGACATGGCCCGTATGCAAGCCGAGTTCGACGCCCGCGGCTTCGGCTGGTGGGCGCTCGAGTCGCGGGACACGGGCGCGTTCCTGGGGCGGGCCGGACTGGACGAGGTGGACGGGGAGCTGCCGTTCGCGGGGGTGGACGTCGGCTGGCGCCTCACACGTTCGGCATGGGGTCACGGATACGCCACCGAAGCCGCCCGGGCCTGCCTCGCCTTCGGCTTCGGGACCCTGGGCCTGACGGAGGTGGTGGCGTCGACGACCGCAACCAATCTCCGCTCCCGGGCCGTGATGCGCCGCCTCGGCATGACCCGCGACCCGGCCGACGACTTCGAGGACCCGACCGTACCGGACGGCCCGCTCCGCCGGTGCGTGCTGTACCGGACTGCCGCTGCGACGGTGCCCCACGCTGCGCCCGTTCCCCACGCTGCGCCCGTGTCCGACGCTGCGCCCGTGTCCGACGGCGCGACCGTGCCCGCCGCCGGGGCGACGCCCGCCGGCTGAACGCGCCGGGCCCGGGGCGGCGTACCGGTGTGCCGCCCCGGGCCCGACGATCAAGGGGTCAGCCCCGGCCGAGGAGCGCGTTCATCCGGGCGATCTCGGCGGACTGGGAGGTGATGATCGCGTCGGCCATGGTCTTCGCCTCCGGGAAGGAGCCCTGGGCCTTCTCCGTCTTGGCCATGGCGACCGCACCCTCGTGGTGCTTGATCATCAGCTCCATGAACGCGGTGTCGAACGCCTTGCCCGAGGCCGCCTTCAGCTGGTCCATCTCCGCCTTGGACATCATCCCGGCCAGGCCGTGCGCCGAGTGGTCCATGGCGCCCTCGGCCGGAACCTGCTCGCCCCAGGAGGTGAGCCAGCCCGAGAGGGTCCTGATCTCCGGGTCCTGCGCCTTCTTGATCTCCGCGGCGAGCGCCTTCACCTCGGCGGACGCGGCCCGCGACGGCGCGAGGTCGGCCATCTCGACGGCCTGCCGGTGGTGCGGGATCATGCCCTTCGCGAAGGCGACGTCGGCCGCGTTGTGCTGCCCCTGCCCCTGCCCCTGCTTGGCGGGCGCGGAGGTCGTCGCGGACGGCGAGGTGCTGCCGTGGCCGTTGTGACCGGCCGAGGAGTCGTCGTCGCTGCTGCCGCATGCGGCGAGGAGGACGGCGGCCGCCCCGGCGGCGGCGACGGCGGCGGTACGGCGTACGAGGGAACGCTTGATCATCATGTTGGTGCAACTCCTTGTTGCGCATGCCGGCAGTGCCCGGGCATGCGAGTGGAACGGATGAGAGAGGCCGTGGCCGCGGGCTCTTCCAGACGCGGATGCGTGTATGGAGAGGGGCCCGGGGCGGGCGCTCTAAATCCGAAGGAGTTGCAGTTCGGCCAGATCAGGCGGTGCGCGGCTGCCGGCGGCACCTTGCGGCACGGCCGAGGCGAGCGAGGTCCCGGCCTCCGGTACGACGAGTGCCGGCAGCAGTGCCGGCGGCACGTATGTGGTCGACACCCCGGCGGCGGCGCAGGTCGCATCGGCATGGTCGACGTGGCCCGACCCGCCGGCGGTGTGTGAGCAGTCCTCGACGGCTCGGCCGGCCGCCCGGCCCGTGCCTGAGTCGTGTCCGTCGGCCGCCGACCCGTGGCCCGCGGCCGCGCCGGCCCGGTGGTCGTCGGTCGCCGCGTGCCCGCCAGTGGTGGCCGCCGCCTGCGCCGCCGCCTGCGCCGCCGCCACGGCCGGCGGGGCGGCCGCAGGCCCGGGCGTCAGGGCGTGCATGCCCAGGATCCCGGCGAGTACGACGAGCACGAGCAGCACGAACCGGCGCCCCGCGGGGCGCGTCCTCGGCTGCTCGGCAATGACCACGGCCTCATCGTACGAGGCCACCGGAGGTGGCGTGCACGCGGCCGCCCCGGCGGGCTGGTGGGCTGGCGACGAGCGAGAACGCTTCCGACCGGCAGGCCGTCGGTCAGCGGGAGTGGTCGATGACGTTGCCGTTGCTGCAGTTGTTGGCGTGGTCGGCGACGTAATCGCCCAGGACCGGGACGAGAGCGACCTCCTGCAGGCAGACGGCGGCGGCCGTGAAGTTCCAGTTGTTCGCGGCGTTGACGCCCCCACCGAAGTTGCTGTCGTTGTCGGCATGCGCCGGCCCGGCCAGGGCGGCAACGGTCAGGGCGAGGACGGCAGTCGTGATGATCTTTCGCATGCCCGGCCCAACGACGGGCCCGACCACAGGTCACGTGGGCGGGTGGGAGAATCCGGCCATGTCCGAAGAACTGTCGCGCTGGTACCGGGGACGTCTGGTCATCGGCCCGTTCATGCCGTTCGACGGCGGCGAGGTCGACCGGCTCGAACGGGAGATCGGGCTGCCCCTGCCCACTTCCTACCGGGCCTTCCTCGAGGCCGCGGCCGGGGAGAGCCTGCCGTACGCCGTGCGGCTGCCGGCGTGCGAGCCCGAGCCGTGGCAGAGCTTCGACGCCCTCTACCAGCCGGGGCGCAACGCGGACGGTGAGTACGGCTGGGGCACGCTGCTCGGCGAGTACCGTCGCAGCCGGACCTGGCAGCTCCCGGACGAGGTCCCGCTCGCGGGCCTGCTCCCGGTCGCCCGCAACGGGGGCGGCGACACCCTGTTCCTCGACCTGAACCCCGCCACCCCCGGCCGGCTCCACGCCTTCGTGCACGGCATCCCGCACGCCGGATACCTCCCGACGGGCGTCTTCACCCACGTCGCCGACGACTTCGACGCCTACCTCGACAGCCTCACCGTCGACCCGGACCTCGCGGAGGACACCTGGGTCGACGTCGCGGACAGCGCCCCCGACGACACATGGCGTCAGACCGTCGCGGCATGGCTCGACAAGGAACTACCGGGCTGGCGCACCGAGCCCTGGGCGGGTTGAGAACTGGCGGCCGGGCTCGTCAACGGCGCAGGTAGGCCAGGACGGCCAGTACGCGGCGGTTGGCGTCGGGGGACGGGTCGATGCGGAGCTTCGCGAAGATGCTCGCCGTGTGCTTCGCGACCGCGCTTTCGCTGATGTGCAGGGCCTGGGTGATCGCCGCGTTCGAGCGGCCCTCCGCCATCAGCTTCAGCACGTCATGTTCGCGCGGAGTCAGCGCGGACGTGGTCCCCCGGGCGTCGCTACGGGCCAGCAGACGGGCCACGACCTGGGGATCGAGCACCGTGCCGCCCCCGGCGACCGTCCGGACCGCATCCACGAATTGGGCCGTGTGCGTCACCCGGTCCTTCAACAGATAGCCCACGGCACCCTCCCCGCCGGCCAGCAACTCCTGCGCGTACAACTGCTCCACGTACTGGGACAGGATCAGCACCGGCAGGCCCGGTTGCTCCCGCCGCGCCTGGAGCGCGGCCCGCAGGCCCTCGTCGGTGAAGTCCGGCGGGAGCCGGATGTCGACGACGGCGACGTCCGGCCGCTCTTCGTGCAGGGCCCGCAGCAGCTCCGGGGCGTTGTCGACGGCCGCGACGACGTCGAATCCGTGCTCCTCCAGAGTCCGGGTCAGACCGTCCCGGAGGAGGAAGAGGTCTTCGGCGAGGACGACGCGCACGGTATCTCCAAGGTCGCGAGGGTGGGTCCGCCCGGCGGGCTGTCCAGGGCGAGGGTTCCGTCGAAGGTGCCGAGCCTGCGCCGCACGCCGAGCAGCCCGCCGCCGCCCCGGGAGGGGTCCGCCCCGCCGCGGCCGTCGTCGGCGACGCGCACCCGGAGCACAGCACCGTCGTGGTCCAGCGCGATGCGCACCTCGCCGGCCCCGGAGTGCTTGGCAGCGTTGGCCAGCAGCTCCGCCACCGCGAAGTAGGCAGCCGACTCCACCCCGGCCGGAAACCGCCCGGCCGGCAACCGCACCTCCACCTCGACGTCGAGAAAGCTGTCGAGCGCCAGCGACCGTACGGCGTCACCGAGCCCCCGGTCCGCGAGGACCGGCGGCAGCACCCCGTGCACCAGCTCCCGCAGGTCCTGGAGCGCCCGCTCCGAGACGGCCCGCACCTCGGAGAGCAGCGCCCGGGCCGCCTCCGGATCACTGTCCAGGAGCAGGGTGGCCTTCTCCAGCGTCATCCCGAGCGCGACCAGGCGGGCCTGCGCCCCATCGTGCAGGTCACGCTCGATCCGCCGCAGTTCGGCCGCCTGTATGTCGTGCGCATCGGCCCGGGTCCCAGTCAGCCGCTCGATCCTGAGATTGAGCTCCTGCTCGTACGGAACCGACAGCGCCCGCCGACTCCACCGCGCGTGCCCGGCCAGCACCCGCGGCGCCAGCGCCAGCCCGCCGGCCATGAACCCCAGCCCGAGCAGAGCCGCGTCCAGAGCGCTCCCGATGGACTCGACGAGCACGAAGCCGTACCAGTTGCCGTCCCCCAACTCCCGCCAGACGAAGGGCTGCACCAGCGCGCCGAACACCCCGTACCAGAACAGGCACAGCGGCACCCCTACGAGCAGCCCGCCCGTCAGCGGCTCCAGCCACGCCCAGCGCAGGTCGCGCCAGAACCCCTCGTCGCCGAGGACCTCACGGGCCCGCCGCGGGAGCGGCCCGGGCGGGCTGACGGTGCCCCCGGACCAGCCGACCGCCCGTGTCCGCCCGCGGTCCGAGCGTCGGCGCAGCGCCGCTGCTGCGCGCGGCAGGAGCAGGGAACCGAGCCCTACCGGCAGCAGGAGCAGCGCACCCACCACCAGCGCACCCGTCAGCGGCAGTACCAGTGCGGCCAGCGAGAGCAGCTGGCACCGCCACAGTGCCTTGACCAACCGCCGTTCCCCCATGTCAGCACGTACCTCGCCGTGTTGCCCCGATCGTAACGGCAGCCACGGGACGCACCGCCGACACCAGCCACGGCACCGCGGCGAGCACGCACGCGACCCCGAACAGGACCATCGGGGCCACCGCGCCGGACTCCTCGTCCATGCACAGGAGCATCCCGAGGTTGACCAGAGCGTGGAAACTACCCGTGAACAGCAGCTGGCTGGAGCGGATCCGCTCGACCCCCAGCCCGAGGACCACCGACATCGCGACCGTCGCCACCAGGAACCCCGCCGCGTACGCCGGGTCCTGTGCGAACACCGACACGTGCCATACGCCCCACACCACGCCCACCAGGACGGACGCGGCGAGCGCACCGAACCGGTCCCGCAGCAGCGGCTGAAGCCAGCACCGCCACCCGACCTCCTCCGCACAGGCCCCCGCCAGCTGAGCCACCACGACCAGCACGAACGGATGGGCGAGCTCACGCGGATCGGTGACGACGGGGTCCCCGTGCAGGGCCGCATACCCACCGACCGAGATCAGCATGATCAACGGTGCGGTGAGCAGCAGCCACATCCCCGGCAACCCACTGCCCGACGCCCAAGCCCCCGCCCTCACGAGGCCAGACATCCCGGGACCCCGCCCCGCGAGGCCCGACATCCCCGCGCTCATGCCCGAGCCCGTGCTCGTTCCTGTACCCGCTCCCGCGCCCCAGCCAGTCCCCGTCCCCGTCGTCCCCGCGCCCCTCGACCTCCCGACCCCAACACCCCACCCCGGCAGAGCCCCCGCCAGCCGCGCCCGTATCCGTGTCGGCCACAGCAGCGCCACTGTCAGCACGCCCGCCGCCGGCCCGAGCTGGGTCAGCTGCACGACCTCGGTGGGTATGCCCGTCCTGGGTTGTGCAGCTCCCAACATCCCTGCCGCCACGAACGCGACGCACAGGAACACTCCCGTCTCTGCCTTCCACCCGCTCATGCCGCCCGCCTCCCAGTCGTAGGTTCCGGTGCCGATCACCGTTTCCCTCGACTGTGCCGTGCGGCGACGAGCGAGCCATTGAGCCCAGCTGCCCGATCAAGGTGTACCCAGGTGCACCTTGACGCGGCGACGGGATCTGCCTCACGCTCGGACGTGCCGGGTCAGGCCCGCCCAGCCGGATCCTGCGCCTGTTCCTTCACGTCCTCCGGCAGTTCCTCCGTAACATCCCCCGCCGCGGAGGAAACACCGTCGTCCCCGACCCGACGCGTCTTACTGAGGCGCCCCGTGGCCCACCCGGCCAGCGGCTCGGTGTAACGCGCCGTCAGCGGTCCGATCACCACCAGGATCAGCACGTACGCAGTCGCCAGCGGACCCATCGCCGGCTCGATCCCGGCCGTGACGGCGAGGCCGGCGATGACGATGGAGAACTCGCCGCGCGCCACGAGCGTGCCGCCGGCCCGCCAGCGGCCCTTGACCCCGACACCGGCGCGCTTCGCCGCCCAGTACCCGGTCGCGATCTTCGTGCCGGCCGTGACCAGGGCGAGGGCGAGTGCGGGCAGCAGCACCGGCGGAATGCTCGCCGGATCCGTGTGCAGACCGAAGAACACGAAGAACACGGCGGCGAAAAGGTCCCGCAGAGGACTCAGCAGGCTGTGCGTTCCCTCGGCGACTTCGCCGGAGAGCGCAATGCCGACGAGGAAAGCGCCGACGGCAGCGGACACCTGGAGCTGCTGGGCGATACCCGCCACCAACAGCGTCAGACCGAGCACCACGAGGAGGAGCTTCTCCGGATCGTCGCTGGAGACGAACCGGGATATGTGACGACCGAACCGGACCGCGACGAACAGCACCGCCCCCGCCACACCCAGGGCGATGGCCAGCGTCGCGCTCCCCGCGGCCAGGCTCACGCCGGCCAGCAGGGCGGTGATGATCGGCAGGTAGACCGCCATCGCCAGGTCTTCGAGCACCAGGATGCTGAGGATCACCGGGGTCTCGCGGTTGCCGACCCGGCCCAGGTCACCCATCACCTTGGCAATCACACCAGAGGAGGAAATCCATGTCACTCCGGCCAGCACGACCGCAGCCACCGGGCTCCAGCCCATCAGCAGGGCGGCGGCCGCCCCCGGCACTGCGTTCAGGGCGAAGTCGACGATCCCGGCCGGGTACTGCGTCTTCAGGTTGGAGACGAGATCCGAGGCCGTGTACTCCAGCCCCAGCATCAGCAGCAGCAGGATCACGCCGATCTCGGCACCGATCGCCACGAACTCCTCGCTCGCCCCCATGGGCAGTAGCCCGCCCGTGCCGAACGCGAGCCCGGCCAGGAGATACAGCGGAATGGGGGAGAACTTCAGGCGGCCGGCGACCCGGCCGAGCAGACCCAGGCCGAGCAGGATCGCACCGAACTCGATGAGGAAGAGAGCGGAGTGCACAGGCGTCACTCCCGTCCGAGTATCGCCGCGGCGGCGTCGACGCCCTCGCGGGTGCCGATGACGATGAGTGTGTCCCCGCCGGCCAGCCGGAAGTCCGGCGCGGGAGACGGGCGGGCCTCGGCGCGGCGCAGGACGGCCACGATCGACACACCGGTGTCGGTCCGCATCCGGGTCTCGCCGAGCAACCGGCCGTTCCAGTGGGAGTGCGCGGACAGTTCGATGCGCTCGGCCACCAGGCCCAGATCGGTGGTGTGCAGCAGGTTCGGGCTGTGGTGCGCGGGCATCAGCGCGTCGATCAGGGAGGTGGTCTCCGAGCCCGTCAGGTGCAACGACTGGGCGCAGGCGTCGGGGTCGTCGGCTCGGTACACGTTTACGGTCCGCGTACCGTCGCGGTGCGCGATCACGGACAGATGCCGGCGTTCGCGGGTGGTGAGGTCGTACTGGACCCCGATTCCGGGCAGTGGTGTGGTGCTCATCCGTGGAGCAGGCACAGCTGTCCCCCCTCGTGTTCGTTCGTACGTGATGCCGTGGCAGCCGACGCGGCACCGCCGTGCGTGCCGCCTCGCGGTACGTGCTCGGTCTCGGGCAGGAGACGGTCGCTCGGCGTGGCCATCGTGCCACTTTCCGCGTGACCGGAATATGGGTGTCGGCACGGATGGACAGAGCCTTCCGCGCCAACCAGGATGGGGGTGGGGAACTAGGCTTCACCGCAGGTCAGCACGGGTTGATGGACTGTCTTCCACTGCGGTCGCCGCGGTGGAAAACGGGCCCGGTAGGACGCCGGGGGACCGGCCGGAAAGGGTATGTGGGCGTGTCGTTGTACTGGCGGATCTTCCTTCTCAACGCGGGAGTTCTGGCCGTTGCCACGGCCCTGCTGCTCGGTCCGGTCACCGTCTCCACGCCCGTCCGCTTCGGCGAGGCGGTCATCGTGCTCGGCGGGCTCGCCGCCATGCTCGTCATCAACGCCGTACTCCTCAAGGTCGGACTCGCGCCGCTCGCCCGGCTCAACCGGGCCATGGACGCCGCGGACCTGCTCAAGCCCGGAGCGCGCCCCGCCGCGGACGGAAACGGTGAGATCGCCGCTCTCACCCGGACCTTCAACGCGATGCTCGACCGCCTCGAAGCCGAACGGGCCACCAGCAGCGGCCGTGTCCTCACCGCGCTGGAAGCGGAACGCAAACGCATCGCCCAGGAACTCCACGACGAGATCGGCCAGACCCTCACCGCCGTCCTCCTCCAGCTCAAACACGTTGCCGACCACGCCCCCGAACCCGTCCGCACCGACCTCCACCAGGTGCAGGAGACCACCCGCGCCAGCCTGGACGAGATCCGCCGCATCGCCCGCCGGCTGCGCCCCGGCGTGCTGGAGGAACTCGGCCTGCACAGCGCACTGCGTTCCCTGGCCACCGAGTTCACCACCCGGCGCCTGGGTGTCACCGCGCACCTCACGTCCGGCCTGCCGCAGCTGGACCCGGCCACCGAACTCGTCCTCTACCGCGTCGCCCAGGAAGGCCTCACCAACGCCGCCCGCCACTCCGGCGCCACGCGCGTCGAAGTCCACCTCCGGCCCCGCCCCGGCCACGGCGTCGTCCTTTTGGTGACCGACAACGGCCGCGGCCCCGGCGACGCACCCGAGGGCGCCGGCATCCGCGGCATGCGCGAACGCGCCCTGCTGATCGGCGCGGAACTCGTCGTCGGCGCAGGCCGGCACGGCGGGACACAGGTCCGACTCACCGTTACCGACACCGCAGGCACCGCGGCCGCCAACATCACCGACACCATGGGCACATCCCTCACCGAGGCCAAGGGCAGTGTCAATGCCGAGGTCAGGGCCGACACCGGCAGTGGCACCGACACCAAAACCGAACCCGACACCGACCCCCCGGGACCCCCACGATGACCCAGTCGGCCCCCCGGCCGCCCGCCCGCATCCTGCTTGCCGACGACCACACCCTCGTGCGCCGCGGCGTACGCCTGATCCTCGACGCCGAGCCCGACCTCACCGTGGTCGCCGAGGCCGCCGACGGCGCCGAAGCCGTCGCACAGGCCCGCGCCACCGACATCGACCTCGCCGTCCTCGACATCGCCATGCCCCGCAGCACCGGCCTCCAGGCCGCCCGCGAACTCGCCCGCATCCGCCCCGGCCTGCCGATCCTCATGCTCACGATGTACGACAACGAGCAGTACTTCTTCGAAGCGCTGCGCGCCGGCGCCTCCGGATACGTCCTCAAGTCCGTCGCCGACCGCGACCTCGTCGAAGCCTGCCGGGCCGCGCTCCGCGACGAACCGTTCATCTACCCCGGTGCCGAAACCACGCTCATCCGCACCTACCTCGACCACGCCCGCACCGGCGGCCCGCTCCCCGAGCGGCCCATCACCGAACGCGAGGAGGAAATCCTCAAACTCGTCGCCGAAGGCCACAGCTCCAGGGAGATCGGCGACCTCCTCGTCATCAGCCCGAAGACGGTGGAACGCCACCGCGCCAACCTGCTCCAGAAACTCGGCCTCCGCGACCGCCTCGAACTCACCCGCTACGCGATCCGCACCGGACTCATCGAACCCTGATCCGCCCACCCGGCGTTCCCTGCGGGTGTCCGGGACCGCGTTCGGCGTGGTCCTCGCCCGCGTCCTGCAGACCGGCGACCCCGGCGGTCACGCCCGGCGCGCCCTGGCAGCCTTCCCACAGCCCGAAGTCGTGCAGGCCGCACTGGACCGCTGATACGTCCCCGGTGGCGTCGGCGACGACACGCCGATGCGCACCACGCCGAGGCTGCGCGTCACCGAGGGCCCCGCGGCCGGGACACTCACCGTGCTCGGCAACTTCGTCGAGGTCTGGATCGCCAAGGAGGGACACGATGGTCTCGTCGGCATCAACCACCTGGAGAAAGTCCGACTGGCCACCGCACCCGCGATGTTCGGCGCGGTCCTGGCAGGTGTCGACCACGTCCTGGTCCGCGCCGGCTTACCCGGCCGGATCCCTGCCCTCGCCGACCGGCTGGCGTGCTGCGAACCCGTCGTCACGCAGATCGACGTAGCCTGCGGCGGCGGGGAACCCCTCGCCCACCGCTTCGATCCCGCGGCGCTGCCGACCGGGCACCGGCCCGGCCCGCTGCGCCGCCCGGACGTCCTCGCCATCGTCTCGCTCCCGGTCCTCGCCGCGTGCCTGGCACGGGACGGGGCCAACCGCCCCGACGGGTTCGTCGTCGAGACCAGCGCGGCGGGCGGCCACAGCGCGCCGCCGCGCGGGCGGCTGACCCTCGAAGAGCGGCGAGCCGGTCGCGGCGTACGTGCGCGAGGGCGGAGCGGTGGCCGACACCGAGGGCAAGCGCTGCCTGTGCAACGGTCTGCCGGCCACGATCGGCCTGGCCCGGCGCCGCCCGGACGGCCGCGTAGAACCGCCGCCGGCCACGATCGGCAAGGACCTCTCCTTCCTGCCCCGGCTGTCCCCGGACGCCGGCCCGTACACGGCGGCGGACGTGGGGGCATGGCCGGCGAGGGGCGTGGCGTGACCCCGGTACGTCGGGAGCGGCTGTACGCGGCGTCGCATGCCGCGGCGCGGCGCGGCGGGGGTCCTGGGAGGCGGCTGCCGGTCTATCTCTTGACGGAGAGCACGAGAGCTGAGCCGGCCGACGTTACGGAGCACCCATGGGCCTCGTCCACATCGCGATGTTCGCGACCCTCGACCTCGTCGGGCAGGCGCCCGGCGGCCCCGACGAGGATCCGGAGGGGTTCCCTTTCGGCGGCTGGCAGGCGCCGCTGCTGGACGAGGTCGCGGGGGCGCAGATCGGGGCCGCGTACGAGGGCACCGACGCGCTGCTGCTCGGGCGGCGTACGTACGACATCTTCGCCGGGTACTGGCCGCACCAGGAGGGCGGCCAGGACGACGAGTTCGCCGCGCTCTTCAACCGCATCCCGAAGTACGTCGCCTCCCGCGGCAATCCGGACCTGTCGTGGGCCGGTTCCACGCAGCTCGGTCCGGACCTGCCGGCCGCGGTGCGGGAGATCCGGGACCGGCACGAGCACGTGAAGGTGGTCGGCAGCCTGAACCTCGTCCAGACGCTCCTGCGGGAGAAGCTCTTCGACCGCCTCGACCTCTGGGTCCACCCGATCGTCCTCGGCGTCGGCAAGAAGGTCTTCGACGACGGCGCCGTCCCCACGAACCTCACCCTCCGGACCCCGCCGGCCGCCACCCCCGCCGGCACCGTCCACCTCCACTACGCCCTCGCCCCCGGCACCCCGGCCACGGGCGACATGAGCGCCCCGGACCGCGGGGTGTGATGAGAGACTCGTACTTTCATCAGGCAAAAGGGGAACCGGATGGCCGTCACGCTGGCCGAGGAAGTCGTACTGCTCGCAATGGACGACGAATCCGGAACAGGGAGGCAGCAGGAGGCCGTCCGCTGGGCAGCGGCCTGCGGCATCCTGGTCGAACTGGCCTTGGCCGGGCGCATCTCCGTCCCCCGCAGCCACCTTCACCTGACGGACCCCACCCTGACCGGTGATCCTCTCCTCGACGGCCGGCTCGTGCTCATCGGGCAGTGGCTGCGGGGGCGGAGCGTCGGCCGGGTGTCGGAGTGGCTGGTCAAGGACGAGCCCAGGGCTGCAGAGGCGGCCGTCGACCGTCTCTGCGAGCGGGGCGTGCTCGTGGCGGAGAAGCGCCGGGCGTTGGGGGTGTTCCCGGTGCGCCGCTACCCGCAGGCGGACGGTGCCGCCGAGCGTGACGTACGGGACCGCCTTCGCGCCGCCGCCCCTGGGCGGTGCCCGGCCCGACGCGCGGACGGCGGCCCTGATCGCCCTGATCCACGCCGTGAAGCTGCACGCCCTGGCCTTCCCCGACGATCTGTCCCCGCAGCTCAAGATCCGTACCGCGTCGATAGCCTCCGGCCAGTGGGCCTCCGACGCCGTCCGCACCGCCGTCCACGAGGTGCTGTTGGCGGTGCTGGGCATGAAGACCACGCCCCGCATCACGACGGCGAGCTAGGAGCGTACGCGCCGTTCCGCTGTCCGGTCGGAACGCGAGGTCGGATTTTCGCCAGCAGGGTGGGGCGGTTCGGGAGAGGGTCGGGGGCGGGGCGCGGTCGTGGCCGCGGCCCGTCACTCCGGTACTTCGCGAAAAGGGGCAGCGCATGCATGTCGTTCCCGGACTCAAGGTCCTGTACTTCGGGACTCCGGTGGTGCTGATCGGCACACGGAACGAGGACGGTACGGCGAACCTCGCGCCGATGTCCTCGGCGTGGTGGCTGGGTCAGTCGTGCATGCTCGGGCTCGGCAACAACGCGCAGACCACCGTGAACCTGCTGCGGGAGGGCGAGTGCGTGCTCAACCTGCCCTCGTCGGCGATGGTCGATGCCGTCGACCGGATCGCGCTGACCACCGGGAAGCCGGCCGTACCCGACTACAAGAGGAAGCAGGGCTACCGGCACGAGCCCGACAAGTTCTCCACCGCGGGTCTGACGGAGCAGGCGTCGGACCTGGTCCGGGCGCCCAGGGTGGCGGAGTGTCCGGTCCAGCTGGAGTGCCGGGTCGTCTCGGCGCATCCGTTCGGCGGTCCCGAACGGCACGCCACCGCCTTCGAAGTCGAGGTCCTCCGCGCCCACGTCGAGGAAAACCTGGTCATCCCGGGGACGCACTACGTCGACCCGCTCGGCTGGGACCCGTTGATCATGAAGTTCTGCGAGTTCTTCGGCGGCGGACACAACGTCCACCCGTCGAGACTCGCCGAGGGCTGGAACATGCCGCACGCGCTGCCGGTTCCGACCGCCTGAGCAGGCGGACCGGCAGCCCCGCCGGCATCAGGCCGCCTGGACCGCCATCGGCTCGACCAGCCCCGCCCGCCACTCCGGGCGGGGATCGGCGCAGAGGCCCGTCCAGTACTCCGTGCCGCGGACGATGCGTCCGTCGCGGACGGTCCAGAAGGAGGCCGCGCGGAACACTCCGGCGCCTTCGTGCGGAACCTCGACCTCGGAGACGACCTCGTCGCCGTCGGCGACGATGCGCAGGACGCGGATCGACCAGCCCTCCGGGTACTCGCGGTTCACGGCGACGTAGTTGTCGCGGCCCACGATGCGTTCCCCGCTGACCGGCCACTCGACGACGGCGTCCGCCGCGACCAGCGCGGCGACACCGTCCCAGTCCCGCGCCTCGATCCGCTCCCACAGCGCCGCTACGACCTTCGAAGACTCCATGGGTCACACCCTGCCAGACGTGCCCCCGAATGGCTCTACTTCCGGTCGGTCACCGTCGCCGTGAAGCCGCAGCACTCGAACGTACGGGTCCGGTCGCCGGAGAGTCCGGTGGTCTTCAAACGGTCCAGCCGGGCGGTGGTGTCGACGGAGGAGGCGATGACCGCGACACCGCCGGCGCCGCCGCGGATCGTGTCCTTGACCGAGGTGAACGTGCCGTCCTGGAAGGCGATGCCGTAGTACGTGCTGTCGACGAAGGTGTTGTGGCTGGTCTCCACATTGCCGAAGGCGTAGACGCCGAGCTGGTTGCCGACGAGGCGGTTCCGGGTGACCGTCACCCCCGTGTTGGCGAGGACGCCGGCGTGCTGGATGTCGGAGAAGAAGTCGGTGCCGCAGCCCGGGTCGGGCTCGCGGCAGGCGTTGTCGCTCACCCGGTTCCGCTCGACCCGTCCCGTCGCCTCGACGAACTCGATCCCGTCGGTCGAGATGCTCTTCTGGCCGGTGACGACGTTGCGCAGCACCGTGGCCTTCGAGTCCGCGCTGAGCACGACGATGCCGGCGCCCTGGTAGTCCGTGATCTTCGAATCCCGGATGGACGCCGACCCCGCGCCGGCGGGGAAGTCGCCGATGAGCACGGCGTTGGCACTCCGGAAGCACGGTGCCATCGGGGTGTCCTTGATGTGGGACACCGCCGCGTGGCTCAGGTCCAGGTGCGCTCCGCCCAGCACCCGGATGCCGGCTCCGAGGGCGCCCGCGTCGCACGTACCGGAACCCGGTCCGCTCACTGCCAGCCGGGACATCTTCACGGACGCCGCGCTGTCGATCGTGACGATCGAGTTGAGGCCGTCCGAGCCCGTCACCAGCGTCTCGGGGGCGAGGATGGTGCTCTTCCCGGCGCCCGCCCCGGTGAGGGTGAGGTCCTTGCGGATGGTCACCTGCTCGCGGTACACGCCGGGGCGCAGGACGATACGGCTGCCGGGCTGGGCGGCGTCGACCGCGGACTGGACGGTCGGGTAGGCCGTCGAGGGAACCTTCAGGTCACGCGGCTGCGATGCGGCGGACGGGGATGCGAGGGGGCCGAGAGCCGCGGAGGCGAGCAGCGTGCCGAGCGCGGCGGCGCAGCGGGTGCGGAGGGGGGTCATGTGCGTTTCCTCCCGGAGGAAGGGCCGGCTGCGCGGGGCCGCTCGGCGCCGTGGGACACGGGGCGGCCCGGCGGAACGGCCGGTTCGCCCGTGTCACCCGAGCACAGCGCGAGCGGATCCGGCCGGGACCGTGCCGAGGGGTGGGCCGTCCGGACCAGAGGTTCCACACGGCAAGACGGGCGCGCGCCCGGCGCGGGGGAGGCCGTGCCATGCCCGGCACGTGCACCCTGACGGGACTCCGGGAGACCCCGGTGTCAGATCGTGGTGGGCATGTGGGGCGCTGCTGCGACCCGGGCCATCGTCCGCAGTTTCGTGAAGTAGGAGGTGCAGTACTCCTCGTTGATCAGAGGAATGATCTTGTCGAGGTCGGCTATGCAGCTCCAGAGGCAGGCGATGCCGCTGTCGTCGAGTCCGCCCTTCAGCTCCTTCTGCACGAGGCCGGCGACGTCGGCGTCCAGGAGCACGAGGTCGACGCCGTCGAAGCCCACGCCGCGGAAGCCGTCGGGGAACAGCGCGCGCAGGTGGTCCTCCCACAGCCGGGCGAGTCCGCGTCCGGGCTGTGCTCCGTCCACATCGGCGGCCGTCGCCTCTGCCGTCGCAGGCGGGTGAAGGAGCAGGGAGACGGCATCGAAGACGGCCCGCAGCATGGTGACGGCACGGATCGGGCGGAGGGCGGCGCTTGACTCGCAGCCCTGCGTGAGTTTGTCGCGCAGCAGTCGGCTGCGGTCGAGTTCGGCGGCGAGCCCGGCCGTGATGAGCCCTGCGTCGCAGGCCCGCTCGATGAGGAGGTGGAGCGGTTCGGTCGTGGCCAGACGCTCGGCGAGGACGTGCTCCAGGGCGAACAGGGAATGCGCAACGGCGACGGTGGCGAACTCGTAGCGGTAGTAGGAGTGCCGGATGAGCTCGCGAGAGGTCTCCATCGCGCTCATGACGTACATCGACGCGTCGGCGGGCAGAACCAGGTCGGCAACCAGGGCGTGCATGCCCGCGTAGTCGAGGACGACGTCGCCGGCGCGCGGGTCCCGTACGGGCAGGAGGGACCGGCCGGGCGGCGGTGTTGGGGTGTTCACCAGCGCAGTTTCGTTGCCGGAACCCGTCGGTGCCATCGGATTTGCTCGGAGCGGTGGGCGTTCCGCTGCTGCCTGTGCCTGTGCCTGTGCCTGTGCCTGTGCCTGCCGCCTGCTGCCACCGGTGCGGTCCGACCTCAGAGAACGGCCTTCGGCTCCGCCCGGAGCTCGTCCGCGGTGCGCAGGGCCGCTTCGACGCGGCGGTTGCTCGTCATGGTCGAGGTGACGGCGGTCATGGTCAGGAGGAGGCCGGCGGCGGTGTAGAGCGGGGTGCGCACGTCGTACGCGGTGGCCAGCCAGCCGCCGAGGAAGGCTCCGAACGGGGCGGCGCACATGGCGAGCATGCGGGAGGTGGCGGCGACCCGGCCCATCAGGTGGGCGGGGACGATCGTCTGGCGGAGGGAGGGGGCGAGCACCATCGTGGCGCCGATGCCCGCTCCGCAGACGGCGAGCGCGAGGCCGGCGACGTACGGGTCCGGGGCGGCGGCGAGGCCCAGGACGGCGACCCCCTCGACGGCGGCCGTGCAGGTGAGCGCGGTGCCGGTGCCGAGTCGCCGGCCGAGGAAGGAGGCGATGCCCGCGCCGAGCAGACCGCCGGTGGCCTCCGCCGTGAGGAGCAGGCCGAAGCCGAAGGCGCCGATGCCGAGGCGTTCGTGAGCGAAGAGGGCGAGTACGGTCTCCACGGCGACGAACGCCACGTTCCCCACCGCCGGACGCAGCGCGAGCCCGAGCAGCAACCGGTCCCGGAAGACGTACGAGGCGCCGGCCCGGGCCTGCCGCAGCAGCGACTCGCGGGCCTCCGGTACGGGCCGGGGCGCGGCGGGCAGCGACCGTACGAGGATCGCGGAGAGCGCGAACGACAGCGCGTCGGCGAGCAGCGGGACCGACCGCCCGAGTGCGAGCAGGGCACTGCCGGCAGGCGGACCCGCGAAGCCGGACATGGCGGTCTGGGCGCCGCGCAGACGGGAGTTGGCGCGTTCCAGCAGTGCGGGACCGCGGCCGAGGAGATCCGGCAGGTAGGCCGTGGCGGCCGTGTCGAAGAAGAGCCCGCCGAGGCCGAGCAGGAAGGCGGTGGCCGCCAGGAGCGGAATGCTCAACAGGTCGAGCGCGGCCGCTGCCGCCGGTACCGCGAGCAGGGCTGCGCGCAGTGCATCCGTGATCCACATCGTGCGCCGGCGGTCCCAGCGGTCCACCAGGGCGCCGCCGAGCACCCCGAAGAGCAGCCACGGCAGGGTTCCGGCGGCGGTGACGACGGCGAGCGCCAGCGGGTCCCGCGTCAGCGTCAACGCGAGCAGCGGCAGCGCGGCATGGATCACCCCGTCGCCGAACGAGGACACCGTCTGCGCGGTCCACAGCCGACCGAATCCGGCCGGCAGTTTCTTTGCCTCCTGGGTCACTTGGCCTCCGCTTCGGTCTGCTTGCCGGTGGCCGGGTGGAAGAGGGCGAAGACGAGCGAGGTGTCCGGCAGGGACGGATCGGACAGCTTGCGGTACTCGTCCGCCAGGGCGTCGAGCCGTGCTCCGAGCTCTGCGAACTGCTCGTCGGTGAGCCGCAGATGCGCCATCCGCACGTGGCGCTCGGCGTCCGCCGGTGCGGCCTCCAGGTCCGCCACCGCGTGCCGCATCAGCATGTCCGGCCCGCCCTCGCCCGGATCCGGCAGCACGATCGACCGTGCGGCCATCGCGTAGTACCGCTCGTGGACTCCCCGCACCTTCCGCGTGCGGACGACCTTCACCAGGCCGGCCCGCTCCAGGAGCCGTACGTGGTAGCTGGAACTCCCCTTCGCGAGGCCCACCCGTTCGGCGATCTGCGTGATCGTCGCGGGCTCGAAGCGGAGCACGGCCATGATCCGGTGGCGCGTGAGGTTGGAGACGGCTCTGAGCTGCTCGTCCGTGGTGACGTGGAAGGTCTCGGGAAGATCATCGGTAGGCATGTGCACAATGGTCAACGCTTCTTGACCATTACGCAAGGGGGTGCATGCGGACTCCAGGAATCCGCGAGTGGCGGCTATGTGTCCCGGCCGCCGGGGTGTGAGAGGAGGCGGAAAACCGTTGGGCCGCCGCCGCGGCGCCGTGGGAGCATGCCTGCCGTTTCCGGGTGGAGGGCGTTTGTTCGTTTTCGTGTGTACGGGGTGTGGCGCCGAGCTGACGGCGCCGCTGGACCGGGTGGAGCTGCCGGTCCACGCGCGGCAGAAGTACGGGAACGGGCTCCAGCTCCCGGTGCTCATGGCACCGGGCACGTTCGCCGTGGAGCCGGAGGGCTGGGGCGCGCCCTGGCGGGGATGGCACGAGGTCGGGCCGGACGAGGCGGCGGAGCGCGGTGTTTTCGCGCCGGTGCCCCGCCTTTCCGACGCCCCGCCCGGCGCGGTCGTCATCGCGCCGGGCGAGGCCCACGGCACCGTGCTGGTGCCGGAGAACCGGGGGAGCGGCTACTGCTGCGGGCTCGACGGGGCCGGCGGACCCAACATGGCCTGCGCGGCGTGCGGCGTACCGGTGGCGACCCGCATCGACGACTGCTCGCTCTGGCAGGCGGTGTGGCTCGAACCGACCGCCGTACGGGGCCTGCCCGTCGAGGGGGCGGAGGCCGCCCCGCTGACCTGGGCCGAGGTGCTGGCGGCGGGCGAGCGCGTGCCGCCGTACGGGCCGGTCGTCAGCTGGGGGGACCGGCCGAGACCGGCGACCTGGTGGTCGGCGTGGAGCCCGCAGTGGGAGGCGGCCGCGGGCCGGGCGCTCGCGCACCTCCTCGTCGCTTCGGGCGGGCAGCCGGTGGCCGTCCCGGACGGACTGGCCGCCGAAGTGTTCCAACCCGCCCTCGACGCCCTGCTGCCCACGGGTCCGGCCACCCGGCACGCCGTCCTGGCGGGCCCCGACCTGCCCGTGCCCGGGGCCGGCGCGGACGTCCTGCTCGTACCGACCCACCCGCAGACCGGGGAGACGTGGGCGCCGGCAGCCGCGCACACCTGCGCGTACCGGGTCCCGCTGCCGTTCGGCGTGTGGTTCGCGCTGGCCTTCCCCCAGGCCGACCTGCCCGACCTGCCCGCGGGGCGGCTGCCGGCCGGGGTCAGCCGCGACGAGGACCAACCGCTCGCGCCGCCACGGCCCCACCACCCCTTCCAGGTCGACTTCGGCATCCTCCAGCAGACCCTCGTCCGCCTGCCCGCCGTCCGCCGCCCCTGGCTCCGCGACATCCTCGACGACACGCGGCGGCACACGTCGGCCGGCATGATCCAGCGGGGAACGGTCCTTCGGTGAACGGCTCCTCGGGGAACGGACCTGTGGACAACCGCGGGGGTTCTGTCAGTGCCGCCGCCTACCGTGCACACATGACCACGCTCACTGTCGAACAGTCATGGAACCGTATCGAGACGTGGCTTGAGCGGCATGCTGCCGTCAGCCACGGGCTGCTGCGACCGCCCGCGCTCCCGCAGGACATCGCGGCGGCCGAACGACGCCTCGGGCTGACGTTCCCCGCCGACCTGAAGGAGTCGCTGCTGCGACACGACGGCGTACAACTCCAGGACGGGACCTTGACGCTCGGCTACTACGGGCCGCTGTCCGGCATAGAGGACCTGGTCCGGAGCACCGAGTTCCTGCGGGACGTCGCCGAGGACCTCACCGATGACGAGGCCGAATTCGACGAGGAGGAGCGCGACCAGCACGCCTACTGGCCGCACGAACGCCTCCTGATCACCCTCGGCATCGGCTGGCAGTCCTCCGACGGACTCTTCCTCGCCACCCGACCCGGCCCGCACCGAGGCCGGGTCGGCCGGTACTTCGACGAGGACGCACCGTCCTTCACCCCGTGGCGGGAACTGCGCGAAGTCCTCGCCGACTTCGCCACTGCCCTGGAGAACGGCACGCCCTTCGACGGGCGTACACCCCTCGCGTACGAAGGCCGGCTGATCTGGGATGACGGGACGACGGTCATATCCGACCCCGTCTCGCCGCTCGGGCTGGCCGCCGAGGCCGCCGAGCCGGTGGTCGCGCCGGTCCCCGCGCCGGCATCCGGAGCGGCTCCGACCGTCGAGTTTGCCGACGGACAGTACGCCGTCCTCTCCTTCGGTGCGTTCGGAACGTTCGGAGCCCCGGCCGCCGCTGAGGAACCGCCCCCGCAGCCGGACGTGGTGTTCGTGGCGGGCCTCACGCCCGGGGAACTGCTCGACCGGCTGGGCGCGGTGCCCGCGACCGCCGGACTGCGCAGCAGGGAGCAGGCCCGGCTGGCCGCCGCCGCGCCCTGGGCGGCGTACCGGCCGCTGGTCCGGGCCGGGGTGTGCGGTGACGGGTGGTCGTACGCCATTCAGGAGGGCGGTGACGCCCAGTTCGGCCGCCCGGAGGTGCTGCGCAGGCTGTCCCGGGGGACCCGGGCGGTGCGGCTGACGAAGGAGGGGCCCGAGGTGCACGTCACCGTCGTCGACGACGGTGTGGCGCGGCCCGAGGCGGCCCGCCGGGTCGAGTCGCCCCGCGAGGACTACGTGACCGGACCCGACGGACAGGAGTGGCAGCAGGTGGGCGCCGATCCCTGGCCCGGTTCGACCGCGGCCTACGCCCGGCTGCTGGCGGCTCTGGCGGAGGAGTACGGAATCCACTGGGACCCGGCCGGCGACGGTGACGAGCCGCTGGCGAGCGCGCTGCTGCTGCCGGTCCTCGACGACATACGGCCGACGGGACACCCGGTCTCCGAGGTGCGCGAGGTGGACCTCGCCGGGCTCGTCGACCGCACACCGCCGGAGCGGCTGCGGTCCGCGATGGCGGCGCAGCTCGCCCGGCTGGCCGCCGAGACCGGCATCGGCACCTACCCGGAGATGGCGCACGCGCTCGAGCGGACGGCCCGGAACGAACCCGTGGACCTCGGCGCCGACGGCGCGCTCGACCTCCGGATACGCAGGCTCTCGGCGGAGGCCCGGGCGGCACGGGGGCTGCTGTACGAAGCCCGGCACGATGCGGAGCCGGCGCCCGTGACCGCGGCCGACGTGTCCGCGTGGGGGATACGGGACTCGGCGGCGGGGGCGCTGCGCGCGTTCGCGCTGCTGCCCCTCCCGGAGGCGGCGGAGCTGATCCTCAGCCGGCGCCTGTCCCTGCGCTGGCGCGACGAGCTCGCGGCGGACCTGGCGGGGCGGTAGGCCGGCCAGGACGTTCATTCGCCCTTCGAACTCACCCATCACCTTATGTCGCTGAGTTTCCGTGACAGGAGAGTGGAGGAGCGTGGTGCTGAAGCTGCTGCGGTCGGTGCTGCCCGTCCGCGCCGATTTCGCGGTGATGGCCCGCGCCCCGCGCCGGGACCTGCTGGCCGGGCTGACCGTGGCGATCGTCGCGCTGCCGCTCGCGCTCGGCTTCGGGGTCTCCTCCGGACTGGGTGCGGAGGCCGGGCTCGCGACCGCGGTGGTGGCCGGCGCGCTCGCCGCGCTGCTGGGCGGGTCGAACCTCCAGGTGTCGGGCCCCACCGGCGCGATGACCGTCGTCCTGGTCCCCATCGTCGCCCGGTACGGACCCGGCGGCGTGCTCACCGTCGGGCTGCTCGCCGGTGTGCTGCTCATCGCGCTCGCCCTGCTGAAGGCCGGCCGGTACATGGCCTACGTGCCCGCTCCGGTCGTCGAGGGCTTCACCCTCGGCATCGCGTGCGTGATCGGCCTCCAGCAGGTCCCGAACGCCCTCGGCGTGGACAGACCGGAAGGCGAGAAGGTCCTGACGGTGGCCTGGCGGGCGACCGCCGACTTCGTCGCCGCGCCGAACTGGACCGCGCTCGGCCTCTCCGCCGGCGTGGCGGCGGTGATGCTCGCCGGCGCGCGCCGACTGCCGACCGTGCCGTTCTCGATCGTCGCCGTGATCGCCGCGACGCTCGTGGTCCAGCTCTTCCCCCTCCACGGCGCCGCGCTCATCGGCACGTTGCCGGCCGGGCTTCCGGCCCCCTCGCTGGCCTTCCTCGACCTGTCGACGGTGGGCTCGCTGCTGGCCCCCGCGGTCGCGGTGGCCGCCCTCGCCGCCCTGGAGTCGCTGCTGTCGGCGACCGTCGCCGACGGCATGACGGTCGGGCAGAAGCACGACCCGGACCGGGAGCTGTTCGGGCAGGGCGTGGCGAACCTGGCCGCCCCGCTGTTCGGCGGGGTCCCCGCGACCGCGGCGATAGCCCGTACCGCCGTGAACGTGCGCACCGGCGCGACCTCCCGGCTCGCGGCGCTCACCCATGCGGTGGTGCTGGGCGTGATCGTGTTCGCCGCCGCGCCGCTGGTCTCCCGGATCCCGCTGGCGGCGCTGGCCGGAGTCCTCCTGGCGACCGCGGTCCGGATGGTGGAAGTCGGCTCCCTCAGGGCCATGGCCCGGGCGACCCGCGCCGACGCACTGGTCCTCGTCCTGACCGCCGCCGCGACCCTCGTCCTGGACCTCGTCTACGCGGTGATCATCGGCCTGGCGGTGGCCGGGGCACTCGCGCTGCGCGCGGTCGCCCGGCAGGCCCGCCTCGACCAGGTCGACTTCCGCCCCGACCTGCCAGGGGAGCACAGCGCCGAGGAGCACGCCCTGCTCGCCGAGCACATCGTCGCCTACCGCATCGACGGCCCGGTGTTCTTCGCCGGCGCCCACCGCTTCCTGCTGGAACTCGCCGAGGTGGCCGACGTACGGGTGGTGATCCTGCGGATGTCGAGGATCACGACCATGGACGCCACCGGGGCCCTCGTCCTCAAGGACGTCGTGGAGAAGCTGCACAGGCGGGGCATCACCGTACTGGCCTCGGGGATCCGACCCGGCCAGCGTCAGGTCCTCACTTCGGTCGGAGCACTGCAGCCGCTGCCCGTGGGGGAGGGGCCCGCCGGGCAGCCGGCACACCGCGGACACCCGGACCGCCAGGATGTCCACGAGGTCCACGCGTTCCGTGAGCCTCACGAGTTCCAGGCCTACGCCACCACCCCCGAGGCGATCGAGGCCGCGCGCAGCCTCCTGGAGCAGGACGGACTCGTTCCGGCCCGCCGCGCGCTGCACCACCCGCACCACTCGCACCACCCGCACCATTCCCGGAAGGCCGGCCGATGACTGTTCCCGCCGAGCGGATGATGCTGGAGATGTCCGGCACCGAAGCGCTGTGGCTCCTCGAAGGGGCCGGCGCCGGCCACCTCGTGTACGTCCAGCGCGAGCAGGCCGTGGTACGGCCGGCCTGCCACGTCCTGGAACACGGCCGGCTGATCGTCCGCGCGCCCGTGCAGCCGCTGGTCGTGCTCTCCCGCACCGTCCTGACGTACCACTGCGAGGACGTCCGGCACCCGGACGGCATCGGCTGGACGGTCACCGCGCACGGCCCCGCCGACCCCGTCACCGACCGCGACGAGGCCGCCCACTACCGGCGCACGCTGCCCGGCTGGGCCCACGGCCCGCACGACACCCTGCTGCGCATGACCCCGCAGTCCGTCACCGGGTTCCGGCTGGCCCGGCCCCGCGTCCCGGAGGGCCGGTGACGGCCGTCGCACCGACGCAGGACGCGGACGGCCCGCCCCGGGACCGCCGTATCGCCCTGTCACTGCCCTTGCCCTTGGCCCTGCCCCTGTCGCGACCAGGAAGACGAAGACGTTGACGATCGAGTGGAAGTACACCGACCACGGACACGTGGGCGTGCTCACGCTGACCGGCCACCTCGGCATGGAGGCCATCGACCGGTTCGTCGGCGCGGTCGGCTGGACCCTGGCCCGCGGCTCCGGCCCGGTCATCGTGGACCTGACCGGCCTGCTGGGCTGGTCACCCGGCGGGCAGCTCGCCGTCGCGGACGCGGCCCGCCGGCTGGCGGGCGCGGGACGGCGCCTGGAACTCGCGGCGATCCCCGCCGACGGCTCCCTCGTCCCCAGCGGCACCGGACCCGAGATCCCCGTCCACCCGGACCTGGCCGCCGCGCTGGCCGCTCACGGCCCGGCGGTCCTCCCCGGCCCGCGGCAGGACGGTCCGGTGGCGCGCCGACCCGTCGGCTGAACCCGGCGCCGGCGGCGAGAAGCGGCCCGATCGGGACCGCGGGTGTCCACCACTTGCAGGAATCTGCAATTGTGGAGGTCAACGACAGGTGGAACGGGCGTCGCGAGCCGCTCTTCGAAGAGGAAGCCACGGGTGGATCAGGTGCCGAGGACGCGTGCAGACAAGACGGCCAAGGCGTCCGGTACCGCCCCGCTGGATCCGCCGCTGTACCAGCTGAAGGCGGAGTTCTTCAAAACCCTCGGCCACCCCGTGCGCATCCGCGTGCTCGAACTGCTCAGCATCCGCGAGCACGCGGTCGCCGAGATGCTCCCTGAGGTCGGCGTCGAGCCGGCGGCCCTGTCCCAGCAGCTCGCCGTCCTGCGCAAGGCGAACCTGGTGGTCACCCGCCGCGAGGGATCCACCGTCTACTACCGGCTGACCAGCGACGACATCGCCGAACTCATGCGCGTCGCCCGCGGCATCCTCACCGGCGTCCTCCAGGGCCAGGCGGAACTCCTGGCGGGGCTGCGCGCGGCCTCCCGGTAGGGAGCCGCCGGGCCGGCTACTTGTGAGCGTGCTCGCCGATGTAGAACAGCAGCCAGATGAAGCCGGCGAACAGGTGCGTGCCGAAGATGTAGAAGAACGCGCGCAGCGCGACGCCCTTCTCCTTCCAGCCCTCGTCCGCGTCCCGGTTGCTGCCGCTCACGAAGCCTCCCTCTGCCGCCCGACCCGACCTTACGAATTGCATAACTCTGCAAGTCTAGCCGGGTCGCTTCCTCCGCTCCTGCGCCCCCGGGTCACGGGCCGCCGGCGATCTTGTTCAGTGCCTTGCTGTACTCCTTCAGCTCGGGGGCGACGAGCCTGGCACTCCCGGCCAGCTCACGGGCCTTGCGCGCTTGCTCCCGCACGCACTTCGGCGTGGTGGGGCCCGTGCCGTGCTGCACGGCGTTCGCCGCGGCTTCGAGGACCGCCTCCGTGTGCTGCGGGTTCATGAAGACCACGCGGTCGGTGGTCAGGCGGGACCCGTCGTCCCCGGCGAGGGTGACCGTGAAGGTGTAGACCGTCGGCAGGGCTCCCGCCGGCTGGACCTCGGGGCCGATGGTGAAGCCGATGCGCTCGGTGCCGTGCGCCGGTACCTCGTGCGGTACGCGGCGGGTGAGGGTGTCCGGCGGCGTGAAGCCGGGCGGAACCTTGATGTCGTACCGGGCCGTGACGATCGATGCGCCCGCCCCGTAGGGGCAGCCGAGCTGCGTGACCGACTCGATCGCGAAATCCGCGTCCGTCAGCATCACCTCGTCGTCGGAGCGGTTGCGCAGGGCGATCGACAGCACCGACGACGACCAGTCCTTCATGGCCGGCTGCGGCTCGTCGTCCACGGTCCAGTCGGCGACGATGTCCTTCTCCCGGGCGACGTCCACGACGGAAAGCTCGAGCTTCGGCTGCGGCGGCCGGGGCTCGCACCCCGGGAACAGGTCGAAGACCATGGCCAGGACCGCGGCCACGATCGCGACCACCCCTCCGACGACGGAAACCACACCCTGCGGCTTCTGCAGGAACGGCCTCTCCCGCCCGCCCGGCACCCCCTCACCCTCCCGGCGCGGCATCATGCCTCCTCCTCCGGCCCTCGACCGGACCGGCACGGACAGCGGGTCGCGGCGCGCAGACCCCTCGGCGTCCGGGTCTCCGCCGACCCCGTCGGGCCCCGGCGGCCGGCCCGGCAGCGCCACCGCGCATCGCGGCCTTCACCCTGCCACCCGGCCGGACGACGCGCACTCGACGCCACGCCGGACGCCGCTCGGCAGAGCCTGGCCCGGCTACCCCGAACGGGTCGTCTCGCGTGAAGGTTCCCCGGCTGAGCGGCGCCCGCCTGGTTGGCTCTGCGTACTCGTATCGTCCTCACCGAAGGGCCGGCCCCATGCGCCTGACGACGTTGTCGCTCGCATTGCTCCCCGCCGCCGCCGCCGCTGCCGTCGCCGTACTCGGTACGGGAGGCGGTGTGCAGGCGGTCGAGGCCCGTGCCGGCGGAGGGGGGATTCCGGCGGACGTCGAGGTCATGTCCAACGACGCGTACGTGGCGCGCTACGGCACCGAGCAGGCGATCGCCCAGCAGGTACCGCTTCCGTCCGGTGGCGGCACCACCGCCGCCAGGCGCTCCGCCTCGGACCCCAGCATCCCCTGGCACCACATCTACTGGTCCGCCCTGGACTGGGACCACAACGACATCCCCACGCGCCGGGGCACCGACGACTTCGGTTTCGCGCACACGTGCACGAAGCACAACATGTGCACGCAGAAAGCGATCAACGCGCCGTACAACGGCAATGCCGACCGCGTGACGGGAGACCGGGCCGAGTACGACGGCGTCATCACGAGCGGCGGGTCCGTCCGCATGACCATCACGAGTGTCGCCGAGCGCGGCGGCCGCGGTCCGAACGGCCGGAACACGCCGGACGGGCGGCCCATCGGGACCGTCACCGCATTCTGCCGCGGGCAGACCCTCTGCCCCGACTGGGTCAACCAGCTCTGATCCATACGGCACCCACGACACCCGGCCGGGAAAGGAAGCACGACGCAATGGAACGAAAGGCGGTGGAGGTCCTGCTGGCGTTGCGACGGTTCGTCGGCGTGCCGCTTCCCGGGACGGGGTGGCGGGTTCGCGGATTTCTGCCGGGGGCGGGCGTCGTGCGGGTGCGGCTGGGGGACGGTGCGGGCCGGAAGGTGGAGGTCGAGCTGCCGTACCGGCCGGGGGTCGCACCGGCCTCGCTGGGGAGCTGGTGGTACGTGGGGGCGCTGCGGGGGGCGGCGCAGTGGGTGGCCGAAGGCGGCGCGGCGGGAGTGGTGGGGGCCGACGAGCTGGCGGCCGCCGGGGTGCTGCCCGAAGCGGTGGAGGTGACCGCGGACGACGGGCTGGACTACGTCGTGGCCGACCTCGTCGGGGACCCGTACTGGCACGCTCCCGCCGGCACCGTGGCCCCGGACCTCTACCGGCTCACCGGCTTCGACCTGCGCGAGCGCGGTGTGGTCCGGCTGTACCTCGACCTGCCGGACCGGGGAACCGTGGGGATCGACGTGGCGACGGCCGAGCCGGCCGGCGCGGACGGTGCCGAGCCGGGGGCCTTGCGCCCGGTGGGCTGGTGGGCCTCCACCAAGATCATTGCGCTGCTGAACGCACCCGAGAGCCTTGAGGCGCTCCGGGTGGCGGCGACCGATCCGCACTGCGACGCGGTGTACGACGCGACCGCGTGGGCGTAGCGTTCCTGGGCGCTGGGCGCTGGGCGCTGGGCGCTGGGCGCTGGGCGCTGGGCGCTGCGCTCACCCGGCGTGCCGGTCAAGTCGTCGGGAGAGTGCGGGACATCGGCGTGACATGGGCGAAGTCGAAGCGGATCACCACCCGCCGGTCCGGCAGTCGGTCCTTGCGCAGCACGTTGCACATCGACCACAGCGCCACTAACGGGACCTGTTCTGGGCGCTCCGGGGCGGCGGCGGCAACTTCGGCGTGGTCACCCTGTTCCGGTTCGCGCTGCACCCGGTCGGTCCGACCGTCCTGGCCGGCCCCGTCTTCTGGCCGGCCGAGGACACCGCCGACGTGCTCCGCTTCTACCGGGAGTTCGCCGCCGCGGCCCCCGACGAGCTGGGCACCGTGGTCCGGCTCGGTACCGTCCCACCGCTTCCGGTCGTGCCTGCGGAACTGCACTGGCGGCCCGCCGTCGCGATCGCCTGCTGCCACGCGGGTCCCGTCGCGGACGGCGAGCGCGCGGTACGCGCCCTGCGCCGGTTCCGGGCGCCGCTGCTGGATCTGCTCGGCCCCACCCCGTACGCCGCCTTCCAGGCCGGTCTCGACGACACCACCCCGCACGGCTGGCACTACTACTGGAAGGCCACCGACCTGACCGGCCTCTCCGACGACGCGATCGCCGTCATCGCCGACCACGCGTACCGGGCCCGCTCGCCCCGCTCGTACGTGGCCATGTTCCACCTCGGCGGCGCCGTGGCCCGGGTCCCGCACGACGCCACCGCCTTCGCCGGCCGGGCCACCGTGCACAACATCGTCATCGACGCCGCGTGGCTCCCCGGCGAGTCCGCTGCCCGGGCCGCGCCCGAGACGGCGTGGGCACGCCGCTTCCTCCAGTCCCTCCGGCCGCACCGGGCGCCCGGCGTCTACGTCAACTTCCTCGACGCCGACGACGGCCCCGGGCGGGTCCACGCGGCCTACGGCGAGCAGCACCACCGACGGCTCGCCGAGACCAAGGCCAAGTACGACCCCGACAACACCTTCCACCACAACAGGAACATCCCGCCGGGCTGAGCCGCCGGTGCCCTTCACGTCCGGAGGCGCAGGCCCGTCGCGTCGCAGGGCAGGGAGCGGCCCGGGTGGTCTTCGGTGAAGTCTTCGGCGATGTCGGCTGCGGTGGCGGCCATGTCGCTGTTCGTGATGCGGATCTGGCCGGAGAACGGTTTGTCGATGTCCTCGATGAGGAGGAGGGAGCCGGTGAACAGGCCGGCCAGGACGAAGAGCGGGACGAAGTGGGAGGCGCCGCGTCTGCGGGGGAGGCCGAAGGCGAAGCCGCCGATGGTGGCCGCCGGGGAGGCGACCATGAACCAGTACACGATGCGCGGGATCGTCGGCGTCGCCTCGGCGAGCCTCGCCTGGCGGGCCACGGACCGTTCGTCGTCCGCCTCGACCAGCAGGGCGGACGTGCCGTCGTCCTTGCGGGACAGCTCCTTGAAGTGGCGGCGGAAGTCACCGGACCACACCGACGCCTCGCGCGCCTTCTCGCCGGTCTCGCTCATGGCCGGCCACTCGTACGTGAGGATCGCCCGCGCGTAGCAGCGGCCCCGGATCGGCGGTCGTGGTGGGTGGCTCCGCCGACCGTTCTACTGCGGCGGCCCCGCCCGCCGGGGCGGGCGGCACGGCCGGTCACCCGCACGCTGCGGAGGGGTCAGCCGCCCGTGGCCCGTTCAGGGGTGACCGGCGGTGGGGTCCACCGGTCCAGCCGGGCCTTGGCCGAGGTCACGCCGTACTCGCCTTTCAGCTCCTCCGGGATCGCGTACTGCATCACGCGGCCGCGGGTCAGCGCGCTCAGTTCGAAGACGGTGGTGTAGTGGCCGAGGCGGTCCAGGGCCCACGCCCCGAACGGTGAGCGGTCCTCGATGGTCTCCAGTACGCCCAGCACTGCGGGCGCCATCCGGACGGCGGTGTCCCAGGTCCGCGAGCGCGGCACGTCGAGCCAGTCGGCCGCGGTGTTGCCGACCAGGAAGCGGATCATGGCGGGGACCACCGGGTCGAACAGCGTGCCCGGCACGACCTCTTCGTACAGGTCGACGAGCTGCCGGGTCAGCCGTACGCCCTCGGGGGAGGGGCCCATGTGGCGGGCCATGTAGAGGTCGGAGAAGGCGCGTGCTTGTGCCAGGTCGGCGGGCATGTGCGCCAGGTCGATGCCGAGCATGGCGCCCACCACCCGCCAGGCGTAGAAGTAGGCGTCGGCGCCCTCGTTCGACATGTGGATGCCCAGGCGGTGCAGGGCGTCCAGCACCTGGATCGAGAACATCATCTGACCGCCGATCATGTCCTCCTGACAGATCGGCACGCCCAGCGCCGGTACGTCCCAGCGGTCATCGCGCCCCAGGTGGTGGCGGATCGCGGCGTGCAGCAGCCGGACCTTCTGCGCCGCCGGGATGAAGCGGCTGCCTGCCTCGAAGGCCCCAGGCTGCATCAGGTAGACCGTGAACTGCCCGGTCTCCGCCATGCGCCGGGACGGGTAGTCGAGGGAGTGGGTGGCGCTGAGGAGTTTCGCCACGTGCGGGACGACGTAGCAGGCGGGCATGGAGGCGAAGGACAGGGCGGTGGAGATGTGGACGTTGTTGTCGATGAAGAACAGCCGGGCCCGCTCCATCTCGCCCCAGTCCACCCAGGACGGCGGCATCGCGGTCGCCTCCAGGTAGTCGCGGGCCACGTCCGGCAGGCCCTCCGGCAGGTCCTGGCCGGCAGTGGCGAACCAGCGCATCAGCGTGTTGAAGCGGCCCGCCTCACCGCGGGCGAACAGTTCCGCGACGGTGGCGTCGGCGAGCTCGTCGCCCAGCAGGCGCAGCGCGTCGAGCCGGTCCTCGGTGTAGCGCGGCGCGGGTGCGGGACCGGTCGCCTCGGTGGTGGTCATGCGCGGCTTTCCTCACTCGGAGCAGGAAGACGGGTGGGTACGGCGGTCAGGCGGTGCGGGTGAGGCACCGGGCGGCCAGTGCGTGCAGGGCCTCGGCCGCGTCCGTGGTCAGCAGGCGGTCAGCGTGGGCGGCGGTGACGGCGGCGGTGGCACGGGCGGCGCGTGCCGCGATCAGTTCCTCGACTCCGCGGCGGGCGCCGGTCGCGTCGGCGAGCTTGCGGAAGTACTCCAACTCGGCTGCGCCGGGCTCTGGTCGGTCGAGCGCGGCGTGCAGTTCGGCGCGTTCGGAGCCGGTGGCGGCGGCGAGGGTGAGGGCGAGCAGGACGGTGGGTCTGGCGCCGGTGAGGTCGTCCAGGTTCGACTTGCCGGTCGTCTCCGGGGTGCCGTACACGCCCAGCAGGTCGTCGCGCAGCTGGAAGGCCTCGCCGAGGGGTACGCCGTACGCGCTGAAAGCGGTCAGGAGCGCGGGTGGTGCCCCGGCGAGCAGGCCGCCGATCTGCAACGGGTGCTCCACCGTGTACTTGGCGGTCTTGTAGCGGATCACCTGGAGCGACCGTGCGGGGTCCGGAGGCAGCGCGTCCCGCCGGCGGGTGCGCAGTACTTCCAGGCACTCGCCGGCCACCAACTCCCGTGCCAGCGTGGCCCACAGCGGCCGGGCCCGGTTGAGGTAGGCGGCCGGCAGCCCGCACTCGGTGAACAGCTGCCCGGACCAGGAGATGAGCAGGTCGCCGACGAGCAGCGCCAGTGCGCGGCCGGTGCCGGGCCGGTTGTCGGCCAGCGAGCGGTGCGCGGTGTCCCGGCCGTGCCGCAGGGCGCTGCGGTCGATCAGGTCGTCGTGGACGCAGGCTGCGGCGTGTACGAGTTCCAGTGCGGCGGCGGCACGCACGATGTCCTCGCCGTCGTCCCGGCCTGCGCCGCGCCAGCCCCAGTAGCAGAACGCGGCCCGCAGGCGTTTCCCGGTGCCGGTGGTACGGCGGAGCTGTGCCGCCACGACGGACAGGTCGGGGTCGATGTCCTCCAGCAGCGCGCTCTCCCGCTCGACGAAATCCGCCAGGGCCCGGTCGATGCGGTGGCGGAGGGCCGGCGGGCCGGGGTCACCGGGGTGCGGGGGCGCCGATTCCGGTGCGGCGGCGGCCGGGGCGGTCACCCGGCACCGTGTCCCGACCCGGCCGGGCCCTGCGCCGTACCGCCGGCCGCGGCCTGTTCGGCCCGTCGGCGGGCGCGCCGGGCCAGTTCCTCCAGGTGCGGGTCGGCGCCGGCGAAGCGGGGGGTGTGCAGGCCGCTGTTGCGGCCCCGTGCGATCAGGTCGTCCCGGGCGTCCATGGCCAGGTCCAGCAGGTCCGAACGGCCCAGCAGCGCGCGGGCTCGCCGCAGTGCCCCTTCGGCCTGCTCCAGCACCAGGTCCACCGCTCCCGCCACCAGCAGGACCGCGTCCTCCGCCCCGATGGCGGCACCCTGGCCGCCCTTTTCACGCTCGGTCACGCCCACCCCTTGGATCTTCACGACATCCAGGCCTGTCTGCCCAACGGGCGTTGCTGTATGCGGTAGTTCACCCGTCCGAGTGGTTGATCGTGTGGAGGCGGGCGTGCTGGGCCGGGACGTGCCGAGGTGCGTCACGCCATCTCGGCCCGGTCCGGTCCCTGGTCCGGTACCCGGTCCGGCACGGCGGTGATCACCCGGATGGTGGCTGCGCAGGGGCCACGCCAAGTGGTGGGGTGAGTGCGCTAGTTGATCACCCCCCACGAGAGCGGACGGCATGGGGCATCCGGGACACCGCAGCACCCGCGGGCACGCGCCGGGATCGCGGCTGCTCCCCGGCGCGGCCATCCTGTGCGGCGCGCTCGTGCTGGCCGGGTGCGCCCCGGGTCACCGGCCGGACGGCGCTGCTCGGGACGACCTCATCAAGGCCGCCACCCTGCGGCTGACCGACGAATGCCTCGCGGCCCGGGACCTCACCCCGCCGGAGCCCGGGCGGAAGCTCCCGCCCGGGCAGGAGCGGCGGGTGACCGCCGCACTCTTCGGCACCGGACCGGCCGAACTGTCGCTCACCCTGCCCACCGGGTACACGGTCCGCGCGCACACCGACGGCTGCCTCGCCCGGGCCCAGCAGCAGTTGTACGGGGACCAGGCCGCCTGGTTCGAAGCCTCGGTCACGGTCAACAACCTCCGCCCCCTGACCGAGCAGCGGCTCGGCGAGGACCCCGCGTACGCTGCCGCCCTCGCCCGGGGGCGGGCGTGCGCCGAGGGTGACGCCGGCTGCATCCGCGCGAGCGGACTCCCGCAGGTGCGGGCCCGCCGGGAGGGCGTCCTCGCGGCCGAGGTCCGGGCCGCGCACGGCGAGCAGATCGCCGCCCACGAACGGCTGCGCGCCCGCGCAGCACAGCGCGCGACCGCCGTACTGGCGGCCGTGCGCACCAGCACCACTGCCGCCGACCGCGCGAAAGGAACCTGATGATCCAGGCCAAGAAGAAGACCCTGCTCACGTACGCCGCAGCGGCGCTCCTGGCCCTCGCCACCGCCGCCGCAGCCGCCCCGGCGGGTGCGGCGGAGTGCCCCAGCGGCCACTTCTGCGTGTGGACGGACGCCAACTTCGCCGGGCAGCGCGCCAATTGGTCGGGTGACGACGGCTGGTGGGAGAGCTGGATCGCCGACGAGGACTCCTCCTGGGCCAACCACGGCATCTCCGGCCCCGGCATCAAGGACCACGTGCAGGTCTACCGCAGCTCGGGCCAGTCCGGCGGCATGTCCATCTGCCTCGCACCCGGTCAGGAGGTCGGCCACAACGCCGCGGCCAACGACGTCGGCGACTCCCACACGTGGTCGATGGGCTGCTAAACGGCCTCCCCTGGCAGCCGGGTTGAACGGTCTCTTCGTGCGGGCTGTTCGCGCGGGCTCCGCCCCGGAGCCCGGTCCTCAGGCGCCGGAGGGACCGGATGCGGCCCCGCCGAGGTCGTCCGGGTAGCGGTACGGGCCGGTCGGGCCGGCGACGTCGTCGGTGTCGTAGCGCATGACGAGGTAGTGCCAGTCGTGATTGCCGCGGATCATCGTGGCGACGTTGTGCACGAACGCCTCGGCCGCCGCCCGTACCTCGCCGCTCGCACCCCGTACGGCGAGGTCGTCCAGCAGATCCTGGCGGGCCGCGTGGAACTGCGCGATCCGCTCGACGAGGATGCCCGCGACCGCGTCCACGGCCTCCTGCGCGCTGCAGTTCCGGTCCCGCCGGATGAGGGCGATGCTGTTGAAACGGCGCTCCTGGAAGCTCTCGCGCGGCACGGAGAAGACGTCGTTGAGCATGCCCATGTGGAGTGACGCCGCGCGCCGCAGCCGCAGCATCGACGGCAGCCGGCGGACCTCCTGAGGGAGGAACGTGCCGAGCGCGGCTTCCATGTGGTCGTAGCACCAGTCCATGCCGAAGCTGATCTCGCGCCAGTCCTCCCAGTCGGCCATGCCCAGCTCGTCGCGGCGGCCGGGGACGTACTCGTAGCGGGACTGGTCCGCGTACGACAGCAGCAGCTCGCAGTAGTGGCCGCAGAACGTGTCCAGCCAGTCCTGCGGACGGTTCTGCCGGCGAGTGAACTCCCAGGTGCGGCCAAGGGCTTGGGCGAGCGCGCTGCCGCCGGGGCGGCGCTCTCCCCGCAGGATCCCCACCAGCTCGTCCACCGCCCGGCGGACCCCGTCCGGATCGCCGCGGAGCGCGCCCTCCTCCAGCTGGTCGTCGAAGCGGAAGAACAGGAACATCCACCGAACGCCCTCGAAGAAGGTCTCCGGGTCCGCCCGCGGCCAGGTGAAGGAGCAGGCCAGGTCGATGCCCGAACGCCGGGCCCGTTCCCGGGCCGCTGCGGTGGGCGCCAGGCCCTCCCGCTCGATCCACCGCCACATCCGGCCGGCGACCCGGCCCGTGTACGGGTTGATCTCCAGGGGGAACGGGCAGCAGAAGCCGTCCGGGATCACGATGCTCATGGCGCTCCCAGCGCGGGGACGGCAGCCGCCCCCGTCACACCCGGTCTGCCCGGTTCGCGGGGGCGGTCACACGGCGCGCGGCGGGCGGTCGGCGGCACCGCGGGGGTGAACCGTTCAGTGCGCGGTACGCGGTACCACCCACAACGCTTCGGCCGTGGCGCAGAGTTCGCCGTCGGCGGTGGTGACGGCCGTGCCCACCCCGTACTTGCGTTCCGCCGAAGTCAGCATCCAGGAAAAGGAGATCAGGCGTTCGCCCGCGTGGACCGGGCGCAGCAGGCGGGCGGCGAGGGCGGCCGTGACCGCGCCGGCCGGGCGTCCGTCGAGCAGGCGCCCGGCGGCGTTGCCGGGGCAGTCCAGGGCGCCCCAGACCAGCTCCGGCGGCAACAGGCCCTCCGGACCGGCGAGTTCGGTGCCCGGCGTCCAGGCGGTGGCGACCAGCGCCCGCCCGGGCACCGCACCGCAGTGCTGACGCAGGCCGGTCGCGGGCGTGCGGTCGAGACCGCAGCCGAAGCAGTCGGTCTGCCCGTCCGGGGGCGCCGCCCGGTAGGCTGCGGCGGCCGCTTCGGCCTCCGCCCAGGACGGCGCCCGCGGGATCTCCACCGCGCCCGCGGCGGAGCCGACGGGCACGGCGGCCGCCAGCAGCTCCTGCGCGCCGCCGGTCAGGGAGCACCCGCCGTCGGCCGTCACCGCGAGCCGGACCGGCTGTCCGGTCGGGACCGGCCGCCGGAAGTCCACGCGTACGTCCTTCGCCGCGGCCCGCCCGGCCAGCACGCCCGCCACGTAGCCGCCGAAGGCCACCCCGCTGTAGCCGTGCAGGTGCTCGGGGATCGTGATCGTCTCGATCTCGGAATCGGTCATGCCGCCCACCTCATCACACGGGCCCCGGGCGGGGTCTCACCGGGCGGCGGGCACCGGCCAGGGCCGTCGGCCCGGTCCCGTCGGGTGGGTGCCGGTGACGCCCATGACCACCGAGTACAGGCTGGTCTCCGCGGTGATGAAGAGACGGTTGCGCTTGGCGCCGCCCCAGGAGATGTTGGCGACGGTCTCGGGGATGTCGAGGCGGCCGATGAGCGTGCCGTCGGGGTCGTAGCAGTGCACGCCGTCGTCCATCGCGGCGACCCAGAGCCGGCCGCCGTCGTCGAAGCGGAGGTTGTCGAACCGGGCCTTCCCGCGGGCCCCGGCCTCGGCGAAGACCGTGCCCTCGGACAGGGTGTCCCCGTCGATCACGTCGAAGACCCGCAGGACGCCCGCGCGGGTGTCGGAGACGAACAGCTGCCGCTCGTCGGGCGAGAAGACCAGCCCGTTCGGCGCGCCGAAGCAGTCCGCGACCAGCCGCACCTCGCCCGTCGCCGGGTCGATGCGGTAGACGTTGTTGGAGCCGATCTCGCTCTCGGCGCGGTAGCCCTCGTAGTCGCTGGTGATGCCGAAGTCCGGGTCGGAGAACCAGATGGAGCCGTCGGACTTCACGGTCGCGTCGTTCGGGCTGTTCAGGCGCTTGCCCTGCCAGCGGTCGGCGAGCACGGTCACGGTGCCGTCGTGCTCGGTCCGGGTCACCCGCCGGTTGCCCTGTTCGCAGGTGACCAGCCGGCCCTCGCGGTCGAGGGTGTTGCCGTTCGTGTGGCCGGCGGACCGGCGGAAGACGCCGACCGCCCCGGTCTCCTCGTCCCAGCGGAGCATCCGGTCGTTGGGGATGTCGCTCCAGACCACCTGGCGCCAGGCCGGCACGTAGACCGGCCCCTCGGCCCAGCGGCAGCCGGTGTAGAGGACCTCCAGGGCCTCGTCACCGTTCATGCACCGCCCGGTGCGGAACCGGTCGTCGAGCATCTCGTACAGCCCGGTGCGCTCGCTGCTCATAGGATCCACTCCTCGCAGAAACCCTCAACTGCCGAACCAGAATCGGCTTGAGGTGAACACTGCAAGATGAGATATGGTCATCGCAAGAAGATCTCGAATGGAGAGTTGTGGATCACATCGATCGGGCGCTGCTGGCCCAGCTCCAGGAGGACGCCACCCGGCCCTACGCCGCGCTGGGGCAGGCAGTCGGCCTGTCCGCCGGCGCCGCGCACGAGCGGGTGCGGAAGCTCCGCGACCGCGGCGTCATCCGCCGCACCACCGCCGAAGTGGACCCGTCGGCCGTGGGCGGCGCCGTCCTCGCCTACGTGATGGTCGACTCGACGTCCTGGATGGGCGACTCGGCACCGGAGTTCGCAGCCCTCCCCGAAATCCTGGAGGCGCACGTCATCGCCGGCAGCGCCTCGGTGCTGGTGAAGGTCAGGACCGGGACCACCGAGCAGCTCCAGGACGTGCTGCGCCGCATCTACGCCATCGACGGCGTCAGCGGCACCCAGGCCACGGTGGTCCTCGAAACCTTCTTCGAGCGACAGATCTCCCCGCTGAGCACGACCACGGAGCAGGAACGATGACCACCCGGCCGATCGAACTCGTCATATTCGACTGCGACGGCGTCCTGGTCGACACCGAACGCCTCGCCGTACGCCTCCAGGTCGCGCTCGGAGCGGAGCTGGGCTGGCCCCTCACCGCCGAAGAGGCCGTCGAACGCTTCATCGGGCGCGCCAAGGAGTCGATCCTCGACCAGATCACCGAGCGGCTCGGCGCCGAGACGGCCGCGCTCTGGTGGCGCCTGCTCAAACAGCGCCACCGGGAGGCGGTCGACACCGGCATCGACGCGGTCGACGGACTGCCCGAGGCACTCGCCGCCCTCACCCTGCCGAGCTGCGTCGCCTCCAGCGGTTCCCACGAGAAGATGCGCCACACCCTGGGCCGCACCGGGCTGTACGACTACTTCGCGGGCCGCATCTACAGCGCGAGCGAGGTGTCCCGAGGCAAACCCGCGCCCGATCTCTTCCTGCACGCCGCCCGCCGGATGGGCGTCGACCCGGCGGCGTGCGCGGTGGTCGAGGACAGCGGCCCCGGCGTCGCCGCCGCCCGTGCCGCAGGCATGCGCGCCTTCGCCTACGCGGGCGGCCCCACCCCGGCCGCCCGTCTCGTGGGCCCCGGCACCACCGTCTTCCACGACATGCGCGAACTGCCGGGGCTGCTCGCCGGACGGTGAGACCGCAGCAGACGGTCAGCCCGCCCGGCTCCCCGGCGCGGACCCCGTTCCGGAACGGTGGAGCACCCCGATGAGCACGGCGAGGTCGGCGGCGCCGGCCGGATCGTCCGCGTAGCGGGTGGTCTGGAGGGGGCCGACCTCGGGAAGGACGATGTCCTCCCGGGCCAGGACGTGGACCAGTGCCAGCAGCGCGGCACGGGCATTGCCGTCGGCGAACGGGTGGAAGAACGCCACATCGAGGTACGCGCGGGCCGCGCGGGCCGCGAGCGGGAGGCCCGGGCCGGTCGCACCGCGCAGGCAGGCATCGAAATCGGCCCGCGTGTGAGCGGTCAGGCCGTAGCGCTCGCGGCCCGCCTTCGCATGGGCGTCGCCCGCCCGGAACGGCGCCTCCGCCGCGAGGACTTCGCGCTGCCAGCCGGCCAGCACGGCGAAGTCCAGCGGGGCCCGGCGGGCGGCGTCCTCGCAGGCCAGGGCGTGCGCGGCGAGCAGCCGCGCGGCACGCACCGGGTCGCGCCGGCGGACCGGCCCCTCGCACCAGGACCGGAACCCGTCGCGGCCGGGCGGGAGTTGCCGCAGGGCGGGTGCGCGGTGCCAGTCGACCTCGCCGCGTACGCGCAGCCAGACCGCGAGGCTGTCAGCGGCGGTCATGGAGATCCTCCAGCGCCGCCCGCTCGGGGTGGTCCCGGTACGGGGCGTGGCCGGTGAGGCCGACGGCCAGGTCCTCGCCGACGGATTCGATCAGGGTCCGCTCCGGCGTGACCCAGCTCTCGAACCGGCCGCCGATCGCGTGCTGCACCGCGCGTGCGGCTTCGGACGGGTCCATGCCGGTGCTCGTGAGGTACCAGCCCAGGACGATCGACGCCTGGCCGTACCAGCCGCCCTCCGCGCCCGAGTCGAGCGCATGGGTCACGAGCCGGACGCAGGCCCGCTCCACGTGCCGGCTGCGGTCCTCGGGCGTCGCGTCCGGTGGCGGTGCCAGGTCGGCGAACCGCTGCGCCGTCCGCTCCAGCCAGTCCCGCCACTCCAGCAGCGCGGCCACGACGCGTGCCGCGGTCTCGTCGGGGGTCGTCACCGAACGCGGCCCGTCGACCCAGCTGCCGACGGGGCCGCCGTCGCGGTGGCACCAGCTCCAACCCCAGGCCCAGGTGCCGTACCGTTCCTGCAGGGCCGCGTCCACCTGGCTCTGGCACCAGTGCTCGATCTGCCACCAGCCGGCCGCACCGGAGAGCACGGGCGGCACCCACGCGCGGACCAGCGCGCGGAGCCGGGCGTCTTCGTCCTCGTCCCAGGCGAACGCGTGCCGGTCCGGGGCGAATTCGTCCCAGTTGCGGATCTCCTCGGCGGTGAGTCGGATCACCCGGTCGTCGGGCAGGGGCAGGGTGTCTCGGTTGTACCTCAGCGCGGGCCACTCCTTCTGTCCGACCGTTCGGTGTGATCGACCCGCCAGTCTCGGGGTCCGGCCCGTGGGGGCGCGAACGGTTTTCCGTTGGTCCGTTGCGTCGGTCCGTTGCGTCGGTCAGTTGCGGGGCCAGGAGTCGTACAGGTGCCGGGCGGTGGAGGTGTACGCGTGGTCCGCGCCGAGGACGCGCACGAAGTCGGCCACGACCCCGGAGAGGAGGGGGCGCGCCGTCGTGTAGTCGCCGGCCCGGGCGGTCTGGTGCGCGTGGTGGTAGCGGTTGACGAGCGTGTCGGGATGGTCGGGGCCGAGGACGCGGGCGTGGTCGTCGGCGAGGTCCCTGAAGAGGTCCCGGGCCGTGACGTGATCGCCCTCCTCGCCGGTCTCGTACGCGTGGCTGTGGCGGCTGGCGAGGGTGTCGGGGTGGTCCGGTCCCAGGACGCGGGCGCGGTCGTCCGCGACGGCCCGGTGCAGGTCGCGGGCGGTGGCGTGGTCGCCGCCCTCGCCGGTCTCGTTGGCGTGGTTGTGGCGGGTGTCGAGCGTGCGGGGGTGGTCGGGCCCGAACTCGTCGGCGGCGACCACGCCGGCTTGCGGGAGCAGCAACATGCCGCCGGTGCCGCCCAGTTGGCGGAGCAAGGCGGGCAGGACGGTGCGGGCGGCCTCGGCGGCGGCCGGGATCGTGAGGGCCGCCTGCGTGAGGATCAGCGCGGTCATCGCGGTGTCCAGGCCGGGAGGGGCCTCCCGGGCGGTGGCCCAGTCGATCACGACAGGGCCCTGGGGGGTGAGGAAGACGTTCTCCGGGTGCAGGTCCAGGTGCACGATGCGGTGGACGGGGTCGGCCCCGACCCGGGGCGGGACGGCGTGCAGTCGGAGCAGCAGATCGGCCGGCAACTCGCCCGCCTGCTCGCCGCCGAGCACGCCCGCGCCCGGCGCCTCGCGCATCGTCGGTCCCGACAGCCGCTGCATCACCAGCTCCCCGGGCGTCTCTCGTGACCGGATGGGGGGCGGTCGGCGGCACACGTGACATGGCCGTCGCCTGCCTGGCCGTAGCGGTTCCGGGGTGCCTGCTCGCCCTGTGGGTCGCGCGGCGCGGGCGCGACTGAGCGGGCAGCAGGGCGCGGGCAGCAGGGCGCGGGCAGCAGGGCGCGGCGTACGCGGTGATGTGCGTACGCCGCGCCGTCCGGCCCGGTTACGGGCAGCTGATGCGGGTGTCGCCCGGGTCGGTGGTGCAGGTGTCGGTGCCGCTGCCGCCGTTGGCGGTGTCGTTGGCGGTGACGCCGTCGGTGGTGGTCAGGCGGTCGTTGCCGTAGTAGCCGGTGAGGATGTCGTTGCCCGGTCCGCCGTCCAGGGTGTCGTCGCCGAAGCCGCCGTCGAGGTTGTCGTTGCCGGGGCCGCCGTGGACGGTGTCGCGGCCGTAACCGGCGCGTACGGTGTCGTTCCCGCTCAGGCCGCAGACGACGTCGTTGCCGAAGCCGCCCGTCAGCGTGTCCGCGTTGCTCGTGCCGATGATGGTGCACCCTCGGGCGTTGTTGACGGACGTCGACGCGGACACGGTGTTGTTGCCCGGGGCCGGGTCCTGCGGCGAGCCGGTGACGGTGGAGGTGTCCGTCAGCGTGCCGACGGAGCGCGGTTCGGCGGTGAGCGTCACCGTGGTGCTCGCGCCGACGGCCAGGTTGCCGAGGTTGCAGGTCGCGCTCGTCGCGGTGACCGTGCAGCTGCCCTGGCCGGCCGAGGCCGAGAGCAGGGTGCCACCCGCGCCGGAGAGGGTGTCCGTGAGCGTCACGCCCGTCGCGGTGGCCGTCGAGGAGGCCGAGTTGGTGACCGTCACCGTGTACGTCGCCCGGTCGCCGATGCTGACCGCCGCCGTGCCCGTCTTCGTCACCGACAGGTCGGCCACCGGCGGGGCGGTGCCGGCGCCGCCGAGGTAGCGGGCCAGGGCGCGGTCGTTGTCGAGGATGTTGCCGTCGCCGGCGACACCGCCGGCGAGGATCCTGCCGTCGGCGTCCAGGGCCACGCTGGTCGCCCCGTCCTCGGGGCCCTTGAAGTCGGTGGTCACCCGGCCGTCGCCGCCGAAGCCGGTGTCGAGACTGCCGGTGGCGTTGTACCGGGCGACCGCGAAGTCGCCCTCGTACGAGCCGGCCGCAACGATCCGCCCGTCGGCCTGCAGGTCCAGGTCCGCGGCCGCCGCCGTACCCGGGCCGAAGGAGGTGGTCACCCGGCCGTCGCCGTCGAACGTCGGGTCCAGCGCGCCGGCGGCGGTGAAGCGGGCCAGCCCGAACGCCGTGCCGTCGTGGCCGGCCGTGACGATCCGGCCGACGTTGTCCAGGGCCACGCCGCGGGCGATGCTGCCGAAGCCGGGGGTGGCCTTGCCGTCGGTGTCGAAGCCGGTGTCGAGGCTGCCGTTGGTGTTGTAGCGGGCCAGGGTGATGCCCGCCGGGCTGTGGCCGGCGGCGACGATCCTGCCGTCGCTCTGGATGACGAGGTCGGACACCGCGTTGCAGCAGCCGCCGCCGAAGTCGGTGGTGACCTTGCCGTCGCCGTCGAACGTCGGGTCCGGTGTGCCGTCCTGCGTGTACGCCGCGACCGACCAGATCCCGAAGTGCTCGCCGCCGACGACGATCCGGCCGTCCGAGTGCACCGCCACCGCGTCGGCGGTCTGGATCACGTCGGGGTCGAACGCGGTGAACACCTTGCCGCCGTCGCCGAAGTCCGTGTCCACGCTGCCGTCATGGTTGTAACGGACCATCGCCCAGGTGCCGTTGCCGGCGATCGAGGTGGAGCCGCCGACCGCGATGATCTTGCCGTCGGGCTGCAGCGCCAGTGCCCGGCCCTCTTCGTTGTTGGTGTCGAAGTCGGTGGTGACGATGCCGTCGCCGCCGCCGAAGGTGGTGTCGAGGGTGCCGTCGGGATTGTGGCGCACCAGCACGAAGTCGCCACTCGTCTCGTCGAAGTAGCCGTCACCGATGGTGATGATCTTGCCGTCGGGTTGGACGGCCAGGTCCGAGACGTTCTCGTAGCCCGTCACGCTCGTGAGGACCTTCCCGTCGCCGTCGAAGCCGGGGTCCAGATCCCCCGGCGCGGCCGCCGCCGCTCCCGGCAGTCCGAGTACGAGCGCCAGGGATGCGGCACTCAGGGCACAGGCACGTCCGGCCCGGCGCCGTGGGGAGTACGGGGGCATGCGCGACCACCTTCGTCGTCCATCGGGTCCGGTCGCGCACCAGCCTGGTGCGCGACCGGACCCGGCCGGCCCCCGGCGGGCCCGCTCTGGGCCCACTGGACCGCCCCGTTCCACCCGCAGGGGTGACGGCGAGGTCCCCTTCAGCCGAGGCAGAACTCGTTGGCCTCGATGTCCTGCCTGGGGATGCAGGCATCGTTGCCGTCATAAAGCGTCTGCACGTGGACCGTACCGGGCGACCGGGGACGCTCCACCGATTTCCCGGACGGAAGCGCACCAACCCCGGCGACGGCCGCCCGGTGCCGTGGCCGCACTAGGATCCGGGCATGATCGCTGATCTTCAATGCGTGGTGCTGGACTGTCCGGATCCGGCCGGGCTCGCCGAGTTCTACCGGTCGGTGCTCGGCGGGACCGTCAATCAGCAGGACCGGCGGTGGTCGGTCGACGAAGACTGGGCGACGCTGCACACGCCGTCCGGTCTGGTGCTCGCCTTCCAGCGGTCGGCGGACTACCGGCCGCCCCGGTGGCCTGACCCGGCCCATCCGCAGCAGTTCCACCTGGACTTCGGTGTCGCGGATCTGGAGCGGGCGCAGGAACAGGTGCTGGCCCTGGGGGCGACCGTACTGGACGACGGTTCCGAGGGGCGGGGCTGGCGCGTCTACGCCGATCCCGCGGGGCATCCGCTCTGTCTGGTCCGCCGCTGACGGCCTGGGGGCACGGGGGCCTGAGGACATGACCTGAGGGCCAGGTCTTCGGGCCGGGGTCCTCGCAGCGCGAGCGTTAGGCGGTCTGACCCGCAGGTATCTCGTCCGGGGGTTCCGCTTCCGGTTCCGGTCCGGGCTCCGCCCGCCGGGGACCGCGTTCCAGCCGGCCCGCCACGGCGTCCGGGCGGCCGGTCAGGAAGAGGAGGAGGGCCGCGATCGGGCCGCGGATCTCCTCGCCCTCGCCGCGGGTCCAGTCGAGGTCCGTGGCCACCAGGCGCGCCTTCGGCAGCGGCCACGGGCGGGGCGGGAAGCGCATCGTCCAGACCCGGTCGGCCGCGTCGCGTGCGGCGTACGCGGGGACCGGGCGGTCCCGCCCGACGGCGAGGGCGATGTCCTGGCCGTGGACGAGGATGTCCAGCAGGGACTCGCGGGGCGTGGTGCCCAGGGCCATGCGCCGGGAACCGGCGATCCCGCGGAGGTTCGCCACGATCTCGGCGGTGGGCCGCTGCGCCTCGTGGACCGCGGTGTCGTGGATCATGCGGTCCGAGTTGCCGCGGGCGCGGACGAACTCGCGCAGCGCCCAGCCGACGGTGGCGCGCGCGCCCAGCGTGACGTGCGCGGCCACGTCCCGTACCCGCCAGTCACCGCACTGGGTGGGCGCCTCCCACTCCTGCGGACTCAGGCTTTCCAGCAGCTCCGCCAGGCTGGTCCGCTCACGTGCGACGACCGTCCACAGCTCGTCGGTCCCCAGGGCATAGGTCACGGGAATCACCCACTCAAGTGGTAAGCTTCTCTGACCAAATTAGTCAGAGTCTCTGACTTGAGTCAAGGTGCCGGAAGGGTGAGCCGACGATGGCGGCGGAGAACGGACTCAACACGGGCCTGCTGCTGTTCATCCCGTACCGCGCACTGGAGGACCGGGTCTTCGCGGCACTCGCGGAGGCGGGCTACGACGACTTCACCCCGGCCCAGGCGCGCGTCATGCAGCGCATCGGCCCCCACGGCACCCGCCTGACGGACCTCGCCGCCCAGGCCCAGATCACCAAGCAGACGGCCGGCTTCCTGGTCGACCAACTGGAGAAGACCGGCTACGTCCGCCGCCTCCCGGACCCCACCGACAAACGCGCCCGCCTGGTCTGCGTCGCGGAAAAGGCCTGGGCCGCCAAACGCGTGGCGGACGCGGTCGTCGCCGAAGTGGAACAGGAATGGCAGTCCCACCTCGGCGCCCGCCGCATGAAGCACCTCCGCGAGGCCCTCACGATGCTCCGCGAGATCACGGATCCGTGGGCGTAGGGCCTGGCCGCCGTGCATGATCATGCATGAGGCAGAGTGGGGCCATGACTACCTACGCGACGATGGCGTTCCATCTGGAGACCGAGCGGCTGATCATGCGGCCGTGGGACGAGGCGGATGCGGACGAGTTCTGTGAGCTGTTGGCCGAGCGGGGGAAGGGGAAGCCGCCCGTCGAGCGGATTCGGGCGGCCATTGCGGGGTTTCTGACCGCCACCGAGGAGACGGGGATCGCCCTGCTGCCCATCCAGCGGCGGGAGGAGGGTGATTTCATCGGGTACTGCGGGCTGATCATCGGGCGCACCACGCTGGAGGAGCCCGAGATCGCGTACGAGCTGTTCGAGCGGGTGCACGGGAACGGGTACGCCACCGAGGCGGCCGCGGCGGTGCTCGAAGCGGCCGCCGCCACCGGACGGGAACGGCTCTGGTCGACGGTCGGCACCTGGAACGGGCCGTCACTGCGCGTGCTGGAGAAGCTCGGCTTCCACCGGGACCGCGTCTCCATGGAGGAGAACGGCGAAGTCGCTTGGCTGACCAGGAAGTTGCCGTGAGCGCGGAGGTTCGCGCAGCCGGCCGGTGGCCACTGGCCGACCACCGGGAGGCCGACTGGCTACGGGAGTTGACCGCCGACGACGGGCTCACCGGATTCATGCCGCCCGGGCTGCCCGACGCCGCCTGGGTGCTCCACGCCATGTACGAGCACGAACTCGGGCCGGCAGACGTGTCTTACCGGGAATACCGGCGAGCCGTGCTCAACGGCCGAGGGGCGGAGCTCGCGCCGGACCTCGACCCGGCAGAGGTGCTCGGGCACCCGACCGGCGAGCATCCGGGCCCCCGCTGGCACCGGCGGAGGTGGGCCGAACTCGCACGCCGGTTCGGCGACCCGACGGTGCCCGAAGGGCTCTTCCCCTGCCGCACCTCCTTCCCTTCGATTCCCTCCGGGGCCTGGCCGGCGGGCCTCCAGGCCCCGGCCGAAGGCCACCTGGAACGCGCCGACTGGAACCGCCTGGTCGACCTCCTCACCGCACACAGCCCCCGCGGCGCCGACACGCCGTGCCTCGCCTACTACAGCCCGTTGCTGCGGCTCGCCGAATTCGAGGTGCACATCAGGGCCGGCGTGCTCGGGGATGCCAAGGACCTGTACGACCACCCGGACGAAGACCGCTGGACCCCGTCCAACCTCTGGGCACGGGACCGCACTTGGGTGACGTGCACGGACTACGACCTCTGGGCCACCAAGGTCGCCGGCCCCGCAGCACTCGTCGAGTCACTGCTCGGCGATGCGGAGGTCGAGGCCGTACGCCTGCCCTGGGCTGCGTGACCACGCCCGTACCCGCCCCGTCGGTGTCAGGGGGCGGGTACGGGCGCCGACCCGTGGCCGGCGCTACGGGCGGAGACCGCCGAGCAGCGCTGCCGCGGTGGTGAAGGCCCGGCGGCCCGTGTTCCAGTCCGGGGCGATGGGGGTCAGGGAGATCCGGTCCGCGGCGACCGCCGCCACGTCGCCGCCCCGCCGGGCCGGTGCCGGGACCACGGAGACGTCCACCTTCCACGTCCCGTTCCCGTCACCGGTGTCCGTGTAGTCCGCCGCCAGGCCCGGCTGCGGGTCCTGGGCCGTGACGTCGACTCCGCGGGCCGTGCCCGTACCGTCCGCGCCGACCACCGGGTGGTTGAGGTTCAGGCCCACGCCGGGCGGCAGCAGCGGGCCGTTCTTCGCGCGCATGCGGAGCCGGTCGATGAGCTTGACGGTGAACTCGCCGGTCGGACGCATGGCGTTGAGGATCTGCTCCGGCACCGGGACCGCCAACTCGCCGGTACTCACGGCGATTGCGGGCACACCGCGCTCCAGGGCGGCGACCGCGCCGCCGACCGTACCGGAGTGGGTGGCCAGCGCGGCTACGTTCGGGCCGAAGTTGGTGCCGGAGACGACGAGGTCCGGGGCGCGATCGGCGAACACCTCCGCCAGGCCGAAGGACACCGAGTCACCCGGCGTACCGTCCACCGCCCACACCTTCGCCTCCGGGTGCCGGACCTTGATGGTGCTGCCGCTCGACAGCCGCGTACCGGCACCGCTCTGGTTGGTGAGCGGCGCGACGATCGTGACGTCGTGGCCCGCGGCGGTCAGGCGCCGGCCCAGCATGCGGATGCCGGGGGCGTCGTAACCGTCGTCGTTGGTCAGCAGGGGTCTGGGTGGGAATGCGGGGCTTCGGGGCGGCGCTTACGGCCGTCAGCGGACGCCGCGGATCGGGATGACGGCCAGCGCACCCAGCAGGGACAGCGCGCCGCCGATGAGGAACAGCGGGGTGTAACCGCCGAGCGCGGTCACGATCGCGGAGGCGACGACCGGGGCGACGATCTGCGGTCCGGCATTGGCGATGTTCAGGACGCCCATGTCGCGGGCGGCGTCCTCCGCACGCGGCAGGACCAGGGTGACCACCGCGGTGTCCACCGCCATGAAGCAGCCGAATCCCAAGCCGTTGAGGGCGTTGAAGACGAGCATGCCGGTCCAGGTCGGACTGATCACCGGGACCACCATCACCGTGCCGGCCAGCGCGGCGGACGCCCCGACGAAGACCTTCCGCCGGTTCCAGCGGTCCGACAGCAGCCCGCCGACCACCGTGGACAGCGCCATCGCCGCCATCGACAGCGGCGTCAGCACCGCCATCGCCTCGGCCGGTGTCAGCCCGGCGGGCAGCGCGATGTGGTCGTCGAGGATGTACAGCTGGTAGCCCATGACCGAGAAGTGGCCGAGCACCATCAGCGCCCGGCCGATGAACGCCCACCGGAAGTCGTGGACGGCCAGTGCGGACAGGAACGAGCCCACCCGCTCGCGCCGGGAGACCCGCGGGGCCGCCACCGGACCGCCCGTCCGCGGCAGGTCGCGGCAGCACGCGGCGAGCAGCAGCGCGCCGGCGGCCGCCACCGCGCCGAGCACCGGATAACCGGTCGACAACCGGTCCTCGGTCTGCGAGGCGATCGTCACGCCGAGGGTGCCGCCGACCGGCAGGGCCAGCCCGACGAGGGCGGACGCGGTGCCGCGGCGGGCGGCCGGGATGCGGTCGGGGACGATCGCGGTGACGGCGGCCTGGTAGACGTTCATGGTCGCCTGCACCAGGCACCAGCCGATGCCGACCATCAGGACGGTACGGGCGCTGCCGAGGAGGGCGAGCGCGGCGAGCGTGGCGAGGGCCCCGCCGAGGATCCACGGGTTGCGGCGGCCGGAGCGGTCGGACAGCGCTCCGGCGAGCGGGTTGAAGACGGTGCCGAATACGGCGCTCACGCCGCCGACGACGCCGAGGACCGCCACCTTGTCGGCCGCGTCCAGCTCGGCGATGTGCGTCGGCAGGAGGACCGATCCGACGCCCATGTACACCGCGAACATGGAGGAGTTGGCGACCAGGAGAAGCAGCAGGAGACCGCGGTGCCGCGGTGCGGGCGCGGCCGGCGCAGCCTGCGGCCGGAGCAGTTCGTCAGCTGTCACGGTGACCACCGGGGTGTACGGGCGCGGGGTTCGCGCGGTGGGGGAACGGGACGTGCACGGGGACTCCTCGGGAACGGAGCTGAGCGCGGACCTGCGCGCTGAAGCCGTGGGAGGGAGGGAGGGAGGGGGGAGGGGAGGGGAGGGGTACGGGGCGCCGGAGCGGGGCGCGTGTCCATGCCGGGACGCCGCAAGGGTGGGGCGGCGTGGTTGGCCGGAACCATGTGGTTACACGTGTAATTCCGGGCTTGCTGCATTGTGTAGCACCCACGAGGCGCCGTTGGATAGGGATGGAACACATCGAATCTCGCGATGGACCCGATCGGGCCGCAGCCCGGTGGTGACGCGAGTAACCTTGGGGTTGGCCGTCAGCCCGCCGGGCGGACGCCGAGCAGCGGCGAGGAGCAGCGAACACCATGGCCAAGGAGCCGAAAGCGCCGGCAGCCGTCACCAGCGCGGACGTCGCGCGCCTGGCGGGGGTCTCCCGGGCGACGGTGTCCTTCGTCCTCAACAACACGCAGGCGCACCGGGTCAGCGACGCCACGCGCGCCCGCGTCCTGGACGCGGCCCGGCAACTGGACTACGTACCGCACGCGGCCGCCCGGTCGCTGCGGGCCGGCCGCAGCAACCTCGTCCTCGTCCCGGCGTCCGTCTCCGCCGCCGGGCGGCTGGTCAGCGCCTGGGTCGACGACCTGGAGAGCGAGCTGGAGCGGCACGGGTACGTGCTCGTCCTGCACGCCGGACGCTTCCCCGACCCGGTGCGCGCCGCCCGGGCCTGGGCCGAGCTGCGCCCGGCCGCCGTGGTGGCCCTGGACGGGGACGGCCTGACCGGCCAGGCGGTGGAGGTGCTGGGCCGGGCCGGGGTGCGCGGTGTCATCGCGTTCGGCTCGCGGGAGGTGGCCGGTGCGCACCTGGTCGGCCTCGACCAGACGCGCGTCGGTGCGCTCGCAGCCGAGCACCTGGTCGCCCGCGGCCGGCGCACCCTCGGGGTGGTCATGCCGCAGGAGCGCGGCCTGGCCACCTTCGCCCGGCCGAGGCTGGCCGGAGCCCAGGGCGTCGCCGCCCGCAGCACCGCCACGGTCACCCCGGTGGAGCTGTCGTACAGCCTTGAGTCGGCCGCCGAACTGGCCGGGCGGTGGCGGGAGTCGGGGCTGGACGGAGTGTTCGCCTACAACGACGAGTACGCGGCGCTGCTCATGCACGCCCTGCGCGGCGCGGGCCTCGCGGTCCCGGAGGACGTCGCCGTCGTGGGGTGTGACGACCTGGTCCTGTCGGGCATGCAGCAGCCGCCGTTGACGTCCGTACGGCTGGACCTGCCGACGCCGGCGGAGGTGGCGGATGCCCTGCACGAGCTGGTGGACGGCGGTACGGCACCGCAAGTGCGCGGTGTGACGCCGGTTCTGGTGCAGCGTCAGTCCTCCTGAACCGACGGGTGGTTGACCTCCGGGGCCACTCGGTGGAGCGGGGCGCCGCCGGTGCGCGGTGCCCCGCTGCCGTGCTTCCGCCGTCAGGCCCCCAGGTGGCGGGCGAGGAACGCGACGCTCCCGGTGACGATCGGCGTCACGTCGGGGGCGCCGAGGAAGATGTGGTCGGCACCGTCCACCGGCTGGAGGGTGACGTCGCCGCCGGCCTTCCGGAGGGCCGCGGCGAGCACCTCGCTCTGGCGGTACGGGAGCAGCCGGTCGGCCGTCCCGTGGACCAGCAGGAACGGGGGCGGGGTCGGGCCGTCGGCGTAGGTGACGGGACTGGCGGCGCGGGCCAGCTCCGTCCGCTGCTCCGGGGTGCCGCCGAGCAGGGCGTCGTACGGGTCGGGGAACGGGGTGCCGTCCGGGGCGGGCGGCATCGGCAGCGGCCGGGCGAGGAGGGCGCAGAGGTCCGTGGCCGGGTACCAGGCGACGACCGCCTGTACGGAGCTGTCCTCGCCGCGGACGCCCACCGCGCCTTCGAGCGGTGCGGAGTCCCGGACCAGCCCGGCCAGTGAGACCAGGTGTCCGCCCGCGGACTCGCCCATGACACCGATCCGGTCCGGGTCGATGCCGAGTTCGCCGGCGAACCGGCGGACGTACCGGATGGCGGCCTTCACGTCGTGCAGCTGCGCCGGGAACGGTGCTTCGAGGCTGTGCCGGTAGTCGACGGTGACGAGCGCGAGCCCGGCGTCCAGGACGGCGCCGTGCAGCAGCTCGACGGGTACGGTCGGCGGCGGGAACCGCCGGTCCCCCTCCAGCCAGCCGCCCCCGTGGATCCACACCACGGCGGGCACCGGCTCCGCGGCCGCCGGGACCTGTGCGTCGAGCAGGCACGGCCGGTACCCGAGCGTGCTCGCGTACGTCAGCCCGTCGAAGCGCCGCACGCCGTCCTGCCCGATCCGCGGTGCGCCCGGAACCCGGAACGGCGGCGGGGGCCAGGCCGCCGGGTCGGGGGCGCCGGCCGGCCTGCCGACGGGGGCCGTGGGGGTCGCATGCGTCATGTCCGCCTCTTCTCGTGGTGGAGCGCACCGGGTCGGGCTGCCGCCCGGTGGCGGCCCGGAACTGTGCTGTTACACGTGTAACACGTCCGGGTGGGCGCAGTAAATCCCTCGTGCCCCCACCGACGCGGCGTGTCAGGGCAGGTGGGACAGGAGGAGGGTGGTGACGGCGGCGGGGGTGCGGAGGGGCAGGTAGTGGTCGGCGTGCGGGATCGTGTGGCCGCAGGCGCCGGGGATGGCGCCGGTCAGGCGGTGGGCGATCGCCGAGATTTCCGGGCGGTCGTGGGTGCCGTGGAGGACCAGGGTGGGGGCGGTGATCTCGGCGAGATGGGGTTCGGCGTCGCGGGGCGGGGGCAGCACGCAGTGCCGTTCGTTGGCGAGGCGCTGCTCGGCGTTCTCCGTGACCATCGTTTCGATGAGGTCGCCGCCGGGGGCGGTGCGTCCCAGGGCGGCCCAGACGGTCAGTTCCAGTTCGGCCAGGGTGGCCGTGTCGCGCTGCCGGCGGGCGGTGGCGTCGGCCGTCAACTCGGAGCTGTCCGGCCAGACATGACAGCTGACAGGACTTCGCGCGCGGGCGTGCCGGATAGGTCGCGGGTGTCGGCTGTCATGCGGTGATCATTCCAGAGCATTCGGCCGGGAAACCGTCACCCCTCGGGCCCGACGAGCCGGCGCAGGAGCGCGGCGTTCGGGGCCGGCCGGTACGCGGCGCGGCAGCGGTCGGCGGCGCCGTCCGGGATGGGCGGATGAAGCGGCCTGGCCTCAACTCCGCTGTGCGAGGCGGTGCTTGAGGTTGACCGTCGAGGCTCTGGTGACGGCTGCCGGGTTCAGGAAGCGGAGGGGGCCTATGAAGCGGCCGGCGAAGCGGTGCATGTGGCGGGCCAGGGCGGCGTCGCGGGTGGCCGCGGAGAACATCAGCTGTTCCATGCGGTTGAACGGGCGGGCACGCGCGAAGTCGACCGCGATGTGCTGGTGGGGGAGAAGGGTGCGCTGGTGCCGGCGGGCGTACGCCTTGAGGGCCTTGTCGAGGTCGCCCCGGCCGGTCGCGGCCGGGGCGACCGCCTCGGCCAGCCACTGCGCGGTCTGCAGGGCCCAGCCGCAGCCGACGCCCCACAGCGGGTCTCCGGTGAGGGCGAGGCCCGGCGCGGTCGGCTTGCGGCTGTGGAACGGGTAGTCGACGAACCCGGTGATCTTCGTGACCTGTTCGGCGGAGTCGATGTCCGGTGCCTCGGGCAGGGCGCGGACGAAGGAGAAGAAGCTGCCCTCCAGGTCCTCCCGGAAGGCGGGCAGCCGCTCCTTGCCCGGGACGACGCCGATGACCGTCACCCCGTCGTCGTTCGGGAACGCGTACCCCATGTCCGGCTCCAGGAACCAGGTGTGGGTGAGGTCGCCGGGCAGCGGCAGCCCGCGGAAGTGCGCGAGGTACGCGAACCGGCTGTTCTCGTGCGTCCGGCCGGGCACCCCGGCGTACTTCGCCACCGGCGAGTCCCGCCCGTCGGCGCCCACCACCAGGCGGGCCCGGATCTCCCGTTCCCCCTGTGGGGTCGACGCGCGCACCCCCACCGTACGGCCGGCTTCGCGGAGCAGCCCGGTCACCCGGTGCCCGAGGAGCAGGTCGACGCCGGCGGTCTCCGCCGCCCGGGACCGGATCATCGGGTCGAGGACGCTGCGGCGGATGTTGAGCGCCCAAGGGAGTTCGGGTCCCGTGGGCTCGGCCTTCGGCTCGATCCAGCCCCAACGGGTGTACCAGCGGGATCCGTTGCGGACCACCCCGGCCGCCTCGAGGGCCGGGCCGAGCCCGAGTTCGACGAGCACCGGGTAGGCGCTGGGCTGGACGGAGTGGGTGCACAGCACCTTGTACGCGTCGGGGTCCGAGCGGCGTTCCAGCAGTGCGACGCGGACGCCCCGCCGGGCCAGCAGCGTGGCCGCGGCACTCCCGGCGAGACTGGCTCCGCTGATGACGACGTCGTAGTCGTATCCCGCGCTCTGAGGGCCGGTCATGCGCTCAGCGCTCCCTTCGGGGTCGGGTGCCGTTCGGGGACTGGTGCGGTTCGGTGCCGTTACCGGCAGGTACATGATCAGTGGTCGAGGGGCGTCGGTCCAGAGGAGGCGCAGCCTCCGGGAAAGTGGAACTTACGCTTCGACGAGGTTCCAGCCAGTGTCCTCCCCTTCGCCGGAGACTCCGTTCGCGACGCCAACTCCCTGTGCAATCTGCTTGGTTGCCATGCGTCGATCACACCGCAACACCCCATCCGTCCGCCAATCGTTTTCCGGGCCGGGCGCCGCCGCGCCCCCGGTGGGCACCTGTGTGTCACCAGGAATGACGTCCTTTTCGTGCGCCGTTCACACGGCCGTGACCTGCGTATTTCATACAGAGATATGGACCAATCAGGTCTCGCCATTCCCGTGTCCGATTCCGTCCGTTGGCCGCTTCTTCGGCGAGTGGTCTATACCTGTGGCGGTACCGTGGAGACGTCTGCACAGGCACGCACAGACCGGCGTGCACAGGCACGCACGCACCGGCGTGCACAGGCACGCACACACAGCTCGTGGGGGGCTTCATGACCGTGCACCACCTTCCGCAACCTCCGTCCGACGAAGAGCTCTACTGGTACTTCGGCCCGCAACGACGCTGGGTCCTCGTCGGTACCTCGCTCGCCTTCGTGTTCACGGCGGCCACCATGTTCACCTTCGCCCTGCGCACACCCGCGCTCTGGGCCTTCCTCGCCGTCCTCGGGCTCAACGTCGTCGCCCTCGTCCTGTCCTCCGTCAACAGCCTGCGCCAGCGCCGCCTGACCCGGCAGTCCCACGAGGTCCTCGTCCACGCCTGGCAGCCCGCCGAGGCGCCGAGCGTCGACCTCTACCTGCCGACCTGCGGCGAACCCCTCCCGGTCCTCGCCAACGCCTACCGCGCCGCCGCCGCCGTCGTCTGGCCCGGTGAACTGACCGTGTGGGTCCTCGACGACGCCGACCGGCCCGAAGTCGCCGCACTGGCACGCTCGTTCGGCTACGAGTACGTCGTACGGCCGGACCGCGGCCACCTGAAGAAGGCCGGCAACCTCAACCACGCGCTCACCCTCAGCAGCGCCGAACTCATCGCCATCCTGGACGCCGACTTCGCGCCCAGGCCGGACTTCCTGCACCACCTCGTGCCCTACCTCGCCGACCCCGGCGTCGGCATCGTGCAGAGCCCGCAGTGCTTCGACACCGACGAGACCATGGGCTGGATCCAACGCGCCGCGGGCGCCGCCCAGGAGTGGTTCTTCCGCTGGATCCAGCCGTCCCGCGACGCCAGCGACGCGGCCATCTGCTGCGGCAGCAACGCCGTCTACCGGCGCAGCGCCATCGACGCCGCCGGCGGCTTCGCCCGGCTCGACCACAGCGAGGACCTGTACACCGGACTCGCCCTGCACGCCCAGGGGTTCCGCACCCTCTACGTCCCCGTCCTCGTCGCCAAGGGCACCTCGCCCGACGAGGTCACAGCCTTCGTCAACCAGCAGTACCGGTGGGCCATGGGCAACCTCCACCTCATCGGCACCCCCGTGCTCCGGCAGATGAGGGCACCCTGGCGGATGCGCCTGTGCTTCTACGAGGGCATCGTCGGCTACCTCACCACCGCCGTGAACACCTTCGCCGCCCCGCTGCCGCCGCTCGTGATGATGTTCTGGTACCCGGACGACATCCGCCCCTGGCACGTCCTGCCGCTCCTCGCCCCGCTGTGGCTGTGGCACGTGCTGCTGCCCCGGATCAGCCGGACCCGCTGGCGGGTCGAGGTGATCCGCGCCAACGTCCTGACCAGCGTCGCCGCCGCGACCGCATTCCTGCACACCCTCCGCGGCCACAGCGCCGCCTGGGTGCCCACCGGTGTCCGCGGCAAGAACGCCCGGGGCGGCATGGCCCGCCGCGTCGTCGGCGCCTCCCTGCTGTGGCTCGTCGTCTCCAACGGCGCCGCGGCCGCGGGCCTCGCCCTCGCCGTCGCACGCAACGGCTGGGAACCCAACTGGGGTCTGCTGCTCTACCTCCTGGTGCAGTGCCAGATCAACGTCCCGCTCATCCGGGACCTGGCCGCCGAGCTGCGCCCGGCCGGCGCGGCACCCACCGGGCGGACCGCCCGGCTGGCACGGACCCTCGCACGGGCCTGGACCGCCCGGATGCCCGCGGTCCTGCGCACCCGTACGGGGATGCTGCCGCGCCGCTGGCCCGAGACCGTCGCCGCGTCCGCCGTCCTCCTGCTCACCGGGCTCCTGGCCTCCGGATGGGTCAACCCGATGCTCCCGTGGCGGAGTTGACGCCGCACCGCGCCACCGCCACAGCAGGCGAGCCAGGCGACCCTGCCGACTCTGCCGACCCCGTCACCCCAGCCTCACCGAAAGGCCCGACCACCATGGCTTCCCCCGTGGCACCCGGCGCCCGCGGCCCCGCGTCCGCGCCACCCGACACCTCCGCGCCGCCCGTACCCGCCGGCCCCACCTCCGCCGCCGCCGAGTCCGGCCCCAGCCCGCACCGCTCCGCCTTCCGCCCCGACATCGAGGGCCTGCGCGCCGCCGCGGTCCTCGCCGTGCTCGCCTTCCACGCCGAACTCCCGGGCTTCACCGGCGGGTTCGTCGGAGTCGACGTCTTCTTCGTCATCTCCGGCTATCTCATCACCGGTCTCCTCGTCCGCGAGGCCATCACCACCGGCCGGATCCGGCTCGGCGACTTCTTCTCCCGCCGGGCCCGGCGCCTGCTCCCCTCCGCCGCGGTGGTGCTCGCCGTGGTCGCCGCCGCCGGTGCCTGGCTGACCGTCCCGCTCCAGCGCACCGATCTGGAACGCGACGTCCTGGCCGCGGCCGTCTCCGCCGCCAACTGGCGGTTCGTCGCCCAGCAGACCGACTACCTCGCCGCCGGACACGCCCAGAGCCCGCTGCTGCACTTCTGGTCCCTGGCGGTCGAGGAGCAGTTCTACCTGTTCTGGGGCCCGCTCCTGGCCCTCCTGGTCCTCGTCTTCGGCACCGCGCGGGCCGCCCGCCGCGGCCGCGCCGTCCGGCTGCTCGTCGCCCCGGCCGCCGCCCTCCTGGTGGCCGCCTCCTTCGTGCTCTCCCTGCACTGGACCGACAGCTCCGCCTCGCTCGCCTACCTCGGAACCCCGTCCCGCGTCTGGCAGTTCGGCATCGGCGCCCTCCTGGCCCTGCTGCCCTGGCACCTGATGCGCGGCCCGCGCCCACTGCGGCTGCTGTGCGGCTGGGCCGGCGCAGCCGCGATCGCCTGGTGCGTGACCACGTACGACTCGGGCACCCCGTACCCGGGCTGGGCGGCTCTCGTGCCCACCCTCGGGGCCGCCGCCGTGATCCTCGCGGCCATCCCCGGGCGCGGCGAGCGCTACACCGAGGAGCCGTTCGGCGTCGGCCGGATCCTGGCCCGCCGGGCGCCGCGCGCGCTCGGCCGGCTGTCGTACAACCTCTACCTGTGGCACTGGCCCGTCCTGGTGCTGGCCGGGGCCCGGCTCGGCGGCAGCCTAGGCTGGCCCGCCAAGACCGCGCTGACGCTGGCCGCCGTACTGCCCGCGTACGCCACCATGCGCTGGGTCGAGCGGCCGCTGCGCCGCAGCCGGACCGTGTCCGTGCACCCGCGGCGCGGGCTGGCGGTCGGCGTCTCCGCCATCGTGTTCCCGGTCGTGCTGGCGCTGGTCGTGGGCAGTACGACGGTCCGCCTGCTCGGTCCGGCCGACCCGGTCGACCCCGCCGGGCTGCCGCCGGGCGCCGCCGCCGGGCCCGCGCTGCTCGCCCGTACCCCCGGCGTGCCGGTCGCGGACGGGCCGGTCGTGCCCGGGCCCGCGCAGGCCCGCAAGGACTTCCCGCCGGACGCCGGCTGCCAGGTCGCGCCGGCCGTCACCCGCAGCCCGGAGTGCCTCTTCGGCGCCACGGACAGCCCCGACCGGATCGTGCTGCTCGGCGACTCGCACGCCGGCCAGTGGTTCTCGCCGATGCTCGCGCTGGCCGCCCGCCGCGGCTGGGCGCTCCAGGAACTCGTCAAGCAGGGCTGCCCGTTGCCGCAGGTCGCGGTGCACAACCCGCAGCTCGGCCGCGGCTACCGGGAGTGCGACACCTGGCGCGCCGACACCCTGGAGCGGCTGCGCCGCCAGCCCCGCCCCAAGCTGATCGTCATCGGCTCGCTCAACCGCTACACCGCCGATCCGCAGCGCCTGCTGGCCGGCTGGGAGAAGACGCTGGCGCCGCTGCGCGCCCTCGGAGCCCCGATCGTCTACATCGAGGACACCCCCGTCCCCGGCACCGACATCCCGGCGTGCGTCTCCGGCAGCCCGGACTCCCCGGCCGACTGCGCCTTCAGCCGTACGGACTCCCGCCAGCCCGACCCGCTGGCCCGCCGGATCGCGGCCGGCGCACTGCCCGGCGTACGCAGCATCAGCGTCAACCCGGTGCTCTGCCCGGGCACCGGACCCACCTGCCCGGCCGTCGTGGACCGCATCCTGCTCTACCGCGACGACGCCCACCTCACCAACGCGGCGGCCGTCGTCCTCACCCCGCGGCTGGAACGCCTCCTGACCGAATCGGGCGCGCTGCCGCCGACGGGAGGCGCCACGACCCGCCCCGGCCCCGACGGCTGGACCCGGCTGCTGCGCGACGACTTCGACGGCCCCGCCGGCAGCCCGCCGTCGCCCGCGAACTGGATACACGACACCGGCACCTGCTACCCCGGCTGCCCGGCACCGCAGTGGGGCACCGGCGAGATCGAGACGATGACCGACTCCACGGACAACGTCCGCCTCGACGGCAAGGGCGTCCTGGAGATCGTCCCCACCCGCACCGGCGGCCGCTGGAGCTCGGGCCGCATCGAGACCCGGCGCGCGGACTTCGCGGCGCCGCCCGGCGGCGTGCTGCGCATCGAGGCCTCGCTCGCCCTGCCGGACGTCACCGGGGCGAAGGCGGCCGGCTACTGGCCGGCGTTCTGGACCCTCGGCGCCCCGCTCCGCGACGGCTACACCGGCTGGCCCGCCATCGGCGAGCTGGACGTCATGGAATCCGTCAACGGCCGCGACACCGTCTTCGCCACCATGCACTGCGGCACCCCCGACGGCGGCCCCTGCCGCGAACCCGCCGGCCTCAGCTCCGGCCCCCGGCCCTGCCCGGACTGCCGCACGTCGTTCCACACGTACGCCGTCGAAGTCGACCGCACGCCCGGCGCCGAGGAGGTCCGCTGGTACCTGGACGGCCGGGTCCACCACCGGGTGCGCGCCGGGCAGATGCCCGCCGAGACCTGGCGGCAGGCCGTCGACCACGGCCTCTTCCTCATCCTGAACGTCGCCATCGGCGGCAACCTGCCCCGCGCCGACGGCATGGCGCCGGGACCTGCCACCGAACCGGGGCACCCGCTGCGGGTCGACCACGTGACGGTGTCCGTACGGGGCAAGCGCTAGCAGTCCGTCATGCGGCGGCCGGGGCCCTCCGAGCGGGGCTCCGGCCGCTCCGCGCTACCGCTTCCGGTGCGCCCGCCACTCCGGCGCCAGCACCGCCCACACCTGGGAGTCGTACCGGACCCCGTCGTACGGCCAGGTCTCGCGGTGTACGCCCTCCAGCGTCATGCCGAGCCGGGCGGCCACGGCGGCGCTGCGCCCGTTGTCGGCGCGGCAGTGCCACTCGGCGCGGTGCAGACCGCGTTCGGCGAGCGCCCAGTCCACCAGGAGCGTGCAGGAATCGGTGACCCAGCCGTGGCCCTCCGCGGCCGGCTCCAGCCAGCAGCCGACCTCGCAGGAGCCGCCGGCCGCGTCGAAGGCGGTGAACATGACACCGCCCACGAGCAGCCCGTCCGCATCCCGGATGCCGAACAGCCGGGCGCCGTCCGCGGCCTGCCGCTCCGCGTACCGCAGCAGCGTGCCCCGGGCGCCGACCACCCCCTCGGTGACGAAGGAGGCCCCCACCCACGGCCGGATGTGCTCGCGCGCCCGGTCCAGGTGGGCGGCGAACTCCTCCGCGTGGTGGAGCTCCAACGGGCTGAGACGGGCGCCGTCCCGCAACGGGAGGGAGAACATGCGGACCCCATTCACACAACAACTGTTATGACTATTACGGTAGCAGCATGGCACGCACCAAGGGAGACCACGAAGCCCGCCGCCGGGACGTCTCGGAGGCCGTCTGGCGCGTGCTCTCGGCCCACGGGTTCGGCGGCCTGACCATGCGCGCCGTCGCCGCCGAGCTGGGCGCCACGACCGGCCTGCTCACCCACTACTTCGCCACCAAGCGCGACCTCGTCGCGTACGCCCTCGACCTGCTCGACCGGCGCACCGCCGAAGGCCGCCGGCCGTACGAGGGCGAGGGCCTGGCCGCGCTGCGGGCCGCCCTGCGCGACGCCCTCCCGCTGACCGCCGAGGCCACCACGAGCAACCGGATCTGGGTCTCCTCCTGGGACACGGCCCTCGCCGACCCGGCCCTCGGCGCCGACCACGCCGCCCGCTACGCCACGGGCCGCGACCGCCTCACCACCCTCGTCGCCGCCGCCCAGCTGCACGGCGACCTCCCACCCGGTGACCCCGCCGACATCGCCACCGCCGCCCAGTCCTTCACCCTGGGCCTCACCATCCAAGCCCTCCTCGCCCCCACGGCCTTCCCCCCGTCCCGCCAGACCCGGCTCCTGGACGACTACGTGGCCTCCCTGACGACGGGCTGACTGCCGGTCAGTGGCCAGGGCGTGTGAGCCGCTCCGTCAAAGCCCGGGGGAGTGGGTACGGGCGTTCTCTGGGGAGGAGGCGGTGGGCGGGGCGGCCGGACTGGAGGAGGGCTGCGGCCTTGCGGGTCTGGGGGGTGAGGTCGGTGAGGGAGACGATCCAGTCGTCGGTGAAGGTGCGGATCAGGGTGCGGCCGATGCCGACCTGGATGCTGTAGTGGTTGAGGGCCGCGCCGCGCGGGGAGCGCTCCGGGTCCCACTGGACGTGTACGGGCGCGGCGGCGACGGCCGCCGGGTCGGAGGTGGTCAGCACCGCCCGGCCCAGCGCCTCCTCCCAGCCCGCGCGGGTGATGCGTACGGCAAGGATCCGCTGCTGGCCCGGCTTGCGAGCCCAATTGCTGCGGTGCATCAGCCAGTTGAACGACGGCTTGATCCACGTCATCCGGTGGAACGAGAACGGCGCCACGAACCGCCCCGCCCGCAGCGCCGCATCGGCGATCGCGGGCGGGTACGCCTGGTAGACCACGATCGTGTGGGCATCGAAGTCGGCACGGATCTCGTACGGGGGCGTCATGCGGCGACCCTCGCATCCGTCCCGGCGCCGGTGCGAACCGTTTTCCGTGCCGGCCCGCCCCCGCCGGCTCGCCGGAGGCGACGGGTGGGCCCGGATTGCCCGGCCCGAGCCGTCCCTCTCAGCCCCGTGCCGCGGCCTCCGCAGGGCGCACGGCTTCCAGGCGCCCTCCCGTGAGAAGGTAGACGGTGCCGCCGTGGACGTCGAAGCCGGGGCGCGAGAGCTGCGGCCCCCGGTCGCCTGCCGGTCTCGGCGCGGACTTCCACAGGAGCGCGCCGTCGCCCGCCGCGAAACAGTGGACGCTGCCGTCCGGGTTCGGGACGTACACGCGTCCGCCCGCCACGTGCAGCGACCCGCCCAGCGCAGGGTCCCAGACGCTGGTGGCCTGGGTCCGGGCCACCCAGCGCCGCCTGCCGGTAGGGCCGTCGGCCGCGATCACGGTGCCGTCCGGGTCCAGCCCGAAGAAGTGTCCGCCGGACTCCGTGTAGACCATCGTGTCGGGCAGGGACGTGGAGACCGGCTCCTCGTCCCAGGCGGCGAGGGCGATCGAACCGTCGGGCCGGCGGAACAGTGCCGTGTCGGCGCCGAAGGCCACGGGGCGCAGGGAGCCGGGTCGGCGGCTCTTCACGACCCGGCCGTTGTCCACGGCGAGTTTGCGCAGGAGCTGTTCCGCGGCGTCAGGGGCGTCCCCGAGGTGGTGGATGTGGCCGCGGGCGGCGTAGAGGCGGGAGGTGCCCCCGAGAATCGGCAGCTCCCACAGACGTTTCCCGGTTTCCGCGTGCCAGGCCGTCAGCCCGGAAATCCCGCCGACGGCCGCGATCACGCCGGACGTCATGACGGCATTGGCGATCATCTCCACGGACTCGGGCGGGGTCGACCACACCTGGCGGCCGTCCGCGGCCCGAACAGCGATGATGCGGCCCAGCGCTGCGGGCGAGTCGTCCGACTCGCGGTAGCACACCAGCCGCCCGGAGGCCGACAGGCCCAGCAGCTCCAGGGCCCCCCGGGCGTCCCGGCCCCACAGGCGTCGGCCGGTCTTCGTGTCGAAGGCGGCCAACTGGCCCGTGGCCGCCGAGGAGGCGCAGATGAGGACGGAGGCCGACGCCCGGCAGGTCTGGACGTGCCGGTCCTGTTCGCCGACCTGCTTGCGCCAGAGCGACCAGCCGGCCGGCTGCAGACCGGCGGTACCCTCCGACACCGTCAGCGGCCGCACCGGGTGCCCGCCGCCGCGCGACGCGGAGCCGGCCGTGCGGGCGCCCGTGTCCCACCAGCCGGCCCGCCAGGATCCGAGGGCACCGGCCCCGGCCAGCGCCGCCGAGCCTGCGAGGAGGAGGCCACGCCGAGTCGGGCGGCTGTGCGGCGGCTCCGGTGCGACGGCCGCCTCCGCCGCCACCCGCGCCCCCCAGTCCCCCTCCGGCGCACTCCGGAACGCTCCCAGCAGTTCGTCCGGCGTGGGGCGGTCCACCGGATCCTTCGCCAGGCACCACTGGACGATCTCGCGCACCGTCCCCGACAGCTCGGCCACCGCGGCCGGCTCGTGGACCACGTTGTACGCCGTCAGGTAGTGCGAGGCGGCGTCGAACGGCCCGTGCCCGGTGGTCGCGTACACGAGCACGGCGCCGAGGGAGAACACGTCCGAGGCCGCCTTGACCCGGTGCGGAGCGGACAGCTGCTCGGGCGACATGTACGGAGGGGTGCCCAGGATCCGGCCGGTGACGGTCAGGGTCTGCTGATCGGCGGCCCGGGAGATCCCGAAGTCGATGACGCGCGGCCCCTCCTCGGTGAGCAGGACGTTCTCCGGCTTGAGGTCCCGGTGTACGACGCCCACCCGGTGCATGTCCCGCAGCGCCTCGACCAGTCCGACGGCCAGCTGCCGCAGCGCGGGACCGGCCAGCGGCCCGTCCTCGCGCACCACCGCCCCCAACGTACGGCCGGGCGTGTACAGCGTGGCCATCCACGGCCGCTCGGCATCGGGGTCGGCGTCGACGACCGGCGTGGTGAACGCCCCGGACACCCGGCGTGCGGCGGCCACCTCCTGGCGGAACCGGATCCGGAACTCCCGGTCGTCGGCGAACTGCTGGTGGACCACCTTCACGGCGACCAGCCGCCCGGACTCGGTTCCCCGGCCGAGGTAGACCGTCCCCATGCCGCCGGCGCCCAGCCGGTCCAGCAGCCGGTACCCGCCCACCGTCTGCGGGTCGCCCCCGTGCAGCCCCACCCCACGCACCCCCGTCGTCCCCTGCCGCCCGGCGCGGCCACCGCAGGAGGGTAACGCTCCCTCCCGGAGCGGCCGTCGCGGGTCCCGACGCACGGCCGGAAACCATCGGTGGGCGGCACGGCGATATGCGGTGGCGGCCCCGGCCCGGTCGCTCGTACGGTGTGATCATGTACCGGTACCGTCGGCGCGGCCGCCACGCCGCCAAGCGTCCGGACCCGCGTCCGCAAGCCCTGCCCTCCGGGGAGTCCGTGCTGGTCGCGGGGGCGGGCGTGGTGCTCGTCGGCTTCTTCTCCGTCAAGCAGAAGGACCACGCCGCGCTCATGACGGCAGCGGAGGCGGACCTGGCCTCACGGGGCGTACGGGTCCTCGCCCGGGCGGTGCAGCGGCGGGGGGCGTCGGACGGCGGGGTGCGGAACATGTCCCGGCCGTTCTCCCCCCGCACCCTGATCCGCATGGGGAAGGCCCGCGAGGTGGCCGCGGCCCGCGAGGAGGCCGGCGCGGACGCCGTCGTGTTCGTCAACCCGCTGACGGAGCACCAGCGGGGCGTCCTCTCGGACCTGTTCGGCTGCCCGGCGATCAGCCTCGCACAGCCGTAGACCCGCCCCCGCGCCCCACCGGCCACAGCCGGGCCCGTTCACCCGACACGCCCCCTCCCGGGGACCCCGCATGTCCGCCGACCGGCCCCGCCCGCGCGCGCCGCGGCCACGGAGCACCCGCCCCGCTGCTAGTGCTGTGGCCGGAACCGGCGCGTCCGCACCGGAACCGCCCCCTCACCGCACCCCGGGAGACACACGTGCCCAGCAGCGCCCCCGTACGCCGCTACCGCGCCGGACTGTCCGCCGCCGCCCTCGCCGCCGTGCTCGGCGGGCTCCTCGCGCCCGCGCAGGCCGTCGGCGCCGGACCCGGCGGCACGGGCCCGGCGCACGACGAGCGGCTGCAGAAGCAGCTCGAACAGCTCGTCGACCTGGAAGACGGTCCGCCCGGGGTGATCGCCGTCCTCACCAAGGGCAAGAAGGCCCAGGTGTACACGGCCGGCGTCGGCGACCTCGCCACCGGCCGCAAGCCGCACGTCGACGACCACATGCGGATCGCCAGCATCGCCAAGGCGTTCAGCGGGGCCGTCGCACTGAAGCTCGTCGACAAGAAGCTCCTGTCCCTCGACGACACCATCGGCGAGGTGCTGCCCGAACAGCCCGAAGACTGGCACGGCGTGACGCTGCGGCAGCTTCTCCAGCACACCAGCGGGCTGCCCGACTACTCGCACTCCGAAGCGTTCCTGGACATCCTCCGGGCCGACCCCCGCCACGTCTTCGACTCCCGGAAGCTGCTGGACTTCGTCGCCGAGGAGCCCCTGCTCTTCCAGCCGGGCCGCCTGTACGAGTACTCCAACTCCGACAACATCGCCGTCGCCCTGATGGCCGAAGCCGTCACCGGCAAGCGGTACGAGGACCTCCTCAAGGAACTCGTGTACCGCCCCCTCGGCCTGCGCCGCACCAGCCTGCCCCAGGGCTACCGCCTCCCGCGCCCCTTCCTGCACGGATACGACGTGTCCCCGCCCGCCGCGCCCGAGGACATCAGCGAGGCCATCGGCGCCTCCGGCGTCTGGGCCTCCGGCGGCATCGTCTCCACACCGGCCGACCTCGGCGCCTTCATCCGCGCGTACGGCGGCCCCGCCTTCCTGTCGAAGAAGACCCGCAAGGAGCAGCACGCCTTCCGCCCCGGCGACTCCTCCGAACCGGCCGGCCCCGGTACGAACGCCGCCGGGCTCGCGCTCTTCCAGTACACGACCCGCTGCGGCGTGCTCTACGGCCACACCGGCAACACCCCCGGCTACACGCAGCTCGCCGCCGCCACCCCCGACGGCACCCGCTCCCTCACCTTCACCCTCAACACCCAGACCAGCAAGAGCGTCAAGCCGGCCCTGCTGGCCCGACTCCGCACCGTCCAGGAGAACTTCGCCTGCGCTCTCCTCAAAGACCACTGAACCGAGATGAAGTGACCGTACGTCAGGTCCGGCCCTCGCGGAGTTCCAGCACGTAGGACGCCGTGAGGGCCACGGTCCGGTCGGCATCCCGGGACAGGGCGGCGAGCGCACCGTACGCGGCGCCGCCCGGGATGTCCGCGAGGGCCTGGACCAGCCGCAGCCGGGCCGACGGGGCGACCGCATCGTGGCCCAGGCGGGCGACGAGCCCGCCGACGATGCGGTCCGCCTCCCCGGGCCCGCCCGCCAGCCCGGCCAGCGCATCCGCCGCATCGACGTCGTTCACCGCCTCGACGACCATGTCGATGAGCACCGGTACGGCATCCCGCACGCCCCGTGCGCCCAGCGCCAGCGCCGCCCGGCGGCGGACCACGACGTCGGCGTCGTCCAGCACGTCCCGCAGCAGGCCGGTCGCCTCCGGGCCCGGCAACTCGGCCACGGCCAGCACCGCCCGCCGGCGCACCTCGGCCTCCGCCGCCCCCAGGCCGTCCGCGAGCGGACCGAGCGCGGCAGCGCCCGACTGGGCCAGCGCCCAGTGGAGCGCCCCGGCCACGCTCGGATCGGACTCGCCCAACGCCGCCTCGACCAGCGCCTCCACCGGCATGCCGCCGCCCTCGCCGCCGCCCCGGCCCGTCCCCGCCGACAGTGCCGCCAGCTGCCGGCGCTCGGCGCTCTCCGACCCCAGCGCGTGCAGCAGCGCCACCGTGCCCAGGACGTCGTCCCAGTCACCCGGCTCCGCCGCGTCGATCCGCTGCAGCCGCGTGAGCAACTCCATCTCGGCGGCGACACGTTCCCGCGTCTCCCGCACCAGCTCCTCGATCAGCGCGGCCGGCGCGAAGCCCGGGTCGTCCAGCGCCCGCCCCACGTCCCGCAGCGACAACCCCAGCGACCGCAGGCTCTCGATGTGGAAGATGCGCCGGATGTCCTCACCGGAGTACTCCCGGTAGCCCGACCCGCTGCGCCCCGTCGGCTCCAGCAGGCCCAGCGACTCGTAGTGCCGGAGCATCCGGGCGCTCACCCCGGACCGCCGCGCCACCTCGCCGATCAGCACCGTCCGTCACTCCTCCCGGGGGCCCAGCGCCACGATCCGCTTCGCCTCCTCGATCGCGAACCCGAACCCGATGTCCGGGTCGTCCATCATCCGTTCCGTGGCGATCGCATGCGCACGCACCTCGGGTGACGGATCCACCGCGGCGGACCCCAGCAGCGGCGCGACCGCCGCCTCGCCGAGCGCCACCAGCGCCCGGCTCAGACTCAGCCGGGTCTCGTACCCGCCGTGCCCGAGCCGGGTCGCCAGCACCCGGGCCAGCTCCGCCTCGCCGCCCTCGGGCACGAGGGCGACCGCCGCCCGCCAGGCGGTCCGCGCCACCTCCTCGTCGGCATCGAGCAGCAGCTCCCGGGTGATCGCCGGCCAGGCCCGCCGGTCCCCGACCTTCGACAGCGTGTGCAGCGCCTGGCTGCGGGCTTGCGCCCGTTCCGACCCGAGCGCGGCCACCAGCAGCGGAACGGTCTCGTCGGGGGAGTGCCGGGTCAGTGCCCACGTCAGCATCTCCCGCACCTGGAAATCGGCCTCCACCGCGCACCGCTCCACCAGCGTGCCGACCCATCCCGGATCCGGCGCCGACCCGATCTCCAGTGCCGCCCGCAGCCGCACCGACGCCGCACCGCTCTCCAGTCCGCGCAGCACCCGCTCCGCCGACGTCCCACCCGTCTGCATGGTCATCCCGACCACCTCCCTGCCGGCAGTGAAGGGCTTGTCACTGTGTCAAGGTCAAGCGGAACGAGAGCAACCGCGGGCGGGGTGGGGAAGCCGAGGGGATCGGTCGAAAGCGGAACGAAGCGTACCTGTGGCGTGATCAAGCCACCGATCCGTCACCTGAACGGCTCAGCAGGACCTAGAGTGTGCGCGTGACCGAGCAGAATTCCGAACTCATCGCCGGCCGGTACCAGCTGGTCGAACGCATCGGCCAAGGCGGCATGGGCCGGGTCTGGCGAGGCCTGGACCAGCAGGTGTTCGGGCGCGAGGTCGCCATCAAGGAAATCCTCTTCCCGCCGGGAATGGAGGAGAGCGACCGCGCCACCCTGCTCCGGCGGTTCACCGGCGAGGCGCGCGCGGCGGTCACTCTCAGCCACCCGGGCATCATCACGATCCACGACGTCGCCGAGCACCACGGCGCCCCCGTCATCGTCATGGAGCTCATCCGCGGCGAGTCCCTGGCGGCCGCCATCCGCCGCCGCGGCCGGCTCCCCGTGCGCCGCGTGGCCGAGATCGGCGCCGCCATGCTCGACGCACTCGCCGAGGCGCACGGGGCCCGCATCGTCCACCGCGACATCAAGCCGGACAACGTGCTCCTCACCAGGGACCGGGTCGTCCTCACCGACTTCGGCATCGCCCACCTCGCCGACGCGACCACCAAGCTCAGCCACAGCGGCATCGTCATCGGCACGCCCCAGTACATGGCGCCCGAGCAGCTGGAGGGCAAGCGGCCGACCGCCGCCAACGACCTGTGGGCGCTCGGCGCCACGCTCTACCACGCCGTCGAGGGGCAGCCGCCGTTCGAGGCCGAAGGGCTGCACGCCCTGGCCGTGGCCGTCTTCACCCGCCCGCACCGGCCGCCGGTGCACGCCGGACCGCTCGCACCCGTGCTGGAGGCACTGCTCACCAAGGACCCCGATCGGCGGGTGGGCGCGACCGAGGCCGCGGGGATGCTGGCGGCCGTGCTGCGGGCCCTCCCGGCGGGGGACGACGAGGCTGCCGAAGCGGAGTCCGAGGCAGAAACGGAATCGGAAGCGGAGGGTGCATCGGAGGAGGCAGAGGCGGAGGCGGGAGCATCCCCGGAGCCTGCTGCCGCAGGCGGACCGACCCCGTCCGCCGAGCCCTCCGTACCCGCGACCCGGCAGACGCCCACCGTCCCGGACTCCGCGGCGCCCCCGGCCGCCGACCCCCGACGCCCCCTCCCGGACCGGCCGGCCACCCCGCCGCGGATCCCGGCGCCCGAGCCCGCACAGCCCGAGCGGCCCCCGGTCGAGCCGCCCGCACCCCAGCCGCCCGCACCCCAGCCCCCGACCGACGCCCTCGTCCACCTCGGCGCCACCGCCCGGCTCGGCACCGCCCCCGGCCGGCCTCCCGTACGCTCCGGCGCCGCCGCCCTCACCCGCCGGTCCGTGATCCTCGGCACCGCCCTCGCCACGCTCACCGCCGGCTCCGTCCTGACCTGGACCCTCTCCCACGGCGGCGACGAAGGCGGCGGCCGGAACACCGGCAAGGCCGCCGGCGGCGCGGCCTCCGCCGTCACCGTGGTGCTCGGCGTGGACGCACCGCTCACGGGCGGCCTCGCCGCCGGCATGGGCCTCGGCATGCGGAACTCTGCCGAACTGGCCGTCCGGACGGCGAACGAGAAGCGTCACGTGCCCGGCGTCAGGTTCGAGATCAAGGCCCTGGACGACGCGACCGACCCCGCCAAGGGCCCCGCGAACGCCGCCGCCTTCGTCGCCGACCCCAAGGTCCTCGGCGTCGTCGGCCCCCTCACCTCAGGCATGACCCGCGTCATGGCCGACACCCTGTCCCGGGCGGACCTGGTCAACATCTCCCCGGGCAACACCGACCCCACCCTGTCGCTCGGCCCCGACTGGGCCGCCGGCACCAAGTCCCGCCCGCACGACACGTACTTCCGCACCGTGGCCAGCGACGTGGACCAGGGCCCGTTCGCCGCCCGCCACCTCCACGCCGAGGCCGGCAAGCGCAAGGTGTACGTCATCGACGACCGCAGCGCCTACGGCACCGGCCTCGCCGCCGGCTTCACCACCGAGTTCGAGAAGCTCGGCGGGACCGTGGTCGGCACCGAGCAGGTCGACTCCGGACAGAGCGCGTTCCCCGGCCTGGCCGCCAAGGTCCGGGCCGCCGGCGCCGACGCCGTCTTCTTCGGCGGCTACTACGACACCGCCGCCCCGCTCTCCGCCCAGCTCAAGAAGGACGGCGCCGCCGTCCCCCTGATGGGCGGCGACGGCATCTACGACCAGCAATTCCTCGCCGACGCCCCGAAGTCCGACGGCGACCTCGCCCTCAACATCGGCACCCCCGCCGAACACCAGGCGGGCGGAGCGGACTTCCTCGCCCGGTACGCGAAGGCGGGGTACGCGGAGGAAGCCGGCTGGTACGGCCCGTACGCGTACGACGCCACCTGGAGCCTCATCGAAGCAGTGAAGTCCGTGGTCACGGCCAACGGCGGCACCCTCCCCGCGGACGCCCGCACCAGGATGTCCAAGGCCGTCTCCGGACTCGCCTTCGACGGGGTCACCGGCCATGTCGCCTTCGATGCGTACGGCGACATCCGCAACCGCCAGCTCACCGTCTTCACCGTGAAGTCCGGCAGCTGGCACACCGTCACCAGCGGCCCGGCCGTCACCCCCTGACACCGGCCCTGACACCGGCCCACGACACCCGCCCGGACCGGCACCGACCAGCGCCGACCGGCCACCCGGCACCCCCGGAGTGGCCGGTTAGGCGATCTTTACGGCCTCCCCGACCGCTGCGATGCTGACCGCGTTCGCGCAGCCGAAGGAGGTTCCTTGTCCCGCTTATCCACGATGGTGATCGCGCTCACCAGCGCGTTGGCCCTGACGTCCGGTGCTGCCGTCACGGCGTCCGCGGCGCCCACGACGCCCGCCGCAGCAGCGACCGCAGGCTCGACCGTTCCGGCCACCGCCGACGCCCGGGTCGAGCCGGTGCAATGGACGCCCTGCAACCCGGACCCGTCCAAGCCCGACCCCAAGATCTACGACTGCGCCGTCTACCCCGTGCCCCTCGACTACGCGAAGCCGTACGGCGAGACGATCGGCATCGCCATGTTACGGCGGCGGGCCGGCGACCCCGCCAAGCGCATCGGCTCGCTCTTCATGAACCCCGGCGGCCCCGGCGGCAGCGGCTACCTCTGGGCCACCACCGCCCGGTTCCAGCCCAAGGTCACCGAACGCTTCGACATGATCGGCTTCGACCCGCGCGGCGTCGCCCGCAGCAAGCCGCTGCGCTGCTTCACCACCAACGAGGAAGCCACCTCGGTCTTCCAGCGGATGATCATGGTGCCCGTCACCCGCACCGAAGTGAACGGCACGCTCGCGGCCACCCGCGACTTCACCGCCTCCTGTACGCGCAACGCCGGCGACCTCATCCGCCACATGTCCACCATGAACGTGGTCCGCGACCTCGACCGGATGCGCCGGGCCGTCGGCGACAAGAAGCTGACCTTCGCCGGATTCTCGTACGGCACCCTGATCGGCGCCACCTACGCCAACATGTACCCGGACAAGGTGCGCGCGGTCATCATCGACGGCAACGTCGACCCGAACCTGCGCCTCCACGACGGCCTGGAGTACGACCGCCAGCGCGCCACCGGCGGCTTCGAACCGGCCCTCGCCGAATACCTCAAGCGCTGCAAGGCCGTCGGAGTCCCGCGCTGCGCCTTTGCCGAGGGCGACACCCGCGCCAAGTTCGACGCGATCCGCGACCACCTGCGCACCACCCCGGTGACCCTGCCGGACGGCCAGGAGGTCAACCTCAGCACCTTCACCAACAACGTGGCCAACGCCCTGTACTCACAGACCCGGTTGGCTCCCCTGGCGGTCTCGCTGCAGGCCGTCCACCAGGTGATCAGCCGGCAGCAGGGGCTGGCCACGGGCGGGCGGATCGACACGGAGGCCGCGGCCCGGCTGGCCCAGACCTACCCGGGCGGGCTGCGCGAGGCCCCGGCGGACACCCCGTACACGTCGGACGACTCGTACTTCGGCGTCAACTGCCAGGACAAGCCCTACCCGTCGAACCCGCGGGTGTTCGCGCACCTGGCCCGCGCCTGGGAGCGCAACGCCCCCACCTTCGGCCGCTACCAGGCCTTCGACTCGCCGACCTGCGCCACCTGGCCGGCGCCCGCCCGCAGCTCCGAGCGGTACGCGGGGCCGTGGAACCGGCGCACCGCCAACAAGATCATGGTCATCGGCAACACCTTCGACCCGGCCACCCAGTACCGCTTCTCGCAGCGGATGCAGCGCCAGCTCGGCAACGCCGTCCTGGTGACGGTCGACGTGATCGAGCACTGCGCGATCGGGCGCAGCAAGGCCCTGGACGCGCAGGTCACCTCGTACCTCGTCGACGGCACCCCGCCGAAGCCGGGGCAGGTGCTGAAGCCGGACCTGGATCCGTTCCCGATGCTGACCGGCTGACCGGCTGACCGGCTGACCGGCTGACCGGCTGACCGGCCGACCGGCCGACCGGATGACGGGCTGACCGGCCGAGCGGCTGTTCGCCGGATGTGGCGCAGCGGGCCGGCGGGAGACCTGGAGGCTCCCGCCGGCCCGCCGGGCCTGCCGGTGTGCCGGGTCAGCGGAGCAGCCTGGCTCCGGCCCAGTCGGCGTGGTCGCTGTTGATGCCGTCGCCGGTGTCGGTGACCTTGAGTTCGAGTCGGTTGATGCCGGTGACATCGATGTCAATGGTCTGGGTGGGGCTGGTGGGGGTGAGGGTGGTGGGGCTGGTGTAGAGCTTGGTGCCGTCGCCCCAGACTTCGAACTTCACGGTGGCGTTGGCGGTGACCTCGTCGTCGACGCCGATGTCGGACCGGAACCGCGTGTAGCCGCCGTTCAGGTGGTAGGTGATGCTGCCGTTGGCGTGCGTGCCGAGACCCTTCGCGTACGCGGTGCCGTTCAGCCGGATCGGGTTGCCGTCGACGCTCCTGTCCTTGCGCACGGTGCCGAAGTCGGCGCGGGCGTCGGCCCAGTCGAGGTCGCTGAGGTCGACCGTCCGACCGGTGCCGCCGTCGTCGCCGCTGCCGGCGGTCGCGGCCACGGACTGGCCGGCGGCGACCGGGACGGTCACGTACGACACGGTCTTGCCGTACAGCGTCTTGGTCTGCGGGGTGTACGCCGTGCCGTTCACGGTGATCTTGTCGAAGGACCCGTAGAACTGGGCCTCCCAACTGACCGTGCCACCCGAGTTGTTCGTCAGGGTGGAGCCGGTGGTGCCCGTGTGCTTCAGCTTCAGGTCGTTGTCACCGACCTTCAGGTGGTCGATCTCCACCCACGGCGTCTCCGACGTCAGTCGCGAGACGGTGGCGACCTTGTCGCGCGGAGCGTCCGGCTGGACGCCCATCATGCCGTCGATGACGCTGCTGACCGCCAGGAACGAGATCTCCGGGTACGTGTTCTTGTCGGTCATCAGCTTCTTCAGCCACGACCAGCCCTCGCGCGAGCGGTTGTACTGGTAGTACATCTCCGGCAGGTAGGAGGTCGCCTCGACGTTCAGGTCGTCGTCGTTGGCCGCGATGAAGTCCAGGTAGGCGTTCGTCCGGGGACCGTGGTCGCCGAGCCCGGTCAGCATCATCAGGAAGCTGGCCTCGTGGCCCCAACTGCTGTAGCCGGTACCGGCCGCGTCCTTGCCGCGCACGTAGCGGTTGTTCGCCGCGTCCCACCAGTTGGACTCGAAGTGGCTGCGCACCCGCTTCGCGCGCTCGGTCCACTTCGTGCTGCCGGCGGTGTCGCCCCTGGCCTTCAGGATCTCGGCGTACGCGAGCATCGACTGGTACTGGTAGCCGAGCGAGTCGGCCGCGGAGACCAGGTTCTCGTTCGGGAACTCGAAGAAGGTGGCGGTGTACTCGCCCTGCTGCTTCTTCGAGACCGGCTGCTCCTGCGACGGGTCGGTGTCGTTCCACCGCACCTCGTGGCCGGTGAGGAAGGAGCCCATCGTCGAGTCGTAGAACGCGGCGAGGTCCGGATCGTTGAGCCAGGCGGAGTCGCCCGTCCACTGGTACTGCTTGTACGCCTTGGTCATCAGGTTGAACGGCGACGGCAGTTCACGGAATCCGGTGCCGTCGATGTAGTACATGGCGCCGTACGAGCTGTGCGCCCACAGCGGCCAGCCGTTCTGGCCGGGGTCGTCGGCGTCTGCGGCGAATGTCTTCATCATGTGGAACGTCTCGGCGTCCAGACCGAGGGCGTGCGCACCGTCCGACTGGTGGGAGATGTCGCGGTTGTAGTAGGACTCCCGGTTCGTGTACGCGCCCCAGTAGCCGGGCTCCACCTTCGGGTGCGCGGCGTTCTTCAGGCGCCACCACTCGGGCTCGTGGCCCATCATCGGGTTGCCCGGATAGAACGTCATCGCCAGGGCGCGGTCCTTGCCCCACTTGAAGCCCTCGTTGAGGGTGGCGTTGGGGGAGTTGAGCGTCAGCGTGCTGGTCGGCGGGCCCACGTGCGCCTGGATCGTGATCCGGTCGACGCGCGGGACCTCGCCGGCGGACGTGGCCGTCAGCTCGATGACGTCCCCGGCCCTGAGGGCCACCTTGCCCGACGTACGGGTGTCGATGCTCACCGGGTCGGTGTGGTCACGGCCGTAACGCCGGGACGTGCCCCAGGAGTCGACGGTGGCCGCGTTGACGGTGAGCTTGTACGTGACGCCGTTCTGGGTGTTGCCGTTGTAGCGCGTGATGAGGTCGTAGGTGCCGGCGTCGCCGTTGAACGTCGTGCGGGCGGTGCTGGTCTGGCCCGAACTTCCCTTTGCGTAGGTGACGTTGTCGACCGGGTTGTTGTTCCAGGTGTGGTTGACCGTCTCCGTCGCGAAGTTGGTCAGCGACATGTTCTCGACTTCGATCACGTACGGGCCGGGGGCCGCTGCGGAGGCGGTCGCGGCCTCGGCCGCCGCGGGTGCGCCGGGGAAGGCGAGCGCGGTGCCGACGGTCGTGGCGAGGAGGGCGGTCAGTGCGCAGGCGGAACGTCTGCTGGGCATGTGAGGGCGGTCCTTTCGGGGTGGGGGGCCTCACGTGGACACACTTCGGGTGTTGGAAGTTGTTGAAGTGTGTTGCCTATTGATGCTTTGAGTTGAAGTGCTGTCAATACTTTGCGCGGACATCAACTGCATGTTTCCAGTGGATGATTGACGCGTCTTCAGAAAAATTTCACCGCCGGTTGCGTCGCATGCCGGGCGTCAGTAGTGTCCTCGCGGACGACGACGTAGGGGGCGAACCACAACCGGGCACCTGGACGGCGGCCATCAGGGCAACGCGTACGCCCAGGGCAAGAAGAAGCGGCTGATGGTGCCGTCGGACCCCGGCGTCTGAAGCGGGAGCGGGAGACGGGGACCTGGAAGGGCCGGTGAGCCACCGCCTCCGCCGATGTCACCCCTCCACCGATGTCACCCCTCCAGCAGTGCCACCGCCCGGCGCTCGAGCGCCAGGGACTCGTCCACGTGCTGCGCGCACGCGTCGAAGAGCGTGCGCCGCTCGTCGGCATCGGCCTTCGGATCCGCGTCACGGGCGAGGGCGGCCAGCGCCGACCAGTGGCCGGCCGACTCGCGGAACAGCGCCGCCGGCTCGCCGCGGCCGACGAGGTCGAGGAAGTCCGCGTACAGCGGGCGGGTGGCGCCCGGCGCGGTCCACTCCTCCTCCAGGCAGGCGTACAGCCGGCCCGTGCCGGTCGCGAACGCTTCGGGAGAGCCGCCGAACCGCCGCTCCCAGCCGCTCTTCGTCGTACGGTCGCGCAGCTGCGTGGCGAACTTCTCCATGCCGCTGAAGCCGAAGTTCACGTCGAACTTGTTGCCCAGCACCGGCCCGGTCAGATGCCGGACGGTCGAGGCGATCGCCCCCGCCACGTCCGGTTCCCCCTCGGCCGGACCGGTCGGCACGATCAGCTGGTGCCGGCCCTTGCGGTGCGCGGTCCACGCCGCACCGAACTCCTCGCGGTCGATCCGGTACGGAGTCTCCGCACCGTCCTCGATCAGCAGGTCGTCCCCGTCGTAGCCGGCGATCACCACGGTGTACGCGTCGGCGCCCGTCATCTCGGCATCCGCATCGGCCGCGTGCCAGGGCAGCGAGGACCGGTCGACCACGCAGAACACGGGCTGCCCGCCGTCGAGCGCGGCCCTGACCCGCCCCCACCGCGGATTCATCGCACGCGTCGCCTCGTACGGGACGCCCAGCCGGCCCAGCGCGACCTGCACCCACGGCTCGGGGTGCGACTGTGCCACGATCGTCGCCATCGGCAGCCGGCCCGCGTACTCGAACACGAAGTACATGAACCCGATCCCACCGGCCAGCCCCGCCACGAGCTCTTCCTCGTGCACGCTGCCCAGCGCATGCCGGATCAGCGAGGCCTCCCGGTGGCGTCCGGTCCCGAAGTCTTCGTACACGAGCACAGTCATGCGATCACCCTAGCTGCGCCGGGCGCGGGGCAGCGCACGGGGACTCGGGGCCGGCACTGCACGGGGACACGGGACCGGCAGCGGCCGCGCCGGCGAGGTCGGCGTCCCGGGCGAAGGCGTCCGGCGCGTTCAGTCGTCCTCGAAGGGTTCGTCGCTCCAGCGGAACCAGGCGCGGTCGTCGCGGATGTGGAGGAGGAACTCGGCGACGGGGGTCCGGCCGGTGGGGGAGGGGGACAAGAGGGTGAGGGTCTGCTCGATGCGGTCGTACGCGGCTTCGAAGCGCTCGTATTCCTTGGCCCGCAAGAGGCTGAGCGACTCGTCGAACCAGGGTTTGAACGGGGCGAAGGCCGGGGTCGGGGTGAAGCGGCCGTGGAGCCAGGGGAAGTCGGAATCGTCGATCGTGATGTCGCCCAGCAGCTCGTCCTGGTGCCTCAGCTGCCAGCTCTCGTCGGTGGAACCGCTCATCCGTTGCCTCCCGTGGTGTCGGGGCCGCCGCCGCCTTCGATCGGGTGTGCGGGACCGGGCCGTGATCGCCAGTGTGCCGGTCGGTCGTGCGGAGGGCGGCGGGACCCCCCTCGGCGGGTGACGTCAGGAGACGGTGCGGCTGCGGGGGTGCAGGAGGCGGTGCAGGGTCGGGCGGGGGTGGCGGAGGCGGCGGGACATGGACGCGGCCAGGGGCGGGAGGGCCCTGAGGAGGCGGTTGAGTGCGAGGGCGTAGCCGATGCCGAAGACGAGGGCGGTGAGGAAGGCGAGGTGGCGGGAGAATCCGTCCAGGAGGGGGAAGATCTGCCAGTGGGTCAGGTAGATGGAGAGCGAACTGGTCGCGAGGAGCCCCGCCAGCCGGTTGAGGCGGTCGCGGCTGGGGAGGGTGGGGACCCACACCAACAGGGTGAAGCCGGCCATGATGATCGCTTCGCGGCCGGGGTCACCGGGGAAGAAGCCGGGCACCGTGGCCAGGGCCGCGGCCGTGACCAGCAGGCGTTGGCGGGTGGTGGACGCCTTCGCGGCGGCCCAGCCCAGGGCGAACAGCCAGAAGACGGTGACGGCTTCGGCGTCGCGTACGTGCAGATCCCCCGGGAGGTCGACGAGGTCGTAACGGGTGATGAGCCCGAGGGCGGCGAGGCCCATGGGGAGCGCGTAGGGGTAGCGGCGCTCGGCCCGGTCCACGGCGGGCAGGGCGAGGAGGGCGAGGGCCGCGATCAGGATGTAGACGAGCGCTTCGATGAACCAGAAGTGCATGCCGGTCGTGAGGTCTTCCGGCCCGATGATGCTGTCGAGCAGGAAGAGGTTGGCAAGCGAGTAGTCGTCGTTCAGGAGCAGGATGAAGCCGATCCAGGCCACGCTGGGCAGGGCGACGCGGGCGATGCCGGCCCGGATGCGGCGTACCCGGACCCGACGTTCGGCGGTGGTGAGGTGGAAGCGGGCGAAGTTGTAGCCGGCCACGGCGAGCAGGATGTGCGCCCCGCCCTTGATGCCGAACACGTGGATGTGCGAGCCGACGATGCAGAAGATCGCCAGGGCGCGGAGCGCGACGCTGGTCTCCAGGGTCCGCTTGCGGGCGGGGCGGTCCGCCTCCCCGGACGGCCTGAGGTCGCGGATCGGGGTGAGGTGCCAGTCGGCCGGCAGGTGGCCGAGTCGTTCTTCCAGCTGGAGGGAGACCTCGACGTACGAGAGGGAGTCCCCGCCGAGGCCGACGAAGGAGCTGTCCTCCGTCACGTCGGTGCGGTCCAGCACGGTGGCGTACAGTCGGCAGAGGTCCTCCGGCCGGTGGCCCGGCGGGAGGGTGCGCTTCCGGTCGACGGGCCGGCCGAGGGCGCGTACGGCCTGGTAGTCGGGCTTTCCGGTGGGCAGGCGGGGCAGGTCCGGCACCATGTGGACGCGGACCGCGTGGACCGGCAGCCCGCAGTCGTCGGCGACGCGGCGGCGGATCCGGCGGGCGGCGGACTCGCCGGTGCCGGTGCCGGTGCCGACGACGGCGATCGAGAGGGACTCGTCGTCGCCTGCGCACAGCGCAGTGATGCCGTCGCGCGCGAGCGTCGCCTCGATCTGCCGGGGGTCGATGCGCAGGCCGAGGATCTTGGTGAAGCGGCCCAGTCTGCCGGTGATCTCGTACAGCCCGTCCGGGGCGCGGCGCGCGGTGTCGCCGGTGTGGAGCTCGTGCACGGTGCGGCCGAGGCGCAGGTCGTCGGGGGTGTCGGCGTAGCCCAGCATGACGTTGGGGCCGGTGTAGACCAACTCGCCCGTGTCGGGGGCTGGTTGGTCCGGGAGCGGCCGGAGGCGGAACGAGCCGCCGGGTATGGGGATGCCGGCCGCTTCGGGGCGGGTTTCGGCGAGGTGCGGGGGCAGGTAGGCCATGCGCGCCGTCGCCTCGGTCTGGCCGTACATGACGAACAGCTCCCAGCCGGCGGTGCGGCCGAGTGCGGCGTACTGCCGGACCCTGTCGGGGGCGAGGCGTCCGCCGGCCTGGGTCACGTACCGAAGGTCGGGCAGGTCCATCGAGGCGAAGCCGACCCGGTCGAGCAGGTCGAAGGTGTACGGGACGCCGGCGAAGGTCGTGCCGCGGGCGGTGCGGAAGAGGTCCCAGAAGCAGCTGTCGGCGACGGACAGGCCGGTGAGGATCAGGGCCGCGCCGCGCAGCAGGTGGCTGTGGACGACCGAGAGGCCGTAGCAGTAGTGCAGGGGGAGGGTGGTGGCGGCGCGGTCGGTGGGCCGGATGTCGAGGTAGGCGGCGATCGACTCGGCGTTGGCCTGGAGGTTTTCGTGCGAGAGCCGGACGAGCTTGGGGGATCCGGTGGAGCCGGAAGTGCTGAGCAGCAGGGCGAGGTCGGGGTGCAGGGTGTGCGCGGAGCCGGGGCGCCGCTCGTCGAGCACCCACTCCGCGCCGTCCTGGCGGGCGACGAGGTCGGGGTCGTAGGTGTCGATCAGGGACTGTACGGCCTCGGGGTGGTCTCCGGGTGCGAGCAGCAGGGGGTGTCCCGCGGTCAGGGCCGCGAGGTGGACCACGAGCGAGTCGAGGGAGTTGGTGGCGCACAGCAGGACCAGGCGGCGTCCCGTGCCGAGGCGGCGGGCCGTGGCGTCGACGCGGGCGGCGAGCTCGCGGTACGTCACGGGGCCGTCGGAGGTGATGACGGCGGTGCGTTCGCCGTGGGCCGCGAGGGCGCGGGCGAAGGGGACGGTCCGGGTGTCGGGAAGGAGGTCGGGAAAGGCGCTCACCGGGTGCATCTTAGGAAAGGCTTACTTTGCTGGATAGTCACAGGAAAGTCACGGGAGTCGCACGGGGAGCCCGGGGAAGATCCACAGAAAATCGAACGCTAGTATCGGCTCCGCCGATGGGGCGCCGGGGGTCGCATTGTTGCGTGCATCACCCTTGACCTTTAGGTTAGCTTTACCTTAGTTATGGAGGCGTTCACGTTCTCTGCTGCATCCGCAGGAAGGCCTCCCATGCGACGCCCCTTGGTCCAACGCCTCACCGCGATCTTCGCGGCGGCTTTCCTCCTCCCCGCCGCCGCCGGCTGCGGCGTCGACGAGGACGATGCGGGGCTCGTGATCTATTCGGGGCGCAACGAGAAGCTCGTCAAGCCGCTGCTGGACGAACTGGAGAAGGCGGTCGGCACCACGATCGCCGTCCGGTACGGCGAGAGTGCCGAACTCGCCGCCCAGATCCAGGAAGAGGGCGGTAAGACCAAGGCCGGCCTGTTCTTCTCGCAGGATGCCGGAGCCCTCGGCGCCCTCTCCACCAAGGGCCTGCTGGCGAAGCTGCCCCAGCCGTCGCTCGACAAGGTCGACCCGGCCTTCCGCGGCGGCGCGGGCGACTGGGTGGGCACGTCCGGACGCGCGCGGGTCATCGCGTACAACCCGGACAAGGTATCCAAAGCCCCCGACAGTGTGCACGATCTGGTGAAGCCGGAATGGAAGGGAAAGATCGGCTACGTCCCGACCAATGCCTCCTTCCAGGCATTCGTCACCGGAATGCGCGTACTGGAAGGCGACGCCGCCACCCGCACCTGGCTCAAGGGCCTCAAAGCCAATGATCCGAAGGTCTACGACAACAACCTGAAGGTGCTCGAAGGTGTCGGCGAGGGCGAGGTCTCGCTCGGCCTCGTCAACCACTACTACTGGTACGAGCAGGTCGCCGAAAAGGGCGCGGAAAAGATCAAATCGAAGATCCATTTCCTGCCGGGCGGTGACCCGGGCGCCCTCGTCAACGTCGCCGGAGTCGGCATCGTCAAGGGCAGCGACCAGGCGCCCGTGGCGCAGAAGGCCGTCGATTTCCTCCTCTCCGAGAAGGCGCAGAAGTACTTCGCCGACGACACCAAGGAATACCCGCTGGCCGCCGGCGTCACCAGCTCCGTCGAGGGCCTGCCGCCGCTGGCCTCGCTCGACGCGCCGAAGATCGACCTCGGGAAGCTCGAATCCCTTCAGGAGACCCTGAAGATGCTTCAGGACGCCGGGATGGTCTGAGCGACATGACCCCCGCGGATCCCGTCCCGCAGACGGATCCCGCCGCCCGCCCGACCGGTGCACCCGCGCCGGCCGGGCGGCTGCGCGCCGGAACCCGTCCGCCCGCCGTCCTCCTGGTCCCCGCCGCCGTCGCCGCGGCTTTCGCCCTGCTGCCCCTCGGCTACCTCGTGGTCCGCTCCCTGGAACGCGGCCCCGCCTTCGCCCGGGACGTCATCCTCGACGAACGCACGGCCCAACTCCTCGGCCGCAGCCTCGCGCTGGCTGCCGTCGTCGTCGCCGCCTGCCTGCTCCTGGGCATCTCGCTGGCCTGGCTCACCGTACGCACCGACCTGCCCGGCGCCCGCGCCTGGTCCGTGCTGGTCACCCTGCCGCTGGCCGTGCCCAGCTACGTCGCCGCGTTCGCCTGGCTCTCCGCGTTCCCCGGCATCGAGGGGTTCACCGGGGCGGCCGTCGCCCTGACCCTGGTCAGCTTCCCGTACGTCTACCTGCCCGTCACCGCCGCCCTGCGCGGCACCGATCCGGCCCAGGAAGAGGTCTCCCGCTCGCTCGGCCACGGACCCCTCGGCACCTTCCGGCGCGTCACCCTGCCCCAGCTGCGCCCCGCCGCGACCGGAGGAGCCGTACTCGTCGCGCTGTACGTGCTGTCCGACTTCGGCGCCGTCTCGCTGATGCGCTACGACACCTTCACCCGCGGCATCTACACCTCGTACCGCGCCAGCTTCGACCGCACCCCCGCCGCCGCCCTCAGCGTGGTCCTCGTCGTCATGACGATCGCGCTGGTCGCGGCCGAGGCGCGGACCCGCGGCCGCGCAGGCCACGCCCGGACCGGCACCGGCACCGCCCGCCCCGCCGTCCCCGCGCAGCTCGGCCCGTGGCGGGCCGCCGCCCTGGCCTGGTGCGCCGCGGTGACCGCCGTCGCCGTCCTCACCCCGCTGGCCACCCTCGGCTACTGGCTCGCCGTAGGGAACTCCGCGACGTGGGATCCGGGCCGGCTCCTCGACACCGCCGGCACCACCCTCGGCGTCGCCGCCGGGGGAGCCGCCCTCACCACCCTCCTCGCGCTGCCCGTCGGAGTGATCGCCGCCCGCCACCGCGGCCGCACCGCGGCCCTCCTGGAACAGTCCGCCTACGCCGGCCACGCACTCCCCGGCATCACCGTCGCCCTGTCCCTGGTCTTCTTCGCCGTCCGCTACGCGGAGCCCGTCTACCAGGAACTGCCGCTGCTGGTCTGCGCGTACGCGGTGCTGTTCCTGCCGGTCGCCGTGGCCGGCACCCGCGCCGCCGTGCTCCAGTCCCCGCCGGTGCTGGAGGACGTCGCCCGCTCGCTCGGCCGCAGCCCGCTGCGGGTGCTGCGCGAAGTGACCGTACCGCTGGCCGCCCCCGGGGTGGCCGCCGGCGCCGCCCTCACCTTCGTCGTCTGCATGAAGGAACTGCCCGCCACCCTGCTGCTGCGCCCCACCGGCATGGACACGCTGGCCACCCGCCTGTGGACCGAGACCGGCACCGGCTCGTTCGCCGCCGCCGCGCCCTACGCGGCGGCCCTGATCCTCCTGGCCGCGATCCCGTCCTACCTCCTCGGAAGGCACCGCACATGACCGACCTGCAGATCACCGGCCTGACCAAGGCGTACGGCCCCGGTGCGCCGGTCCTCGACGGTCTCGGCCTCACCGTGCCCGCCGGCTCCCTGACCGCCGTACTCGGACCCTCCGGCTGCGGCAAGACCACCCTGCTGCGGATCATCGCCGGGTTCCTGCGCGCGGACGCGGGCACCGTCGCCCTCGGCGACCGCACGCTCAGCGGCCCCGGACTGCACCTGAAGCCCGAGCGGCGCCGCATCGGCATCGTCCCCCAGGAAGGCGCGCTGTTCCCGCACCTGAGCGTGGCCCGCAACGTCGCGTTCGGGCTCACCGGCCCCGGCCGGACCGCTCGCCGGCGGCGTACCGAGGAGATGCTCGACCTCGTCGGTCTGGCCGGTTACGGCGACCGCATGCCGCACGAACTCTCCGGCGGACAGCAGCAGCGCATCGCGCTGGCCAGGGCGCTGGCCCCGGAGCCGGCGCTGGTCCTGCTCGACGAGCCGTTCAACGCCCTCGACAGCGCGCTGCGGACCGGCGTGCGCGCCGACGTGCGGGCGGCGCTGCGGGCGACCGGCGCCACCGCCCTGCTCGTCACCCACGACCAGCAGGAAGCCCTGTCGACCGCCGACCTGGTCGCCGTCGTCCGCGGTGGCCGGGTCGCCCAGTGCGACACCCCGCACGAGGTGTACCGGCGGCCCGCCGACCCGTGGGTGGCCGCCTTCGTCGGCGACGCCGTGCTGGTGCCCGGCACCGCGGACCGGGGGGCGGCGGACACCGTGCTGGGCCGGATCCCGCTGATGGACCCGCCCGGTGTGCTCCGGCAGGGCATGGTGCTGCTGCGCCCCGAGCAGCTGCGGCTGACGGCTGCTGACGCGGCCGGAGCCAGCGGCACCGTGACCAGCGTGCGCTTCTACGGCCCCGATGCCGTGGTCACCGTCGAGGTCGACGGCATCGACCGGGCCGTCCGGGTCCGCGTCCCGGGCTCGACGTCCGCACGGCCCGGCGAGCGCACGGGCATCGCGGCGACGGGGGAGGCGACGCTGCACGCCGCCTCCGTGTGATCCCGGGCCGTACGGGCGGTCAGTGGCCGGCCACGATCTCCTCGACGGCCGCCCGCGCCGCGTCCGCGTCCGCGTCGACGAAGCCGATGCGGGTGCGGCGGTGCAGGACGTCGTCGGCGTCGAGGGCGCCTTCGTGGGTGACCGCGAACTCGATCTCGGCGCGGGTGATGTTGATCGTGTCGGCGATGCGGCGCTGCGGGTCCGCGACGGTGGCCGCTGCCAGCAGGGCCCGCGCTTCGCCGCCGTATCGCGAGATCAGCGGGGCGGGGGCGTCGGCCCGGCCGGCGGGGCGGCTGCCGGGGTGGCCGGGCGCGCCGACGAGCGGCAGGTCGCGGGTGCGGCACGGACGTGCGGTCAGGCCGCGGAGCCGGCAGGCGGTGTCGACGGCCTCCTCCGACATGGCCCGGTACGTGGTGAGCTTGCCGCCCACCACCGTGATCACACCGGACGGGGACTCCCGTACGGCATGGCGGCGGGACAGGTCGGCGGTGGCGCCGTCGCCGCTGTCGAGCAGGGGCCGCAGACCCGCGTACGCACCGCGGACGTCGGCCCGGGTGAGGCTGCGGCCCAGGGCGGTGTTCACGGTGTCGAGGAGGAAGTCCACCTCGGCGTCGGTCGGCACGGGCCTGTCGGGCACCGGGCCCGGTGCCTCCTCGTCCGTCAGGCCGACGAACACGCGGCCCAGCTGCTGAGGCAGTGCGAAGACGAACCGGCTGGTGGAGCCGGGGACGGGCACGGTGAGCGCGCCCTTGGGGTGGCCGAAGTCCGCCGAGTCGAAGACGAGGTGGGAGCCGCGGCTGGGGCGCAGCCGGATCGAGTCGTCGAGCTGGTCGGCCCACACGCCGGCCGCGTTGACCACGGCGCGGGCGCCGATGTGCAGGGTCTGGCCGGTGAGGGTGTCGGTGACGTCGGCGCCGGTGCCGGTGACGTTCGAGGCCCGGGCGCGGGTGAGGACGCGGGCGCCGTACTCGGCGGCGGTGCGGGCGATCGCGACGACCAGGCGCGCGTCGTCGACGAGCTGGCCGTCGTGGGCGACGAGCGCGCCGCGCAGTCCCTCCGTACGGACGGCCGGCACGAGCCGGGCGGCTTCGCGGGCGTCGACGCGGCGGGCGCGGGGGAGCAGGGCGGCGGGGGTACGGGCGGCCCGGCGCAGCATGTCGCCGGCGAGGAACCCGGTGTGCACGAGGGCCTGGGTGGAGCGGGACACCGACGGCAGCAGCGGCACCACCTGCGGCAGCGGGCGGATCAGGTGGGGGGCGGTCCGGGTCATGAGGATGCCGCGTTCGACGGCGCTCTCGTGGGCGACGCCGACCTGCGCGGAGGCGAGGTAGCGCAGCCCGCCGTGGACCAGCTTCGAACTCCAGCGGCTGGTCCCGAAGGCGAGGTCGTGCGCCTCGATCAGTACGGTGCGCAGCCCGCGCGCGGCGGCGTCGAGGGCGACCCCGGCCCCGGTCACCCCGCCGCCGATGACCAGCAGGTCGACGGTCGCGCCGTCGGCGAGCACGTCGAGGTCGGCGGTGCGGCGGGCGGCGTTGAGGGCGGAGCGGGGGGCGGCGGGGCGGCGCGCGGAGGGGGCGTCGGATGCGGTCATCAGGGTCCTTTCGTGGAATCCCCGGCTTCAGGGGCTCAGGTATCCGTTCAGGGCGAGGGCCAGTTCGCTCCGCCACGCCGGTTCCGGCAGCAGGTCGGCGACCATGCGGTGCGACTGGACCGTGGACTGGGTGATGAGCAGGACCATGGCGGCCAGCTGGACCGGTTCGCCCGGCCGGACGGTGCCGCCGATCTGGGCGGCCGCCACGGCCTCCCGCAGCAGGGTGAGGAGGGTCTGCTGGCTGGTGCCGAGGCGCTGGAGGACGTACTCGGCGATCAGGTCGCCGTCCTCCAGCAGCCCGCCGAGCACGGGGTGGTCGCGCAGCTGGACGGCGACGTCGACGATCCACTCGACGAGGGCGGCGCGGTCGTCTCCGGTCTTGGGGGTCCGCTCGACCGTGCGCATGACCTCGCGGGTGAGGAGGGAGCCGATGACGGCGCGCACGTCGGGCCAGCGCCGGTAGACGGTGGGCCGGCTGACGCCGGCGCGGCGGGCGATCTCGGCGAGCTGGACGCGCTTGCCGAGGACGACGACCAGCTCGGCGGCCGCGTCGAGGATCTTGTCGTCGATGCTCTGGGACTCGCTCGGGGACTCGCTCTGCGACCCGGTCGGGGACTCGTCGCTCGGGGACACTTCGCCGCTCCCAGCGCTGTTACTGATTGACATGATGTGGAAAACTGTAACGCATGCCTACCGACCTGCCCCCGTCCGACACCGCTGCCCTGCCCACCCCGCCCATGGCGTGGAACGCCTGGGGGGACCCGCAGCTCGCCAAGCCCCTCTCCGACGACATCAAGGCGCTGCTCGACAGCCTCCTGGAGCTCGACCCGCAGCAGCCGGCGCCGGCCCGCGAGCAGGTACGGCTGCGCCCCTCGACCCTCAGCGGCGTGCACCTCAAGGCGCTCACCGAGATCGTCGGCGACGCCCACGTCAGCGTCCGCGACGCCGACCGGCTGCCCCGCGCCGGCGGCAAGTCCACCCCCGACCTGCTGCGCCGCCGCAGCGGCGCACCGCAGGACGCCCCCGACGCCGTCGTCCTCCCCGGCACCGAGGACGAACTCCAGGCCGTCCTCGCCCTCTGCGCACAGCAGCGCATCGCGGTCGTCCCCTTCGGCGGCGGCACCAGCGTCGTCGGCGGCCTCGACCCGGTCCGGGGGCAGTTCGGCGCCGTGGTCTCCCTCGACCTCCGCCGCTTCGACGCCCTCCTCTTCCTCGACGAGGTCTCCGGCGAAGCCGTCCTCGGCGCCGGCGTCACCGGCCCCCGTGCCGAAGAACTCCTCGGCGCCCACGGCTTCGAACTCGGCCACTTCCCGCAGAGCTTCCGCTTCGCCACCATCGGCGGATTCGCCGCCACCCGCTCCTCCGGCCAGGACTCCGCCGGACACGGCCGCTTCGACGAGATGGTCCGCGGCCTGCGCGTCGTCACCCCCACCGGCATCCTCGACCTCGGCCGCGGCCCCGCCTCGGCCGCCGGTCCCGACCTCCGCCAGCTGTTCCTCGGCTCCGAAGGCACCCTCGGCGTCATCACGGCCGTCCGGGTACGCGTCCACGCCGCGCCCGCCGCCCGCCGCCACGAGGCCTGGAGCTTCCCCGACTTCGCCACCGGCACCGCCGCCCTGCGCGCCGTCGAGCAGCAGGGCACCGGCCCCACCGTCATCCGCCTGTCCGACGAGACCGAGACCGGCATCAACCTCGCGATGACCGCGAAGATCGGCGCCCCGCAGACCGTCACCGGCTGCCTCGCCGTCACCGTCTTCGAGGGCACCGAGGAGCAGGTCGAAGCCCGCCACGAGGCGACCCGCCGCACCCTCCTCGCCCACGGCGCCACCTCCCTCGGCGAGGCCCCGGCCCAGGCCTGGGAACACGGCCGCTTCGACGCCCCGTACCTGCGTGACTCCCTCCTCACCCAGGGCGCCCTGTGCGAAACCCTGGAGACCGCCGCGAACTGGTCGGACCTGCCGCAGCTGCGCACCGCCGTCACCGGCGCCCTGCAGGAAGCCCTCCAGGCCACCGGCAGCACCTCGCTCGTGATGTGCCACATCTCGCACGTCTACCCGACCGGCGCCTCCCTCTACTTCACCGTCGTCGCCGCCCAGCGCGGTGACGCGATCGCCCAGTGGCAGCAGGCGAAGACGGCCGCCGGCGACGCGATCATGGCGGCGGGCGGCACCATCACCCACCACCACGCGGTCGGCACCGACCACCGGGCCTGGATGGAGCAGGAGATCGGCGAACTCGGCGTCGCTGTCCTGCGCGCCGTCAAGGGCGTCGTCGACCCGGTCGGCATCCTCAACCCCGGAAAGCTCATCCCGTGACGACCGGTCCGGCTGGTCCGGGGGAGGGGGCGGACGGGACCGAGGTCCGCAGCGTCCGCAACGTACTGGTTCTGACCAACCCGGCAGCGGCCTCCGGGCACGCCGCCAAGTCGGCCGTCCCGGCCGTCGCCCGGCTCCGCGAACACGGCCTCGACGTGACCACCGCGACCGGATCCGACGCCGCCGACACCCTGCGCCTGGCGCGGGAGGCGGTGGGCTCCGGCGTGGACGCCCTCGTGGTCGTCGGCGGCGACGGGATGATCTCACTCGCCCTCCAGGCGGTCGCGGAAACCCCGCTGCCCCTGGGGGTCATCCCCGCCGGCACCGGCAACGACCTCGCCCGCGAGTACGGCCTGCCGCTACGGGACCCCCGGGCCGCCGCCGACGTCATCGCCGCAGGCCATGTGCGGCGCGTGGACACCGGCCGCATCGACACGGCCGACGGAGCGAGCCGCCTCTTCGGCTCGGTCCTCGCCATCGGCTTCGACTCCCTGGTCAGCGACCGCGCCAACCGGCTGAAACGGCCGCGCGGCCGCCTCAAGTACCACTTCGCGATGATCGCCGAACTGGCCGGCCTGCGCCCCCTCCCGTTCCGCATCGTCCTCGACGACGGCGAGGAGATCCGGCGCGACCTCACCATGGCCTCGGTGGGCAACACCCGCAGCTACGGCGGCGGCATGCTGATCTGCCCGGACGCGGACCCCCGGGACGGCCTCCTCGACCTCACCCTCGTGGCCGCCCTGCCCCGCACCAGACTGATCCGCTTCTTCCCGACGGTCTTCAGCGGCACCCACGTCCGCCACACCGCCGTCTCCACCCACCGCGCCACCACGGTCCGCATCGAATCCCCCGGCATCAACGCCTACGCCGACGGCGACCTGGCCGGACCCCTCCCCGCGGTGGTACGGGTCGTGCCGCGCTCGGTGTCCCTGCTCGTACCCGGCTCCTGACGCGTACGGCACCCCGGCCCCCGCAGCCCGCCACCCCCGGGCTGCGGGGGCCGTGCGCCCGACACGCGCCAGGCGGTCCGCTCCGGATCCCGGATTCAGGACTGGCGAAACCGGAATCGCAAATCGTATGATTTCAGACATGGAGCCGATGGAGCCCCGAACCGGCTGGACGTTCGTCACGAACCACGCCCGGATCCTCGCCCTGATCCTCGGAGATCCGGAGACGAGGCTGCGGGACATGGCCGACACCTGCCGGATCACCGAACGAGCGGCCCAGGCCATCGTCACCGACCTGGAGAACGCCGGCTACCTCACCAGGGAGCGCAACGGCCGCCGCAACCACTACGAGGTCACGCCCGGAACCCGCTTCCGCCACCCGGCCGAGGGGCACCGCACGATCGCCGACCTCCTGCGCCTCCTGGCCGACCTGGAACCGGCACCCGGAACCATCGGATCCGCACCCCGAAGCGGTGCCCGCCATGAGCGCGCCCCGCACGGCTGAACCGGGAACCGCGCCGGCGGCCCGCACACCGCTCCGTCCACCTCGGGAGTGTCCTCCCCCGTCTGTCGGTACAGCGAAAGGAGCGAGGCCATGAGCACTCGTGCCGGACGCGTCGCTGTGGTCTTCGAGCCCGGGCCGCAGCGGGTGCGGGCCCGGGTGAGCGGCGAAATCGACATGGACGACGCCGCCGACCTCTACGAGGACCTGCACGCGGCCCTCGACGCCGGCCGCCGGGGACTCGACATCGACCTGGCCGACGTCCGCTTCTGCGACAGCTCGGGACTGCACGCCCTGCTGGACCTGAACCGAACCGCCCTGGAAGCAGGGAAGACCATCGCCCTCACCGCCGTCAGCCGCCCGGTCGCCCGCCTGCTGCGCATCACCGGGGCCGACAGCGTGCTCACCCTCCACGGCCGTACCCCGCCCGCCGCCCCGGAGTTCCGGACGGGGATCAGGCGCTACGGACCCACCGCGCACCTCACTCCCGCCGGTGAACTCGGCACGGACCCCGGATCCGTCCTCGCCGAGGTGTCGGCCGCCCTCGACGGCGTCGACGTGGTGGCCTGCGACATGCGCGACCTCACCTCCCTCGACCTGATGGGCCTACACCGCCTGCTCGACTTCGTCCGCGGCCTCGACGCGCGCGGCATCACGGTCTTCGCCTACAACTGGCAGCCGCAGCCGCGGCGGCTCCTGAGTCTCGTCGAGGAGCTGTACCCGCCCGCCGACCCCCGCACCACGCTGCTGCGCAGCCTGCGGGAATCCGCCGCGGCCGCCGGCGGGGCCGGAGCAGCGCAGACCGGGGAGGACACCGCCCGGTCCGCGTTCCCCGACCCGGCCTGACCTGAGAGGCGGGACATTCGCAACACCCCCTAGATCACCGCTCGATCCGACGCGCTGCGCAGCACGCAGAACTCGTTGCCCTCCGGGTCGGCCAGGACCGCCCACCCGGAGCCGTCGGGCTCACGGTGGTCGCCGACCAGGGTCGCGCCGAGACCGAGCAGCCGTGCCACCTCCTGCTCGCGCGACGTTTCCGGGCGCAGGCACAGATGGACCCGGTTCTTGACCGTCTTGGGCTCGGGCACCTGGTTGAAGTACAGCACCGGCCCCTCCGCGAGCAGGACCTGGGTCTCCCGGTCCCCGGGCCTGCAGTCCGGATCCACCGGACATCCCGTCACACCACTCCAGAACCGCGCCAGCCCATAGGCATCCGCGCAGTCGATCGCCACGTTCTGCACCACTGAAACCATGCGCGCGAGCCTGCCCTACTTCCCCTTCGCACGCCACTGAGCTGCGCTTCGGCCCCGCCGCGCCCGGCGCGGTCGCACGGCGGCGGCGCTTTCAGCCCCGCCCTCGCCCGGTCGCCCACTCCGTCCACGCATCCGTCTGCCGCGTCAGCCGGCGGAGCAGCTCGCGTACGGCCGCGAGGTCGGCATCGGCCAGCCCCGCCCCGATGACCCGGTGCGCAGCCTCCGCCCGCGCGGTGATGGCCGCGAGGGCCTCCTGCCCGGCCGGGGTGAGGGCGAGCAGCGCCGACGTGCGGTGATCGGGGTTCTCCCGGAACTCCGCGAGCCCCTCGCCCACCAGCTCGTTGGCGATGCGCTGCACCCCCTGCCGGGCCACGCCCAGCCGCCGCGCGGCCCGCGCCACCGGCAGTGCCTCCTCGCTCACCACGCTCAGCAGCTGCCAGCGCGCCTGCGTCTGCCCTTCCGCCGCGGCCAGCGCCTCCCCCGAGCGCCGCAGCGCTCCCGCCGCCTCGTAGACATCGGCCACCAGCAGAGCCAGCTCATCCGCCATCCGTCGGTCCCGCCCTTCCGTCCCCACTCGACAACATGTTGTCCATTTGTCATCATGATGTCATATCCGGCGTGCTGTCACCCCTCAGGCGCACGCACCCCCCACCCGGAAGCCGCGTGAGACCCATGACCGCCATGAACACCGTGACCAGCACCGACGCGATCGCCACCCTCCAGGCCGCACTGGAACGCGGCGCGGCGCTCCGCCCCAAGGTGGGCGGCTTCCCCTACCTGGCCGAGAGCCTCCGCCAGGCCGGCGTCACCCACTGCCGCATGACCGTCCCGGCCAACGCCTTCCTCTACCGGACCACCCAGGGCAACGTCGTACTCCAGGGCGAACCCCTGATCACCGGCTTCGCCCCCGCCCCGCCCTTCAACCGCGACGCCGTGATCGCGGCCCTGCGCGCCGACCAGGCGGGCGAGACCACGTTCCCCGAGTTCGTCCGGTCCTGCTGGTCGGCCGGCATCACCTGGTACGAGGTCGACACCACCACCCGCACCTGCACCTACCACGGCTCCGACGACGAGACCTACACCGAGCCCTACCCGGCAGCAGTCCTCCCCGACGCGCACTGACGGCCTCGTGGGGACCGGTCCGATCGGCCACCTCACCCCGCGGCAGGCCCAGGACGTCCTGCACGAGCACCGGCCGGGACCGGATTCGCACCCGGTCGTGAGCGGATGACGGAGCCGGCTCAGGCCGTGCTCGGTGCGGGAGCCGCCGGACACCGGGCGAGCGTGCCGGTGGACCCGTACGAGTCACCACGGGCCTGGCGGGACGTCCTCCGCCGAGAGGTGACCGGCGGCT
>NZ_JAJAUZ010000030.1 GCF_020532645.1 Streptomyces bambusae
TCGCGGGTCGCCTGGAGGAGCTGGCCCGGCGGCTTGTAGGTGCCGTCCTCGTCGTTGGCCCAGAACCAGGCGGCGGCCTCCTGGTCCGGCGTGCGGTTGACGACGGGGGTGCGGCTGGTGGGTCTGTCGGCGCCGGCCGACCGGACGGCTTCGACCTGGCGCTTGTACTCCTCGCTGCCGAGGAGCTTCTCGTACGTGCCGTACAGGCCGGGGGTGGGAGGACGGAACTGGGAACCGGAGGTGAGGGCGAAGGGCTTCATCTCGCCCCAGAAGGGGGTGACGGCCTGGCTGTGCTGCGCGCAGCCCGGGTCGTTCATGTCGGGATAGCTGGTGGGCCGCCATGCGCCGGGCCTGTCGTCGCCGACGTAGACGCGGGGGTCCTCGGAGCCGTCGCCGCTGCGGTCGTTGCGCATCTGGGTCACCATCTTGTTGACGATGGTGAGGTCCAGGATGTCGCCGTCCTTGGGGCTGCTGCCGAACCGCTCGGTGAACTTGTGGTCGAGGAACGCGGTCTGGCGGGGGTAGAGCCCGAGGAGGATGTTGTAGGCGGTGCGGCCGACGACCCGTTCCTCCTCGTCCGGGCCCTCGATCCAGCCGGCGTACTTCTCGGCGTGCAGGTAGGGCGCCGAGGTCACCTTGCCCTTCCACTTCAGCTGGTACGACGACTCGGCGTCGTAGATCGCGGCGTTCATCATGGCCGCGGCCCGGGACATGGGGCCGGGGCCACCGCCCTCGCGGCGGACGATCTCCAGCAGGACGTCGTTCCAGTAGTGCACCGGATCCGCGATGGTCTGCGGCGGAAGCGCGGCCCGGGCGGGTTGCGGGGCGGCGGTCAGCACGGTGCCGGTGGCCGCGAGGACGGCCGTCACGGCGAGGGCGCGGCGGATACGGCCGGTCCGGCGCCGGTTCGTGGGTGTGTGCTGGGACATGGGTTGACTCCCCGTGATCACGCAGTCGTGGACAGCCACCGTCGTGGTGGCGGCGTGATCATGACAACAAGGTCCGTACCCGCGGTAGCCCTCCGGAGGGTTCCAGGAGCGGAATGACCGGCCCCGGCCCTGCACATGGCCGGAAAGCCGGGGAGGGCGCGGGCGGGCGGCGCCGTCCGTAATGCCGGCGTAATGGCTTGTGGGTCCGGCATCCCGTTGAATGCGGTCGGAAGACGCACCGTCCGTGGGGCACACAGCAGGGAGTCGTGGGATGAAACTGGGTCGAGGGCGGCGTCGGTCGCTGGTGGCGGTCGCCGTCGTGGTGATGACGGCTGTCCTGGTGGTGGGTCTGTACCTCTTCCAGCCGTGGAAGCTCTGGCAGGACGAGACGGTCAGGGAAGCCCTGCCCACGGCTTCGCCGGCTACACCGACCGTGCCTCCTTCGGGGGCAGCTTCCGTCCCGCCGGCTGCGCCGGCCGCGCCGCAGACCCTGGCCGAGGGCGCGTTCATCAGCCACGAGCACGACACCCGGGGCACCGCGCAGGTCATCCGGCTGTCCGACGGCTCCCACGTCCTCCGGCTCGAGGGCCTGGACACGAGCAACGGACCCGACCTGCGGGTGTGGCTGACCGACGCCCCGGTGAAGCAGGGCGTGGCGGGCTGGCGGGTGTTCGACGACGGCAAGTACGTCAGTCTGGGCAGGCTCAAGGGCAACAAGGGCGACCAGAACTACGCGATCCCGGCGGGCGTACACCTCGCCGACTACACGAGCGTCGCGATCTGGTGCGACCGCTTCGACGTCTCCTTCGGGGCGGCGGAACTCGCCACGACGTAGCCGGCCCCGGCGGTGGCCGAGGCCTCGCCGCAGTGGTGGTGCATCAGCCGCGCCGGCCCTCACGAGCCCGGCGGCCGGTCCGGGCCGATCGCGGTCTCGGTGCGGGCGAGTCGGGCGGCGAGGATCTCTTCGAACGCGGCGGCGGCGATCCACCCCGAGGGGACGGACGTCGCGGGCGAAGTGCGCCAGGGCGGGGAAGCCTTCGGGATCGGCGCCGAGGACCGCGACGCGGAACAGTTCCATGCCCTGCTCGTACCTCAGATGCCGGGGAGCCCGGCCAGGGCGGTCCCCAGTCCCAGGACCGCGCAGACGCCGAGGGTGCGCAGGACGCTCCACCGGACTCTGAAGATCAGCAGCGCCGCGACCACCGTGATCGCGAGGGCCGCGGGCCGCAGCGTGCCCAGGTCCGGCACCACGAGGGTCACCGGCCCGAAGACCTTCTCGTCCACGTCTGCGAAGAGGGCGTGTTCGGCGAAGTAGAGGGCGAGGTTGGCGATGACTCCGACGATCGCGGCAGCCATGGCCTGGCGAACAACGCCTGGCAATGTCCTGACCCTCACGGTCAGTTGTATCCGCCTGCTTCGTCACCAGTCGTCTTGGCCTGCTTGCGGTAGGCCCCCGGCGGCGATCCGAAGTGTCGTTTGAAGGCTTTGGCGAAGGCGAACTCCGACGTGTACCCCGTGCGCTGCGCGATGGTGCTCAGCGGGGCCGGCGAGTGGTGCAGCAACCGCGCCGCGGTGGCCATCCGCCAGTTGGTCAGGTAGGTCAACGGCGGCTCGCCGACCACCGAGGCGAAGCGGCGGGCGAACGCCGCGCGGGACAGCCCGGCGCGGGTGCCCAGCGACTCCACGGTCCAGGGCCGGCCGGGGTCGTCGTGGATCGCTTTCAGGGCCGGGGCGACTGCAGGGTCGGTCAGCGCGGCCGCCCAACCCCGGGTCCGCTCCTTCGGCAGTTCGGCGTACCACGACCGCAGGATGTACAGCAGCAGCAGATCGATGAGCGCCGTGACGACTGCGTCCGAGCCCGGCTGCGGTGCGTGGAACTCGGCGCACAGCTGATCGACCGCCGAGCGCAGCACCGGGTGGCGGCCGGGAACCGCAGGGAGGTGGATGACCTCCGGCAGATCGCTGAACAGCGGATGCGGGCGATCGACGTCGATCGCGTACGCGCCGCACACCAGAACCGTGTGCGTTCCTGGTCCGTCCACGGTGACCTGGCCGATGGGCGAGGAACGGTCCACGCGCTCCGGTACGAAGTCCACCGGATCGCGGTCCGGCACGTCGCACAGGGTGTGTCCGCTGCCGCGCTGCAGGAACACGATGTCGCCGGGTCCGAGCGCGAGCGGTTGGCCGTGCGGTGGCAGCAGGTGGCAGTGCCCTTCCACGACCACGTGGAATCCGGCTCCTGAGATGGGCTGGAACTTCAGGGCCCACGGGGCGTGCGCGTCGGTGCGAGTCACCATCGGGCGTCCCGTGCGCAGGACTTCGAGGGTGTCGCTCAGGATGTCCACAGCGCCACTCTAGTGCCTGCATGGCGAGACGATATGACAGGGAATCAAGACTTTGAGTCATTCAACGTCTCGATATGGAGGCGTACGTTCTTGCCATGGCGGTTGCCGAACCCCGGCACTGCATCGACGAAGGAACGGATCCCATGTCTCTGGCCGGCAAGAAGATCGTGATCATCGGTGGAACCTCCGGCATCGGCTTCGCGGTAGCCCAACAGGCCGCGGCGGCCGGCGCGGACGTCGTGGTCGCCTCCAGCAATCCAGGCCGCGTGGACGCTGCGACGAAGCGGTTGGGCGAGCCGGCCGAAGGCCGCCGCCTGGACGTCGCCGACGGCAACGCCATCGCCGCGTTCTTCGAGCAGGTCGGGGAGTTCGACCACCTCGTCTACACCGCGGGCGAATCTCTGCTGGTCAAGCCGTTGGCCGACACCACCCCGCAGGAGGCCAGGGCCGTCTTCGAGCGCCGGTTCTGGGGCGCGTTCCTCTCCGCCAAGTACGCTGCACCGCGACTGCGCGACGGCGGTTCGATCACTTTCAGCTCCGGCGTCCTCGCGGTCCGCCCCCTGTCCGGAACCGCGCTCACGGCCGGTATCACCGGCGGCATCGAGGCCCTGTCCCGGGCACTCGCCGTCGAACTCGCCCCTGTGCGCGTCAACGTGATCCAGCCCGGTGTGATCCGTACCGAGCTGTGGGACGGCAGTGTCCCGGACCCGGAGGCCTTCCTCCAGGGCGCCGGGTCCGAGCTGCTCACGCGGCGTGTCGGCACTGCCGAGGAAGCAGCGGCGGCCTATCTCTTCGTCTTGTCCAACGCCTACGTCACCGGCATCACGCTCGCGATAGACGGCGGCGCGGCACTGGTGTGACACGGGCGTCCATCCCGGTCTCCGAGTTGACCAGGCCGTCAAAGGCCATCCGTTTCTGGTCCAGCCGGGTGAAAGCGGCAGCGGGATGGCGGAAGGGACGCCGGCCGTGGGACATGATCGCGCGACAGCCCGGCCGTGACGTCCGCCCCGCGCGGGCGGCGCGGCTGCACGGCACCTTTGGCTTCGGGGGACGTCCCCGCACCGGCGATGCTGGGAGGTAACGGTGGGGAAACTCGAGGGCAAGATCGCCGTGGTCACGGGTGGAACCTCGGGAATCGGTCTGGCGACGGCCAAACTGTTTGCCGCGGAGGGCGCGTACGTCTTCATCACCGGCCGCCGCGAGGAAGCGATCGCGGCGGCGGTGAAGGCCGCCGGATCCAACGTCCAGGGGGTCCGGGTGGACGTCGCCGACCTGGCCGACCTTGATCACCTGTACGAGACCGTGCGGGCCAGGGGGCGAATCGACGTGGTCTTCGCCAACGCGGGCACCAGCGAAATGGCCTTGCTCGAAGGAATGGACGAGCAGCATTTCGACCGGATTTTCGACGTCAACGTCAAGGGCGCGCTCTTCACGGTGCAGAAGGCGCTGCCTCTCCTGAACGACGGTGCTTCCGTCATCCTGACCGGCTCCATCGCCGGCGTGAAGGGAGCGCCCGGTTATTCGGTGTACGGAGCCGGCAAAGCGGCCATCCGTCAAATGGTCCGCGCTTGGACCATGGAATTGAGGGACCGCGGCATCCGGTCCAACGTCATCAGCCCGGGCCCGATCGACACCCAGACCATGCGGCGACAACCCCGGGAGGCGATGGCCGCCATCCTGTCCGCCATTCCCATGGGGCGCACCGGAAACGCGGAGGAGGTGGCCGCAGCGGCACTGTTCCTCGCCTCCGAGGACGCGAGTTTCGTCACCGGCATCGAACTCTTCGTGGACGGCGGAAGCGCCCAGGTCTGACACCGTGCCGCCTCGGTTCCGGTCGCCGGTACATCGTGCGGGTGAACGTTCGCGCGCCTGCGTCACAGGCGACGTGCGCCGATTGCCCCACCGGTACTGAGCGAGCAGTGGGGCCTGTCGTCCAGGTGCAGCGAGCAGGGCCGGCCACCTCGGGCGCTGTGACACGGTCCCGGTCTCGGACGTCAGCGGGGGCGGTGCTTCTTCCGGTGGGGGCGGCGAGGGCGGACGGTGGTGTCGAGGGCGCCGACCGGGGCGTGGAGGTGGGGCAGGGCGTGACGGCCCGGTTTGCCGGCGCACCACCAGGCGAGGGTGCTGTCCTCTTCGCGGGGGTGCATGCCCAGGCGGTGGTCCGGGCAGACCGGCCAGGCCTGCCAGAGGCGTTCGGTGAGGGTGTCCTGGGCGGCTTCCGTGACGGCCGCGAGCGCGGCGGCGGGGTCGGCCGCGGATTCCGGGGGCAGGCAGTTGCCGTGCCACTCGCCGTTCGCGAGGGCGACGTAGACGTAGTCCGGCTCGTCCGGCTGGAAGGGGGGCAGGGCCAGGAGTCGGAGGGGGCGCTCGTCGGGGAGGGTGGCCGCCAGGTCCCGGTTGAGGAGGGCCAGGGCCCCGTCCCATGCGGGGTATGTGCCCGACTCGACGGGGCGGGGCTCGGGAGCGTGCACGGTGCCGGCTTTCGAGTGGGGACGAGTGAGGCGGATGATCGTACGGGGCCACTCTACGACCGGCGTCAGCTGCCGCCGTCGTGATTTTGATCGTTCCGGGGATCGGCCGGTCGATGTCTTCGATCAGCAGCAGGGCCCCGGTGAACAGCCCTGCCGGCCCGCACAGCAGGACGATGTCCGCCGGCCCGCGCCCACCGCCGGGGCAGAGCTAATGGCGTCAGTCGGAGGCACTGCCGGTCACCAGTTCGATCAACCGCGGCGTTCCGCCCTCGGCCAAGGCCCGGCGCTGAGCGTCGGCGGGCGTCCCGACCTGCAGGAGACGGTGGACGAGTCCGCCGACCGCCCGGAGGTCTCCTGCGTCCTCAAGCGCGGGGCCGATGTGTTCCAGCAGGCCGGAGAGCACGTCCCCGCTGCTGTGTGGGCGGCCGAGGGGGTCGATCAGTGTCCCGTTCAGGCCGTGCCGGGCGGCATGCCAGTTGATGGCCTGCAGCATCTCGGGCGCGGTCACCGCCAGCGCGGTGCCTGACTCTTCGTCTCTGATCGCCGTGGCCACCAGAGCTCGGACGATGCCCGCGAACATGACGGCGTCATCCGCCCGCAGCTGGACGTCGAGACACCGCACCTCGACGGTGGGGTAGCGCTCGGAGAGCCGGGCGTGCCAGTACACCTGCCCGCGGTCGGCGATGGCGCCCGACGCCACGAGGGCGTCCAGGCGCTGTTCGTACTCGGCGGGAGAGCCGAAATGCGGAGGCGGGCCGCTGACGGGCCACCGGCCGAAAACGATGGTGCGCCAGCTTGCGAACCCTGTGTCCTGCCCGTCCCAGATGGGCGAATTGGCAGCCATGGCCAGCAGCACCGGCAGCCAGCCCCGGATGCGGTTGAGGACTGCGACGCCCGTCTTCCGGTCGGGTATGCCGACGTGGACGTGCATGCCGCAGATCAGCTGTTCGTCGACGAGCCGACGGGCTTCCCCCTCCATGCGGAGGTAGCGCGGGGACGGAGTCACGGGCACGGGCGCGAACCCCCGGACCGGTGCCGCGCCCGTGGCCGCGACGCGGCAACCGGTCGCCTCCGCTGCCGAGGCAACGGCATGGCGCAGGCGCAGCAGGTGGCCTCCGACCTCGTGAAGGCTCCGGCAGACGGGAGTGGCCACCTCCACTTGAGCCTGGAGCAGCTCGTCCTGCACCTCGTCACGTTCCGCGAAAGGCCCGAGACCGGCTGTGCGGGACACCGCCTCCACCAGGGGCGCGGGCACCCCCGTGTGCGGGTCCACCAGCAGGTACTCCTCTTCCACACCCACAGTGATCACGAATTCCGGTTACCCGGTAGCAGGGTGATCACCCGTACCGGAAGGCGCTGTGCCCTCGCCTCGTGACGGAACTTGGACTGCCCTGACACAACTCCGGGTGCCGTGCGTGAAGCGGCCGGGTGCCGGGTAGCTGCTGGGCACCCTGCAGGCCCCTTCGTAGCGGATGGCGCTCGGAGCGAACGCGGCCGCGGTGGATTTCTGAGCCTCTGTCCGGGAGGAGGATCCGATGCTGGTGACGGCGGAGGTCCGTGGTGCTCCGTGCTGGCTGAGCCTGATGACGCACGATCTTGCTGCCGCCCAGCGGTTCTACGGCGCCGTGCTGGGGTGGACGTTCCGGCCTGCCGGCTTGGGGTCCGCCTTCTGCGTGGCGGAGGCGGACGGCCTGCCGGTCGCGGGCATCGGCGGGATCGCGGGGGAGCTGGCGGTACCGGTGGCCTGGACCGCGTACTTCTCCGTGGACGACGCGGACCGGGCGGTCGCACGGGTACGGGAGCGCGGCGGCACCGTCGGAGTGGGCCCCGTCTCCTACCCGCTCCACGGCCGGGCAGCTCTGGTCGCCGACCGCCACGGGGCGAGCTTCGGCCTGTGGGAGGGGAGCGTGCTCGCGGGCTGGAGCGTGGGCAGCACCTCGCCGGCCTGGCTGGAGCTGAGGACCCGTGACGCGTTCGACGCGGCACTCTTCTACGGCGAGGTCCTGGAATGGGCAGAACAGACGCCGGGCTGCTGCGAGGCCTTCTACGAAGAGGACCAGGTCGTCCTGCGCGCCGAAGGACTGGCGGTCGCCCGGCTGAACAGCGGCCACGTGGAGGCCGCCGCCGAGAAGCCGTACGAACGGCCTCGCTGGCTGATCCACTTCCATGTCCCCGACCTGGCATCGGCCACGCACCGCGCCCTGGCTCACGGCGCGACCGCGTTCCCCGACCTCCCTGCCACCCACGGCACGGGCGTCACCCTCCGCGACCCCCAGGGCGCCCTCTTCACCCTTGACCAGACCCCGACCACGAAGCCGGAGGGATAGACGTGGGCCGGGGGAGTGCAATGAACGCCCGGGCACGCCGCCCCCACCCACTCAGACGCGCCGCCGCCCCTGCCCCCGGGACGACCGTCGGCCTGCACACTGGCCCCGGCCGCAACACCGGCTCGGCGTAGGTGCCGCCGGGCCTGGTGTGTTGGCTTCCCCCCGATTCACCAAGCCCCGCGGCGCCGCCACGGCCGCCCGGTCCTCCTCCCGGGCGGCCGCAGCGCCCCCGTTGATCTGGCCGGACCGATCAGTGCGAGACCGTACTGGGGCCACGGGCACGGTCGGGTGCAGCGGCCGGGGTACGCGAAGCGCCGCACCGGGAAGCGCGTTCGCCGCTGCTGTCATTGCGAGGCGGCGCTGTGTACGGCGTGGTGAACGGCGCGGGCCAGGCGGGCTCCCCATACCGAGCGGGGCCCAGCGAAGGCGTGGACCTCTTCTCCGGGGCGGGGGCTGCGTGCGGCGATGCAGACGGCGTCGGTGGGCGTGCCGGAACAGTCGTAGCCTGCTGCGAGCAGGGCCTGGACCTTGGCCTCGGTCGCGGTGGCGACGGCGTTGACCAAGGCGGCGTCGGACAGCGCCACCGGCACGGTGACGACGGTGTTGATCGTGCCGGGTGCCGCCGGCCGGGAACTGCCGTCGGCCGGCGAGGCGGCCCATCCGCGGACCGTGAGACCCGCGGTGACACTGGCCTCGACACCGCCGTCGTGAGCACGTGCGTGCCGGGAGACGTCTGCTGCCGTCATGAGCCCCACCCCGGCTCCGTGTGCCCCGGCCGCGCGGGCCAGGTCGGCGAGGTGCCGGTCGGGGTCGGTACGGCGGTAGCCGTGGGGCACCTGGGCGTTGAGGATCCAGGACCGCTCGCCGATCCCGCCGCCGAGTACGGCGCTGCTGATCATCCGCCAGCCGGCGTCCGCGTGCCACAGCAGGCTGTGCAGCCGCTCGCCGTCCTCCACCCGCACGAGCTGCCGGACCGGCAGCGAACCGGGGACTGAACGGGATGTGGGAAGGGCAGAGGTCACCGGACGAGTACTCCTTGCGGGCTGCTAACCGGCTGATCGTACGCCGCGACCCGGCGGTGCTTGTCCACGGCCCTTGCCGAGGAAGTCGTGGCCCGGCCCGCGCAGGGGAGGGCGGGAGCGGCGGTGATCACGTCCGGCGCCGGTCCGGGCCCCGCTTAGGATGACGGGGTGCTGGCAAGAACGGATGACATCGAAGAGGCAGTCGGCGTCCTGCGTGCCGGCGGTCTGGTGGCCCTGCCCACGGAGACCGTCTACGGCCTTGGCGCCAACGCTGAGGACGCCGCCGCCGTCGCGCGGATCTTCCACGTCAAGGGACGTCCGCCCACCCACCCGCTGATCGTCCACATCGGCGGCGCCCGTCAGCTGGACGAGTGGGTCGAGGAGGTGCCGGAGACCGCGCGCCTGCTGGCGGAGCGGTTCTGGCCGGGGCCGCTCACGCTGGTCCTGCGGCGCGGCGCCAGGGTTCCGCTCGAAGCGACCGGCGGCCTTCAGACCGTGGCGGTACGGGTGCCCGATCACCCCGTCGCCCTCGCACTCCTCGCGGCGTTCGGCGGCGGCATCACCGCCCCGTCGGCGAACCGCTTCGGCTCCGTCAGCCCCACCACCGCGGATGACGTCCGCGCCGAGCTCGGCGACGCGGTCGACCTCGTGCTGGACGGCGGGGCCTGCCAGGTGGGCGTCGAGTCGACCATCGTCGACGTCACCGGCGACGTCCCCGCCATCCTGCGGCCGGGCGGCGTGACGCGCGAGGACCTCGAAGCGGTGCTGGGACGGCCGCTCGCCGTGCCTTCGGCGAGTCCGGTCAGGGTGCCGGGCCAGCACCCCTCGCACTACGCGCCGCGCGCACGGGTCGTCCTCGTCGAGCCGGATCAGGTCGCCGCCGCAGCGGAGCAGGCGTACGAGTCGGGACAGCGGGTGGGAGTCTTCCTGCCGGCCGCCTTCGCCGGCACTCCGGTGAAGGCGCACGCCGTCGCGGCGGTCCCCGCTTCCCTGGACGCGTACGCGCGCGAGCTGTACGGGTTCCTGCGCGAGCTCGACCGGCAGGGGTGCGACCTGATCGTCGCCTCGCTTCCGGTCGAAGAAGGCCTGGGCCTGGCCCTCGCCAACCGTCTCCGGCGCGCGGCGGGGCCCCGTTCCACCGTGTGACCCGCATCGATGCCGTGCCACGACGGCTCCCGGCCGGCGTCCCGCGTGCCGGACGCCCCCGGAGCCGGTCGTTTCCGGATCTGGCCCGACCCGCGACGGCCCGGCGCGGCGCCTCGCCGCACCGCGCCGGCGACGTACGCAGTCGCACCAGAAGCCGCGGGCCCGACGGCAAGATCCGCAGGACCGACCGGCAGGATCCGCAGGCCCGACCGGCAGGACCGAAAGGCGATCCGGCGCGCGCCGTATCCGCACCGGCCCGCGCTGCACCACCGGCCCCGGCCGCCATCTCCTGCCGTTCGTGCGCCTGCCTGGCTGCCGGTACTGGCTGAGCGGGTCTGCGGGCGGGGGCACAATCCGGGGGTGTCTTCCTCCATCCCCCCGCAGGAGAGCGCCTTCGTGGGCCGCAGCACCGAACTGGCACTGCTGCGGCCCCGGCTGGCGGGACCCGGCCTGCTCACCCTCACCGGACCGGGAGGAGTGGGCAAGACCCGGCTCGCGGCTCACCTTGCCGCCACGCTTTCGGGTGAATCAGGCTCCCCGCCGGCCGAGGCACCCGCCACTGAACCGGTCTCCTGGGCGCAGGTGTGGCCGCTGCGTGACGGCCGGTTGCTGGCAGCCGCGGTCGCCGAGGCGACGGGCCTGGCCGATCACACCCGGCGGCTGCCCGCCCGTGCCCTGACCGAGTGGATCGGGGCCCGCCGCCTGCTCCTCGTCCTCGATTCCTGCGAGCACCTGGTCCCGGCCTGCCGGGAGCTGGTGCGTGAACTGCTGGCCGCCTGCGCCGGGCTGACGGTCCTCGCCACCAGCCGCGAGCCGCTCGGCGTGCCGGGGGAGCACGTACACGAGGTGGGCCCCCTGCCACCCGCCACCGAAGGCCTGGAACTCTTCCTCGACCGCGCGGCCACGGCGGGCGCCCCGCTCGGCCGGCCCGCCGAACTGGCCGCCGCGGCCACGGTGTGCCACCTGCTGGAAGGCGTACCCCTCGCTCTGGAACTCGCTGCGGCACAGCTGCCCCAGCAGCCGGTGACGACCCTGGCCGCCCGGCTCCGGGCACGACTCGACCTCACCGCGGGCCCGCGCGAGCACGACGGCCCCGCGCCCAGGGAACGCCGGAGCCCGCCCCGGCTGCGCGCCCTGCGCACCACCATCGGCTGGAGCCATGAACTGTGCACCCCGCCCGAACGGCTCCTGTGGGCCCGGATGTCGGTCTTCCGGGCGCAGACCGGCATCGCGGTCCTGCGCGCGGTGTGCGGCGGCGGCCCGCTGGAGACGGCGGTGCTCGACGCGGCGCTGGAAGGGCTGCGGCGCAAGTCCGTGGTGAGCGTCACCGCGGACGGCCGGTACCGCATGCTGGACACCGTCCGGGAGTACGGGGCGATGTGGCTGGAGGAGCTGGGCGAACGCGAGAAGGTGGCGGCCCGGCACGCCCGCTACCACCTCGCGCTGGCCCGTGAGGCGGACCGCACCTGGTTCGGGCCCGGTCAGCTCGACGCCTACCGCACGCTGGGGGAGAGCCATGCGGACGTCTGCGCGGCGTTGCGCCACCTCAGGAGTTCGGATCCTGACGTGGCCCTCGAACTCGCCGCGCTGGCCGGGTTCTTCTGGGCCTGCTGCGGCCGCCTGCACGAAGCCGGACACCACCTGGCCGAGCTCGTTGCGCACATCCGGGCGCCGGCGGCGGTGCAGGCCCGGGCCCTGTGGGCCCTGGGAGTAGTACGGGCCCTCCAGGGCGACTACGCGGCCGCCTCCGACCTCGCCCACCACAGCCTCACCAGCGCCGAACTGTCCGGGGAGGAGGACCGCCTCCTGGACGCCGCCTACCTCCATGGAGTCGTATTGCTCCTCCAGGGGAGGCCTGAGGAGGCCGGCACCCACTGTGCCCGGGCGCTGGAGGGGACGGACGGATCCCCGGGCCGGCGGGCGCGCTGCCGCCTGGTCGGCGTGTTCGCGCTGACCGCGTCGGGCAGGCTCGAGGAGGCCGGCCGGGCGGCGGAGCTGCTGCGAGCCGAATGCGAACGCCGGGGGGAGCACTGGACCAGGGCCTACGCCGACCACCAGCTGGCGCTGGCCGCCCTGCTGAGCGGGCGCCCGGCGGAGACCGTCGACTGCGCGCGCCGCATGATCGCCGGCAAACGCGCCCTCGGCGACGCCTTCGGAGTGGCCCTCGGACTGGACCTGCTGAGCGCGGGCCTCGCCGCCCAGGACAAGCCCGAGGAAGCCGCCTCCGTCAACGGCACCGCCTTCGCGTGCTGGCAGACGGTGGGACACCCGCAGCGCGGCACCCCGGAACTGGCTCCGCTGCGCGTACACGCCGAGAGCACCGCCCGCGCACAGATCGGAGACCGTGTGTACGAGCGGGCGTTCCGGGCGGGCGCGCACGGCACCCCGGCCGCCGCGGTCGACCGGATCCTGGCGGCAGACCTGTGAAGCCTCCACCCGCCTGGCGCTGCGATGCGTCTGCCCGTTGGGCCGGGCGGGTGGCGTTCCCACCGGAGCCCTGTCCACCACGGCGGTGGTGACGAATCCCCCGCAAGCCGCGGTCACGCCGACCGTGGCATCACCAACGGGAGAAGACATGCGAAACCGCACCTCCGCTGCAGTGTCCGCGGCCGTGCTCGCCGCCCTGTGCGCGGCACCCGCCCTGGCGGCGTCCGGCGCCTCGCCGCAGACCCTTCCCGCCCACGACCACAAGGCCCTGCACGCGATCGGACTCACCGGCGATCAGCGGCTGGTCGAGTTCGGCGTGGACAAGCCCTCCAAGACCTGGTCGCTGGGCAAGGTCTCGGGGCTGTCCGGCGACAGCCGGCTCGTCGGGATCGACTTCCGCGTCCAGAACGAGAAGCTGTACGGCGTCGGTGACAAGGGCGGCATCTACACCCTGGACACGGCCGACGCGAAGGCGGTGAAGGTGTCCCAGCTGACCGTCGCGCCGGCCGGGACCGCCTTCGGCGTGGACTTCAACCCCGCCGCGAACAGGCTGCGTGTCGTCTCCGACACCGGCCAGAACCTGCGTCACAACATCGACGATGCGGCAGCCCCGCTGACGACGACCGTCGACGGCACCCTCACCAACCCGACCACGCCGCCGTCGACCGCGAGGGGCGTCACCGGGGCCGCGTACACCAACAACGACCTGAACGCGGCCACCGCGACGACCCTGTTCGACCTGGACACGATGACCGACCGGATCTCCCTGCAGTCACCGGCCAACGCCGGCACTCTCGCCCCCACCGGCAACCTCGGGGTGGACGCCGCCCTCGATGCCGGATTCGACATCTACTCCGACCTCAGGACCGGGACGAACCACGGCTTCGCGACCATCGGCAGCGGTGGGTCCTGGCGTCTGTACGCCGTCGACGTGCTGACCGGCAAGGCCACCGCCAAGGGCGCCTTCCCGGCCGAGTACCAGGTCACCGACGTGGCCCTGCCTCTCCAGCAGAAGTAGCCCCTGACCGTCACACCCACGGGGCCCGCGTCCGAGGACGGGCGCGGGCGCCGGCGGGCGGTTCGGCTCGCGCACAAACGGAAGGCCGCTTCGAGACCCGGTGCAATCCGCAAGGGGATTCGTCCCGAATCCTTCGCGTGGGGCATCCGAAGGGTCCCGCAGCACACCGATTCCACGACCGACAGGACATGAGCAGGCCGCCCGGCAGGCCCGCCGGAGCCTGGCACGGCTGCCGGCAGGGGAGCCGGTGGCCTGCGCGCCCGGTGTTGCCGAGGACCTTGTGCTGATCGTCTCCGAGCTCGTCGGCAACGCGCTCCTGCACGCGCCGGGCCCCTCAGCCGGTCGGCCGGCAGCAAGCAGGTCGTGGCCGTTCTCACCCGGCGGGTCGGGTGAACAGGGGGACTGCGGGTGGCTGTGCCGACGGCCACCCGCAGCCCGACCCGCGCCCGCCGCGCGTGCAGCGGGTCCCGCCGTGGGGCGGGAGGGTCACCGGTCCCCGCCTCCCTGTCGTGACGGCTGCGGACCGGAGCGCGTCCTGTGGCAGGCGTCAGGCGTTGATGCAGGTGTTGCCGAAGGACGGGTTCAGCAGCCCGACGACGCTGACGGAGTTGCCGCAGGCATTGACCGGAATGTGGACCGGCACCTGGACGAGGTTGCCTGAGCCCACGCCCGGCGAGTGCGCCGCCACGCCCTGAGCGCCCGCGTCAGCGGATGCCGCCGACGCACCCGCCACCACCGCGCCGGCCGCCAGCGCCACGGCCAGACCGCGTCGCACACCAACCATGCCTCTTACCTCCCGTGAGGGTGGACGGCCGCGCGGAGGTCCCGCGCGGCCGGCGAGGGATCCCGTGAACGCGTTCCGGTTCCCTCACACCGGCTCTTCGCCGCCGCTTCCCCACCGGCTTGCCCCGAAGGCCGGAGTTCCCCCCAACGGGTCAACGCCGGCTCGCGCGGTTGACGGGGCGGCCCCCCATCCGCAGGCTCGCCGGCTACGAAGAGCCCCCGCACCGCCGCCGAATCTCCTCCAATCCGCCCGCCGGGCCGCTGCGAAGTACGGGTGAAAGGCAGCAGCCGGGCGGCGTGTCGAGTGGTGGGAGCGGTGTGGTGCACGAGCGGAAAGCGGCCGTGATCGGAGCGGGCGTGGCGGGCCTGACCGCCGCGTACATCCTGGCGTCCTCCTGCGACGTCACCCTCTACGAGGCGGACGGGAGGCTCGGCGGCCACGCGCACACCCGCGAACTGCCGGGCACCGGCGGCCAGACGGTGGCTGTGGACTCCGGGTTCATCGTCCACAACGAGCGCACCTACCCCACCCTGCTCCGGCTCTTCCGCGAACTGCACATCGGCACGCAGGACGCCGAAATGAGCATGTCGGTCCGCTGCGACGGCTGCGGCCTGGAATACGCCGGTGCCCGCGGTCCGGCCGCCCTGTTCGCCTCCCGGCCGGCGCTGCGGGGCCGACACCTGCGTCTGCTGGCCGAAGTACCGGTCTTCCACCGCGGTGCCCGCCGCCTCCTGGCCAGCGGCGCCGACTCCCGCATCACGTTCGGGGAGTTCCTGGACGCGGGCGGCTTCTCGCCCTACTTCGTCCGCCACTTCGCCCTTCCGCTGGTCGCCGCGGTGTGGTCCTGCCCGCCGGCCACGGCCCTGACATACCCGGCCGTCCACCTCTTCACCTTCCTCCGCCACCACGGCCTGCTGTCCGTCACTGGCTCGCCGCAGTGGAAGACCGTCACGGGCGGCTCCGCCACCTACGTTGCCGCCGCCGCGAAACACATCCAGCGCATTCGCACCTCCAGCCCCGTCCACGCCGTCCGGCGCACCGGCCAAGGCGCGCTGGTCACCACCAGGGACGGCAGCACCGACGCCTTCGACGCCCTCGTCATCGCCACACACCCCGACCAGGCGCTGCGGCTCCTCGCCGACCCCACCGAGGACGAGAAGCGGCTCCTGAGCGCCTTCACGTACGCGCGCAACCCCACCGTCCTGCACACCGACACCCGGATCCTGCCGCGCTCACCCCGAGCCCGCGCCTCCTGGAACTACCGCATGACCGACTGCAACCCCTCGACGGACCCCGTCCGCGTCAGCTACGACATGCGGCGGCTCCAGCACCTGCCCGGAGGCGCCGACTACGTCGTCACCCTCGGCGGGGAGGACGGCATCGCTGCCGAGCGTGTGGTGGAGCGCATGGTCTACGAGCACCCGGTGTACACCCCCGCTTCCGTCGCCGCCCAGCAGCAGCTGCCCCGCTTGAACGACGGGGTGACCGCATACGCCGGGGCCTGGCACGGCTGGGGCTTCCACGAGGACGGCTGCCGCTCCGGCATGGCCGCCGCCCGGTCGCTGGGAGTGCGCTGGTGACGTGGATCCGGCAGCCGGCCGTACGTACCGGGACCGCCGAGGCGCCCGCGGCCTCGCTCTACGAGTGCGTGATCGCGCATGTCCGCACCACCCCGCTGCGCCACTCCTTCCGGCACCGCACCTACCTGTGGTGCGTGGACCTGGACCACCTGCCCGTACTGCCCCGGCCGCTGCGTCCGCTGGCCCGGTTCGACGCCCGCGACCACTTCACCGGCGACGCATCCTCCATCCGGGCCGGACTCGACGACCACCTCGCCGGCCGTGGCATCGATCTGGACGGTGGGCGCGTCACGATGCTCGCGCACGCCCGGGTGTTCGGCTTCGTCTTCAACCCGTTGACCGTCTTCTGGTGCCACGACCCGTCCGGCGCCCTGGTGTGCGTCGTGGCCGAGGTCCACAACACCTACGGGCAGCGCCACTGCTACCTGCTGCGGCCGGACGGGACCGACGGGGCGGCGAGCGAGTTCCAGGCGGACAAGGAGTTCCACGTCTCTCCCTTCTTCGCGGTCGAGGGCCGCTACCGGATGCGGCTGCCGCTGCCCGGTGACCGGCTGCGACTGGCGGTCCACCTCGAGCACGAGGAGGGCCGGGCGTTCACCGCCGTCGTCCGCGGCCGCCGCCGGCCCGCCACCGCGGCCGCCCTGCTGTCCGCGGCCGTCCGCAGACCATGGTCGACCACCGCCGTCTGGTTCGGCATCCGCCGCCACGGCATCGCCCTGCTGCTGCGCGGTCTCCCCGTTCACCCCCGTCCCCGGTCCACCCCGCAGGAAGGCACGCCGTCGTGACCGAGCCCGCCACCACGTCCTCCTACCGCAACCGGCCGTCCGGTCGCGCCGCCGTGCTCTCCCCGCCGACCGGGCCCGGGCAGCGGACGGCCCGCGCCACCGGCTCCACCGCGCCCGCCGTGCGCCGTACCGAGGTCGATGCGGAGCGCTGGCCCGACGTGGCCCGGCCGCCGTCCGCCGGAGCCGCCCGGACCGCCATCGCCCGGCACCTCGTGAGCCGCGCCCTGGACCGGCTGGGCCTGACCACCCCCGACGGTCCCGCCGGCCCGTTGCTGACCCTCCACGACCCGGACGCCTTTCACCGGCGGATCGGCCGCGACGGGCTGATCGGTTTCGGCGAGTCCTACCTGGCCGGCGAATGGGACAGCGACGACCTGGCCGGCGTCCTGACCCTCCTCGCACGCCACGTGGACGAGCTGGTGCCCGCTCCGCTGCGGCGGCTGCGCGGCCTGTGGGTCTCCGCCCGGCCCGCCGCCGACCGCAACACGCGCGCCGGGGCCCGCGAGAACATCCAGCGCCACTACGACCTGTCCAACGACCTGTTCGCCGCCTTCCTCGACCCCACCCTTTCCTACTCCTCCGCCCTCTTCACCGGCTTCCCCGCCCCCGCCGCCGCCCTCTCCGAAGCCCAGCACCGCAAGATCGACCGACTTCTCGACCTCGCCCGGGTCGGTGCGGGCACCCGGCTGCTGGAGATCGGCACCGGCTGGGGCGAGCTCGCCCTGCGGGCCGCCGCCCGCGGTGCCCACGTCACCACCCTGACCCTCTCCGCCGAACAGGCCGACCTCGCCTGCGCGCGCATCGCCGCCGCCGGACTCGCCGACCGGGTGGACGTCCAGCTCCGCGACTACCGCGACGCCGAAGGCCGCCACGACGCCGTGATCAGCGTCGAGATGATCGAAGCCGTCGGCGCCGAGTACTGGCCTTCCTACTTCGCCGCGCTACACCGCGCCCTCGCACCCGGCGGCCGGATCGCCCTCCAGTCCATCACCATGGGCCACCGGCAGATGCTGCACACGGCCGCCACCCACACCTTCATCAGCAAGTACGTCTTCCCCGGCGGCCTGATCCCCTCCCGCCGGGCCCTCGCCGCACACTCCGCGTCCGCCGGCCTCCACACGGTCGCCGACCACGGCTACGGCGAGCACTACGCGGAAACCCTCCGCCTGTGGCGGGAGCGGTTCACCGCTGCCCGGCCCGCCGTCACCGCCCTGGGCTTCGACGCCGTCTTCCAGCGCATGTGGGAGTTCTACCTCGCCTACTCCGAAGCCGGATTCCGCTCCGGCTACCTCGACGTGCGCCAGCTCCTCCTCACCGAAGGGACCCACCGATGAGGCCCGCCGCCGAACGCCTCGCCCGGCTCCTCGGCCACTTCCTCCCCGGCCCCCTCCCGGTGCGCGTCCGAGCCGGGCGTCGACCAGATCCTCGCCGTCCGCCCCACCCGCGAGGGCACCTCGGCCATGCCGGCCACCCCCGCCGATTGGTACACCCAGGGTCGGTGAATCCTTCGTGAACGGAACCGACTGGGGCGCCTTCGCCGAGGGCCTTGCCACCTGCGCGGCCACGGCCGGGGCGGTCATGCTCGCCACCTTCGCCGTCGCCCTGCGCCGCGGCCTCCACCGCATCGTCGACATCGCCTGGGGCATCGCCTTCGGCGCCGTCGCAGCCGTCACCTGGCTGCTCTCCGCCGGACACGGCGACGACGGCAGACGCCTCCTCGTCGCCGCGGCGACGATCGCCTGGGGGCTGCGGCTCGCGGCGCACATCGCACGGCGCTCCCGCGGGCACGACGAGGACCCCCGCTACACCGCCCTCCTCGACAAGGCCCCCGGAAACCGCGCCCGGTATGCGCTGCGCACCGTCTACCTCGGCCAGGCGGCCCTGGTCTGGCTGATCTCCCTGCCCGTCCAGGCCGCCTCCTACAGCTCCGCCCCCCTCGGACCGCTCGCCTGGTGCGGCATCGCGGTATGGGCAACCGGACTCGCCTTCGAGGCCGTCGGCGACCACCAGCTGGCACGCTTCAAAGCCGATCCCGCCCACCGGGGCCGCATCATGGACCGGGGCCTGTGGTCCTGGACCCGCCACCCCAACTACTTCGGGGACAGCCTCGTATGGTGGGGCATCTACCTGCTGGCCTGCACCGCCTGGCAGCCCGCCCTCGCCGTCATGGTGTCCCCGGTCCTCATGACCCTGCTCCTCACCGTCGGCAGCGGCAAACGCCTCCTGGAGAAGCACATGGCCCACCGTCCCGGCTACGCCGCGTACGCCGAACGCACCAGCGGCTTCCTGCCGCTGCCCCCGAAGCCGGCTCCGGTCGAGCCGCCGCGCACCAAGTGAGCGGGCACCGCGCCGACGGCGCACCGGAACACCGTGCGCTCGAGCTGCCGCAGCCGCTCCTCCTGCCCGCAGTCGGGGCGGTGCTGGTCCTGCACGGCGGACGAGCCGACTCCCTCGTGCCCCCGCCGCTGCTCAACCTGCCAGCCCTGCGGATGCGGCCGTTCGCCAGCGCGCTCCGCCGCGACCCCCTCCTCGCGGACGTGCTGGTGGCCTCCGTCCGCTACCGGCTGCGCGGCTGGAACGGCCACAGCGCCGACCCCGTCCAGGACACCAGAAGCGCCCTCGAGGAACTCCGCCACGCTGCGGGGCCGCTGCCGGTGGTACTGGTAGGGCACTCCATGGGTGCGAGAGCAGCACTGCACGCTGCGGACGATCCGCACGTGCGGGGCGTCGTGGCCCTCGCCCCCTGGTGCCCGCCCGGCGAGCCGGTCGCCCACCTCGCAGGCCGCACGATCATGGCCCTCCACGACGAAGCCGACCCGATCACCTCCGCCACCGACACCTGGAACCACCTGCACCGCGCCCGTACCGCCGGGGCCCGGGTCCGCGGCATCCGCATGCCCCGCGGCCGCCACGCCATGATCCGCGACGCGCGCCTGTGGCACCGCCTCACCACAGCCTGCGCAGCCACGGTCCTCGGCCTGGCGCCCCCGCCCGGAGCCGGCCAGTCCCCCGACACGCCCTGGAGCCCCGAACCGGTCGACGCCGCGGACATCCTCCGCCCTCTGTCCTGACCGCGCCGGCACCCTGGCCCGAGGGCATGCCGTGCCCGGCGGCCGGGCGGCGTCAGCAGGGGGCGAGCCCGGGGCAGGGTGGTGGGTCAGCGCTTGGCGATGCGGACCACTCCGGTCTCGGTGCCCTGGTAGAGGGTGCCGCCCTGGGCGGCCGTCCCCCGCATCTGGAGGGGTCAAGGAGCAGCTGGGGGAGCGCTGCGGCACAGGTGGGATCGGACGGAGGGGCGGGCATCTGTGGTTCCTCACTCGGGCACGTGGTTGCGGCGCCGGCGGTCGCGCGTACGGACCGCGCGGGGAGCCGGGTCCCGGTGCTGATCGTAAGCGGGCCGCCGCCGGGCCCGGGTCCGGCCGGCTTCGGCACCCGCCAGACACCGGCCACGCTGCGGCGACAACCGGCGGCGAGAATCGGCCCCGGGCCAGGTGCCCGCACTCCCGTGCCCCCGCTCATCCCACCCCGGAGCATGCCGTGACACTGCTGACGACCGCCGACCGGTGCGCTCTGCTCGCCGCCGGCCGGTGAAGGTCCGGTGCCGGGAAGGGCGGACGGCTCAGAAGACGTCGGTCGCGTACCGGCCCGCCGCGCGCATGCCCTCCAGCCACCGGGCACCGTCCGCATCGCCGGGGTTCTCCGAACCCGCGCCGATCCGGCCCAGGACCTCCTCCACCGCGGGTCCCATGCCCCCGGCGTCCCCGCACACGTACACGTGCGCACCCTCACCGAGGAGTTCGCGGACCCGTTCGCGCTGCTCCCACACCCGGTCCTGGACGTAGCGGACGCCACTGCCGGGCAGCCGGGAGTAGGCCTTGTGGACTTCCAGGCGACCCGCGGCCACGTGCGGGGCGAACTCCTCCGCGTACAGGTCGTCCCACTGGGGGTGCCGGCAGCCGAAGAACAGCACCGTCGGGCCGGTGGCCCGGCCCTCCGCCGCCGCGGCCATCCGCGCGCGGACGAATCCGCGGAACGGTGCGATGCCCGAGCCCGAAGCGATCATGACGGCCGGTACGGCCGGGTCCGCCGGGGGCCTGAAGACCTCCGAGGGAGAGGTGACGGCCACGGTGAGCCGGTCACTGGGCCGGCTCCGGCGCAACAGGTCCGAGCCGGCGCCGCGGAAGACGCCCTTGCCCGACCGGGCCGGCCCCTCGATCACGGACACGGTCAGCGCGACCGTGTCCTGTTCCTCCGCGGCCGAGCTGATCGAGTACGTACGGGGCCGCGGCGCGGGCAACAGTTCCAGAAGCAGGGCCAGGTCCACCCGGCAGGAGGCGAACCGCTCCAGCAGGTCGAGCACACCGAGCCGCGGCCGCAGCACCTCTTCGGCGTGTTCCGGGCCCGCGAGGCGTTCGAGCGCGGCGCGCTCGGGCGGGCAGGGCGTACGCCGTGCCAGTTCGGCCACGGCTGCCGCGGAGGCGGGGGCCGACAGGTCGACGTACCGGGTCAGCAGGTCGTCCAGGCGCAGCGGGCGGCCGAGCGGGAGACGTCCGGCGGGGGCGTGGGACTCGACCGTGCAGACCTGCCCGGCCGGCAGGCCGAGGCGGTCCAGGAGGCGGGCGACCAGCTCCGGGTGGTTCTCCGGGAGGACGCAGAGGTAGTCGCCGGTGCGGTACGAGGTCCCGGCGGGCAGCCGGATCTCCAGGTGGCGCTTGGAACCCGCGCCCGCGCCCGTATCCGTTCCCGTTCCCGCGCCTGTTTCCGCGCCCGCGGCCGTTCCCGCGCCCGTTCCCGTGCCCGCCGCCGGGCCCCGTACGAGTTCGCGGTTCTCCAGCACCACGGCCGTCCCGGTGCCGCGGTCGCCGTTCTCCGCTGCCGCCTCGACCACCCGGAAGCGGGGTCCGGCCGTCGCGGTCTCCGTCACCGAGTAGGTCTCGGCGAGCACCGGCCACAGCGGCTCGTACCACCGCTGCCAGTCCCCGTGGAAGTCGGTGCGGGCGTCGGTGGCGCCGCGCTCGCGGATCCGCCGGCCGCCCGCCGCGGCCATCGCGTCGTCCACGAGCGCCGGCACCCGCTGATAGGTCGCGGCCCAGTCCAGGCTGCCGCAGCCCAGCACGAGGTAGTCCACGCCCGTGAGGTCGGGCTCCTCCTCGGTCAGCCAGGCCACGAAGCGGCGGGCGTTGTCCGGCGGGGAGCCGTTGTACGTGGAGGTGACGATCAGTACCGCCCCTTCGGTGGGCAGTCGTCCCGCGTACTCGTCCAGCGGGGCCGCGGTGGTGCGCCAGCCGCGGGCCGCGCCGTCACCGGCGATCGTGCGGGCCAGACCTTCGCCCCCGCCCCCGTTCGACCCGTACAGCACGAGCAGCGGGGTCCCGTGGCCGGGCGCGGTGGCCGCCTCCACCGGAACGTCCGCACCGGCAGGGGCGGCGGAGCCGGTGGGGGCAGCGGAAGGTGCGGGCACGGGGGCCGGGCGCGGCCGGGCCCGTACGGCCAGACCCGCCGGCTTGACCGTCAGCGTCTCGTGGACCGTCAGCTCGTAGTCGCGGTCGGCCGGTTCGAGGTCGAAGCGCTGGAGGACCATGGCCAGGACGAGCACGGCCTCCTGGAGGGCGAACGGCCGTCCGATGCAGGCGCGGGCCCCGTGCCCGAAGGGCAGCCACGCATACGCCGGGATCTCCGCCATCCGCTCGGGCGCGAACCGGTCCGGGTCGAAGGCCTCAGGAGCCCGCCACACCGCCGGATCCCGGTGCAGCGCGGGCAGGTTGACCAGCACCGACTCGCCCGCCCGGACGGCGTACCCACCGAGGGTCGTGTCCTCGTCGGGCGTCAGCGCGAAGGCCGGCGCGGTCGGGTGCAGCCGCAGGGTCTCGCGCAGCACCTGCCCCAGGTACCCCAGCCGGGCCAGGTCCTCGAAGCGCGGGGTGCGCCCGCCCAGCACCTCGTCCACGGTGTCGCGGGCCCGGCGCAGCACCTCCGGGCGGGTCAGCAGGGCGTGCACCGCGAAGGACAGCATCCCCGAGGTGGTCTCGTGCCCGGCGATCAGGAACGTCGCCAGCTGGTAGCGGACGTTCTCCTCCCGCAGACCGGCCCCGGTGACCGGATCCACCGCCGTCAGCATGCGTTCGAGCAGGTCGTCGGGGCGCTCCCCGGCCGGCTGCGCCCGACGTGCGGCGATGATCTCGCCGGTGACGCGCCGCATGGTCTCCAGGTCCTCGCGGTAGCGGCTGTTGGTGCGCAGCAGGAAGGGCTGGAGGCCTGGCAGGCGTTCGCTGCGCGCTCCGGCCTCGACGAGGCTGCGGACCATGGCGCCGACGAAGGGGTGCATCTCCTCGGAGTAGAAGGAGTTGAGGCGGACGCCGAACGCGCACAGGGCGATGGTGTCGAGGGTGAGTCGGGTCATATCGTCGGCCACGTCGATCCGTGCGTCCGGCCCGAACCGCTCCCAGCGCGTCAGCATCTGGTCGGCGATGTCGAGCATCGCGGGGAAGTAGTCGCGCATGGCGCCCGGCCCGAAGGCGGGCATCAGCAGCCGGTGGGCGACGGCCCAGTTCGGCTCGTCGCCGTAGGCGGTGAACAGTCCGTCGCCGGCGAAGTCGCGGACTTCCTCCAGCGCGGCGTGCACCGACTTCTGCCAGCGCGGATCGGCGCACATCTCGGCGACCAGCTCGTGGCTGGAGACGAAGATCTGGCGCTCGCCGTTGACCGTCAGCGCGAAGATGTCGCCGTACTCGCGGTGGAAGGAGCCGAGGAACTCGTCGCTGCTGCCGGCGGGCGCGGTGAGCAGCTCGGGCAGGTTGCCGAGGAGCGGCAGCGGGCGGGGGCCGGGGAGCGGCAGGCCGGGTGCGGTGCGGGTGCGGTCGGCGGGCTGGGTGCCGGACATGGGGACTCCTTCGGGGTGCGGGCCGATGAGGGCCGCCAGGGTCGGATGGAGGGTGGATGGGGTGCGGACCGGGACACGGCGACTGCGCGGGTACGGGGCGGTGCTCGTGCCGGGTGCTGCCCGGCCGGCTCGGAGCTGCCGGTCACAGGGACCGTGAGCGGTCCGGTACGGGCAGCCGGGCGCGGCGACCGGTGCGGACGGCGGGTCAGTGCCCGCCGGTTCCGTCCGTCCCGCCGACGCGGTGCCCGCGCAGCACCAGGGCAGCGGTGGCGGCAGCGGCGGCCACGATGACCGCGCCGGTCAGGAAGGTCTGGGACATGGCGTCCACGAAGGCGCCGTGCGCGGCGTCCAGGAGTCCGCGCCCCTGGGCCGGCGGCAGGGCCGCGGCCACCCGCTCGGCGGTGGCGAGGGTCTGGGTGGCGGCCTCGGCGGCCGCCGGCGGGGTCTGTGCCGGCAGGTCGGACAGCACCCGGGAGGCGTAGGCCTGCGCGCCGATGCTGCCGAGGACGGCGGTGCCCATCGCCCCGCCGAGTTCGTACGCCGTCTCGCTGATGCCCGCGGCCGCCCCGGCCCGGCCGGGCGGTGCGGCGCCGACGATGACGTCGTTGGTGAGGGTGTTGGCCAGGCCGACGCCGCCGCCGAGCACGGCCCCGCCGGTGAAGGCGAGGGCCGCCGCGCCGCCGGCGTCCAGGCGGCTGAGCAGCAGGTAGCCGGTGGCGGCGAGGGCCAGTCCGAGGCCGATCACGAGGCCCGCCGACAACCGCCGGGCCAGGGCGGGCACGGCCAGCGAGCCGAGCACCGCCCCCACCGCCAGGGGCAGCGCCCAGAGCCCGGCCTCCAGGGCGGAGCGCCCCAGGACGATCTGGACGTACTGGGGGAAGAAGTAGAGCATGCCGGTCATCGCGAAGACCCCGGCGATGTTGGTGAACACCGCGACGCCGAAGGGGAGGGACCGGAACAGGCCGAGGTCGAGCAGGGGCTGCGCGAGCCGCCGCTGCCGCACGGCGAACAGTGCGGCCACCACGGCTCCGCCGGCCAGCCACGCCGCGGGCGCGAGCCCCCAGCCGAGGCGCCCCGCCTCCTTGAAGCCGAAGACGACGGCGAGTACCGACACGATCAGCAGGACTGCGGACAGCGGGTCGAACGGGCCCGGCCGCGGGTCCCTGGACTCGGGCAGCAGGAAGGGCCCGACGGCGAGCAGCAGGGCCATCACCGGAAGGTTGATCAGGAAGACCGACCCCCACCAGAAGTGCTCCAGCAGCACCCCGCCCACGACGGGGCCCAGGCCGGCCCCGCCCGCGAACGCGGCCGCCCAGACCGATATGGCCCGCCGCCGCTGGGCGGGGTCTTCGAAGATGTTGCGGATCAGCGACAGCGTCGAGGGCATCAGGGTGGCGCCGCCGAGCCCGAGCAGGGCGCGGGCCAGGATCAGCACCTCGGCGTTCCAGGCGAACGCGGCGAGCAGGGAGGCCGCCCCGAAGGCCACCGCGCCGGTCAGCAGGAGGCGGCGTCGGCCGATCCGGTCTCCCAAGGATCCCATGAGGATCAGAAGCCCTGCGAGGAACACCCCGTACACGTCGATGATCCACAGGAGCTGCGAGGAGGTCGGCGCGAGGTCCGCGCTGAGTGCGGGCACGGCCATCGACAGCACGGTCAGGTCGATGCTCATCAGCAGCACCGGGGCGGTCAGCGCGACCAGGGCCCACCACTGCCGGGGTCCGGCCCGCCGGGCGGGGTCCGGCGGGGATGCGGATGCGGATGCTGCGGACAGTACGGAACTCATGCTCGATAGCCCCCTGGTGCGGTGCGGTGCGGTGCGGCGCCGGTCCGCGGTTCGCCGATGGAAGGACCGTAGAGTTGGCCAGGTGGCCAAGTCAAGTGCCCAAGTCGACTGACTTGGCCAGTTGACTCAGTCAGGCGCCCAAAAAGTTGCTACCCTTCCCGCATGACGACGGCACCGCCTGGCAGGACCCCGAAGAAGCACCTGAGCGCGGACGTGCGGCGCGAACGCCTGGTGGCGGCCGCGCTCCGCGTGATGAAGCGCGACGGCATCGCCGCGGCGAGCACCCGGGCGATCTGCGCCGAGGCCGAGATGCCGCACGGCGCGTTCCACTACTGCTTCCGCTCCAAGCAGGAGCTGTACGCGGCGCTGCTCGCCACGGACATCAACATCGACCTCGACGCAGCCTGGGGCACCGTCACCCCGGACACCGACCCCGCCGCCACCCTGCGGGCGCTCCTGCGCACCTACTGGGAGGCCGTCGAGGCCGACCCGGAGGCGCAGCTCGTCCTCAGCGAGCTGATCAACCTGGCGCTGCGCGAGCCCGAACTGCACGACCTGCCGGGCTGGGAGCACCGCGCCTACCTGGACAAGACCGTGGCCTACCTCGAACGCTTCGCACAGGAAGCGGACCTCGAGTACACCGTCGCCCCGTCCGTCTTCGCGCAGATGCTCATCGAGTGCTTCAGCGGGGTCATCTCCGCCTGGCTCGCCCACCGCGACGACGCGGCCGCCCGCACCAGCCTGGACCACTTCGCCGACCTCTTCGCCGGCCTCACCCGCCCCCGCACCCGGAGCTGACGGACCTCCCGCGGATCACCCGCACCGCCCGGCGCCTGCCGCGACCGTTCCGGACGCCCGGGCCGCCCGCCTGAGCACCGCGACCGATCCGCTCGCCTGATCTCCGCACATCGGGGGCAGACGGTCCAGCGGGGGAGCGCAGCGGAGGGAGGTCCGGCGGTGTCCAGGATGAGCGACCTGCTCGCCCGCGCGAAGGGCGCCGCGGCCGCGCTCGAACGGCGGCGGGCGGGCGCGCTCGCCCGCCACGATGCCGAAGCGGCGGCCGAGCGGCAGCGGGCGGTGCGCCGCTCCGCCCCGGCCCGGGACCGCGCACCGGACCCGGCTCGTGCGGTGCCCTGGGGCATACGGGTCGCGGCCGAACTCGCCTGGCGGTTCCTGGTCCTCGCCGCCGCCGTGTGGGTCCTGATGCGGGTGATCGGCGCCGTACGGCTCGTCGCGCTGGCCTTCGTCGCCGGGCTGCTGATCACCGCGCTGCTCCAGCCGACGGTCGCCCGGCTGCACCGCCGCGGACTCCCGCGGGGGCTCGCCACCCTCGGCACGGCGCTCTGCGGGTTCCTCGCCCTGGGACTGATCGGCTGGTTCGTCGTGTGGCAGGTGCTCGACAACCTGGGCAGCCTGTCCGAACGGCTCCAGGAAGGCATCGCAGAACTGAAACGCTGGCTCCTCGACAGCCCGTTCCACGTGACCGAGCAGCAGATCAACGATGTCACCGAGCGTCTGAGCGATGCCATCGGCACCAGCGCCAGCGAGATCACCTCGACCGGTCTGCAAGGGGTGACCGTACTGATCGAGGTCATCACCGGCATGCTCCTGGCGATGTTCATCACGCTGTTCCTGCTCTACGACGGCAGGCGCGTCTGGGAGTGGACCCTGAAACTGCTGCCGGCCGCGGTGCGGCCCGCCGTCGCCGGGGCGGGCACACCGGCCTGGCGCACGCTCACCGCCTACATCCGCGGCACGCTGATCGTCGCCCTGATCGATGCGGTGTTCATCGGGGTCGGGATCTACTTCCTCGGCGTCCCCCTCGCCGTCCCCATCGCCGTGGTGATCTTCCTGGCCTCGTTCGTACCGCTGATCGGCGCCATCGCCTCCGGGGCACTCGCCGTGATCGTCGCGCTGGTCACCCGGGGCGTCTTCACCGCCGTGATGACCCTGGTGGTGGTGCTCCTCGTCCAGCAGATCGAAGGGCACATCCTGCAACCGTTCATCCTGGGACGTGCCGTCCGGATCCACCCGCTGGCAGTCGCTCTGTCCGTCGCCACCGGCGGGCTCGTCGCCGGCATCGGCGGAGCCGTCGTCGCCGTCCCACTGGTCGCCGTGGCGAACACGGTGATCACGCACCTCCGGGCGCACGCCGGAGAAGACGACGAGCCGGCGCCCGAACCCGACGCGACACCGGACCCGGATCCCGCACCGCCGGCGACGCCGCCGGGCCCCGCGCCCCCCGCTGCCGACACGAATCCCGACCAGCCCGACCGGCCCGACCAGCTCGACCCGCCGGCCCCCGACCGGCCCCCTACCGATCCGTCCCAGCACTGAGCCCGGAAGCGTCCGCGCCGGCCGGCGCCCCGCCCCGGGCTACGGCAGTTCCTGTTCCGTCCAGATCGTTTTTCCGTCGGCGGCGTGGCGGCTGCCCCAGCGGGTCGTCAGCTGGGCGACGAGGAAGAGGCCGCGGCCGCCCTCGTCCGTGTCGAGGGCGCGGCGGAGCCTGGGCTGCGTGCTGCTCGGGTCCGACACCTCGCACACCAGCACGCGGTCCCGGACGAGGCGCAGGGTCACGGGCCCGCCGGCGTACCGCATGGCGTTGGTGACGAGCTCGCTCACGATGAGCTCGGTGCTGAAGAGCAGTTCCTCCAAGCCCCATCGCGTCAGGCGTTCCTGGACATGGGCCCGGGCGTCGCTCACGGCGGAGAGGTCGGCGGGGTACTCCCAGACGGCGGTCGAGTCCTCGGGCAGGGCGCGCGTGCGCGTCAGCAGCACGGTGATGTCGTCGGCCGGGTTGTCCGCGTCCGGGCCGCGTGCCACCAGGGCGTCCCCGAGGGCGGCAGGGGATCCTCCGGCACGGCACAGCGCGGTGAGGTCCGACTTGAGGCGGTCCATCCCGGTGGCGACGTCGCGTCCGAGGAGCCCGTCGGTGTAGCAGACGAGCGTGCTGCCCGGGGCCAGGGTCACGGTCGTGACCTCGAACAAGTGGTCCCCGACACCGAGCACCGGCCCCGGCGCGAGCGGTACGAAATCCACCTCGCCCCCGGGGGTGACGAGCGCGGGCGGGGGATGGCCCGCAGAGGCCATCCGGCAGGTGCGGGTGACCGGGTCGTAGACGGCGAACAGGCACGAGCCGCCCACCGTGTCCGGCTGATCGGCTTCGGTCTGCATCCGCCGGACCAGGTCGTCGAGCCGGCCGAGCAGCTCGTCGGGCGGCAGGTCCAGGGCGGCGAGCGTCTGCACCGCGGTACGCAGGCGGGCCATGGTCGCCGCCGCCTCCAGCCCGTGGCCGACCACGTCGCCGACGACCAGTCCGATGCGCAGCGAAGGCAGGTCGAAGGCGTCGTACCAGTCGCCTCCCACGCTCACCGAGCCGCCGGCGGGCAGATAGACGCCCGCCGTCTCGGCGGCGGTGCTGTGCGTCGCCGCCGGCGGGAGCAGGCTCCGCTGGAGGACCACCGCCCGCTGGTGCTCGCGGGCGAAGCGGAAGGCGTTGTCGATCGCCGTCGCGGTCCGCGCGCACAGGTCGTGCATCAGCTTGGCGTCGGCCTCGCCGAAGGGCGCGGCGGTGCGGGTCCGGTACACCATCGCGTACCCGAAGAACCGGCCGCTCCGGTAGAGCGGGCAGCCGAGGGAGGAGTGCATTCCCTCGGGCATGAACCGGGCGATTCGTTCGGGATCGCCGCCCAGGATCCGCCGTGCCTGCTCAGCGTCCGCGACGAGAACGTCTCCGACGACCAGGGCCGCGATCTCCGGTGTCTCCGCCACACGCGGAATGGTCTCGCCGACCTGGATCAGGCGGGCCGGCCACGGGCCCTCCGCCGTCCGCACGGCGACCCGGCGCGGGGCGGACGCCTCTTGGCCCGGGTAGCCGTGCGGCGGGTCGCGGCCCTCCAGCACGTCGTCGGGGTAGTCGACCGCGGCGAGGTCGCCCAGAGCCGGCACCAGCACCCGGGTGAGGTCACGTGCCACCTCGACCACGTCGAGTGACTGGCCGATCTCGAAGGCCTGGCGGTAGGTGAGGTCGAGGCGGAAGTCCTTGTCCGTGACCCTGGACGCCTCGACCATCGTGCCCACCGGCACGCCGCAGGGGTCGTTGATCCGGAAGCAGGACACGGACAGCGCCGCTGCACCGCCGCCGGGCGCCAGGTCGTAGACGCGTGCCGAGAGCGGTCTGCCCGTCGCGGCGACCTGCTCGAAGCCCGTCCGCGCCGTGCCACCCCCGTCCCGGGCGGTGAGCCGGCCCAGCCAGTCGCCCCCGGCCCCCTCGGGGCGGAGGAGCTCCATGGCCGTGTTCGTTCGGACGAGCTGCCCGGCCATGTCGTACTGGGCGACGCCGATGCCGTCCTGGGCCAGCAGCGCACGGGCGATGTCCAGGTTCCGGTCCCAGCCGTCCCGCTCGCCCGGCGTCAGCATCAGCACCAGCCGCTCGGCCGGGCCGTCCGCCCCGCAGATCCTCACGTCGGCCTCGACGACCCGGCCCGACCGGTGCCGCAGCCGCCTCCGCAGCACGGCCCCGGAGGGCCCCGGGCACGGCTCCTCCTCGCCCAGGAACGCGCGGGCGGGCCGTCCGGCCACCTCCTCGCCGGTCCAGCCGAGCAGCCGCTGCGCAGCCCTCGACCACCAGACGACCAGGCCGTGGGCGTCGATCAGCGCCGCCGCGACGCTGCCGAGCACGGATCCGCGCTGCGAGCGGGAGCCCGCGCTCGTCCCCTGGTCGTTCATCGCCACACGGGCTCCCCGTCGGTCAGGACGAATCGGCCCCTCTGCCAGGATGCGCCCGCGCCGCCCGGTGGGCACCTCCAAGGGGCGATGCGGCGATGATGTGCAGGTGTTCTGCGAGGATCTCAGCGAGTACGACTACCAGGACGAGGACGAGTTCACGGACCGGGAGTCGTGCTTCTACGCGCTCTGGTACCGCCCGGCGTACACCCGCCTGAACGTCGGGTGGCTGGAAGCCGGCAAGCCGTACCCGACGGGAACGGTCCCCGCGGTGTTCGTGGCGAAGCTGAAGGCCGTGCAGCAAGTCCAGTGGATGAACGTCTGCCTCGGGGTACACGAGTGCGACCTGTGCCCTGAAGAACGGGCTACGGAAGGGAACGGGGAGGTCCGGATCCCGGGCGCGCCCGGCACCGCCTACGCGGCGCCGTTCCTGATCACGCACTACATCACCGAACACGGCTACCGCCCCCCGCAGGTCTTCGTCGATGCCGTCCTCGCCGTCGACCTCGACGCCTGGGCCGCCGCACGATGGCCCGACGTCCCCTTCCCCTGGGTCCCGGACGACGCCGAACGCATGCTGGAGTAGGGCCGAGCGAACCCAAGTACGCAGCCAGAACCGAATCGGGGCCGGCTGACCGTGCACGCTTTCCCCAGATGCGTCCGAAACGGGCGACGACGGAGACCGGTTGGTGGCCCTACGTCAGCTCGATGTCGCCGGTGGACGTGGCCCGAGCCGATCGGCCACGGAGCTGTACGGCTGCTGCTCCGACACCGTGCAGGATCCAGGGGCCGCCGGTGACGGCATGGTCCGTTCGACGGTGTGGTCGCTGTGGTGGGACTGAGCCACGTTTTCGGCCGGACATCGTGATGGGGCCGAATCCACCCCGTGAGGGGGCCGAGGCGGCCTATCCTCACGGCAGTGGGACGGCTGTTCACCGGTGTAGAGGAGAGAGTCCCTGTGGGCAGGCAGAGGCGGCGTCGGGTGCGGGCGTGGTGCTTGGGCGTGGGGGCTGCGCTGGCGGCCGTTGCTGCCGGTGCCGGTATGGCGAGTGCCGGGCAAGGGCTCGTGCAGGACACCGGCATCACGGTGCAGGAATCGACGGAGACCTCGGAGGAGATCGCCGAGTACTGGACGCCGGAGCGGCTGCGGAACCTGCCGGCGGCGGGGATGCCCAACGTCGTCGTGCCGGATTAGCAGGCCTGCGCGGAAGCAGGCCTGTGCGGTCGGTCGGCTGCCGCGTCTCCCCGGGTCAGCGGTTGATGTTCGCGATCAGTGCCTTCGCGAGGGTGCCGTGCTCGGAGGAGTAGAGGCCGATGTCGCGGTAGGCGCCGCCGGGCTTGATGTTGCGGTGCCCGTTGACCCCGACGATGTACATCCTCCCCGAGGAGACCCCGGCGACCATGGGCCCGCCGGAGGCGCCTCCGCCCATGTCGCAGGCCATCCTCAACCGCTGGTCGCGCGGGTTGCCGGGGCCGCCGTCCACGCTGTTGCCGCGACAGAACATCATGTACTGGCCCCTGGCGAAGTCCCGGTCCGGGCGGGCGTAGCCGTGCAGCGGGTAGCCGTACGACCGCAGGTCGGACTGCTTGGGTCCGGATCCGAACTTGTAGCCGAACGCGCCTACGGCAGACTCGATGTCGCCGTAGCGGGAGTGCTTCTTCAGCACCAGGGCGCCCATGTCGGAGAAGCGGATGTCACCGCCGCGGATGTAGTCGGTGGGCACGTGCGCCCTCGCGTGCAGCCAGTGCCCCCACGGCGTCTGCCCGTCCTTGTAGGCCGGGTAGAAGACGAAGTGCGTGTTGAACTTCTTCGTGGAGCGGTTGTACAGGCAGTGCCCTGCCGTCCAGATGGTGTTCTTCCACCTGGACGTGACGACGGCGGCCGAGCAGTTGCCCCCGGAGTGCACGAGCTTGCCGATGACCCGGTTCGGCCAGGACGCGCTGTAGGGGACACGCGCCGACCGGGAATGCGAGGGGGCGAGCAGGGCGCCACCTGCTCCCGGTGCGCCGGACGGGATGGCCGTGGCCGGCTCGGCGGACGTCACCGCCCGGTCGGGAGGCGGGGGCGAACCGGTTACCGCGGCCGCGGCCTCGCCCGCGGGGACGTCGACGGGATGGGCCAAGGCCCACTTCAGCCTGGCAGGCGTCCAGTACTCCGCAACCTCCTGTGCGCTGTGCTGGGCCTCCTGGACAGTGATGCCGCCGACCGCCGCGCGGACCGGCGAGGCGGCGACGGGAGCGGTCAGAGCTCCCAGGGCCAGAAAGCCGGCCAGAGTTCCTCCGCAGAGACGGGTCAGGGCAGTTGTGGGCACGTGCACGAAGCGACCTCCTTGGCCGTGGGTGAGTGGAGGCTGGTCGTGGCCGGATACTGGGAGCCAAGCACCGCTTGAACCAACTGTTAAGGGGCATTTCAGGCCGGATCCGATGTCGAATCGCAGGGCGCCGCAGAGGGGATCGGTCTCGTGCCGGGGCGGCGGTCCCGTCGTCGAACCGGGCATTGAGAGAATATGTAGATCGGTCTATATTGGCTCCATGGGACCGAAGGGCGCCGAGACGCGCGAGCGATTGCTGGATGCGACGCAGGAGTTGATCGAGGCCGGGGGTTACCTCGGGGCCGGGCTCAACCAGGTGATCGCGGCCAGTGGTGCGCCGCGCGGCTCGCTCTACTTCCACTTCCCCGGCGGCAAGGACCAGTTGGTCGGCGAGTCCGTCCGGCGGGCCGGGCGTGCGATCGGCAGTGACCTGGAAGGTCTGGCGGACTCCAGTACGTCGGTAGCGGAGTTCGTCGAAGCGGTGCTGCGTCACCTGGGCCGGCGGCTGGAAGGGTCGGGGTGGCACAAGGGGTGCCCGGTGGCCACCGTCGCGCTGGAGACGGCCAGCATCAACACCTCGTTGCAGGAGGCGTGCTCGGAGGTCTACGCGTCGTGGGAGGAGGCCCTGCGCGCGCGGCTGGCAGGCCACCCGGACGCCGACGACCTTGCCGTCACCATCCTGGCCCTCGTGGAGGGCGCGCTCCTGCTGGCCCGCACGCACCGCAGCCTGGAGCCGCTGGACCGGGTCGCCCGCCGGATCGGCGCCCTGGTCGACTGACACGGCCCGCCGTCACCGGCGGGTCTTTTACTGCCCAAAAAATATGTAGACCGATCTATTCTAGGAGAGTTCCATGGACGCGATCGTCTTCGGCGCGACCGGTTTCATCGGCCGTTCCCTCGTCGCCGAACTGCTCGCCCGGGGGCAGCGGGTGGCGGCGGCCGTACGCAACGACACCCTCACCGCCTGGCTGACCTCCCAGGGCGTCGACCTCCGCGGGCTCGAGATCGTCACCGCCGACATCACCCGACCGCTCGAGGAACTGCCCGACGTCCGGGACGTGTACAACGCCGCCGGCCGCTTCGCCTTCGGCCTCAGCGAGCAGGACGCGCGGTCGGTGAACGTCACCGGGGCGCTGAACGTGGTCGAGTGGGCCGCCACGCTGCCCCGGCTCCGCCGGCTCGTGCACATCAGCGGATACCGGGTGAGCGCGGCCGACGGACACCCCGACTACACCGCGCTGGGAGCCTACGAGGCGTCCAAGTTCGAGGCCGATCTCGCCGTCCGGGCCCGTGCCGAGGCGCTGTCGGTGCCGCTGACCGTCGCCAACCCCAGCACCGTGATCGGGCCGGGCCAGTACATCGGCCTGGCCACCCTCGTCGAGGACCTGTGGAACGGGCGGCTCCCCGCGCTGCCCGGAAGCTCCGACACCTTCCTGCCCGTCACCACCATCGACTACCTGGTGCGGTTCCTGGCGGAGATACCCGCATCGCCCGTGGGCGAGCACTACTGGGTGCTCGACGACACCACCCCGCTCCTGCCCGACCTGATCGGCACGATGGCCGCCCACATGGGCGTACGGGCACCCCGCCGGACCATCCCCGCCGGCCTGCTGCGGCGCCTGCCGCAACGGTTGACCGGTGCCGACCCCGAGACTCTGTCCTTCCTGTCCGCCGACCGCTACCCGACCGCCTCCGCCCACGCCTTCGCCGCGCGCACCGGCCTGGAGATGCCTCCGGCGACCGAGGCCCTGCGCACCTGGGCCGACGACCTGGTGGCCGCCCGCTTCGGCTCCGCATCGCCCTGGCAGCGCCCGTACGGCTTCCACACCGTCGCCGGCGCTCCGACGTGGGCGACCGGCGACCGGCACCGCCCCTCCCACGTCCTGCTGCACGGCCTGCCGATGAACGGCGACCTCTGGAGGCCCCTCGCCGCCCACCTCCCCGGCCCCGTGCTCGCCCCCGACCTGCCCGGCCTGGGGCGCTCGGGCCCCTCCGCACAGCCGGTCGACGCGTGGCTGGCCGAACTGATGGGCCCGGTGCAGACCCGTCCCGTGCTGGTCGCGCACTCCCTGGCCTGCGGGGCCGCGCTCCGCTTCGCCGTCGGCCATCCGGACCGCCTCAGCGGCCTCGTCCTCGTCTCCCCGGCGTTCCTCCAGGCGCCCGCCCCGCGGCTCGCCCGCTCCGTCCTGGCCGCCCCGATGCTGCGCCGCATGCCGGCCCCCCGGCTGGCCCGGACGCTCGGTGTACCCGACGGACCGGAGGTGCAGAGCGCCGCGGCCGACCTGAGGCGCCCCGGGGTGGCGCGGCGCGTGACCGCGTCCCTGCGCGCGCACACCGCCGAGCGCCACCGGTTGCGGGCACTCCTCGACCGGGTGGCCGTACCGGTCCGGATCGTCGTGGGTGCCACGGACCCCCTGACCGAACCCGTCGACCTCCCGGTGACCGAGATCGCCGGGGCCGGCCACTACCCCCAACTGACCCATCCCACTCAGGTCGCCCACTCCCTCCGCACCACCGGCGCTCCGACCGGCGCGTGAGCCGGAGACCTGAGCGGACGTCAGGTCCGATAGGGCCAGATCCCGCTGTGGCAGGCATCGGAGATCGGGGGCGCGGCCCTGGAAGGACGATGTCCATCATGGCGGCATGGGGAAGGAGAAGCCACGTCCTCGCGGCCCGTTGAGGCCCGAGTTCAAGGCCGAGGCCGACGCGCCCGTCCGCTTCGGTCTGAACAGCACACGAGCCCCGATCCCCTGTGCCGTCCGCCGAGCACCTGCGGTGCCTGTCGTCCTTCGAGGCAGCCAGGTGGACCTCGGCGGTTCGCTACGCCGTGGGGACGGTGAGGCTGCCTGCCCGGATCGAGTCGAGCAGCGCGTCCTTGACCTGGGGCGGCATCAGGTTCAGGGCGTCGATGGCCTCGACGGTGAGCGGGACTTCCTCAAGCAGGTACTCGCCGCGGTCGTCGTGCTGGAACTCGGGTCCGGTGCGGTCGTCGAAGTTCCAGGAGCGGATCCGGGCGGTGTAGAAGTCCTCGGCTTCGCCCTTGTCGTTCTCCAGCCGGCAGAACGGGCGCAGGTCGGCGGCCTCGCCGGCGATCTCTTCGCGGACTTCCCGCAGCAGTGCGGCCTCGAGACCGGCGTCCTCGGGCTCCACACCGCCGCCGACGAGGACCTGGTAGGCCGGGATGCCGGGGCGGATGCGCGTGATGACGAGCATGCTGCCGCGATCGGTGAGCAGGACGGCGCGCACGCGCTGCTTCATGAGCTGGTCTCCCTGGTGGCGTGGTGGTCGGTCCTGCGTCAGTGAAGCATCCAGCCGCCGTCGATGGTCAACGCCTGGGCGGTGATGAACGATGCGACGGGGGTGACGAGGAAGGTGACGGCGGCGGCGACGTCGCCGATGCATGCGGGAGCAGGCCGGGCCGCGCCTGCTGTTCGTGAACATCACGTTGCAGGCCGGCCGCTGCAGGTGCGGCCGGCCTGATACTGGCCAGACGATCGTCGGGCGGGGGCAGTGGTGGACGGGTGGCTCCTGTGGGGCGGGCTGGCCGCGGGGCTGCTGATCGCGATGGTGACCGCACCGGTCGGAGTCTCCGGCGCGGTCTTCCTCCTCCCGGTGCAGCTCAGCGTGTTCGCCGTCCCGAACCCCGCGCTCACCCCCACCAACCTGCTCTACAACGTCGTCGCCGGACCCGGCGCCCTCGGCCGGCACCACCGGGCGGGCAGCCTGTGGTCCCCGCTCACCCGCCGCTTGATCACCGGTACGCTCCCCGGTGTCGTGGCCGGAGCCGCCCTGCGCGTCTTCGTGCTCCCCGGCCCCGCCGTCTTCCGCATCATGATCGCCTGCCTCCTCCTGCCGCTGGGCCTGTGGCTGTGCGCTCGTACCCTGCGTCCTTCCGCGCCGGCCGCGGTAGGCACCGGCGAACCGTCCCCCGGCACGCTCACCGGGCTCGCCCTGGCGGTGGGGGTGGTCGGAGGCCTCTACGGGATCGGCGGAGGCTCCCTGCTCGGCCCGATCCTCGCCGGCCGCGGCCTGCCGATGTCCCGCCTCGCCCCGGCCGCCCTCGCCGCCACCTTCGCCACCTCCGTCGTCGGCGCCGCGACCTTCGCCCTCCTGGCCCTGTTCCACGGCGGCGACATCGCCCCCCACTGGCGGCTGGGCCTGGCCTGCGGCCTCGGTGGCCTCATCGGCGGCTACCTCGGCGCCCGCCTCCAACCCCGCCTCCCCGAAACCCTCCTGCGCCTGCTCCTGGGCCTGCTCGCGATCGGGACCGGCACCCTCTACGCCGCCCAAGCGCTCACCTGACCAGGCGGGTTGGCCCGGTTGCTGCACGAGCTGGACGAAGTGGACGACCTCGCGTCCGCGTTCGAGCCCTCAACGGACGGCTTTGGACGGAACCGGCCTTGCCGTGGTCGCTCACCAGTCCCGGCCGGCGGTCAGTATTTCCGTGTCCGCGTCGGTGAATCCGTATGCCGACGCGATGAAACGAAACTCATGGCAGATCCATTCGCGCGCGACCGTCTCGATCTCGCTTCCGGCCGCCACGAACTGCTCGTCCAGCAGGTTGAACTCTTCCGTGGCAGCCTGGGTGACGCGATACAGGGCCTCCAGGCCCGATGGAGGTTCGGCCTCAAGACGCTCGCAGAGCTGCTGCAGGATTCGCTTCCCCCCGTCCACTACGCCGTCGGGGAAGTACGGGTCTTCGTACATCGCTTGCAGGAACGCGTGCTCCGACACCTGCTCGTTGGTGATCGGCATGGCGCCCCCCTCTTCCCCGCGATCGGCTGACGCACCGATCATGCACTGCACCACTGACAGCGGCGCCACGCCTTTACCGCTTCCGGTGTTTCCCGCCTTGCTTCTTCGGCGCCGGCTGTTCCGGCTGCGGCTGCGGCTGCGGTGCGGGGTTGAGGATGCGGCAGGCGGCTGCGTAGTCCTCGGCTACGGTCACGGTGACCCACTGGAATCCGTCCCATTCCAGGATCAGGCGCGGGGCACGGGTGTTGAGGTGGGCTGCCCGCTGGGGACCCGCTGCGAGGGTGATGGCCTTGAGCTCGCCGGGCTTGCGCAGACGTCCTTCACGGCGTGCGGCCCACAGGTCGAGCGGTTCGTCTTCGGGATTCATCGTCGTACCTCCGTCGTGCAGAGGCAGCACGCTATCGGCTCCCGGCGGTACGTGCCCGCTTGTTGCGACGGTCTCAGGTCGATTGCCCGGGTTGGCAGCAGTTGATTCGGTTGTAGGCCGCGGTAGGTCATACAGTCCCCCACATGAGTGACAAGGCTGAGGACTGGGTGTCTACGGGTAAGGCCGCGCGGCGGTTGGGGGTGTCTACTCGGACGCTGCGCCGCTACACCCTGGAGGGGGTGTTGGAGGATCGTCGGTCTCCGGGTGGCCGGCGGGTGTTCCGGGTGGGGGATCTCGATGTGCTGGCCCGGAAGCGTGGCGCTCCGGTGGAGCAGCCGGCGGGGTCGGTGGTGCTGTATGGGCGGGTGTCTTCCCACCGGCAGCGGGCCGAGGGTGATCTGGACCGGCAGATGGAACGCCTTCGTGTGGCGGCCGGTGACCGGGTCGTGGCCGGGGAGTTCACCGATGTGGCCTCGGGGTTGTCGGACAAGCGTAAGGGGATGCGGCGTGCGTTGCGGGCCTGCCAGGACGAGGGGGTGGCGGTGCTGCTGGTGACGCACGAGGAGCGGCTGGCTCGGTTCGGTACGGGCTTGCTGGCGGAGGTGGTGTTGCCGTCGTGGGGGTGCCGGCTGGAGATCGTGGGCGGGGACGAGGAACTCGACGGGGTGCAGGAGGGGGATCTCGCGCGGGACATGCTCGCGGTCGTGACCTCGTTCTCGGGGCGGCTGTATGGGGCGCGGTCGGCGAAGGCTCGGGCGTTGACCTCGGCGGTCAAGTCCACCACCGGCGAACGGGATTTGTAGGCCACAGTTGGCCATGTCTAAGGTCCTTCCTTGTTGGTTGAGGAACTGATCCGCCGAGAGGGGGTCGTGATCGTGGCAAGGAAGCGCAGCAGTGCGCCGCAGTCCCGCATCCACCGGCTGATCTCCCAAGCCAACAAGGGCACCTGGACCACCGGCACCCGCGCCACCCCACACACCTACGACAGAACCTGCCGCTGACCACCACCGCCCCTGCTGTGTGGACGAGCCGGAGATCGTCATGGACGACATGTTCTGGCGGCAAGCCGGGCGATGCCAACGGGCCGACGGGCCGGCCGGCTCAGGGTGGCGCCGGGGCGGTGGTGTGCCGCAGCCGTGCGCGGGTGACCAGGCCCGATCGCGTGGCTTAGGGTTTCCGCCATGACCCGAACAACGCCGCCGCGCCCCGTGCCTGTCGAGGGGCTTTTTCCGAAGCTGGAGGCGTTCAGTGGTGTGACGACGCGGCTTCACCCGCGGGCGGGACGTCCGGACGCGTCGGTCAGCTCGGTCGGCGGTCCCCTGCTGTGGCCGGCCGGCGAACCGTGGCCGATGTGCACGGAGCCGCACAAGCGCAGCAGCGGGTACCGCGTCGCGGACATCCGTCGCAGGCGTCAGGTGCTCGCCGACGCCTGGGCCCGGGACCGGCCGAGTGAAGAGGAACGGGCCCTGCTCAAGGAGCTGGGCCGCAGGCATCGTGAGCGGGAGATCGCCGACCACGATCCGATTCCGCTGATCGGCCTGGTCCAGCTGTACCGGCGGGACGTGCCGGGCCTTCCGCCGGGCCCGGAAGGCTGCGACCTGCTCCAGGTCCTCTGGTGCCCGTTCGAGGCACATGGCCCCACCCGCCATGGCCTGGCCCCGCACGTGCGCTGGCGCCGTTCCGACCAGGTTGCCGTGCCGCTCGACGTTCCGCCGCAGCCGGCGCTGGTCGGCTTCGAGGGCGCGGTGCCCGAGCCGTGCGTGCTGCACCCCGAGCAGGTCATCACGTACCCCTACGCCGGCTCGCTGCCGACCAGGCTGTGGAGAAAGATCGCGGCCTGGGAGGATACGGAGGAACGCAAGGCGGAGAAGCGCGGTCTGGACGACGAGCTGGTCACCTACCACCATGACCTGTCGATTCCGCAGGGCTGCCGGGTGGGTGGATTCCCCTCCTGGCGCACGACCGACCCCCACCCCATGATCTGCGAAGCCTGTGCCGCCCCCATGGTCCTCCTGCTGGCCCTCGACAGCCATGAGTGGGACGGCGCCGACGGCAGCTGGATGCCCACCGAAGAGCGGGACGTCGCCGAACACCTTCGAGACAGCCGTCCCACGCAGCTCATGATCGGCCGAGACGGCCTGCTGAACATCTTCGCCTGCCCAACCGCCCCCGGGCACCCGCACCGATGGAACCTCCAATAGATCAGGCGGAGATCCTCGGACCGAGCGCTGTTGCCTCCCAACCCGCGAAGAGTCCAATCTTCCGACGGACCGCCCGCCCCCCTCTGCGCCCCGCCCCCCTCTGCGCCCCGCCCCCCTCTGCGCCCCGCCCCCATCAGCGGCCCACCACCACCACCAGCCCCGCCCACAGGGCGGGTTCCGACGGGTCGTTGCCGGTGTCCTCCAGGACCTTCAGCAGTTCGCGGGCGGTTTCGTGGACCCGCGTGGGGAAGGCACGTGCCACGTCGCGGGTGGGGTCGGCCACGCTTCGAGGGCGTCCGCCACGGGCACGGTGGGCCGGTCCCCGCGGGCGAACGAGGCGGCGCAGGCCTCGGCGACGTCGCCCACCGCCTCGCACCACCGCTCCAGGACACGTAGTTGCTCCGCCGGCGGTCCCTCGTCACGGACGGGCATCCGGCGCAGCGCGGCCAGGGCCCGTGCGGCGGCCGGCGACGTCGCCACGGACGGACCGCTCTGCCCGCAGCGGCGCAGCAGCCGCTGCTTGCGCCCTCTGCGCAGGGCGAGGAGCAGGGCCCCCGGCGGACCCAGGGGGACCAGCGTCCCGGACAGGAACCGCAGGACGGGCAAGGCGAGCGCCGAGACGACGAGCGAGGTCCGGCGGCCGCGACGAGCAGGAGGACGGCGACGGCGGCCAGCGCGGCCGTGCCGCCGTCGCGCAGATCGCACCCGAAGCGGGTCGGACCCGTTCCCGGACAGGAGACGGACGGCGGGTCCCAGGGCGTCGGCGCCTCCCGGTTCGGCGTGTACGTATCGCCGGCGTGCATCGCCTTCATCCTGCTCGACGCCCTGCGCCTGCAACACGTACCAGCAGTGGCCGCAACTCCCGTACGGTCGGCCACCACTTGACCACCGGGAACAGCCACCAGCCCGGGGCGAGCCGAGGGGTGTCCGGTGGTGTCCTTCTGCGTGACCGTGTCGCCCTGAGGAAAAGGGATTGCCTCGGGGGAAGAGCTCACGTTGGGTTGGCAGCATGACCGAACTGCACACCGATCGCCTCGCCCTGCGCCGATGGCGTGACTCCGACCTTGCACCATGGGCGGCGATGAACGCCGATCCCGACGTCCGGGAGCACTTGGGCGACCTGCTCACCCGTGAACAGAGCGATGCTTCTGTGGCACGGTTCCAGGCCGATTTCGACCGGCGAGGCTACGGCTGGTGGGCCGTGGAGGTCCGGGCCACGGGAGAGTTCATCGGCTTCGCGGGTCTGGACCAGGTGGATGACGGCATGCCCTTCACCGGAGTGGAGATCGGCTGGAGGCTCGCCCGGTCGGCCTGGGGCCAGGGCTACGCCACCGAAGCCGCCCTGAAGGTCCTGGCCTACGGCTTCGACACGCTGGAACTTCCCGAGATCCTCGCCGTCACAACGGCTACGAACCTCCGCTCGCAGGCCGTGATGCGCAGGATCGGCCTGACCCGCGACCCGGCTGACGACTTCGACGACCCCGCCGCGCCCGAAGGACCCCTGCGTCCGAACGTCCTGTTCCGCATCACCCGCGGTGCGTGAGCCTCACGTTCTTGGCCGAGTCGCTGATCATCAGGTCCGCGACGGCGCTGCAGGTGTTCCTGATGCGAGAGCCGGCCTCGACGCGAACAGAATGATCACGCCGTCCGGTGCCGCGGCCTGAGGTCAAGAGGCTTGCGTCCGCAGGAGAGTTGGGGTCAGGATCGAACCATGATCAAAGGTGTGATGTTCGACTTCTCGGGGACCCTCTTCCGCGTGGAGCCGACGGAGGACTGGCTGCGCGCCGTCGTGAGCGCGGCAGGAGTGGAGGCGACCGAGGCGGAACTCGCCGCGTGCGCCGCCCGCCTGGAGGCAGCGGGAGCACTGCCCGGCGGCGCCCCACCCGTGCGACTGCCGCACCACCTGGAGCAGCAGTGGCAGGCCCGCGACCTGAGCGCCGAAGCCCACCGCTCGGTGTACACGGCGCTCACGCGCGAAGCCGGACTGCCCTGGCCGCAGCTCGTGGAGCCGCTGTACGACCGTCACCACACCCCGGCCGCCTGGCGCCCGTACCCGGACACGGAAGCGACCCTGCGCGCCCTGCGCGAACGCGGGGTGCCCGTCGCCGTCGTCAGCAACATCGGCTGGGACCTGCGGCCGGTCTTCCAACACCACGGCGTGTACGACCTCGTCGACGCGTACCTGCTCTCCTACGAGGAGGGCGTCCAGAAGCCGGACGCACGCCTCTTCGCGACCGCCTGCGAAGGGCTCGGCCTGCCGCCCGAGGAGGTCCTGATGGTCGGCGACAGCCAGGAGGCGGACGGCGGCGCGGCGGCCCTCGGGTGCCGGGTGCACCTGGTCGAGCACCTGCCTGTCGAGCAGCGGCCCGACGCGCTGGCCGAGGTGCTGCGGGCGGTGTGAGGACAGCACGCCACCTCGGGCATCAGGCCGCGTGGATCCGCTGCCCGTCCGGTCCGGCCTCGACCTTCAGATCCCTCCAGCGCGCCGCGTCCAGGCCGGCCGGCCAGCCGAGTTCACCATGGCTACGCACCTCCCGCTGGCTGCGCACGCGCATGAACTCCACCTGGGCCACGAACCCGCCGACCGCTCCGCCCGTCCCGTCGCCTTCGAGGCGTACCAGCAGATCGGACCCGAACGGACTGTCCAGCGGAGCGATCAGGACACCGCCGGGCGCGAGCTGCGCCAGCCAGGCCGGGGGGATCCGACGGACGGAAGCGGTGGCCACGATCCGGTCGTAGGGTCCGGCGGCCGCGTGGCCGAGTTCCCCGTCGCCGGCGATGACGAGCGGACGCAAGTCCAGCTCCGCCAGCCGTCCGGCGGCCCGGGCGGCGAGCTGCGGATCGATCTCGACCGTCACCAGGTTCCCGGCACCCACCCGGACCGCGAGCAGCGCCGTCGTGTAGCCGGTGCCGGTCCCGATCTCCAACACCCGGTCACCGGGACGCGGGTCCAGGTGACGCAGGAGCTCCACGATGACACCGCTGGAGGAGATGCTGGAGGTGAAGGCACCGTTCGCGGCCCCTGTCGGCGGGATGCGGCCGTCGTCGAGCTGGGTGATCAGGGCCACGCCCGGCAGGTACACCGCCTTGAGCCAGGCCCGCGGCCGCTCCGCCCGGTCGATGAGACTGTGGAGGCCGTCCTCGCGGGGGGCCGGCCACCACACCCGGTCCGGCACGAAATGCTCCCGGGGAACGGCGAGGAACACCTCGTACAGCCATCCCGCACCGGCGAACCCGCGAGGGCTGCGGCTCATCTCCTCGGCGCAGCGAGCACGCAGGGCCTGGGCGGTCACCGGCATCGCGACGGACCTACTCGTCGCCGCTGTCGTCGGGCTCGGGCATCGGATTCCCGGGATCCCCCGGACTGGAATACGGGCCTCCCACCTGCCCGTCACCGGACTGCCGGTCATCGCCGCGCACCACAGCCCCGGCCGCGACTCGACGCACACTCCGTGCACTTGGCATGTTTCCTCCACTTGATGGTGTCGGCGCCGACAGGGTAGCGGCGGGGCCCGGCCGGGGAGAAGGCGACGCCCGACGTCGGCGTGAAGTCCCGGCCCGCGGCGCGACGTCGAGCGGCTGCCGCAGTACTGTGCCGGCACCTCGGCCGGACTTTGTCCGCCGCGACCCTGCTCCTCCAACCCGTCCGTGCCGTCGGCCACCGCCGCCTGGCCCCGGGCCGTACCGCCGCCTGGCCCCGTCCGCCGCCGCCGCCCTCTTCCGCCTGGCCGGCGGCATCAGCGCCGCCGTCATGCTCCTCAGGTGGCGACCTCGGCGTCCACGGACACCAGGCTGCCGGGCGGGGCGGCTCCGGGGCGCTCGGGAGGCTGTCACGGTTTCTGCGAGGCAGGCTGTTCCCATGAGGACACATCCTCGTCCGTCTGGGCGGCACGGCGGGCCTTCCCGGCCGGGAGCGGGCGGGCACGGCGAGGTCCTGTTCACGCTGGCTCGGTGCCTGCCCTTCGCGATCGCGCTGGGAGTCCTGGGCATCGAGCTCTCACCGGCACACGACCTGGTCACGGGCCCCGTCCTCACCACGACTCCGGCGCTGGCCGCGCTGACGATGGGCCCGGCGGGCACACTGTCCGCGGCCGCAGTCGCCGTGTGCGTGAACGTGACCTCCGCGACCTACAACCAGTCCTGGGGAACCCAGACCCAGCTGATCATCGGCAATTTCCTGGGCCTGATCGTGGTGTCCGTGGCGAGTGTCATCCTGAGTAATGCAGTGCGCACGCGCAGGCAGATCGAGCTCGACCAGGTCCGTCGGATCGCAGTGGCGGCCCAGGAGGTCGTCCTGAGGCCCGTCCCCGAGCTCCTGGGCCCGGTGCGAGCGGCCAGCCTGTGCCTGGCGGCCGGGACGGGGGCGCAGATCGGGGGCGATCTGTACGAGGCCGTGCAGACGCGCTACGGCGTCCGCCTGATCGTGGGGGACGTCCGGGGGAAGGGACTGTCCGCCATCCGTGCCGTCGCGGTGGCCTTGGGCGCGTTCCGGGAGGCCGTCCACTACGAGGAAGAAGTGCAGGAGGTCATGAACCACTGTGCGGCAGCGTTGGGGCGCGAGGCCGCCGTACCCGGCACCTACTCCCAGGCGGAACTTCCCGAAGTCCTCATGGAGGGATTCACCACCGCGCTCATCGCCCAGGTGCCGGACGAGCCGGTCGTGCACCTGGTCAACCGTGGACACCCGCCTCCGCTGGTGCTGCACCGGGGCAAGGCCGAGGCCCTGATGCCCGCCTCGCCGATGCCGCCACTGGGCTTCGAAGACCTCGTCGACGGCCCTCTCGCCACGCTCGAGAGCCATCCGTTCCCGGTCGGTGACCGGCTGCTCCTCTACACCGACGGCGTGATCGAAGCCCGCAACCGTGACGACGCTTTCCTCCCGCTGGCGGAGACCATGGAGCAGATACCCGCCGGCACCTCCCCGCAGGAGTTCCTGGACGCACTGCACAAGGCCTTGATCCGCCACAGCGAGGGGCACTTGGCGGACGACGTCGCGATGATCCTCATCGAACGCATCGCCTGACGGCGAGGCGACCCGGGCATCCTCGGCGGTACCGGCCGATTCGGAACCGTTCTCGCCGTGCGGCTCCGCCAAAGCGGAAAGGGCGCGCGCGAGGTGGGCTGTGCCCGTCCATACGCGCAGTCCGGCCCCGGGAGCCGGGCAGCGGCCGGGTCCGGCCCCGGGCGGCGGGCGTTAGCCTGGCGGCATGTCAGAGCGCGTCGTACCGCAGCAGGCGGGCCGTGTGATTCCCCTGGGCCATGCGGACCGGCTGTGGGCCGGCCTGACCGCCGACAGCGCCGTGCCGGTCTTCCCCGAGCCGTTCACGCACCCATCCGCCTGCTCCCGGGCCGGGTACGTCCTGCTGGGTGCCCGCGTGGTCGAAACGGTGCAGGACCGCGGCGGTGCGTGGGGTGTCCGCGAGACCGAGGTGCGCCGGGCGGCGGCGGAGCTGAGGGGCGTCGCAATGGACGCGGCTGACCTGGTCCGCATCGGAGGGCCCCGCAACATCCGGGCGGAGGAACACCCCGGGGGACTGCTGCGGCACTGGCGCCGGCGCATCCTGCGGGACGTGCAGCAGCCCAGGCGCCCCGAGTGGGCAGCAGAAGGGGACGGGGACCGACCGCCCCATCTGGCGGGCATCGACTGGCCGCGGGTGGTCGTCGAGCGGAACCGGGGCCGGACGGAGCCCGAATGGTGGCTGCCGCGCGCCGTGGTGAGGCTGCTGGACGAGGCCGAGCACGCCGAGGCACACCGGCTCCGGACCACCCGGCCCGGCCCGGCAGGCTCGCCCGCAGCCGGACTGCCCGCCCCCTCCCGACCGCCGGCAGCGGCTGTCCCCGCCCCCTCCCGACCGCCGGCCGACGAACCCGCCGCCCCCGTGCGCCCGTACCGCGGGGAGCTGAAGGGCCAGTCGTACGCGGTCCTCAGCAGGAAGCCGGGTACGCCCCGCAGCGTGGCCGGATGGCTGTGCGCCGTCTGCCGCACCGTGCCCGCGGCCGTGCTCGACCACTGCCACGAGCACGGTGACGTCCGCGCCCCGGTGTGCCGGTCCTGCAACACCCTGGAGCGCCCCGACCACCTCTACAGCACCGACGTACGCGTCGCCGACCGCTACGCGCGCCTCTTCGGCTCGGATGCCGTCACCTGGCTCGGGCACTGGCACCGGTGCACGGGATGCCGCGCCCGCACCACCCTGCCCATACCCCACCTCGCCGCCTGGACGGCGCACGTCGCCTGCCGGTCGCTGCGCCCGAGCCACCGCCCCCCTGACGGGCGGCGCAGGCCCTGCGGGGTGCTGCGGGTCTCGTGGACGGGAAGCCACCACGCGCCCCGTTCCTGCCTGTTCACCGTCTCCGTCGACTTCTGCCCCTCGGGCGAGCACCGCGTTCTGGCCCGGGTCCCGTACCGTGAGGCCGCCGGACGCTTCGCCGCGTGGCTGGCGGAGACCGCACCGGTGGTGGCCGCGGAGGCCGGCCCCGATCGTCTGGACGGCCTCCCCACCCGCTTCAGACCGGTCGTCGTGGACACGGGCGGCGGGGACCAGGCCCTCTTCTGACCGGAATCTCTCGTGACCGGCACATCCGCACTGGTGCGAACCATGCGGGGGTGCGCGCAGCCGCCGGTGTCGGGACCGGGCCGCCGACGGCACCGGTCAGGGCGGCGTCAACGCCCGTTGCCGAGGACGTTGTCGAGGTGGGCCGCGAGCGCGGTGCGCAGGGTTTCGGGCGCCATCTTCTGCTCGTCGACGAGGTACGCGACGAGGTCGGCCCGGACGGCGGCCAGCAGGGCGTGCGCGGTGAACTCCGGGGTGTGGACCCCGGGCACCTGCTCCAGCGCCGACCGGAGGATCCCGTGCCACCAGCCGTAGTGCTCGGCCTGGTACGGGCTGCCGAGACCGGCTTCCTCGGCGGCCGTCATCAGGTTCCGGTTCTCGATCTTGAACCGCAGTGAGGCGTCGAGGAGGTCCAGCACCCGCTGCCGTGGTGAGGAGACGGCTGCGTCCTGGGCTTCCTGTACGGCGTTCCGGATCGGTTCGAGGCGGGTGGCGATCACGGCGCCGATCAGTCCGGCGCGGTCGCCGAAGCGGCGGAAGAGGGTGCCCTTGCCCACGCCCGCGGCCGCGGCGATGTCGTCCATCGACACGTTCTGGGGACTGCTGCTGGCGGCGAACAGGGCGTCCGCGGCGGCCAGGACGGCCTCCCGGTTGCGCACGGCATCCGCACGTTCCGCGCGCTGGGCCACGGCTCCTCCTCGGTCTTCGGCCGGTCCCGGCCCCGGGGAATGATATTCGGTGGCTCAGCCGGGCTGCGGCTCGTCATAGGTCACCTCGCGCCGGACGAAAGCGCGGAACGTGCCCGGCGGGCGGCCCGTGAGGCGTTCGACGGTGTCCGAGGTGCGGTCTTCGGCCCCTGCGGCGATGGCCCGGTCCATCTCGGCCAGCAGAGTGGCGAATTCCAGCGGGATCTCGGCCGCCCAGCGGTCGCGCACCTGCTCGAAGGTCAGCTGCCGGTGCACCACGGGCCGCCCGGTCACCTCGGTGAGGATCGCGGCGACGTCGGCGTGGCTCAGCGTCTGCGGCCCGGTCAGCACGAGGTCGGTGTTGGGGGCCCGGTCGTCGGTGAGAGCGCGTACGGCGACTGCGGCGATGTCCTGCGCGTCGACGAACCCGACGCGCCCCTCTCCCGTGGCCGACATGATGGCGCCCTCGTTGCGGATGCTGCGTCCGTGGGGGCTGGAGCCGGCGAAGTTCTGCATGAACCACGAGGGCCGCAGGACCGCCCACTCGTCGAACAGTCCGGGCAGGGCCTGGTGGACCTGGCCCACCGCCGGACCCCCCGCGGGTATCGCCGACGAGCTGAGCAGCACCGCCCGGCGCACGCCTGCCGCCTGGGCCAGGCGGAGGAAGGGCAGCATGACCTCGGCCGGATTGGGGGAGCCGACGGGCGGGACGAGGTAGGCGCGGTCGGCGCCTTCGAGGACCGGCTCCCAGGTCGAGGGGGCGTTCCAGTCGAAGCGGACGCCGTCCGCGCCCACCACCGGAGCGGCCGTCCGGCCGGCGGCTTTGGCGCGGTGGCCCGCGGCGGTCAGGCCGGCGGTGACCCGGCGGCCGGTGGTGCCGGTGGCGCCGATGACGAGGGTGGTTCCGGGGGTGTTCAACGGTTCGCTCCTGTGTGGTCGGCAGCGGGCAGGGTGGCGGCGAGGGGGTTCCAGTAGTCGCGGTAGGAGGTGATGAGCCCGTCCTCGACCGTGACCACGGCGATGTAGCGCATGTCGTAGGGGGCGTCGGCCTCCACCTGGCGGCCGACCCCGCGCATCTCCACCGAGCCCCGGATGTCCTTCTGCAGCAGCAGGCGCAGGCGGTGGCGGAGCAGTTCCGCTGGGGTTCTTGGTGTAGTCGTCATCAGGGCTTCCGTCCTGTCGGTGCTAAACGGACTGCCGGTCCGGATGGTTGAAAGAATACGGACTGGCAGTCCGCTTTTCAAGATCCGGTCGGCCGGTACGGGCCGTCAGGGGTTGGGTGCCGCGCGGCGGGTGATGAGGTCTGCCGCCCGGCCGGCCCGCCCGGGGGCGCCTGGAGGTCGTCGCGGTCGAGGGGTGCTTCGGCGCGGGCCGCCCGGGGTGCATCCGGCCGTCGTGGAGGCGGCCGGGGCCTTCGGTCCGCCTGAACCGCATCCCGCCGGCCGCGGGTGGAGCGGTCGATGGCGGGCGGCGCCGGACGGGCGCGTGTGCTTTTCGCCCGGAAGTCCGCGTGCGGCACCCCGTAGGGCCCCCCTTGCCTGCCCGCAGGGATGCCGCACACGGACCGCCGCACCATAACCTTTAACGGTAATCATTTTCAATAGATGTTCCGCTACGAACGGACCCGCCCCGGCGAACTCGTCCACATCGACACCAAGCGGCCGCTCGGCCGGAACCGGCCGGGGCTCCCCCGCCGCGAAGGTTCAAATGGCGTTCGCCGGACGACGGCCCGCAGGTGTCTGAGGCCCGGGGCCTGAGGCCTGATCCCGAACGCGTACGAGCTGTCGCCGGGCCATCCGGTCGGGCGGGCGGTTCCGGACCTGCTACCACCCTGCTACCTTGCGAGTATGAGCAGCATGAGGAAGCAGACCCAACTCCGCCTGGAACCGGATGTGTTGGCTGCCGGCAAGGACGCGGCCGCGGCGCGCGGCCTGGACTTCAACCAGTACGTGCAGCGTCTGATCACAGAAGACACCACAGGTGCCCGGGCAGCGGGCATGGCTGCCGCCCAGCGGCTCCTGGATGCACACGGTGCCTTCCTCGACGAGCTGGAGGAACACCTCGACGCGCAGCGCGCCCCAACCCGGCACACCGGTCGGGGCACTGCTGCGTGAGCATGTCCCTGCACGTCGACCTGACGTGGATCCTGGAAGTCGCCGAACGCGCCGGCCACCGCGACCCGGCACCCGAGGACCTCGGCGTCCCGCTTGCCGCGGTCGCCCGTCACCGCGCCGAACTCCTCGAGCACCCCGTCTACGACGACCCCACACCCGCGCCGCCGCCCTCGTCCACACCCTCGGCCGCCTGCGCTGGCTGGAACGCTCCAACCTCACCGTCGCCTGCGCCACCGCCGCGATGTACCTGACCGCCAGCGGCATCCCCGCCACCCCCACCCGCGAGCAACTCACCGCCCTCGCCCACGAGCTGTACGACCCCCGAGCGACCATCGGCCGGATCACCGAACTCCTGCGCACCTGGACGTAGACACCACCGACGCCCCGGCGCGCAAACCGGCAGGGACGAGTGTGCGTCCCATGGCTGCTCACTCGGTCACGTGACACACCCGCTTGCGGCGCAGCCGTCCGGCCTGTCGACGTGGGGCATCAGCTGGTCGTGCTGTCCGAGAGCGCCGCCGCGGTTGCGCGGGCGAAGCCTTCCGGGTTGTCCAGCATGATGTTGTGCCCGCAGTCCGGGACCGGGACGACGGCGACGCCGGCTTCGATGAGCGCATCGGTGCCCGGGAGCGGGCCGTCGGCCTCGGGCAGCAGGTAGGTGCGGGGGATCTTCAGGTCCAGCAGATGCTCACGCATGGTGGGGGCGGTGCCGCGGGTGAGGTGGACCGCGCTGCGATGCAGGGCTTCCCGGCCTGCCAGGCGCATCGTGGACCACCAGTGGGAACCGGCCAGGTCTCGGATCACCTCCCAGCCGCCCGCCAGGAACTCCTCCTCGGAGTACGCGGCGATGCCACTGCTGCCCGCAGAGCCGGGCTCGGGCGTGATCGGGTCGAGGTTGGCGTCGACCAAGACCAGGCGGGAGACCAGTTGAGGGTGCCGGGCGGATAGGACGATCGCCACCGAGCCACCCATGCTGTGCGCGATCAGCTCGGCGCCCGTGACACTCGCGCTGGTCAGGGCTGAGGCGAGGGCATCGGCGTGGGATTCCAGGGTGTAGCCGAAATCCGTCGGCCGGTCGCTGATGCCGTGTCCGAGCAAGTCGATCAGCAACGATCGACGTCCGGCGAGCAGAGGATGAACCGCTACCTCCGCGAAGTAGGCCGGCGACGTGGCACCCAGACCGTGGACGTAGACGCGGGACGGCTCCTGCCCCGGCAGCTCGACCCAGCGGATCTGGCTTCCCTCGGGCGTCACGGCGGCGCTGCGCACAGTCTGTTCCCTTCACCCCGGATCGACGGAGAAAAGAGAGTAGCCACCGTGCCTCGGCCCACCCCCACCGCCCCCAGCTCCGGAGCAAGGTCTGGGCATCTGCATCGGCTCGGTCGCGGCGCAGGGCTGTCTCCGCATACCCGAGGGCCTGCCGGGAGTAGGCATGGTTGTGCCAGCTGGCCTTATCGGCCGGCTCCTGGCCACCCTCGTTCACCTGCGCCACGGTGTTACTCACGACGTGCCGGGCCTGCTGGTTCGGCGTGGACCGCGCTGCGGAGTTCCGCGAGGAGACCGGCGTGCAGGCGGGACCGGGTGATCAGTCAGAGCTTCCGCCTCGGATTCATCCAGCGGCGCGTTGGTCTGTTCGGCCTTACCCTGGTCTGGTCACATCGAGGGGACTGCGCTGGCTTGTGATGGGCGCCCCGAGTTGCACAGAGGTTCAGTATGAGTATATTTACTCGTCCACTTTGGGCCGGAATGTGCTCTTGTCTGCTCGCCGGGACACTGGCGTTTGCTGTGCCGACGGAAACATCAGATTCACCCAGAGTTCCAGACCTCTCGTGGAGGGAATGCCCTCCGGCTCCCGAGGGGAGTTCCACCACGGCTGGTCTGGACTGCTCTACTGCCGTCGTTCCGGTGGATTACGAACACCCCGACGGCGCGAAGTTCTCGCTCGCCCTGATCCGCCGGAAGGCTGACAACACGTCAAAAGACGGCACCCTGTTCTGGAATCCCGGCGGACCCAGCGACGCCGGTACCGCCTATCTGCCGGCCGCCATCGGGGGATTTCCCGCGGAGGTCAGGAAGCGCTACGACATAGTCAGCTGGGACCCCCGAGGCATGGGAGGACGCACCACTCCGGTCGTGCAGTGCTTTGAGTCCGCCGCCGCAGAAGAGCGCTTCATGGCCGGGGCCCCGCGTGCTTCTCTGCCGGTGACCGAACGTCAGATGACCGAGTTCGTCTCGTTCCAAAGCCGGCTCAATCAAAGCTGCGTCGAGCACGGCGGAGGGCTGCTTGAGCATGTGTCGACTGCCGACAACGCCCGCGACCTGGACCTCCTCCGCCAAGCCGTCGGGGACGAAAAACTCACCTACTACGGCACTTCCTACGGAACCTTCCTCGGCGCAACCTATCTGAACATGTTCCCGGACAAGGTGCGCGCAGCTGTCCTTGACGGCGCCGTGTTCCCCACCGCGTGGATCCCGCCTGCGTCCAGCGCCGCGCGGACCCCGGCCCAGTCCACTTTCCTGCGAGCCGGCTCGGACCACGGGATGGAGGCAACGTTCGAGCAGTTCCTCACCCAATGCGGCCTCGCAGGGCCGGAGGCCTGTCCCTTCGCAGCCGGTTCTCCGGAACAGACGCACAAGAAATGGAACGAGCTGCTACGGCGTGCTACGGCGAACCCGGTAAAGCTTGACGGAGGTGAGACGGCGGACGGCCTGGCGCTCCTCGGCACTGCCCAAAGTTCGCTGTACTTGATCCGACCGCTGTCCGGCTTCGACCGCTTCCCGGGCTGGGCGGGTGCCGCCGCCGTGCTTCAAAAGGCATGGACCGCATCCGGAGGCACTGCGACCCCGACCTCCTCGACGGCATCGTTCTCCGGCAGCTCCCCGCGTCTCTCACCGGATGAGCCGTCGTCCAGCGGGGTCAGCGCGCCGGAGGCCGCCGGTTATACCACCAGCGTCGGCCGTCAGCGCGCCGTGATCTGCGGGGAGAGCCCCAACCCGCGTGGCGCAGCGGCTTACGCCGAGCAGGCAAGAAAATCCTATGCGCGTGCGGGGACCACGCCGTGGCCTTGGGCTGCAGTGTGCGAGGGATGGACGGCGCGCGCCGCCGATCCCTACACCGGGCCGTGGGATCGGTCTGCGGACACCCCCGTGCTGGTGGTGGGAAACACGTTCGACCCCGCAACGGCCTACAGCAGTTCCCGCACGACCGCGCGCGAACTGCCGGGCAGCAGGCTGCTGACGGTCGACGGCTACGGCCACACCGAACTCCTCAATCCCAGTGGCTGCGCCCAAAGGCACATCGCGGCCTACTACGTCGATGGCACCTTGCCCGCAGAGGGGACTCGCTGTGCTCAGGACGTCAAGCCATTCGGCAAATGAAGTACCGGAACTTTTCGACGGTTCCTTTCGGTTCCTTTCGCTTGGCTTGTGATGCGCTGTGGGTGGGGGCGGACAAAACAGCGCCACCGTCGACTGCGTGGACTCGGCGCCCACCGGGTGGACGCCGGCGTACTGGAGCACAGCGGCGCCCCCGGGTGGTGCCGGAGGCGCCGCGTGCCCGACGGGTCAGCTTCGGCGACGGGAAACGATCAGCAGGATCACCCCCAGGCCGGCGGCGCCGGCGGCCCCGAGCCCCCACGCCAGGGCATGAGCGCCGGTGGCAGCGAGGGCCCTGTCGAGGCCGGAGTCCTTCGCACCGGACCCTGCCCCCGATTCCCCGGCCGGTGCCCCCGACGGGTCCTTCGCGCCGTCGGATCCGGAGCCCCGGCCGGGGTCCGATCCGGGGGACGTGTCGCCCTCGTCGTCTGCGAGTTCCTTGCCGTCGGGACCGGCGGTGGCGGTCACCAGGGCGCTCGCACAGATGTCGACGCATGTGGCGGGGTCGTCGGCCTCGGAGGTGGTGGCCAGCACGTCGAACCGGTACTCGGCGACCTCGGCAGCGGTGAAGCCGAGGGTGAGGGTCCTGCTGCCGCCGGACTCGATGTCCCCGGCCTTCCATGTACCCGTCTTGGCGTCGAATCCGGTGCCCGCGTCGTGGCTCAGAGCGCGGAGTGCGGGTGGCAGGGCGAGCTCGACCGTTGCGCGGCGTGCTGTGGAGGGACCTGCGTTGGACAGGGACACGGTCACGCTGCCCTTCTCACCGGCCTTGACGGTCTCCGCCTCGGCCGTGATCGCGTCTTGCAGGTCGGCCTGTTGGCGTACGGTCAGCGTGTGGCGGACATCCGCACCGCTCACCTTGTCCTCGTCTCGCAGAGGAGTGCCGGATCCGGCGACGCCGGCTGTTGTGACCACGGGCAGGTCGGGACGCACGGTTCCGGTGAACCGGAGCACGGCCCGGCCGCCGGCCGGCAGGTCGGCGGGCTCCCAGATCCCCGCCTCCTGGTCGAAGGTCCCGCTGCCCGCGTCGGCCGCCGGCTCTGCGATCCCTTCGGCCGGGAGCGCGCGGATGCGCAGCCCCTTCGCGGTGGAAGGGCCGCTGTTGGTGGCCTCCACCGTCCACGTCACCCTCTGTCCCGGCACTGCCTGGGCCTTGTCAGAGGTCAGCTTCACGGCGACCGCGGCCTGTTGGGCCACATGCAGGTCGTGCGTTGCGGTGTGCTGCTCCAGCGCCTCCTTGTCACCGCAGGACCGGTACTCGCCGCGTGAGTCGGGGACGTCTGAACCGGTGACGCACACCCGCTGGGTCAGCGTGCCCGTGTCTGCGGGCACGATTCCCACAATGGTCAGCGTGGCGGCCTTGCCGGGGGCAATCGTCGGGACGGTCCAGGTGGCCTTGGCTGCGTCGTACGGGGCTCCGCCGGGACCTGCCGTCGCCACCATGCCCTCGGGCATGACATGGGCGACCTGCACGTTGCGGGCCGTCGACGGGCCGGAGTTGGCCACCTTGACGGTGTAGGTGACTCGGTCGCCCGGCTGGTAGGGGAGGCCGTCCGCGCCACGGTCGGTGGTCAGCGTCGCGTTCAACTCGGCGCTGCGTGCCACGGCCACCTTCCGGCGCGACTCGTTGTTCTTGAGGTCCTTCTCGTGCAGGTCTCCGAACGACTCGATGCCCGCTACGAGTTCCAGGTCCTCGTGTTCGGCCGGCACCGTGACGCGCAGGTTCAGCGAGGCAGTGCCGCCCGGCTCGATGCCGGCGATGGTCCACAGCCCGTTCTCGTAGAGGCCGTCGCCGCCGGCCCCGTCCAGGGCGGTGCCGGCAGGCAGCGGGACGCGCACTGTGACGTCGTCGGGGCGGGACGGACCGTTGTTGGCGACCTTTGCCGTGAGGAGCACCTTCTGGCCGGGCCTGACCGCGCCCTCCTCCACCGGCTTCCCGTCTTCCGTCAGGATGTCGGCCGTGGCACGGAGGTCGACGTCGTTGGTGGCGCCGCTGTCGTAGGTGTTGTGGTTGTCGGTGACATCCGGGTCGGCCGTGGAGGAGTCGGACAGGTCGACCGCAGTGGAGAAGTGCCCCTCCGTGGAGGTCACAGTGCCGGTGAAGCGGAGCGACAAGGCCTCCCCGCTGTCCACCCTGCCCAGACTGCACATGAGCTGGCGGGTCCGGTCGTCGTCCTGGCACGTCGCGGGGTCTCCGCCGTGCTGGCCGGCGAGCACGAACGAGTCCAGGCCTTCCGGCTTGCGGATCCGCAGGAGTGCGTCATGGGCGTCCTGGGGGCCCTTGTTCATGAGGTCCACCGTCAGCTCGGCCGTTTCGCCCCGGGTGTACCTTGTCTTGGAGAACGTGCCGGAATCCGGCAGGACCAGGTCGGCGGTTGCGACGGGTACCTTCGTGCCGTCCACAAGGGTCATCCGATGGGTTTCGCCGGCCCACCGGTGATCGAGGGTCAGATCGCCGAAATGCCAAACCCTGGGGGAATCGGCCTTGGCGGCGGTCTTCATCGTGTAGTCGACGACGAACTTCTGTCCCGGTTGAACGAGGCCGCCCTTGCCCGAGGCCGCTCCGTCGCCGAGTGGTACGGAGAGGATGCCGTCGTCGAAGGTCGCCAGGTTGGCGACCTCTTCCTCCCGGCCGTCCACGATCCGGGCCACCCGTACCTGTCGGGGATCGACGTCGGACGGCACGGGCACGGCGAGCACGGCGCTCTCCAGGGCGCCGCCGCCGGTGTGCTCCACGGTCGACCGGATCCTGTGCTCCTCGCCGAGGTGGAGGGGTGCCAGGGCCATGGCGCCGGCGACCGTGGGTTCGTACTCGACTCTCAGGTCGTCAACGAACGCGGCGGTCCCGGTGAGCATCTTGTACTCCTTGATGCGGACCTCGGTGTGGTCCTGCCCCGGCGGGACCACGTACGTGCCCGAGAAGACCTTCCAGTCCGCGTGCGGAGCGGTGGTGAGGGGAACGCCCATCCTTCCGGAACCGTTCGGCGATCCGAAGATCAGGGCGGTGGAGGAGTCCTCGCCGTTGCGTTGGGCGGCAATGCGCCAGCGGATCTTCCGTCCGGGCTCAGTGGTGAACTCCTGGTGCAGGTCCCCGAACAACCCGACGGCCTGCCTGCCCTGGGCGGCCGCTGCCATTCCGTTGCCCCTCAACAGGGCCTTGCCACCCCAGTCCGTGACCGATCGCGTCTCGGACGTGTTGCCTGCCGTGAGAGCGGGGTTCTCGAACCCACCGTTCACGATCAGGTCACCGCCGCCTCCGGCCTGCGCCTGCTTCTCGGGGGTGGCGCTCGCGTGGTGCAGCCAGAGTGCGGAGAGCGCCACGACCGCGGCGCCGGTTCCCACGTACGTCCCCTTCCACGATGCCCGATGCTTCTTCCTGGCCATCAGCGGCCCCTTTCGCCCTGCGCCGTGCGCAATGTATGTGCCGGTTCATCACCTTTCTTCAGGTTCAGGGGAAATGCACGAGCCGAATGGGCAACCACATGGACATCAGGCGCCGTTGGACATCCGGTCGCCGTGGGCGGGCTCAGTCGTCGGACACGGGTACCTCGATGGTGACCACCGTCCCTGAAGGCGTGTTGTCACGGATCGAGAAGCTGCCGCCCGCGCCCTCGATCCTGTGGCGCTGCGAGCTCAGACCGATGTGTCCGGCCGTCTGCTTCTCGCGGACCGTTTCGGGGGAAAGACCGACGCCGTCGTCAGCCACCTCCAGTCGCACCCATCCGTCCTTGCCCGCTGCGCGCAGCGTGACATCGACGTGTCGGGCCCGCGCGTGCTTGACGACGTTGCTGAGCAGCTCGGTCACCGACCGGTACAGCAGCTTGTCCATGGTCGTCCCGGCGGTGGGCGTAGCGCAGTCCACCCGGACCCGGAAGCCGCCCGCGGATGCCGACTTGTCGGCTGCGGCCTGCAGCGCCGCGTCCAGCCCCTGGGTCCTCAGCACCTCCGAGTGGAGCGCGGTGACCGAGTTCCGCAGTTGCGCGCTGACCTGGCACAGCAGGTCATCCGCCTCGTCCAGCAGAGGATGGGGTTGCGCCCTCGCCGCGCGTTCGATCAGCAGCAGGGAGGCGTACACGGTCTGGAGGGCGCCATCGTGCAGCGCCTCGGCGAGCTCGTTGCGCTCACGCTCCTCGGCGGTCATCACGCGGTCGAGCAGCCAGGCCTGATGGCTGAGCAACCCCTGGATCATCCGCACACGCCGGCCTTGCACGGCGGAGAGCAGGGCGCATCCCAAGCCCAGGACGAGGGTGTACAGGCCTTGCATGAGGGTGGCTCGCCAGTAGGGGTTCTGTCCCTGGCTTTCGCCGAATCCGACGCACCCGATGTACAGCGCAGCAGCGGTGAAGGCGACGGTCAGTGTCGCTTTGGGCTCGAACTGGAACGCCGCCATCACGGAGATGAAGAGGAACGCATCGTCGATGAGCGTGGCGTACCAGATGGGTTCGGACAGTTCGCCGGTGACCAGGAGCAGGCTGCTCAGGGCCACCAGGTCGCCGAAGACCAGGACCACCGGCCGGATCGTCAAGCGGTCCGTCCAAGCCCATACGGCGATCCACAGGGTCCACACACCGTACAGGGCTGCCAGTGCCAGGGATGCCGCTGTGTTGCGCCATGGGGGGAAGACAATCAGTTCGGCGAAGACGCCGACGATCACGGCCATCCTGAGCACGGACTGCGCCTTGAGGGCGAGTCCTCGCTGGACGGCTTCGGCGGCTTCCGCAGTGGCCGGAACGTCGTCGGCGTAAGCATTTGTGACGGCCTTCGCCAGCCGCTGGAACGGTCGATTCACCATGCCCGGGTCTGCTGACGATTCCATGTTTCCGCACGCTACACCTCGCTCTGCTGTCGATTCGTCAGACACAGCCAGGCGCCTTGGCGCAGACCGCGCCCGCAATGGCTCGCCGTGCCGGGGAAAGGGGAGTCGCTTTCCCTGCAAGGCTGCAAGCACGTCGTGGAGGTCATTTCACCGGTACCGCGCCACAGCCCCACGTCGCACGCGTGCACGTGGCAGTCCCGTAGAAATCGGATCGTGAATCCCGACTTGCCAGTTGGAGGCCGGCATGTCAGGAAACAGACACGTCCCCGATCGCCGGCACGCGGGACCGGTCCAGGCGGCCGTCCAGCCGACGAGGAAGGACGAACCCAGGTGGATCCCCTTCGGGGCGGTCGGCTCCCTCCGCGAGAGTGCGGCCGAGGACCGCTCTGAAATGTGATGGGGTGTCAGCAGGGTCGAGTGAGGTCGTGCGACCCGTGCACTCCGGCAGACCGGGTGGGCACCTCGCCGCGTCGCCGGCGAGCCCGTTCGACCCGCAAGATAGCCCGCCATTTACTCCACTAAAGTTCCCCATCGGGCATCCGATCGGGCATGGAGAAAGGGCATAACGCCTTCGATTAATGAGTCTGAAGTCCGGGCATTGCGCCCTTTGGGTGCGGGACCGAGGTCCGGGATAAAGTGCCCTGCTGGAGATGACGAAAGGCTCGTAGATTTTCAGGCCCAAAGTCCTGTCATCCGTACGCCGCGGTCGACGACACGGCGATGCTCTGGGTGGACACGGGTATTCTTGGTTGAAAGCTCATCTAGCTGGAGCTTCTGCATCGCTACGTAGAGCCTTGACTCCGATCGGGCGGACGCCGCTGCAGGGTTGCAAGGGGTGGTTTTCGGCGGATTCGCCAGGAAGGGTCAGGTGTGACCTTGTTCGATGTGGCCAAACCGGAGACGCCCTGGGTCATCTTCGGCCCTCGTGAGGCGGTTGAATTCAAAGAGCAGACGGCAGCTCTGCGCGCTGCGGGTGGGCAGGTGTACGAGGTGCACGCCCGCGATCTGACAGATGAGGCTGGTGTACTTGACGCCTTCGCCCGCGCGATCGGTGTCCCAGGCTATTTCGGCTGGAATTGGGATGCGCTGGTCGACTGCCTCGACGACCTCCACGAGACCGTGACGGGCGGGGTGGGAATCGTCATGGTCGTCCACGGAGCCGATGCGCTACTCGGAGCGGATCACCTCAAGGTGTTCATGATGGTGCTGTGCCTCGCAGCGGACCGTGCGAACACCGCGGTGGATCCGGACGGCGACCTCAGGGATCAGCCCGTGGTGATCGAGCACTTCATCTTCCTGCTCGACGACGTCCGCGCCGACGAGTTCGCCGCGGGAATCAAGGATCCCGACCTCGTCGTCCGTGTGGAGGGGGATTTTCTCACGGTGGCCCTGGACCTCGATGTCTGGCGACCCGACGCCGCCGGGCGCCCGAAGATCTCCTGACTCCGGGCCGCGCGAGGTTGGAATAGGCTCACGGAATGCGTGAAGCGAGGGGCCTCCCGCAGACGCGCCAGCCAGTTGATTCCGCCCCGACCCAGCGGACGATTTCGACCGAGCCCCGGGTGGAGGGATTTTCTTGGTCGAAAACCTTCCACCCGGAGCTTCACATGGTCACCGACCCGAGATCATTTGTGGGACAACTCTTAGTTGTCGCTGTCGCTGTCCTGATGAGTCGCTTCCTCCGACAGCAGTGGTAGCAACTCGATCTCTGCAGGCTTCAGGAAAATTTTCACGTTGACTGCAAATTGATCGTCGCTGGTGGTGGAGTAGAGAGGCGTGGGCTTTTCGAAGCCCGCGGCAAGAGCGGCGACAGCACCCTTGTCCATCGGGGGCACAAGCTCGTCGTTGTGAAGAATTTCTTCCCAGATTATCCGCTCCTCGGCAGTGAAATTCTCGTAAGCCTTGAGCCACTTGCGATTGATGCCGTCGTGATTGGTGCTGCGGAAATGCTCGATCATGTGGGGCATCTTGGCGCGAATTTTCTTGCTTCGCTCCTTGTCTCGGAATTCGTCTCGGATCTCCTCGGCTATTTCCGTTCGGGCGACCTGTTCCGGGCCGGTCAGGTTGCGCTCCGCCCCTTGGAAGCTGGCGAGCAGGGTCGCGGCGTTGGTTTGGAGTCCGGCGCCGTCTGCGGTTGCGCCGTCGCGGTATACGTGCGACGCTTTCGCGCTGGTGTGTGCCACGAGGAACCGCTGGTGGAAAAGGGTCCGAACTGCATTGGCGAGGTTCTCGACCAGCGGCTTGTAGTGGCCGCTGTTGCTGTCGATTGAGGAGATCAGTGTCGATTCAACGAAAAGCTCACTCCAGCCCGCTGCCTGTTTGGTAGTGGAGTACTCTCGCTTCTCGGCCGCGTCCTTGAAGAAAATCTGATCGCCCTCAGGTGTTTTGGCCGCGTGCACCACCTTGCCCACGGTCAGCATCCCCGCACCTCTGACGGGTTCGCCGCGGCTATTACTGGTGTGGCGTTCCACGATTTTCTGAACCCTGCCTGCCGACACGATCTTTGCGAGGTTCCCGTAATCCGTCCAAGGGATGCCCTCCTCGGCCAGCTTCTGGATGCTCTTGTCGAGCCTTGGAAGGTCGGACTTTCCGTTCGCAACCTTGTAGAAGAGCCGGAGGTTGTCCTGGAACAGGAAGAGCTTGTCTTCCTGCGTCAGTACCCATCCCCACGCACCGGGGCCTACTTGCTCGCCGTCTCGGACCAATCCCCAGCCGTTGCCCCCCTCAAGCGGGCAGTCCCCCTTGAGCGGGGTGAGGGTTACGATCCGCTGAAGTTCGTCCTTCACGTCGTAATACAGAACGCCATTCCAAGCGTCGGCCTCGGGGCCGTATTCATCTGGGTCGCTGACGCTCTTCAGGGCACGGGGACTGATCACTGGACCTTTTGACTTGAGAACCTTTGCGCGTACGAGTTCCGATTGAGCCTTGGCTCTTTTCTTGTGGAACGCTTTTACCGATTCTTCCCGGTGAAGTGTCTGGTCTGTATCATTGTTGCGATACCTGAATTCACCAGTCTTCGTGTCTGCGCGCTGGAGACCTCCCCCCAGCTCTCGGGTGACTTCCCAGCCTCGCTCTACCGGCTCGACGCGGTCTGCGTGGACCCGGGCCACGAGGACTCCTGCCTCGTTGTAGAGCGTGTCCCCCTCGGGGTTGCACACGGCAAACCAAAGACCCTGCAGCCAGGGAAGTACGGCCAGGTCAATGTAGGGTTCAATGCCGTCCGCTTCGATGTTGCCGTGGAGGTGTTGTGCCTCCTCGAGGCACCACGTTGCGTTCATGCCCTTCCGCTCATGGACAGCCATCAGCGTGTGGTAGAGACGCTCCCCGGCAGCAGCCAGCGCTGCCCCGTCTGACGGATCCGGCCAACCAAGTGTGCTGCCCAGGTTGACCGTGGTCTCGTCCGACTTCACGCGCTCGTTGCCCGCAATCTGCTGGAAGAGCTGCTTGAACTGTTCTTCTTTTATCACTTCGGGTCCCGTCCAATTAGGCGTCGTGGGCGTTGTGCAAAATCTATTGCGCCCTCATGAGCCACGCTATGTCTGCCGGGGCAGCCGGGCGGGCAAAGCATTACTTCCCGTGGTCACTTTTCCGCCTACGGATCTTTACCTGGCACCCACAGTCGAGCCGACGTAATCAGAATTGTGATCAGTGGTGTCGCTGCAGCACGAGGACGAGCAGTCCGGACGCGTGCACCTAAGGAGCTGATCACTGCGCTGCGGCGCGAGGGTACGGACCCGGTCCGCAAGGGCCGGCCATGGAGCCTGCTGCTGGAGGACCGGGTCCTGTTGGTCACGGCGTACTGGCGGACGAGCCTGACGCTGCGGCAACTCGCCCCGCTGTCCGGTGTGTCGAGGTCCGCCGCCGACCGCACCATCGACCACCTCGGGCCGTCGTCGAAGAACCGTCCGTACTCCACCAACCATCATGTCGTCATCGACGCCGGGTACCCGCCTCGTCGTAGCCGTCGGCCGGCCGCTGCCCGGCAACCGCAACGACCGCAAGGCCTGGGGACTGTCCGGTCCCAAGGCCGCCGTCGGCAAGACGACCGCGGTCGCGGACATGCGATGCTCGGTATCGCGAGCCTGCACAATTCACCCTCACCGGCCGATCCGGTGCCGGACGCGCCCGCACATGACGCGCTCCCGTCGGAGGATTCCGGCACGACAGGTGCCCGTTGCAGACGGATGCACCCGTGACGCGAACGGACGACGGAGTTCCCCCGCGGGGTCGAGCGTCGGGCTTCGCGCGGGTGACGCGGCGTGACGGGCCTGCGGCGAGTGAGGTTGGGGCGGGCATGAACGGAACCGCCCCCGCCCCGATACTGACCGCCGCCCCCGACACCGCAGCAGCAGGATGCGGACAGCCGCCCGCGAGCGCGGATCCGGCGCCCGACGCCGCCGACGCCATACGGGACCGGCCCGCGGCCGTCCGCCCCACCGTCCGGGCCCTGCCCGGCGCCGCACCGCCCTCGCCCTGCCGTCCCGGCCGTCCCGGAGAGGAGCACCCCGAGGAGGCGGCGTGATCTTCTCGCTGCTGGTCCTCGGCCCCTGCCTCCTTGCGGTCCTGCTCCTGCCGCGGAATCACAGCCGGCCCCGCCGGCCCCCCACCCGCCGGCCCCGGCTCCGGCCCCGGCTCCGGCCCCGGGCACGGACGACGGCAACGGCCGGAGCCTCCCCGTGCCACGGGCCGGGCCGCGCCCGTCCCCGGCACGCCACCTGACGTCTGCCGGCCGCCGGCCGGGAGGGTCCGCGCCGCACGGCGCGGACCCTCCCGCATCCCGGAGCCCCGCTCCGCCGGCACCGGCTCCGCCCCGAACGTCAGCGGGGCGTCAGCGGAACGGCAGCGCGAGCCCCGAGAGTGACTGGCGCACCGCCTTCGCACTCGGACAGGAGCTCCATGTCCCGCCCCACCCCCCACCCCCGCACCAGAGCACGCCGCCGGTACGGCATCCCTGCGCGACTCATGACGGTCTGCGCCGTCCTGGGCGCCGCCCTCCTCGCCCCCACCACCACCGCCGGTGCGGCCGGTTCGACCAACAGCGACGCCTACCGCAACCTCGGCGCAGCGGACCGGGCCGACTGGCTGCGGAGCTACGCCTCGGACGCCAGGCTTTCGGAGCTGTCCCTGCCCGGCACCCACGACACGCTCTCCATCCACGGCGGGGCCGCGGTACAGACGCAGGAGGACTACGGCGACAGCGCGGACACCCTCACGGCGCAGCTGGAGCGGGGCATCCGGGCCATCGACATCCGGGTCCGGGTCACCGAGAACAAGTACTTCACGGTCCACCACAGCGCGTACTACCAGCAGGCCAACTTCGACGACGTCCTGACCAAGGCGCAGTCCTTCCTCCGCTCCCACCCGGGCGAGACGATCGTGATGCGGCTGCGGGCCGAGTGCCCGTACACAGGCGGGTCACCCACCGACTGCGCGAACGACCCCAAGTCGGTCACGTCGGCGCGGGTCCGGGAGATATTCGCCGAGTACCGGCAGAAGTACTCCGGTCTGTTCCACGCGGCCACCTCGTCCGGTGCCGCCCGCGCGGACGTCCCCAGGCTCGGCGACGTCCGGGGCAAGCTGGTCCTCGGCAGCTTCGACAACGTCGACAGCGACGCGTACGGGATCAAGGGCTTCAACGACAACAAGGAAGACCACTGGGCCCCGTCGTCGGTGCCGGCGAAGTGGGCATACGTCCAGGACAACATCAAGAAGGCGGTTGCGAGCAGCACGAGCTCGATGTTCGTGACGTACACCTCGGCCTCCGACATGCTCAACCGGCTCCCGTTCGAGTTCGCCGGCGGCTACCGGTCGGTCCAGGGCGGCGTCACCACCGACGTGCCGGGAGTCAACTACCAGCTGATGAAGTGGCTCACGGGCGGTGGAGGGCGCATCGGCATCGTCCTCATGGACTTCCCGGGCCGCGGCCTGGTGGACGAGATCATCGCCCGCAACAAGGACTACGTGGTCAAGGGCGGGGACCGGGCGATCTGGCTGGTCGACAGCGTCGCCAAGACGTACAAGAACAGCCGGTACAGCCGATGCATGGTGCGCGGACCCGAGTTCGAAGGGTCGACGACCGGCGGCGTGGTCACCCAGCGCGAATGCCAGTCGACGCCGCCCAGCAGCCACCAGTGGAGGGCCGAGCAGCCGCCCGCCTCGTACGACCCCAAGGGCCACTTCTGGATCAAGGCGAGCAACGGCAAGTGCCTGACGCTCCCTGTCAGCGACGGCAGTGCGCCGCCCGCCGGTGCCCAGCTGTTCTGGTGGCCCTGCGAGACCCGCTGGTTCTCCGGAAACCAGATGTGGAACATCGTGCCCACCTACGTCGCCGTCCCGGGCGGCTCCACCATGGCGTACAAGTTCATCAGCAACTGGACCGGCCTGTGCCTGTCCATGGACACGGCCACCGCCGCCACGGCGGGCGGCAAGGTCACGCAGGACGCCTGCCCGAGGTGACGGCAGCCGGGAGGGCCGGGACGCACGGCGCCCCGGCCCTCCCGTGCGCCCACACGAATTCTGAGGACAGAGGAACGTCAAGTGGCGGTGACGACGGCGGTGCGGGCGCCGACGGCATGGTGCTGCGCGAGCACCCCGCCGGCCAGCAGACTCTCATCGTCGGGATGCGCGAACACCCCCATCAGCGAGGGCAAGGGCGGGTGGTTCATGGCGGAGACAACTCCTCGGAGCAGCGGACAGGGGAGGGCCAGACGACCGGCAGCCGCCCGGCGGCGGTGAGCCGGCAGACGGTGCGCCAGCTCATCGGAAGCCGCCGCGGCGTATGCCGGGTCGTGGCCGTCCACCCTTGGCGCATGCCGCGCAGTGGCTCGCCCGGTCCGCTGCCGCGCACGGCCCGGACCAGTGTGATCGCTCGCCACACAGCGGCGGCCCGCATCCTCGCCTCTCGTCGTGCTCCGCCGGGGCGACGAACGCCGCTTCCCGCAGCGGCTGCTCCACCGTCACGTCGCCTGCGTCACGATGGCCGCCCCCGGGTGCCCGAGGGGCCGGGGCAGCAGTGCCTCACGTCCCGGCCAGCGGAACACCAGGCGGCTGTGTTCCTTGTCCAGGACGTCGCCGACGGGCAGCAGGTCGTCGGGTGTGCCGGCCGGGTGGACCGTGAGGACCGGGTCGGCGTGCTTGTCGTTGTCGTCGGAGCGCACGTGGCGGTCCCAGGCCCGGACCGTGTCGACCAGCTGCTCCGCAAGCTCGGAGCCCTGCTTACCGAAGGCATGGACGACCCACTCCCACTCCTTGTGCTCCGGGCGGTCGCCGTCCTTGGTCCGGACGTGAAGCAGGTGGGCGAGCGAGGCGTCGCCGACGATCGCGGGGACGTCCCGGTCCTTCGCGATGCGGGTCACACCCTCGCCCGGATCCTTGTGGCAGGCCAAACGGCAGAAGCCCGGCAGAGTGGTGGCCGTGTACAACTGCAGCGATCCGAAGTAGCAGTTCGCTCCCATCGTGATGCCGGTCGCGACCTCGTGCCGCGGCCCGCGCAACGCCTCCTCCAAACCGCTCGTCTCGGCGGCGGCGGCGGTGCCGTGCTCGAAGCGGAGCGTGAGCGCGCCGTCGAGAAGGGAGACGGCCGGGATGGTGCGGGCCTGCTGCCCTTGGTCGCGTACGAAGCCGCAGTAGGTGAAGTGGAGTGCGTGCAGCACCTCGCCGCGGCGCTCGAAGGTCACGGCGCGGGTGTAGCCGCCCATCTCCAGCGGCAGGACCAGGCGGCCCCCCTCGGCCAGCTGCTGCCTCCAGGCCGGGGCGATGTCCCAGCAGTTGTAGGTGACCATGCCGGCGTCGAAGCCGCCGCGCGGCACAAGGAGGGCGGGCGCGCCGAGGGCCGCGTCGGCTTCGACGGCGGTGACGCGGCCGGTGCCGGCCTCCGTCAGGAACCGGCGGGTGCGGCGCACGACCCAGGGGTCGATGTCGACGGTGATCACACGCCCGCCGGGTCCGATGACGTGGGCGATCAGCTCGGCGTTGTAGCCGCCGGACCCGGCCTCGAACACGAACGCACCCGGCTTCAGTCGGAGGTGTTCGATCATGTCGGCCTGGAGCCAGGCCGCGGACACCGAACTGATCGCCGTCCCGGCCAAGTCGCGTCGGGTGACGACGGCCCGGTCGCCGCCGTCGTACGCGGCCAGGAGGTTCGCCTCCGGGGCGAAGCGGTGCCGGGGCACGGTTCGCAGGGCCTCCCGGACGCGCTCCGAGGGAGCCCAGCCGCCGTCGATGACCATCTGGGTCATCTCGGTGCGCAGCCTGGCGGCCTCGGTCGGTTCCCCCGGCACGGGCGGCTGGTCGGCGGCGATGGGGTACGAGGTCGTCGGAGGCAGGCCGGGAAGGATGCCGGGCCACACGGCATCCAGCGCGCGAGCAGCCGGGGCGAACACGTCCCCGACGCAGGCGAGGCCGTGGAGGTCGAAGAACTCCCAGCGGTCGAACTTGTCGGGCTCGGGGTTGGCCAGGACGCCCGTCCAGGCGGTGATGCGGACGACGGCCGTGAGCCGCGGGATCCCGTGGCTGTCGTCGACCAGCATCGTCACCATGTGCGCGTCGGCGGGATCGGCGATCAGCCCGGTCTCCTCGGCGAGTTCGCGCACCGCGGCGGCGGCGAAGTCCTCCGGGCCGGTGGTCTTGCCACCGGGCAGCTCGAGCACGCCGCGCCGGGAGCGGCCGAGCAGGACCCGGCCCGCGTCGTCGGTGACGACGGCTAGGGCGCCGGTCAGGGCGTGGCCGGTGGTCGGCCGCTTCTCGACGGCCCGGTTGTCCAGGTGGCACGGCCCGCGCAGGATCAGGAAGGCCAGCCCGTCCGCATCCAGCCGCTCCACCGATTCCCAACCCGCAGAGAGCAGCGTGATTTCAGCCTCACACAGGGCGATCCCGCGCCGCTCCGCGGGCGTGTTCTCGACGATCGGGGTGATGACGACGAGTGCGCCACCGTCGCGCAGCCGCTCGCCCAGCCCGTGAGCGGTCCGGCTGCGGTCCCTCACGAACGGGTACACCAGCCGCAGCGTGATCAGGTCGTAGCCCTCCTTGTGCAGCGGGGCCGGGTCGTCGCGCTCGATGTCCAGCTGCAGCCAGCGCACGCCCTCGACGCTCGCGTGCTCCTCGCGGGCCCGGGCGATCGCGCTGTCGGCGAAGTCGACGGCGTCCACGGCGTAGCCCATCCCAGCCAGATGGGCGGCCAGCTCCCCGGTCCCGCAGCCCACATCCAGGGCTCGGCCCCCGCCCTGGGGGACCGGGGTGTGCTCGGCAAGGAGCTGCTGTTCGCGCTCGCCGAGCTGCCGCCATCCCTTCCCGTCGCCGTAGTGCTGCTCCCACTGATCGCGTGCGGTGTACGTCAACGTGCTGCTCCTCGTGGTGGGCGGAGAGAGGGTCAGTGGCGCTGTGCGGTGCGCAGCCGGGCCGGGCTGCGCTCCACCCGCTCGGGATTGCCGTGGGTGGTGCCGTAGGAGATGCCGGAGACGGCGTTGAGGATGGACAGGACCGAGCGGGTCGGTGTGCTGCTGGGCGCCGGTCACGCGTCACCGCCGGGGCGGCGCGCGAGTAGGAGCGGCCCGGCCCGGCATATCTGCCACTGGTGCCCGCGCGCCGGTCCTCGCCGAGGTGGCTCTGGACCAGCCCCCCGAGGGAGGCCGTCCAGTCGGCCTCAGAGGTCCAGGGCTGCCGGCGCGCATGATCGCCACGACGGCGTGCGGCGCGCGGTAGCGGGCGTTCTCAGCCGTCCCGCTCCCGCCACGGCGAGGCACCGGTGGCGGAAGCGGTCTCGGTGCAGGGCGGCACGACGCAACTCCCTCGGCTCCGCCGGCGCTCCCGCAGTACGTGCGTGGGCGTGGTGTGTGGGCCCGCAGGCCGGGTCCGCTGCCGGTGGGTTGCTCACCCCTCACCAGCCCAGCTGGGAATAGGGGCGGCCTTCGGAGATCGCGGCGATGGCCGTGCGGGTGTACGGGACGAGGCGGTCCGGGAGTTCGTGCCGCGGCCACCACCGCCAGGTCAGACACTTGTCGGGCTCGCGCACCTCGGGGGTGCCCTCCCACCGGCGAGCCCGGAAGACGAGCTGCATCAAGGGCAGGCTGCCCGGGGTGTCGACGACATGGACGACGTGGACGAGCTCCACGTCCGCGGGGTCGATGACCAGCCCTGCTTCCTCCCGTGCCTCGCGGACCAGGCATGAGAGGGCGGACTCCTGCTCGCACCGCCCGGCGAGGTAGTGCCAGGTGTCGCCCGCGTACTTCGACTCGGGGTGACGCAGACCGAGAAGTACCCGGCCTTCGGCGTCTTCGAGGTGGAGGTGGACTCCGATGCCGTTCAGTACCGTCCGGCTGCCCCCGCCCCACACCGGAGGAGCCACGGCCGGCTCGCTGTCCGGGGGGTTCTCGGCCGCGTGCCGGCGAATCAGGTCCCGGGTGGCGGGGCTCAGACGCAGCCGGTCCAGTTCGTCGACCGAGAACCAGCGCAGCAGCACACCCTCGTGCAGCGCGAGTCGGTCGGGGTCGCCGCGCCACCGGCAGGCGAACACGAGGACCGGGACGCTGAACCCGTCGACGCTGGTGGCGACCTCCACGGCGTAGGGCTTCACGTCCTCCGGGCGGAGGTCGGGCACCTCTTCGGACAGCTCCCGCAGCAGAGTGCCCTCAAGGCTCTGGTCGTCGTGCGTGCGGCCGCCGCCGAGCAGGGCGAATGCCCCCGACTGCCAGATGGCGTCGGGTTTGTGGTCGCGCAGATGGAGCAGGTACCGGCCGGTCCCGTCGTGGATCAGCGCGGAAGCGTTCACCGGCTCCGGACTGCCGTCCAGGCGCGCCGCGAGGAGTTTCGCGCGGAGTGTCGGAGAGGTGACGTCCGGCTGCGGGAGCCACCGGGCGCCGGACACCTCCTCGTCCTGCAGCGCGATCGCGGGCGGCTCCTCGCCGGCGAGGCAGAAGACGTAGCGGAAGTCGTAGTGGCGGTGAGCCGGTTCGCCCTTGGACGGGCTGGCGTCGATGTCGTGGACGTCGATGTCGATCGGCGAACCGAGCAGCTGCCGGGTCAGGCACAGGGCGCCCGGCGCGATCCCAGCCTCCTCCGCCGCCTCGCGCAGCGCCGCGGCGAGCAGTGTGCGGTCGCCGGGCTCGATGTGACCGCCGGGGGCGAGCATGAGGCCGCCAGTGGCCCGGTGCCGGATGTGCAGGACCCGGCCCTGCCGGTCGATGACGACAGCGCTGCACGTGACGTGCCCGGGCAGTGTCGTCCGCGCGGTCGCGTCGACGGACCGGTCCAGCGCGGCGAGGAGCCCGGCCAGGGCGTCACGCTCGCCGGGGTGCCGGCCGAGGTACGCCTCGACGGTCCTGCGGATCGCGGTGGAGCTGGGGGACATGGGCATCGTCTCGCCTTCGAAGTCGTGAGGCCGGACGTGGGACTGGTCGAAGCGCAGCCGGGCCCCGTACAGCTCGCAGTCGGTGCCCGACATGTTGTGCGCGGCTCCGGCCTTCGGGCCGCCTGCGATCTTGTCGCTGTCTGGTTCGACAGGCGTCAATGAGTTCCCCTTTCGTGGACGTGGTGGTGACGTCGACGTGCTCAACGACGCGTCGCGATTTCGAGCACCTGTTCCTTTCGGACGGGTTGCGCACCCGGGAATCAAGCGGATTTCCGAAGGTGCCCTGTGCACCGACCCTTGCCTCGCACGAGCCCCGGTCGAGGGCGGGTTGGCCGAAACGCCGACGTTCAATCGCACCGCAGGCACGTGCTTCGACGCCACCGGAGCCGAGACCATCGTCACCGACAGCCGCGGCCGCACCGGATGGGTCAACGCCCCTGTCTCTTCTCCTTCCCCTCGGCGCATTCCACGCGAGGTGACGGGCAGTCGCGTCGTTGAGAGGCCAGGGCGTACAGGCTGAGACGAGAGCAGGGGAGGTATGCGCGGTGGGCGAGGTGACGGCGGAGCTGCGTCAGGCCTTGAGGGCGGTAGGGCTGGCGGACATCGAGGTACTGCGTGAAGACGGTTCACTGCGGGCGGCAGCGGGCCGGCCGCTGACCACGGTGGACGAAGGCAGGCGCTTGGCGCGCCGGCTCCAGGAGCCGGCAGAGACCGACGCCGCGGGGATCACCGTGGGAGGGCTTTCCTACCAGCCGGCAGAGGCAGGCCGAAGGCTGCTGCACGGACGACGCGGCGGAGAAGGCGGGGTCGTGGTGGTGCATCGCCCGCCCTACATCGTGGTGGCCCGCTACGACGAAGGACACCCCGCTGCGGACGCAGTTCTCGCGGTGGCCAACCTCGCCGACCTTCTCGCCGGGGCCCACCGACCCCACGGGCCCCCACGCACCTGAGACGTGCGTCGGTGATGGGCCCTGGTCCCACGGCTCGGCTCGGGGCGCCGAGCAGCCGCGCCACCCGTGCCCTCGCGGCCGGCCGCGGAGTGCAAGCCCTTTTGACGCCCGGGCCGCGCTTCGGCGGATGGTCGGGTGTGGGCCGTGCAGACTGCCGCTCGGCCGCAGTGCTGGTGGGGGCGGGTCAGGTGGTGCTGATGCGGTCGAGGGTGGCGGCGAGTTGGCGGATGACGTGTTCGGCTTCGTCGTACTGCCGGGGGGTGGGCTGGACGGCGCCGAACGTGGGCCCGTTGTGGTCGGGGAGGGCGCGCCAGTGGAGTACGGGGGTGAGGGTGGTGCCGGCTGAGCCGAGGAACCAGGCGAGCCGTCCGTGGACGCGGGAGAGGAAGACGGCCAGGACGGCGAGGGCTTCCCTGAGGTGGGCGAGGCGTTCGATCGCAGGCAGGCTTCGCTGGATGTGGAGTGGGCCGATGGCGGTCCGGAGTTCGGTGGCTGCCGCTGCGGCGACGGCGCGCTCGGCGGCTGTCGGGTGCCAGGTGTGCTCGCGGAGCTGCTGCTCGGCTTCGGCGGCGAGGTCGTCGACGAGTGTGCGCATGCGCGCGGCCGGCCCGGGTAGGCCGGAAAGGCGTAGCGCAGGGAGCCGGCCGTCGGCCCCGTGTCCGTCCACCGGTTCTGCGTGGGGGCCGGCGCGGTGCTGGGCGAGCGTGCTGCGGTCGGTAGCGGAGGCCGTTGCGGGGCCTGCGGGGTGGAGCAGAGGGCGAAGAGCGGGGAGGGCGCCGGCGAGGTCGAGCAGGCGCAGCCCCTGATCGGGAACGTTGCGCAGTACGAGGCGGCCCGACACGGCCTCGGCGCGACGGTGCAGGAAAAGCAGGAGGCGCAGGGCGGCCGAGTCCATGAACTCGACCCCGGCCAGGTCGACGACGAGTGTCCGGCCGGCGAGCGGGATCGCGTTCGCGACGCGGGCAACCTGCGGGCAGGTCTGCGCGTCGAGTTCCCCGGTCACGTAGATCCAGCTGTGCCGGGCATGAGTGGTCACTGCCACATCGAGGGTGCGGAGCATGGATGAGTCCGCCGTTCGGATGGGAGCCCATCACGGTCGGCGCCCACACAGGTGCGGGGGAGGCCGTCAAGCGCGCTGCCGATGCGGGCTGCGCACAGCCGAGCAAGACCTCCCGTACCGTCCTGCAGCCACACGCTACGTGACCTCGTGGTGGCGCGGGGTCCCTCACCAGACCAGGCTGGTCGTACCCCCAGTCTGCCCCGCGGCCGGAGGTAAAGCCATGTTTGGTTCCCCGGCTCACCAGGAGGCCGGTCCGCTGCGCCCCTTCGTACCGTCTGGCCATTGACGGGCCCGCCGCCGCCCGCCCTCGCCACGCCCGGACGACGGCGCGCCCCCGGCCGGACCACACCCCGGCCCCGGCTGAGCCGCCGCCTGCCGCGGGGGTGTGCTGCGGTCGGGCGGGGGTAGGCGCGCTCCACAACCCCCCGCGGCCGGCCCACCGGGACAGGAGGAGAGATGGCGGTACGGCTCCAGCTCGCCGAAGCCCCTGCCGACCGGGTGGGGGCGGTCCTGGCCGACCTCGGCCCGTACTGCCGGGGGGTGGTCGGGCCGTCCCGGTCGCGCCCGGGCGACGGCGACCGTCCGGATGCGGGAGCGCGCACCCTGCTCATCGTCGACGAGCGCCCGCCGTGCGGCACCGCAGGCGCTGTGTACAGCGTGCCGCTCGACGCACGGCTGCACGGACGCGATCGCCGCATGCTGCACCGGCCGGCCGAACCTGTTGAGGAGCTGCCCCCCACCGGCAGGCGCCCCGCCGCAGCAGCGGCGGTGGCGGATCCCGAGGGGAGGGCCCATGGCTGACGCGGTGGTGATCGGCGCCGGTCCCAACGGGCTCGTGGCCGCGAACGTGCTTGCCGACGCGGGCTGGAGCGTCGAAGTCCTGGAGGCACAGCCGGAACCGGGCGGTGCCGTACGCAGCGACCGTCTGGTCCACCCCGACTACGTGTCCGATGTCTTCAGCGCCTTCTACCCCCTGGCGGCTGCGTCCCCTGTACTCGACCGGCTGCAGTTGGACCTGCACGGGCTGCGCTGGACCCGGGCGCCCAGCGTCCTGGCCCACCCGCTGCCCGACGGCCGCTGCGCCGTACTGGAGGACCGGGTGGACGCCACCGCCGCGGGCCTCGACGCCTTCGCGGCCGGGGACGGAGCCGCCTGGCGCGACCTGTGCGCGACCTGGGACAGGATCGGCCCCGAACTGCTGCGGTCCCTCTTCACCCCGTTCCCGCCCCTGCTGCCCGCCCTGCGCCTGCTGCCCCGCCTGCGCGCGGCCGGCGGGCTGCACCTGGCGCGCAGCATGCTGCTGCCGGTGCGGCGGCTGGGGGAGGAAGAGTTCGCCGGGGAGGGCGGACGTCTCCTCCTGGCCGGCAACGCCCTGCACGCCGACCTCGCACCCGAGGCCGCGGGCAGCGGCGGCTTCGGGTGGCTGATGTGCATGCTGGGGCAGACGTACGGGTTCCCGGTCCCCGTCGGCGGTGCCGGCGCCCTGACCGCGGCCCTCGTCCGCCGACTGGAGGCCGCCGGGGGAGTGCTGCACTGCGGTACCCCGGTACGGGAGGTCCTCGTCCGGCAGGGCCGGGCCGTGGGTGTCCGTACGGCCGACGGCGGCCGGGTGGCCGCCCGCCGCGCGGTCCTGGCGGACGTCAGCGCCCCGGCCCTCTACGGCAGCCTGGTCGACGAGGCCTTCCTGCCCGGCCGGCTCCTGGCGGACCTGAAGGCCTTCCACTGGGACTTCGCGACGGTCAAGGTCGACTGGGCGCTGAGCGGGCGGATCCCCTGGACCGCCCCCGGCGCCGTCGGGGCCGGCACCGTCCACGTGGCCGACGGCGTCGACGCGCTCACCCGCTTCGCCGCCCAGATCGCCATGGGCCAGGTGCCCGACGAACCGTTCCTGCTGGTGGGGCAGATGACCACCGCCGACCCCACCCGGTCCCCGGCCGGCACCGAATCGGCCTGGGCCTACACCCACGTGCCGCAGCACGTCCGCGGCGACGCCGGCAGCCAAGGTCTGACCGGTGCCTGGAACCACACCGAGCAGGAGCGGATGGCCGACCGGGTCGAGGACCAGATCGAACGCCGCGCACCCGGTTTCCGCTCTCGGATCATGGGCCGGCGCGTCCTCGCCCCGCCCACCCTCGAACAGCTCGACGCCAACCTGCACGGCGGTGCCATCAACGGCGGCACCGCCGCCCTCCACCAGCAGCTGCTGTTCCGTCCGCTGCCGGGCACCGGACGCCCCGAAACCCCCGTACGGGGCCTCTACCTGGCCTCCGCCGGCGCCCACCCCGGCGGCGGCGTCCACGGCGCGCCCGGAGCCAACGCCGCCCGCGCCGCCCTGCGCGGCCGCCCCACCGACCGCCTGCTCACCCGCACCCAACGCATCCTGGCCTACCGGGACAGGAGGGGCCGGGCGGCCGGCTCACCCTGAAGGAGTCGTCATGGCACCGCATGCCGGCCCGCTGCGCGGGAGGGTCGCCGTCGTCACCGGGGCGGCCCGCGGCCTGGGCGCCGGCCTGGCCCGGGAACTCGCCGGCCGTGGCGTCCGTACCGCCCTCGTCGGCCACGAGGGCGAACGGCTCGCCGAAGTCGCCGCGCCCTTCGGCGCCCTGACCGCCTGCTGGGAGGCCGACATCACCGACGACACGGCCATGGCCCGCGTCGCGCAGGAGGTCACGGCCACCCTGGGACCGCCGTCCGTCGTCATCGCCAACGCCGGAGTCGCCGAGGGCGGCCCCTTCCCCACCTCCCACCCCGCCACCTGGCGACGCGTGGTCGACGTCAACCTCATCGGCAGCGCCACGACCGCCCGCGTCTTCCTGCCCGCGCTCCTCGAGACGCACGGCTACTTCCTGCAGATCGCCTCCCTCGCCTCGTTCGGCGCAGCCCCGCTGATGAGCGCGTACTGCGCCTCTAAGGCCGGGGTGGAGGCGTTCGCCCACTGCCTGCGCGCCGAACTCGCCCACCGCCACGTCGGCGTCGGCATCGCGTACCTCAACTGGATTGCCACGGACATGATCGAGGACGCCGACCGGTACCCCGTGCTGCGCGAACTGCGCGCCCACATGCCCGCGCCGGCACGCCGGGTCCACCCGGTGAGCACCGTCGCCGCCCGGTTGGTGGACTGCACCGAGCGGCGCGCGGCGGCCGTCTACGTCCCCGCCTGGCTCCGGGCGGTCCAGGTGGTGCGCGCCGGCCTGCCGCCCCTGGTCACCGCGGTGGCACGCCGCGACCTGCCGGGCCTCGCGGCCGAGGTGGACCTCGGGGCCACAGGACTGCTGGGCGAAGGCGGCCGGGCCGACCGCACGGCCACCGGCGGCCCGGGCTGAACGATTCGGTTGCCGAACCTGCGGCGGCCGGCTTCCGGGACCGGGCGGCGGCCGGGTCAGTGTCCGAGGGCGTTCTTCAGTTGCTGCTTGGTCATGGTGGAGCGGCCGTCGATGCCGCGCTTCTTCGCCTCTTGGTAGAGCTCGTCCTTCGTGCGTTCCGATGAGCCGCCGCCGCCTCCGGAGGACTTCTGGCCGCCGCGCTGGGAGGCGGACTTGCCCTGGGTGGAGCTGCGGCTGCCGGTCTTGCTCTCGCCGGAGCGGGCGCGCTCCTTGTTCACCGTTCGCGAGGCCATCTCCTTGGCGCGGGACTCGGACATGCCGCGCTTCTCGCCGGATTCCTTGATGTGCTCGTACTGCCGTTTACGCTTGGCGCTGGATCCTCTGGGCATGACGCGAACCCTTTCTGGTTGACGGGTTGGGGCCCGCCGGACCCGATGCGCACGCCTGAGGAGCCTGCACCCGGACCGGGGGCGAATGCCGGGGTGGGGGGTCAGCCGTCGGCAGAACCTGGTTCGGCCATGCGGCGGTGTCCTTCGGCCTTCAGGCTGTCGGGCAGGACCTTGTTGGCCAGGCCCTGCGCCCGGGTCTTCAGGGATCCGGCGACGACCTTGTCCTTGCCGGAGAACAGGGCGTCGAGCCCCTGCCTGGCGACCTGGGCCGGGTCGTCCTTGGTGCCGGAGCCGACTTTGGTGGCCTCCATGCCGGCACGGCGGAAGAAGTCGGTGTCCGTCGGGCCGGGCATGAGGGAGGTGACGGTGAGGGGGCTGTCCTTCAGCTCGTTCTGCAACGCCTGGGCGAAGGACTGCAGGAAGGACTTCGAGGCGTTGTACACCGCCTGGAAGGATCCCGGCATCGTCGAGGCGATGGACGAGGTGATCAGGACACGCCCCTCGTCCTGAGCGGCCATGCTGCGCAGGAGCCGTTTGGCCACGTGCACCGTGGACCGCACGTTCAGGTCTACGATCTCGAACTCGTCCTCCAGATCCGTGTCCAGGAAGGCGCCGCCCTGCCCGACTCCGGCGTTGAGCACTCCCACGGCAACCGGACGTGCCGTCGCAGCGATCGCCTCGCAGAATCGTTCCGCTTCTTCGTAGCGGCGCAAGTCCGCCCTTACGGTGTGAACGTGCCGGCCCGTGCGGCGACGGATCTCGTCTGCCGCGGGTTCCAGCCGTTCCTCGTCCGCCGAATTCAAGATCAGGTCGTATCCGCGATCCGCAAGCTGGAGGGCCAGTTCGAAGCCGATCCCGCTGGAGGCGCCGGGCACCACCGCAAGTCCGTTCTCGCTCATACATCGCTCCTACCCGTACAGGTGAATTCATTCCGCCGACGTCGACACGTGACCTCCGCCCGGATGGCCGTCCCGGTGCCCCGGCGGCCCAGAACGCAGGTCCCCGGACCTGCATGCCGACCCTGTGCGCGCCGGGACAGCGTGCAGCACCCCTCTCGCAGCGGGCCCGTGTCGTTTCTCCGGCTCCGGGCATGCGCGCCGCATGGACCAGTCGAAGACGCCCGTGCTCGATGCCCTCGCCGCCTACCACGCGGCCGGTCAGACCCCCTTCACGCCGCCCGGCCACAAGCAGGGACGCGGCGCCGACCCCCGGGTACGGGCGGTTCTCGGGGACGACGTGTTCCGCTCCGACGTCCTTGCGACCAGTGGCCTGGACGACCGCACGTCCTCACACCGCGTGGTCGAGGAGGCCCAGGAGCTGATGGCCGATGCCGTCGGTGCCGACCACGCCTTCTTCTCCACCTGCGGCAGTTCCCTGTCGGTGAAGTCCGCGATGCTGTCGGTCGCGGGCCCGCACGAGAAACTGCTGGTGGGTCGCGATGCCCACAAGTCGGTGGTCTCCGGCCTCATCCTCTGCGGCATCCGGCCCGTCTGGGTCGAGCCCCAGTGGGACGCCGAACGCCACCTCGCCCATCCGCCGTCCGCCGACGCCTTCGAGGCCGCTTTCGAAGACCACCCCGAGGCCCGCGGCGCGCTCGTGACCACGCCCACCCCGTACGGCACCTGCTCGGACCTGCCGGCCATCGCCGAGGTCTGCCACCGCCGCAGGAAACCCCTCATCGTCGACGAGGCCTGGGGAGCCCACCTGCCCTTCCACCCCGACCTGCCCACCTGGGCCATGGACGCCGGCGCCGACGTGTGCGTGACCTCCGTCCACAAAATGGGCTCCGGCCTGGAACAGAGCTCCGTCTTCCACCTCCAGGGAGACCTCGTCGCACCCGAAGTCCTCAAGAGCCGCGAGGACCTCCTCGGCACCACCAGCCCCTCCGTCCTCGTCTACGCCGCCCTCGACGGCTGGCGCCGGCAGATGACGGAACACGGCAGGAACCTCTACGACCACGCCCTCGCCCTCGCGGCCGACCTCCGCGACCGGATCGACGGCATCGACGGCATGCACGTCCACGGCCGCCCCGACTTCTGCGGTCCGGGCAAGGCCAACGATCTCGACCCGCTCCAGATCACCATCGACATCAGTGACTGGCAGACGACCGGCTACACGGCTGCCGACTGGCTGCGCACCCACCACCGCGTCAACCTCCACCTCGCCGACCACCGCCGCATCAGCGCACAGCTCACCCACGCCGACGACCAGCAGACCGCCAAGATCCTCCTGACCGCCCTCCGCGACCTGGCCGCCCACGCCCCCGAACTCCGCTCCGGCCCGCGTGTGGACGTCCCCCCACCGGCGGAACTGCGCCTGGAACAGGCCGCCCTGCCCCGTGACGCGTTCTTCGGCCCGACAGAGCAGGTGCCCTGCGAGCGCGCCGAGGGCCGCATCGCCGCCGAAATGCTCACCCCCTACCCGCCGGGCATTCCCGCCGTCCTCCCCGGTGAGCGCCTCACCGGGGCCGTCCTGGCCTACCTGCGCACGGGCGTACAGGCGGGGATGGTCCTGCCGGACGCCGTCGACACGCAGGCCACGAGCATCAGGGTGCTCCGGCGGCACTGACCGCCCCGGTTGCCCCCGCTTGCATCGGGCAGGGGCCGGGAGGAGGCGATCGCCATGGCCCGTACCGCTCTCATCGTGATCGACATGCTCAACAGCTACGAGCACGAGGACGCCGAAGCGCTCGTGCCCTCCGTACGGGACGCCCTGCCGGGCGTGCGCGCGCTCCTGAAGCGCGCCCGAGCCGGTGATGCCCCGGTGATCTACGTCAACGACAATTTCGGAAAGTGGCGCTCACACCACGGAGAGATCCTCCGGTCCGCTCTCGCGGGCCGCTACCGCGACCTCGTCGCACCGGTCGCGCCCGACGAGCACGCCCTCTTCGTGGTCAAGGCACGGCATTCGGTCTTCTACGAGACACCCCTGGCCTACCTGCTGGGGCAGCTCGAAGTCCGGCGGGTGGTGCTCTGCGGGCAGGTCACCGAACAGTGCGTCCTCTACTCGGCCCTGGACGCCCACATCCGGCACTACGAAGTCGTCGTCGCCACCGACGCCGTCGCCCACATCGACCCCGACCTGGCCCAGGCGGCACTGCGCATGATGGAACGGAACATGTCCGCGCTGCTGACCACGAGCGACGCGATCGCCTTCGAGGACGCCACGCCGGCCTGACACCCGGAGGCCACGGGGGCAAAGGCCCGGTTCGTCGTCGGGGACCGGGACGGGGCCGGTTGCCGTACGCCGGCGGATCCGCGGCGTCAGGCGGTGCCCGAGCGCAGGAGCTGCAGGACGGCGCGTTCGACGCGGCCGTGGGTCGCCGGTTCGCCGAAGGTGCCGTTCTCACCCAGCTCGCCGAGGGCGGCGGAGACGGTCTCGCCGTCCTCGTAGAGCTCGATGATGCGGGGATGGATGTAGGAGGCCCGGCACACGGCCGGAGTGTTGCCGAGGTATTCGCTGACCTCCCGCACGGCGCGTGCCACCACCTTGCTGCGGCGGGCGCGGGGCGCGTCGGCGGTGCCCTCGGACACGGCCAGGGCCACCGCCGCCAGCACGGTGGCGTACCAGGTCCTGAAGTCCTTGGCGGTCACGTCCCGGCCGGCCCGTTCCCGCAGGTACGCGTTGAGGTCCTCGGCGTGGACCTCGTGCCAGGCCCCGTGCTCCCAGTACGCGAAGAGCCTCTCCCCGTCGTCCCTGCGCCGCAGCAGCGCCCGGACCACGGCGTGGGCCTGCTCGTCGACGAGCGAGCGCTCGACCTCCTTGCCGGACTTGGCGGGGAAGTGCAGCCGGATCTCGCCGTTGCGGCAGGTGACGTGTTCCCGCCGCAGGGTGGTGAGCCCGAAGCTGCCGTTGTCGCGGGCGTAGCGCTCACCGCCGATGCGGAGGAAGCCGAGGTCGAGGAGGCGGGTCAGGCAGGCCAGAACGCGCAGGCGGGTCAGCCCGCGTCCGGTGAGGTCCTGCGCCACCTGCTCGCGCAGGCGGGGCAGCGAGCGGGCGACGCGCTGGACGTGCTCGTGCTTGGCGGCGTCCTGCTGCTCGCGGAAATGCGGATGGTAGAGGTACTGGCGGCGCCCGGCGGCGTCCGTCCCCACCGCCTGGATGTGTCCGTTCGGCCAGGGACAGACCCAGACGTCCTGCCAGGCCGGGGGGATCACCAGGGCGCGCACCCGGTCGCGGTCCGCGGGAGCCAGGGGGCGGCCGTCGGCGTCCAGGTAGCGGAATCCGCGCCCGTGGCGTACGCGGCGCCATCCCGGCGCGTGGGGATCGCTGGTCCGCAGCCGCACGGTCACTCCGTGTCGGGGTGGGCCTGTGTGCGCAGGGTCCATGCCCCGCCCTGGCAGTCGTAGGGCAGGGGCGGGAAACGGTGCCCGCGGACGTCGGTGCTCCTGCTCCACAGGTGCTGCTTGCCGCAGTCGCAGGCGTAGATGCCGCTGTCCGGAACTATTTCACCGGGTTTCCACTGGTCTGTCTCTTTCATGCGGGGCGTCTACCCCGTACCCTCCGACGCACGCGGGCCCGCCGTCACGGCGGCGCCGACGGGGCGGTATCGCTGCCGTTGGGCGGCCGGCCGGGCTCGGGTCGAGAGGCTGCGGTGGCGGGTGCCGGGGCCGGGGCCCGAGATCGGGGATATCCGTGTCACACACGCCGCGCCCGTTTTGAACAGGGGCTGCTTCGACGCCGGGTCCCAGGAAGTGGGAGTGAGCTCGTTGGCGGCCCGGTGGTGACCGGCCGCGTCCGGGGCGTCCCAGTAGCCGTAGTGGAAGGGCAGGAAGACGACGCCGGGGCGGATCCCGGTGACCCGGACCCGGGCCCGGACGGTGCCGCGCCGGGTGGCCACCTCGGCGAGGTCGCCCTCCTCGATGCCTGCTGCCGCCGCATCGGGTCCGGACATCTCGATCCACATCTCCGGAGCGGCGGACCGCAGTTCGGGAACCCGGCCGGTGCGGGTGCGGGTGTGGAACTGGTAGAGGGTACGGCCCGTGATCATCCACAGGGGATACTCGGCGTCCGGCTGCTCGGGTGGCGGGACGTAGGCGGCGGTGCGCAGGAGCGCCTTGCCGTCCGGGTTCAGGGACCGGTACGCGTCCTCGTCGAGGGAGCTCCCCGTGAGGAGGTCGCGGCCGTAGCTCACGCAGTCCTCGGGGCGGCTGCGGAAGTCGCCGCGGCTGTAGAGGCGTTCGGTGCCCTCGGGGTGCTCGCTCGTGCACGGCCACTGGATACCGCCGCGGTCGTGCAGCCGGGCGTAGGTGAGTCCGCTGTAGTCGCAGGGGCGTCCGCGGCTGCACTCCTTCCACGCCTCGAACACTTCCTCGGGGCCCCGCCAGGGCAGCAGCGGGGCGTCCGAGGCGTCACGCAGGTCCATGCGGCGGGCGAAGTCGAGGAAGACGTCGAGATCGGGGCGCGCCTCGCCGGGCGGGTCGACCGCTTTGAGCGAGAGGTGCACGGTGCGGTCGGCATTGGTGAACGTGCCGGTCTTCTCACCCCAGCCGGCGGCGGGCAGCACGACGTCCGCGAACTCCGTCGTCTCGGTGGGGAAGAGGTCCTGGACGACGAGGAACAGCCGCTCCTGGCCGAGCACGGCACGGATGCGCTCCAACTCCGGGAGAGAGACGGCGGGGTTGGTCCCGGAGACCCACAGCATGCGCAGGGAGCCTTCTTCGGCGAGGCGGACCATCTCCATGACGTGGGTGGGCGGACCGTCGTGCGGGATGCGGTCCGCCGGAACGTTCCAGATCCTGGCCAGTTCCTCGACGTGGCGCGGGTTGGCCCAGTTGCGGAAGCCCGGCAGGTCGCCGTCGGCGCCGCACTCACGGGTGTTCTGCGCGGTGGGCTGGCCGTTCATCTGCAGGATTCCGCAGCCGGGCCGGCCGAGCATGCCGCGGATCAGGTGCAGGTTGTTGACCTGGACGGCGGCTGCGGTGGCCTGGTGGGACTGGTAGAAGCCCTGGAGGACCGTGGACAGCAGCCGGCCGGCCTGACCGAGCAGGCGGGCAGCCGTACGGATCTGCTCCGCCGGTACGCCGGTGGCCGCGGCGGCGGCTTCGGCCGGGAAGAGGGCGACCTGTCGTTCGAGGCGGTCGAAGCCCGCGACGTGCGCCTCGATGTAGGAACGGTCGGTCCAGTCGTGCGCGATCACCTCGTGGAGCAGGCCGTTCATGAGGGCGAGGTTGGTGCCGGGCGCCGGCTGGAGATGGACGGTGGCCGCATCGGACACCGGCCCGGGACGGGGGTCCACGCACAGGAGGACGGGCGGCTCGGGTCCGGCCAGGCGGTCCAGGACCCGGCTCCACAGCACGCCCTGCGTCTCCGCCATGTTGTGCCCGAACAGCGCGATGGTGTCCGCATGGTCGATGTCGGTGTACGAGCCGGGCTGGCCGTCGCAGCCGAAGGACTCCTTGAGCGCCTCGCCGGCGGTGGCCGTGCACAGCCGGGTGTTGCCGTCGAGGTGTCGGGTGCCCAGTCCGCCGCGGGCGAGCACGGCCAGGGCGTAGTACTCCTCCAGGAACAGCTGGCCGCTGGTGTAGAAGCCGAGCGAGGAGGGGCCGGGGCCGTCGAGGAGTGCCCGCGTACGCTCCGTGATGCGGGCCATCGCGGTGTCCCAGTCGGTGTCGCGCAGTCTGCCGTCCTCCCGGATCAGCGGGCGGGTCAGGCGGTCGGGGGAGCCGATGGCCTGCCATCCGTACAGATCCTTCACGTCGAGGCGGCCGCGATTGACTCGGTCCCGGGCCAACCCCCGGACACCGACGACCCGGTCGTCCCGCACCGCCAGCTCCATCGCATCGCCGTTGGAGTGGAGGTTCGAGGCCGTCTGAACCCAGCGGTCCACGCTCTCGCCGACGCTGCCCCCGGCGAGGTACCGGTCCACGCGGACAGGCCAGACACCACCGCGCCCGTACGGAGTGCGACGCCCCCACGGATCAGCGGTACGCCCGGTCGGCACGGCCTCGGTCACCATGCCGAGCCCCTTCCCGCGCACGAAGGCTTCATGTTCCCGGCCGCGAAGGCGGTGCTGGAGCAGGCAGCGAACGGGACGGTGACCTTGGCGGCGGCCGGCCGGACAGCCAGGATGGGCCGAGCCCGCCACGCCGTCCCGGACGCCTCGGGCGGCCGTCGGCGGCCCGTGCAGCGGCGCGGAGTGCCGGGGCATCGCCGCGTCCCGGTGTCCCGAGCACGGCGGTTCCCAGGGTGGTGCCCCTGGGCCGCCCACGAGCCCGACGTGACCTTCAACGACTTCAGGGCTGGGGTCTCTCTCGCGGGGAGCAGGGGGCAGACTGGGGGTAAGACCAGCCTGGTCTGGTGAGGGACCCCGCGCCACCACAAGGTCACGTAGCGTGTGGCTGCCGGACGGTACGGAAGCCTTGCTCGGCTGTGCGCGGCCGTCCGAGGCCGCGTGCGTGACGGCCTTCAGTTCCCGCGACGCGTCGCGGAAGGTGGCCGACCGTGATGGGCTCCCGAATCCCCGGAAATGGCGGTCACCGCCATGCCGCACCACACCCACACCCCTGCCCCTTACCTGCGGCCGCGCGAGCACGGCCCGCACGCTTTGGCGCGCGCGGCGAGCACCGATATCGATACCGATACGGATGCCGAGACCGGCATGCGCTTCGCTTGCCGTGTGATCACGCGGGCCGCTGCCGTCGTTGACGAACCGACCGACGAGGAACGCGCGCAGGCCGACACGATTCTCGAACGGCTCGCGCCGTGCCCGCTGGGCGCCACACCGCAGGCCCGCCTCGACCGCATCCGGGAAGCGGTCACCGCCCTCGCCCTGGTCGGCGCTCGCAGCCACAGCCCGCTGGGGCACCTGGCCGGAGACTGCGCCACCACCCTCGCCCCCTGATCCGTCGCAACCACACCCCCACCACCAGAGAAGTCCACGACGCCGAAGCCGCCCTCAGTGACCTGCACGACGCCCTCGCCGCCTGCTACGGACGACCCGCCGTGCCCACCCCGCCCGTGACGACCGATGGCGATGAAGGCCAAGGCCGAGGCCAAGGAGGGAGCTGACCGGCAAGGCGAGCGGCCACGAGCGGTTGAAGGCCGAGGGCAGGGCGGATCAGGTCAACGGCCCGCGGACAGCGACTCCGCCCGAGGTCACGCGGACGGCAGGCACTTGGGACAAGCGCATGCGAGAGGTGATCCGACCCGACGTCCTCGTCGCAAGGGGATTGGCCGGTCTGACCAGGTTGACCAGCCACACCGGTCAGGCCTGGCGTCCTTCACTCGTAGACGCGGGCCGCACCGAGCTGCCAAGCCACAGAGGCCCAGGTCACGGGTTCGATCGGTGGGACGTCCGGGAACGCCGGTGGCCTGCCGAGACTGCCATCGAGCCAGGCCTCCCACGATTCCAGGAACTGGGCCATCGACCCGCTCGCCCAGCCGCCGCCGTCACCGGCCCACAGTCCCTGAGCCGGCCTGTCCTGAGTCCAGGCGCGGTCCCGGGCAAAGTCGGCGGCCAGGGCCAGCAGCAGGACTCGTAGCTCTTCAGGAGAAGAGACAGGCGGCTCGTCTCCAAGGGGCGCGGGCTGGGCGGGTCCGGCCGACGGTGCGTCCAGCGCATCCAGCAACTGGTCGGCCAGGCCCTGCCAGCCGGGATCCGGGCCCTCGTCAGGCAGGGCGCCGGCCCAGCGGAGCAGGATGTCGTCGATCTCCGGCGCACCGGCGCCGAGGTCCTCGAAGCGCCGGCTGAGGTGCCGCAGCAGAGCACGGAAGTCCTCGCCGGTCTCCACGATGTTCGTCACCGCGCGAGAGTAGGGCAACGGGCTCCGGCCCGTCGACCAGATATTCAGGGCGTCAGGCGTTGTCGCGGCGCACGTTCCACCAGCGGTCCGCTGCATCGGGCTGGTGGGGAAGCGTCGGCGTTTGAACTGGGGAATTCGCTGACGTCGACACGTCCGGCAGGGGGCAGCGGTGAAGGTGTCTGGGTGGTCAACGGCTGTGCTCGTTGCGGGATGCGCCGGAGGCCTGCTCGGGGCCGGCTGCAGCACGGTGGCACCCATCGTCCGCCCGGCGCTCAGGGCAGGGCAGGGTGTTCGGTGGTGCCGAAGCTGCTCCCGGTATCCGGCTGCGGCGGCTACGGTGGCGGGAGGACCTTGTGACAGGAGGAGAGCGTGAGCGCGCAGTCTGAGGAGGCCTCTGTCCCGCTGTCGGCCCCGGCACCCGCTGCAGCCGCGCAGCTGCTGGCTCGGCTGCGTGAGGACCGCCGTGCCGAGGTGTGGGTGCCGGCGTTCGAGCGGGACTGGGGCAGGGCCCTGGAAGACTCCCGGCACACCTACAGTCTCACCCCGCTCCATGACGTCGTCCGCGCCTGGCAGCAGCGCCTTGCTGCGGCACCGGCCGTGGACGCCTACCTCGACTCCGGTCGAGACGAGACCGGCTTCGTGGACCTTGACGACGTCCTGGGACCCCGCCGGTGACCGACCAGCCCTGGCCGGTCCGGCTGTCCCCGCAGGCTGCAAAGGCACTGACCGACTTGCCCGAGCCTGCCACGGAGATGGTCCGGGACCTCTTGGACATCGCGGCGCGCTCGCCGTGGGGCTGGCCGCAGTGGAACACCGGTGATCCGGAAGGCGAGGACATCCGCGCTGCGTCCGTCGGGCAGCTCTCGGTCGTCTATGTGATCAATCGCCTCAGGCGGCACCTGTCCGTCCTGGACGTCATCTGGATCGGGTAACGACCGCCCAGAGGCCGGTCCCTGGGGCGTCGGTCCTCGGGCGCGACTTGCAGGCCGCGGCCCTTTGGCAGGTGCCTTCGAAGCCCAGACGGGATGCATCGGTTCACCCCTGCGACCGCACGACAGGGCAGCGGGTGGCAGCCGCCTCCTCCCGACCACGTGCACACCTCCCCACCTGGGGAGATGGGCAGGGTCCCTGTTATGGTGCGCCGATGTCAACGATCAGACAGTTTCAAGTGACCTTCGACTGCGCGGAGCCTGCGCGCCTCGCCGCTTTCTGGTGCGAGGTGCTGGGGTACGTCGTGCCGACGGTCCCGGAGGGCTTCGCCACGTGGGAGGAGTACCACCGCACGCTACCGCCCGAGGACGAGATCTACTTCGCGTGCACTGATCCCTCGGGTGCGGGCCCGCGCCTGCTCTTCCAGCGGGTTCCCGAAGGCAAGGTCGTCAAGAACCGGGTGCATCTCGATGTGTGGACCGGCGCCGGGCTCGTGGGGGAGGAGCGCCTGGCCACGCTCGAGGCCGAATGCGCGCGGCTGATGGCGCTCGGCGGGAAGCACGTACTGACGCAGCGTGCCGATGGCGTCAACGAGTCGTGCATCACGATGCAGGACATCGAGGGCAACGAGTTCTGCCTCGCCTGATTCCCCTCCGAGGCTGCGAGGCGGGGAACGTCTCCGGCCTTGGGGGTGCATTGGGGCAGCCGATCCCGGCTGCCCCCAAGCTCCCTGGGGTCGGTCTCCCGTGGGCCTCCCAGGTCCCGCATGCGGCGGGAGGCGTCCCGTGAGGGCGAAAACGTGCAGGTGGACAACGCCGTCCATCGCGTCAGGCAGTGCCTCGCCCTTGCGCCAGCGGTGCGGCATGATCAGCCCGGTGCCCGGGCAGCCGCCGTCCGCGATCGTCGTGGTGTTGCCGACCGCCTGCCGCGGATCCCGATTGTGATGAGGCCCTCGTCATCCCGGCGAGATCCGGCCCGGGCCGTGCGCCTCGGCTTTGCTTCGCTCCGCCTCCCGCCACGCGTGAGCGGCCACGACGAGACCGCCGTGGCCGCTTCCGCCGTGCTGAGCGGATGCTTCGTCAGCAGCTCCAGTACCACTTGTGGGACCGGACGGAGTAGGTCCCGGAGAGGTTGCCCCGCTGGCCCGGCGCGGTGCAGCCCTTCCTGTTCTTGTAGTCCGCATCCGTGTAGTAGGCGACGTGGGCGGGGTAGCCGCCAATGCCCATGTTGTAGATGGACTTCGGGACGCTGAACGCGTGGCACTGGATGTTCCCGCTCTTCCAGTCGGGATCGTCCACGAGCCATGCACAGCGGGAGCCGGTCCCGTTGTAGTCGCTGTAGAAGCAGACGTATCCGCTGTTGCAGTCATACGCCTGGGCCGACGCTTGCGCGGCCGGCATTGCCAATGCGGTCGAACTGAGGGTGATCAGAGTCGCGAGCAGCATGCGGAGCTTGGTTGCTGTCGACTGTGTCCGCGTCATCATGCTTTCCTTCCGTTGGCCTTGCTGCGGTGGCTGGGAACCCGGGTCAGATCCGGGGCGCCGACTGGTCCGGTGCGCGCGTGGTGGAGCCGTGGTCTGGGCCTACGGGTAGTTGAGGTGGATGGGGTACCAGTCGCTGGAGTACGCCTTCGGGACGTTGAAGTAGAACGTGCCGTAGTAGGTGCCGCTGCAGTTCCAGCCGCCGTACGCCTTGACGTCGATCTCGCCCTTCCACCAGTTGTTGTCGACCCTGGCCGGGTCGCCGGGGATGTTGACGCAGACCGGGTGGGGGTAGGTGCCGTTCCAGATCTGGCCGTAGATGCTGATCGAGGCGGTGATGTGCCGGGGGTCGTGGACGAGGAGGTGCTGGCCGTTGCTCCCGGCGTGTGCCGGAGGTGCTGTGCCGACCAGGCCGGCGAACGCGAGGACCGTGGTCGCTGCGGCGGCTACGGCGCTTCGGACCTGACGGTTGCGTCTCCGTTCGGGGAACGATGGGGCCTTCGAAGTCCCGGTGACAGGCATTTCGCGGCTTCTCCTTACGGGGCCGTGTGCGTGGACAGAACGCCGGGTGCGTCGGCGACGGCTGCAGGGGCGCACGCCAGCGGGGGGTCAGTCGGCCGTTGGTGCCCCATCGGCGGAGCGGCCCGCTGGAGGACAACTGAAGCAGCACGAACCGGACTTCCACGAGGCCGGCAATGCTGTTACCTGCAGCTTTCTGTTGGCCGACAGATGCCCAGACAGGAAGACAGATGGTGTGGCACGATCGCGGGCGATCTGGCAGTGCGCCGAACAGGGAGCTGACATGGGCAGGAAGCCGACGCTCACGCCGCAGCAAGAGGAAGCCGCCCAGCGTGTCGCGGGACTGCTGCAGCAGGCTCAGGCACTCGCCCGGGAGCACGGCGTAGCGTCCACCAAGAAGAGCCAGCCGCATTCCACGCGCCAGATCGTGGCCGCGATCCGGCATGCGCGCTTGTACCCGGATCCCGCCTCCGACGATCCGGCGGCCCCGACTGTCGACATCAACGCCGCCTCGGCCCACAACTACGTGGCCGAGGCGCTCAGGGGAGAGGTCCCCCGCGTCGCCGATGCCTCCTGGGTGCTGGCGGTCGCCGCCGCCTGCCACCTGATCGCGGGCCAGGACTTCGAGGACGACCGAAGGACGGAACTCCTCGCTGCGGTGAAATCGATCACCGAGGCCGCCCCCGCTCCACCCATGACGGTCGACGCCCCGCCCGCGACGACGCCCCGCCCACGGAGGCTCCTGCTGGCTGTGGCCGCTGCGGTCGTGGTCGCGGCCGCCGCCGTAACCGCCGTCACCCTTGCACCTGACGACGCACCAGCCGAGACGAACGCCGACAGCACCAGGCAGCCGGACAGCAAAGACGCCGTACGCGACTGCCTGGACGGGACGCACGGCGAGATCATCGAGCAGCCCGCCGCCGTATTCACCGACAGCGACGCGACGATGATCCTGCCGACCCTGGACTTCGACATCATGAACGGCTCGGCCCGCTACCTCAGCCACAAGGGCCCCAAGTACTACTGGGGCCGTGCCGGCTCTGACGACCACGACCCGCACTCCGGCGGGGTGCGCCTTCAGTGGAAGACCGACGGCGGCCCCTGGCACGAGTGCCGGACCCCGCTGCCCAAAGAGGAGCGCGACTACGTTCGTACCCCGGCCGTCCCCACCGTCATCGACAACCGTGCCGTCACCATCAAGATCTGTCTCTGGCGCGACAACCCCTACATGCAGAAGTGCACCGCCGAACTCAGCTGAAGGGGAGCCGCGCACGCCGTTCCGAGGGCGTGGGGCCCGGACAGCCGGGGTGACACGCGCGCCCGCGTCAGCGTCCGGACCGTACCGGCCCCGAAATGCAGAGGTGCCCCTGCCAACTGGCAGGGGCACTGCTTGGGCTCCAGTGCTTCAGGTTCGGTGCGGCGGGTGAGCTTGCACCGCCTTGCGCCGGACACCTCCTGGCCGCCCGGATCCTGCGCGCCCTGTTCGTTTTGCCGAACCTCGAAGTCAACCGCTGACGGAGGCGGGACCGCACCATCCGGACGTTCGCTGTCACTCGGTGAAGGTGAGTGAACGAAGGTCAGCGTCCAGCATGCGGATCAGCTCACCGACACGTCCGCCGCCACTCGGCGCCGTCGGGAAACGTTTGAGCACGTCAACGACGGCCGGTGTCGCACGATGCACCGTCTGCTCAAGATGCTCGACCCCAATGCTCCGATCATCGCCGGCGACGAGTTCGGTCGCTCTGGCCGCATGAGCGCCAGCTCCGAGAATGTGCTTGACCTGGGTGCTCTTGGCCAGCGGATGCAGGTAGGCGGCGCCTGCCGCAGACATCGCCGCCCGAGCCGCCTCGCGCGCAGCCGCAGTGTCCGCACTCTTGGCTGCCTTGAGTGCTGCCCACGCTCCGTCGCGCAGAGCCTTCCCCCGCTCGCCACCTCGAGCGAACTCCCATGCGGCGCCGATGGCGTGTCGAGGCCGCAAGTCGTCCGGCTGATCGCCTTCGAACACTTCGAGCACCACTTCCGCGCACGCTGCAGCAAACGCCGTGACCACACGAAGATCTTGCTTACTCAGAGCGATCTCGCTCGCTTCCCCCGTCATGACTCCATCCTCGACCATTGCGCGGGACAGCCATACGGTTGGGGAGGGCCGGTCCCATGCCGACTGGCTCCGAGCAGACCGGATCGTACAGCGGCCGCTGATGACGGGCGGCCCGGTCTGCGGTCATCGGTCGAGGGCGCGGACTTCGGGCTCGTGGCCGCAGGCCCGGAGGAAGGTGAGGATCCCCTCGGGGGAGACCGCGGTCGTTGCGTCGTTGCGCAGCGGGTGGAAGAGCAGGAGCTCGTGGGCGGTCAGCCGGGCGTCGAGGACGACCCGGACGGATCCGGGGGCTGCGTTCATCAGGGCGAACGGGGATACCGCTCCGGGTGTCACGCCGAGGACGTCCGCGAGCGCCTCGGGGCGGGCGAAGGACAGCCGGCCCACACCGCACGCGGCGGCCAGGAGTTTGAGATCGACGGAGGTGTCCTCGTCCGCCACGAGCAGGAGGTACTGCTTGCGCCGGTCGCGCAGGAAGAGGTTCTTCGTACCTGCACCGCCGAGGTGCGTCACCACACTGCCCGCCTCCTCAACGGTGAACACGGGAGGATGCCGCTCGCTGGCCCAGGCGATGCCCAGCTCGTCCAGCTGCGACGTGAGCGCCGCTTCGGCCTGGTCCGCATCGCGCATGGTCATCGGGCCATTCTCCTTGATGGACATCGCGGCCCCCGGCGGCTCGCATCTGCCGGGACATGCGCACCCAAGACGAGGCGGGGGCTGCGGGGGAGTGGCTGGAGACGGTGCTTGCTGCGAGCGTGGATGCCGCCGCCCGCCTGAAGGAGACGGGGCGAGCGGCGGCGGAAGCTCGGGGGACGGTGGCCGCACGCTGAGCAGTGACGAGGTCGCGAAGCTGTGACCCGTGCGCAAGATCTGGCCGCCGGGTGCCGCCTCTCGTGCGGATGTCCGCGTCCGCAGGGTCGGCGGGGACAGCCAGGGCACCTGGGCTGACGGTGGAGTGACCGAGCGGTCTCCGCGGAGCGCGGCCGCGGTGGGCGGGGCTCCGTGGAGAACCGGGTCGGTGGGGGATGGGGCGGCCCTCGGCATCAGGGCCGTCCCCGGCGGGCTCAGACGACCGCGCCCGTCCGCCTCTCCTTCCTCACGCGCGCCTCGAACGGGCTGTACCGGTCAGGGCCCTGCTCCTCTGCGCGGTGGCCGGGTGCTGCTGCCGGTGGTGTGGGCGGGTTGCGGTGCTCCAGGGCGATCGCGACCGGGACCGCGGTGAAGACGGTCGAGGCGGTGCCGACCAGGACGCCCGCGATCAGCGCCACGGAGAAGTCGGCAAGCGAGTCGCCGCCCAGTACCGCCAGTGCGGTCAGGATGAACAGGGCTCCCATGCCCGTGTTCACCGTCCGCGGGAGTGTCTGGACCACCGCGTGGTTGGCCGTGTCCGGCAGGTTGCCCCGCGGGTCCCGGCGGCGCGCTTCGCGGACGCGGTCGAAGACGACCACCGTGTCGTTCACGGAGTAGCCGATCACGGTGAGCAGCGCCGCCAGGAAGACGCTGTCCACCGGCTTGCCCAGCCAGGCGAACAGGCCCACCACGAGGAGGACGTCGTGGACCATCGCGGAGACTGCCGCTGCCGCCAGGGTCCAGCGGAACCGCACACTGAGGTAGATGAGTTGGGCGGCCACTGCGATGCCCAGGGCCAGGAGCGCCTTCTGGCGCAGTTCGCTGCCGAGGCTCGGTCCGATCTGCTCGTCACGCTCCACCGTGACGGTTCCGCCGGGCTTCTCCAGGGCTGCTTTGACGCGCTGTTGTTCGTCGTCGGTGAGCTTCTCCGTGCGTACGGTGATGTCGCCGTCGCCGGATTCCTGCACCACCGCGCGCGGGAAGCCCGCGTCGGCTACGGCGTTGCGGGCCGTGTCCGCGTCGACGGACCTGCTGGTGCTGTACTCGACGAGGCGGCCTCCCGTGAACTCCACGCCGAAGTCCAGACCGCGGACGAGGATTCCCGCGACGGCCACGGCCACCAGCACTGCGCTCGCGCCGAGCCAGCGGCGACGGTGGCGGACCAGGTCGGGGTTGCGGCGGGACAGCCGTGCGCGGACCCAGCCCGTCGAGGCGATGCCCGTCAGACCGGGGCGCTCGCGTACGAAGCCGCGGGCGATGGCGAAGTCCGCGAGCGCCCGGGTGATCACGAGCGCCGTGAGCATCGATGTGAGGACGCCGATGGACAGGGTGACCCCGAAGCCCTTGACCGGGCCCGTGGCGAGGTAGAACAGGAGTCCCGCGGCGAGCAGCGTCGTCACGTTCGAGTCGACCACCGCGCTCCACGCCTTCGCGAAGCCGGTCTTCACCGGCTTCGCCAGGTCCTTGGAGCGGACGCCCAGGTACTCCTCCCTGGCCCGCTCGAAAACCAGGACGTTCGCGTCCACCGCCATGCCGACCGCCAGGACGAACCCGGCGAGCCCCGGCAGCGTGAGCGTCGCTCCGAGCGCCAGCAGGGCGGCGTACGAGATGAGCCCGTACAGCGCGAGGGCCAGCGCTGCGAGCGCGCCGAGGAGCCGGTAGACGACGGTGATGAACAGCGCGGTCAGGGCGATGCCGATGACCGCGGCCTTGGCGCTCGCTTCGATCGCGTCGGCGCCGAGCGTCGGGCCGACCGTGCGCTGCTCCACGACGTCCAGGGGCACCGGCAGCGCGCCGCCCTTCACGAGCGCCGCCAGTTCGTGTGCCCCGGCCCGGTCGAAGTCGCCGCTGATCTGTGTGGAGCCGCCGGTGATACCGGTCCCGCACACCACGTCCGCGTTGACGCCGGGCGCCGAGATGATCTTGTTGTCGAGGGTGATGGCGACGCGGCGCTCCGGAGCGCCCGAAGGCGCGCAGGCCGCGGCCGAGGTGATCTTGGCCCAGGTGTCGCCCGCGCCCTTGCGGAAGTCGAGGGAGACCATCCAGCCGCCCAGCGACTGCTGGTCCAGGACCGCCTCGGCGTCCTCGACCCCCTCGCCGGTGAAGGCGGTGGGGCCCAGCTTCAGGTGGCTGCCCGGCCGGCCGGGGTCGGGCAGGGTGCGCGATCCGTCGGCCTCGGGCATCCCGGAGCCCGCGTCGGCCGTCGCCCCCGTCACCGGGTGGACCGTGAGCTGTGCGGTGCGGCCGATGACCTCGGCGGCCTTGCGCGGGTCCTGCACTCCGGGCAGTTCGACGATGATCCGCTTCTCGCCGGAGCGGGCGATGCCGGGTTCGGAGACACCGAGGGCGTCGACGCGCTGCCTGAGGACCTCCAGAGCACGGTCGGTGGATGCGGCGTCGGCCTTGACGGTGGGTGAGTCCCGGGTCTCCAGGACGATCTGGGTGCCGCCGCGCAGATCGAGGCCGAGGCGGGGGGACTGGGTGAGGGCGATGTAGAGGGACAGCGCGACGGCCGCCAGCGCGACGATCGCCCTCCACAAGGGTGGGCGCGACAAAGGTGCGCGAGACATGGGTACTCCACGATGAGGGCAGGACGGAGGAACGCGTGACCGACCCCGCGCGGTGCGCGCCGGGGTCACAGGGGTCAGGCGTCGATGAAGGTCTGCGTGCTCATCGGTGGGGCGGGCCGCGCGGGGCGGCGGACTCGGCCGGTCTGCGCGGAGGCACACGTGCGCTGCCCGGCCCCGCTCCGGGCCCGCCGAGGGCGCCGTGCGGGGCCGCGTCCACTGCCGTACGCGCTGAACCCGCAGGCTGCGGGCCCGGAATGTGGGCGTCAGGCCGGTGCGTGAGCGCCACCAGCAGCGCCGGGACGTCGTCCGGCCCGGCCCCCTGCCCGGCGTGCCCCACCACCGTGTGACGGGCGAGCAGCTCGTCGGCGGGCAGGGGCGAGCCGTGCGCCCCGGCCACCGGAACGAACAGCGCCAGGACGGTGACGACGAGGGCCAGCACGGACGCGGCCAGGCGCGCGGAGCGACTCTGCTGCGGCACGCGTCCCCCGTCCCCTCGGTGCCCGCCGGGTACGCGCGACGCGGCCCCGCCCGGCTCAACGTACGGGGCGCCCCGGTCCGTTCCCTGTGTCTCTGCCCATTCCCCGGCAGACTCTCTGGCGACCGGGATCGTCGGCACCGTCAGACCAGGGCAGTCACCGCCGTGAACGCCCCGGGCAGGCAGTGCCAACGGCGCGTCACCCGTCCCCGCCCCGACAGATCACGCCGGGCCGGTCCGCACGACCGCCACGCGACCCGTCGTACGGACGGCGACGCTGGACGATCCCGTGATCAAGGCAGCATCGTAGGAGCCGAGCACCACGGATCCGGCGCCGGAGGAGACCACTTCCGCCTCGCCCTGGAGAGCGACCACCAACAGGGCTCCATCCGGCGTGGCTTCCACAGTGAGGGCACCGCGGACCACCGCCGTCTCGGCCCGGGCGAGGCCCCGGCGGTGCATCACGTTGAAGTTGACCACCGGACCGTCCAGGAGCCGACAGCCGGTGGGCACGTCACCGGGGAACTGCTGCGGCGCGTAGCGGGCGTCCACCACACGGCGCAGGCCCGCCACGTCGAGGTCCATGCCTGCGCCCTCGGCCAGCACGAGCGTACGGTCGACTCCGGGGAAGGCGGAGAACGGCCCGTCGGCGGCCACTTCGGCCAGGCTGACCCGCCAGGCGAAGTCGCCGGTGCCGGCTCCTTCGGGAGCGGCGGCGACCTCGCGGGTAAGCCCCCCGCCGTTCTTCCATGCGACGGCCGCCCGGTCGGCCGCCCGCAGGATCTGCATTCCCCGCCCCGTACTCTTCATCGCCCCAGGTTAGCGACCGCCGGTACGCCGTGCCTCGGCACGTCGCTCGGCCCGGGCGCGGCGGCTGAAGCCGGAACAGCAAGCCGGCGCGGCCGATGTCCCCGCCCCGGCGCCCGCCGGCCCGGACGCCTGGCCGTCAGGCTGTGCGCACTGCCATCAGTAGTCCGGTTGCCCATGCCAGGCGGACGCATCGGAAGTCGTCCCGTTCCTCCAGCTCGGCCAGAAGATGTTTGACGGAGGCTTCGTGGCCTTCCGGCCAGCCGGGCTGGGGGAGGAGATCGTCGATCAGGTAGGTCCCGCCGGGAGCTACGAGGTCGAGGGCGTGGTCGAGGTGGGTGAACTTGCCCGGCCAGGTGTCCGTGAAGACGAGGTCGAAGGGCTCGCCGTCGAAGTCTTCCAGCCATGTGCCGCCGTCTCCGGCAACGAAGGTCACCCGTGGGTCGGCGCCCAGCTGTTCTCGGGCGAAGGCTTGGAGGGCGGGGTCGAGTTCGACGGTGGTCAGACGGGAATCGGGATCCATGCCGCTGAGGAGCCAGGCGGTGCCCTCCCCGACGCCGGTGCCGAGTTCGAGGATCCGGCCGGCGGGCCGGGTGGCGGCGAGGGCTGCCAGGAGGGTTCCTGTGCGGTCTTCGCTGGACATGATGAAGCCCGCCTCACGCGCCTTGGAGCGCAACGCGGGCAGAGCGGTCGGAAGGCGGCTCGGCGTGTCGTCCATCCGCAGATGATGCGAGGACCGTGTCGTCACGGGCAAGTTCATTTCGGCTCTGGTCAAGACGCCCACGTGTAGGGCCGGCACCGGTCCGCACCCGCACGCGCACCGAAATACTTCCCGCACGCTCTGCCCGACCGCCCGCGCCGTGTCCTCCAGGACGTCCTTGCTCGAGCCCCTGGACGGCCTGGGCGCGGGCGGCTGGTCGGGGTCGTGCCCCATGGGCTGACCCGGGGGCTCTGCCACAGGCCGGATCCATGCGGTCGGGTGGACCTCGACATACCGCCGTCTGACCGAAGGATCCTCCGTGGAGAACAACCAGCCCGCGGCTCCGCCCCAGCCCCCGCCGCCGCCTGCACTCCCTCCCCGTGCCGCGAAGCCCACGCTGCGCGTGCGTCCCCCGGTGCCGGCCTACCCGCAGACGGTCACGGTCAACGGCCAGCTGTGGACGTTCACGGGCCTTGCCGGGAACAACAAGCTCGCGATGTACACCTGCCCCGCACACCCGGCGTTCCACATCACGGTCCCGTTCACCGAACTGGACACCGAGATGATCCACGCGTCGCCGGAGACCCAGGGCCTCAAGTACCGGCCGGTCCACCTCTGGCCGACCACCAACCAATACGCCAGCCAGAACTCGATCAACCAGCACTCGGAGTACGCGCTCTGGCAGCAGGCCCGCCAGTGGATCACTGCGAACCACGACGTCGCACGGCCCATCGCCACCGCGTTCAAGGCCCCCTGGCTCGCCGCGTTGGCTGCCGCACAGCAGCACCACCACCAGGTGGACATCGTGGCCTGGAACGCGGAGAGCGCTCAGCACCCGCAGCTGCTGGCTGCCTGGAAGGTGCAGGACGAGGAGTGGCGCAAGAAGAACCAGCCCACGGTGATGGACCTGAAGGACCGCGAGCGCGAGCGTGGTCACGTCATCGACGATGCGCGCAGGAAGCTGAGCGACCGGAAGCGGGCGGTTGAGCAGGGCATCGTCGAGCGCCTCAAGGAGAAGCTGGACGAGGCCCGGGTCTATCCGGCGGAGAAGCTCTCCGGGCAGACCGTTCTCGTCGAGGTCTCCCCGGGCACGGTCCGGGAGATCCCGGTCAGTCGCAACGACCTGGCCAAGGGCCCGGGAGGATGGACCAAGAGGGCGCTGGACGCCGCCGCAGCCGGTCCCGTGGTGCTGGTCTCGCTCGGCAAGAAGGAGAAGGAGACCGCCTACGTCTTCGAGGGAGCCCTGCCGGCCGGCGAGGACCTCACCCGTCGGCAGCACTGGCTCGGCTCACTGCCCGAGGCCACGGGCCAGGTGGGCGATGTCGGCGCCTGGGTGCAGACCGAGGCGGGACACTTCCTCGTCCAGGCGGACGGTGACGTCTTGATGTCGATCAGCACTGCCTCGCAATCCATCGACGTCGGTACCGGCCACTGCTTCCTGGTGCACTTCGGGGACCAGTCCCATGTGGTGTGCGCCAAGGGCCAGGACCAGTACACGATCACCTCCCAGGGGAAGTGGAACAGCTGGCTCAACGGGCTGCCCGTGGGCAAGATCAACGCATCCGAGCAACTGCTGAAGGTCGTCGTGGGAGGGAACGAGGCGCGCTACCGCATCAACGCGGAGTACCTGCCCGTACCCGAGGTCGGTACGGACGGCTGCGTGAAGGTACGCGTGGACGGGGAGTACCGGCCTGTCCGCTACGCCGGTCTCCCACGGCTGGACGGTGACACCGCGGGTCTGACCGACGTCGTCCAGATCAGGCTGCTCGAAGACGGCCGCCACTTCGTCCACACCGGCGATGGCCAACAGTGGGAGCAGTACTTCCTGGTCAGTCCGGCCCGGGGCCGCAGCGGCAACTCCCGCTTCCGCTTCCTGAACCACCGGGGAGGAGCACCGAACGGCTGGTACTCCTCGGGTGAGGCGCTCGCGGTCGGGCGTGATGCCTGGCTCAGCACCCTGGCGCTCGACACCGACGTGGTCTTCCTGCCCGAGGACGTCACGGTCCCCGCGGACCAGGTCCAGCCGCCCTACCTGAGTGCCGACATGTTCTCGGTCAATGTGCAGATCGGCGCGCAGGTGCGGACCGCGTACCGGGAACGTCAGGGCATCAGCCTCCCCGTCGAACTGGGCCTCACCGATGCCTTCCACAACTGGGTGTGGTTCCTGGTCAACCACCCCGTCGACGGTCTGATCCCCATCTTCATCCAGCCGTCGGGCCAGTGACCTGAGTCAGAGATTCGGTGGCAGCAGGCGGCGGCTTTGCCGAGGATCTCGTCGGCGGCCTCGGTCCAGGCTGAGAGCCTTGGATGGTCGTTCCGCCGGTGAACCAGCTCCGGATGCCGCGTTCGAGTGCCTGCTGCACTGAGCGGTGGCCTCCGCGCTTGAGCTTCTTTGCGTGAGCTCGGCAAACCACCGCTCGACCAGCTTCAGCCAGGACACGCACTCGTACGCGTGCAGTGCAGGTGGAGCCACGGGTGGGCGGTCAGCCGCTTCTTGACCTCGACGGTGCGGTAGCGGCGGTGCAGGCAGCCGATGACCTTGCCCATCGGTTGTCACCTCCAGGACAGAGGAGGGCGGTGGTCCCGGCCCGGACGGAGTCGTGGCTGCGCCGTTCGGGGACTCCGGGCATCGTCGGCAGGACCGGCTGGGGCCGGTCCAGGGCCTGGATCCGGCCATACGATCAAGCCCTCGAGGCCGGCGCTGCGTGAGTGTTGCTTCAGCGCCTCCAGGAGTGCCGAGCCGGCTCCTTTGTTCCGTTGTGATGGCATGACGAAGAAGTTCGCGACACAGCCGACCGGGTTGTTGTCGCCATGGGGCTCCGGCATCCTCTCCACCAGGCAGAGGAAGACGTGTCCGCAGATTTCGCCCTCAAGGCAAGCCTATTTCCGCGCGGTCACAGCCCCTCGTTGCGGCAAGGGCTCCGCTGACCGGGCCGTCCGGCCCAGGCTGGCCCTGGCCTTCCCAGGGAACGGCAGGCTCTGGTTGGCCGTCCCGAGCCGGCGCAAAGTGGTCCGCATCAGCCCGCCGCACCGGCGCGGGCCGGTCCACCAGGGCCGGTCCGTGCAGCAGACCCAGGAGCACTCCATGAGCTACCCAGCCCTCGCCGCCCGTACCGCTGTCGTCACCGGAGCGGCCAGTGGCATGGGCGCGGCAACCGCCCGCCTGCTCGCGGCGGGTGGCGCCCGTGTCGCCCTGTTCGCCCGGCGTACCGACCGGCTGGACGCGCTGGCCGCCGAACTCACCGCCGCCGGAGGCCGGGCCCTCGCCGTCACCGCCGACGTCACCGACCAGGCATCCGTCGACGCAGCCGCCAAGGCCGTCCACGATGCCTACGGCCGGGTCGACCTGGTGATCAACAACGCGGGCGTGATGCTGCCCAATCCCCTCACCGAGGGCCGGCTCGACGAGTGGACCCGCATGATCGACACCAACCTCACCGGCGCCCTGCGCATCATCCGCGCGTTCACCTCCGACCTCACCGAAGCCGCCGCCGACGGCAGCACCGCCGACCTGGTCAACATCTCCTCCATCGCCTCCCACGTCCTCTTCCCCGACTACGCCGTGTACGGGGCCACCAAGGCCGCCCTCACCCAGCTGTCCGCCGCACTGCGCACCGAGCTGGGCCCGCGCGACGTCCGGGTCAGCACCATCGAGCCGGGCCTGACCGACACCGAACTCGGCGGGCACATCGACAACCCGGAACTGCGCGAGCAGCTCGGCGGAATGTTCACGGCGATCCCCGCCCTCACCGCCGAGGACATAGCCGACCTCGTCGCGTACACCGTCAGCCGTCCCCGGCACGTCAACCTGCGCCAGACGATCGTCCTGCCGACCCGCCAGGCCTGACATTTCCCGCTCACCCGCCGGGGCAGCCGTCCCTGCGTCCTGACCAGTGGGTGTGGGGGCGGGGCCCCCCCCGGCCCCGCCGCCCCCCCCCCCCCCCCCCCCCAAA
>NZ_JAJAUZ010000031.1 GCF_020532645.1 Streptomyces bambusae
GGAACCGACGGGTGGGTTGGAGCGAACAGGTTCCCCGGTGAGCAGTCGATGGGAACTGCTCACCAGGGACCTGTGCGTATGGTCGCGTAACCAACCTATTGCAAGCACATTTTGTCGAATAGTCAGTGCTTGTTGAGGAAGCTGGCGAGAGTGTGGTCTCCGCTCTTGACGACCTCGTACAGGCGGGACTCCAGGTATGCAGCCCCGCCCCCTGCGTCGAGGCTGCAGGTGTTCTTGTAGAGCCCACTGGTGTTCGAGAAGACGGTGCACGTCCAGCGGTAGTTGCCGGCGGCGAGGTAGAGCTCGCGCTGGGCTTCCGCCCAGCCGATTCTCGTCGTGCCGTTGTCGGTCGACACGGTCCAGGTGTAGTTGCCCGCGGCCAGGTAGATGTCGCGGGTCATGTGGGCGGCGCCGGGCATGCTGGGGTAGCTGGCGAGCCAGAGCGTCCGCGTGAGCGGCGCCCAGCTGGCGAACGCCGGGGTGGCGGCCAGGACGGCGGCGCTGAAGGCGGCCGCGAGCGCGGTGAGGCCGCGCGCGACGATGCGCCTGGAAACCATCTTGGATATCTTCATCAATTCCGTCCGAAACTGTTGCTGGTGATTCTGGGTCGAAGGCGTCGAAATTTCGACACCGGTACGATCGCGCCGCCGGCAGGCGTGTCGACATTACAGCATGATGATCACGGGATTCCCTGGTGACGGCCCTTACCGCACGTGGCCGACACGCGCCTCCAGCGCCGAGACGCACATAGAATGCGACAATCCCGCAATTGACCGTTTTGCACCGAATGACCGAGGGTCGGTGCGGTGCAGTTCGCGGTTTCCGGGAAGGCTTCCGCGCTGCAATTCCCATTCTGGTGCGGCTCGCTGTTTTCAGGGTGGCGGATGCGTGGGATAACCTGCTTGGCCTGCACGGGTGTTCAGGTACTCAGGCAATTGCTGTCGGCCGGGAATTGAATGGCCAGCGTCAGTGAGCCATTTCCAACCTGCCGGCGTGGCCGCGTGCTGTGACTGAGTGCTTCGTTGCCGACTGCGTCCGGACGAAGCCACTGAACTTGAACTCGTGATGTCGGTCGACTCGTGGTTGGGCATCAACGTCCGAGACGCTGGGTGTTACCGGCTCGGGTTCAGGACGATGGCTGTAGCCAGCGCCGCGCCGCGGAGAGGTTCACCTCGACGTCATCCCTCCAAGAGCAGACCTCCAGCCATGAGAGGTAGCCGCCTTGCGCGAAGACCAGGACCTCGCCAGGGCACTCGCCGGTTTCGGTGAACAGCTGTACGTCGGCAGCCACGACGGTGCCGGGGCCGGTTGGCGCGGGCTCCACCGCGTCGGTGTCAAGGCCGAAGTAGGCAGTGCCGCACCCGCACTTGCAGCGGGATTGCACCCTGAGTTGGGGCACCTACCGTCGGAGGGCAACGTGAATGGGCTCGTCCGGGTTCAGGACGAGGTCAAGCACGTAGGCTATGTCCTCGGGCAGACTTTCAGTCATGCCGCCACCGTAGCTGACCAGCAGCTTTGGGCTTCGACCAATTTCGGGTCCGTCGACCCGACGCTCACAGGGCCAGGTCGGTGCTGGCGAGACAGCCGTCGACGACCTCCGGCCTGTACTGCAGCATCTTCAGTTTGCGCTTCACGGCGCGGGTGATCTGGCCGAGGTCGGCCGCAGCAAGGTTGCAGATGTCACGCTTGACCAGCGACCAGACGCCCTCGGTCGGGTTCAAGTCCGGGGCATAGGCGGGCAACTGGAACACAGTGAATCACTCGGCGTTCGCATCGATGAACTCGCGCATGCTGGCCGTCAGCTGCAGGCGGACGTTGTCCCAGACCAGCACGATCGGTCCGCCGAGCTGGATGCGAGCGCGGACGATCAGGTCGCGGAAGTCGCGCCAGCCGAAGCCCTTCGGCTCGTCCTTGCGGCCCCGGTACTCGCGGATCGCGTAGATCAGCCGGGACCGCTGGCCCGGCTTGTAGCAGGCCATACCCCCCATCGACACGCGTCCCGAGCCCCGGCCCCTCACCCTCACGACGGGGGTCTGGCCGATCCGGCCCCAGGTCCTGGCGCGCGGCGGAGTCATCGACTGCCCGGCTTCGTCCTCGAAGACGATCCAGGCCCGGCCGGGGCCGGGGCCGGGGCCGGGGCCGGGGCCGGGGCCGGGGCCGGGGCCGGGGCCGGGGCCGGGGCCGGGGCCGGGAGAACGATAGCCGCACAGGCACCGACAGTCCGCAGCCTAGTCAGCCCGGCGTGGAGCAGCCTTCCGCCGGAACCGTCTGGTCACCTGACCTCGACGGTCACCTTCCATGGGGCGATCAGAAGGGGACAAGAAACGCTCGGGTCGGGACGACAACTGCGCACCGCGGAGACGGTGGCCGTGCCCTCGCTCTCCGCCGTGAGAACCGCTGTCGCGTCACCGTTGGGCGTGGTGCGGCCGGCGGTGGCGTGCAGGACGTCCGACGCACTCGACCGTGGGATCTCCCAGGTGTAGGTCAGGCCGTCCTGGCGGTACGCGCTCAGCCGGATCTCGACGTCGTCACCGACCTGCACCGCCATGGCCCGGCCGCTGTCGATGTTGGTCAGCACGGTCCGCCCCGCGAGGTGGGCGGCGGTCACCACGACGGGAGCAGCGTCGGCCACCACCGGCACGAGGGCGGGCGGGATGGCAAGGGCGAGGGCGGCCGCAGCACGGGCCAAAGGGAGCATCACCGGGCCGGTTCTACCAGACCGCGCCTGACCTGGAGAACGCCTGTCGGCCGATCAGAGGGTCAGGTTCACCTGCTGAAACGTCACTGCATCAGTAGCGGTCGGCACCGCCTTCTCCCCACGGGATCTTCACGTGGGTGAGGACGGCCACGCGGGGGAGACGGCAGACCCGCGGGTGGTCAGACCCCCTGTTGCCGACGAGGGGGCCGGACCCACTTCGTTTCCCGGTCGGGAGGCGGCCGCCAGGTCCCTGCCACATCACGTCACGGCTTCGCGGTTCGGCTCCCCCGGACACCGCGACCCGACCGGGCCCATAGCGGCCCGCCGCCCTGATGCCCGGCGGCTCAACACGCCCAAGTAGCGGCAGGCTTCCCCGCGCCGCCTGCCGCCGGCTGCATCGACGGCCGCTCCCCGGCCGGGGAGCGCCACGGGCAGCCCGGAGTCAGTCCCCACCCGAGCCGGGCGGAGGCCGAACGTCCTGAAGTCCAGCCGAAGTTGGGCTGCGGCCGGTCGCGCGTGCTGCGCTCGGTGCACCACCCGGTGACGCCCAGTGAGCGACACCAAGTCGTTCACGAGCCGGTCACGGCCGAAGAAGAGCTCCCGATCACCCGGCTCGAAGCGGGACAGCCCCCGGTATGGCGCGGGCTCCGCGTCCTCGCACCCGGCGGGAACTGAAACCAGCGGCGGTCGCGCAGCTGGGCCGGCTGCAGCCGGTCGCGGCGGGCCAGCGGGTCGTCGGCGCGCAGGACCGCGTCAACCGGATCGACCCTCGGCGTACACTCCGGGTCCGTTGCGGACTTGGCGGCGGTTTCGTCTCTGGAAGAGCGTTGGGTTTCCCGGAACACCCCCGGGGACGGTGGGACGCCGTGGGACGGCCGGGACGCGCATCTGCGGCACGTACGTTCTGCCGCAAGGCGTCCTCGCCGTCCCTCACGCCACAAGGAGATGTCCATGCCCGCGAAGCGCATACGCTCTGCCCTCACCGGTGCCGCCCTCGCCCTCGGAGTCCTCGCCGCCACCGCGTCACCGGCAGGAGCCGCCGGCCCGCCCACCACCTACGGGAACCTCTGCTACCAGGCTCACGTCCAGAACCTCGGCTGGCTGAACTGGCAGTGCGACGGGCAATGGGCGGGCACCAAGGGCAAGGCCCTCAACCTCGAAGTCCTGCGCATCCACATCAACGGGTACTGGACGGGATGCTTCCGCGCCCACCGCAGCAACTACGGCTGGGACAACAGCCTTCAGTGCGCCGAGCACGGCCGCGACATCATGATCGGCACCACGGGCATGAACACGGCCATCGAAGCCGTCGAGTTCTACGCCCCAGCCGACCGCCGGGCCGGCGGCCGCGCCCACGTCCGCAACATCGGGGACGTCGCCGGTTCGCACCCGGGCGGCGACATGAGCCACGTCGTCGTCGGAACCGAAGGCCGGGCACTGCCCATCGAGCAGCTCTACCTCGTCATCCAGTAGCGCCCTGCGGCCTCGTCCTGGCAGGCCTGCGACCGGGCCCCGGCCGCCGGCCACCGGATCGGCACGGTGCGGGCGGCGTGGACGAGCCGGGGCACCCGGCGCCGTGCGCGAAGGCCGAGGCCAGAGCTTCGCCTCACGGGGTGGTGTCCCGGCCCGGAAGGCGCTGCGGCTGGCGGACCTCGCTGGTGAGGAACGTGTGGATTTCGGCGGCGAGGTGGCGCATCTCCTCGCCGGCCGCGTGCACGGTGGTGGTCGTGAAATGCCACTCCTCGGACGGGGGCCGGTCGCGGATACCCCACGTCAGGTGGACGTAGCCGCCGGGGCGGTGCTCCGCCGACAGAGTCAGATCGCGTTCGAGGGAGCGCCAGGTGCGCTCCCCTTCCCAGCCGCGGAAGTCCTCGGCCAGCGCGGAGAGGAAGGCGTCGAGGCCGTCGCCCTCCCAGGTCCGCACCAGGGTCTCGACGCGCACCCATTGCCCCTGCGCCGTCACGAGGAAGTCGAGCGTCGATGCCCTGCGGGATGTCCTCCCTTCTATTGATCAGAAACGGCTCGGGTTCTCATTGACATGAGGGGTCTTCACCGGGGTCGCCTGATCCGCCTCGATGGTCCTGGCCGCCTCGGCTGCTTCCCGGAAGGTGACGACCGCCTCGCCGTTCTCCCGCGCCCATGCGGTGAGCATCCTGATGGGCTCCTCCAGGGTTCGCCCGAGATCGGTCAGGCCGTACTCCACGCGCGGCGGCGCCTCGGCGTACGCGCGCCGCTCGACGAACCCGTTGGCTTGGAGCCGGCGCAACGTCTGGGTCAGTACCTTGCGCGAAATGCCACCGCTCAGCTCGACCAGCTCGCCGTGGCGCAACGGGCCGTCAGTCAGCGCGAAGAGCGTGACCATGGACCACTTACTGGCGATGATCTCCATGGCCAGGAGAGCAGGACAGTCGGCGAGGAAGGCAACTCCGGGTCGCAGGCTCATGCCCCGAAGGTTACCTGGAGGTACCTGACAGCCGCCTATCGTCGTCGAGGTGCGCACGCCCCCTTACTCGCATCTCGCACGATTGAGGTTTCAGCCATGTTCGTCTCCCTTGCCGTCGTCACCGTGTTCATGTCGGCGCTTCTCCTGGTATCGGCCGGGGCCAAGTCGCTGCGGACGCGGCACATCACCGAGCAGATGTCCACCCTCGGAGTGCCGCAGAGCATGATGGCTTTCCTGATCGGCGCTCAGATCGCGGGCGCGGCCGGTGTGATCGCCGGGCTCTGGTGGGGACCCATCGGAATCGCCTCCGCGATCGGCCTGACGCTCTATTTCGCCGGCGCGGTCGCCTTCCACCTGCGCGTCGGCGACCGCAAGGGCGCGTCTCCGGCGGTGGTCCTCACTATGGCCTCCGTCGCCCTGATCATGCTGCGTGCTGCCACCCCCTGACAGCGGACAGCCGGTATGACGCTGGCCTTGATCGTGCTGGGTGAGGTCGGTCTCCGATGAGGACGGCCACCGTTGATCATCGTGAGTTGTGTCGACAAACGAAGATCAGCCGGTGGCCGTGGGCCACAGCGTACTGATCAGAAACTCATGGGGTCCCCGTCCAGGACGTAGCGGACGTGGGGGCCGCCGAAGTAGCCGCGGATGATGTGTGGCTGACGCTGACGTTTGCGGAAGAAGCGGCGGGTCTCGGCGGCGAGTTCGGCCTGGTTCCGGGCGCGGTGCTGCTTGGGCAGGCTGTGCTTGAGGTCGGCGTTGATCAGCTCGTCGGGGTTGAGTTCGGGCGAATACGGGGGCAGGAAGTGCAGCTCGATGTCGTCGGGGTGGGCGGAGAGCCAGTTGCGGACCTTCCTGGAGCGGTGAGCGGGGTGCCCGTCGACCACGAGGTGGACCTTATGGCCGAAGTGGCCAGCGAGCCGCTGAAGGAAGCGGCACATCAGCTCGGCGGTGAAGTGCCCGGTGAAGACCATGAAGTGCATCCGGCCCCTGGTGCTGATCGCCGACATCGCGTTGGCCGAGAACCGGTTTCCGCTCCTGCGCACCACGGGCGTCCTGCCCTTCTCGCCCCAGGTGCGGCCGGTGACCTGGTCGGAGCGGATGCCGACCTGGTCGGCGAAGAAAACCTCACCTCCGTCCTTCCTCGCCTTCGCCCGGATCGCTGGCCAGGTCTCCTCGTGCCAGCGATGCACGGCCCGCGGGTCCTGCTCGACGGCACGCTTGTCCGGCCGCTGGAAGGACAGACCCCACCGCTTCAGGTACTTGCCCACTCCCGGTTCGGTCAGCCGCACCCGGTACAGCTTCACGATCAGCTCGCCCACCAGTCGCCGCGTCCACAGCTGTCCGCTCAGGCCCACGTCACAAGGCCGGTGATCTAGGATCGCCTGCCGCACGGCGGCCTGCTCGGTCTCCCCGAGCACCTGGTGCACCCCGATCGGCTTGCCCCGCGGCTGCATGACCAGCGCCTCCCGGCCACCGGCCAGCCACTTCGCCCACCACCCGTCGACGGCCTTCGCGACACCCCGAACACCGCCGCCACGTCCTCACGGACCCGCCCCGCCACCAACGCGGCCACCGCCCGCAGTCGCAGGGCCTCCTGCGCCGACGGCGACAGATGCCGCGCGTCCCCCACCAGATCGCTCACACCCAGCTCAACGACCCAGAACCCAAACCGTTTCGGATCAATATGACCCGACACAGCACGCTTTGTGATTGCAATCGTAGAGAATCCGATGGACGTCGAAGGGAATACAGTATTCCGTGAGCCGATATTGGCCGCTCCACATGTGAAGGATCACCCACACAACTGCGACCGAGAGGGCAGTGACCCGGCCTTTTTGGGTCAGCCGACGGAATGCCCACGTTCTCTGAGCGCAGCATTCTGGTCACCCTCGCAGAATGATCTAGCCGCTGGGGATACGCGCGATTACTGTCTCCCTCGCATCCGGTGACACCAGGTGCGACACCCATTTCAAGGGAGAGAAGTGAAAATCAAGCTCAAGGCTGCTCTCGTAGCCGTGTGCGCCCCCGCCATCCTCGCTCTCGCATCGGCGCCCGCCCACGCGCTGCCCGGCTGGGATCTCACCCATACAGACGCTGATATCGCAGGCACATGGGCACGCGGTGAGTTCTGGAAGGGGGGTGACGGACGCTGGTACATCGACGGCAACGTCAGGGACACCCTGAGCGACGGCAAGGGCGCCGCCCTCCGCCTTGTAGCGCTTTACAACGACGGCGGAACCCGTCCGGAGAAGGTGTGGAACCAGCTCGGACACGGCAAGGACAAGCACTTCGCGTTCAATTTCGCCGGGAACATGAAGAGCATCTACCTGCAGGAGTGCCAGCTGGTGGTAAAGGACCCCGTGCGTAAGATCGTCGACTACGGCGAATGCGCGAGCGTACATTTCATCGCCCGGGATCTCTGATCGAGATTTACTGCATAGCGCCGGGTGGGCGGATGCTGTTTTCAGAGCATCCGCCCACTAGGGTCTCTGCGCCACTGCAAACATTCGGCAACGACCACGCACAGCATCGTCTCGCAGCGGGTTCCGCACACCCGAGAGTCGCAGAGGCCCGAGCCGCCGGCGTACAGCGGCAGGTGGGACTTCCGGGTAAACCTGCGCGGTACCGGCCGACGTTCGGCTCCAACCCACGCGGTACGCCCGCCTGATGCTCGCCTGCCCTGACTCCCCGATAGAGTCCGCGAAGGTGGGCTTCTGATCGTGGTGATGTGGTGCCCTTCCAGTCTGTGGGCAGTGCACGGGTTCCCGTGCCGGCGGGCACTGGCGAGGGGGGCGATGGGTGTGCGGCATGCGGATTACGTCGAGACCGTGCGCGGTCACGGCTCCCGCTTCCGGCGCTGACGTGGGAGCGGGCGGGGACCCCGAGCTCTCGCACACGGCCCGCGGCGTCGCGTCCGGCCGACCCGCTCGCTGCGCTGGAAGATCGTGGCGTGCGTCGCGCTCGCCACGATCGCAATGGCGCTGAGCATTGGGCGTGCTCGCGCACCGGACCGGACGATAGGGACCGCACGGCGCATCCGGCACGGCGGGCTGGACGCACGCACCGGCGGGCGGGCCGGGAAAGACGAGATCGGAGAGTTCTCCGCCGTCGACCAGTTGGCAGACGCCCTCCAGGAGCGGCTGCACAACGAGCAGCGCTTCACGGCCGACGTGGCACACTCCTGGCAGTCTCACGGGCGGACACGGGCGCGGAGAAGCTCGAGGCGTATCCGGTGCCGCTCGGCGAACCGGTCACGGACTCAGTGCGGCGGGCCGGGGCGGACGCCCGGGTGGACGTGACCGGCAAGCCGATCGTGCGCACGGACCCGCGCCGACTGGACCGCATCATCACGTGACCTGCCCACTCACGGGGCTCGTCCTGTGATGCCTTGGCCGGGCATCGGGGGCCTGATCGGCGACGGTCGGACCGATCTCGCCGCGTGCTCTCTACAGCAGCCGGGAGACCGCATGGGCGAGAACGTCCACTGCGTCGCCGTCGAAGTAGCCCTCGTGCGCAGGCTCGGCGAGTTTCCGGTTCATCTCGTTCAGTCGCCTCCGCACCGCGCCCGGCGCGCCTCGCATGGTCATCGTGCCGTCCCTGATGGGCCCCCCGAAGCCATCACCGTCCAGCAGGATTCCTTCTGCCCCGACGTAGATTCGTCTTGAGGAGCCGCTGTCGGTGCTGTAGCCGAACGGCCATGCCCGGAGCTCATCCAGCTGCGTCACCGTTGTGGTCGTCTTGTACCTGTAGAAGAGGGTCGGGGTGTGGCTCACCTCCTCGTTCTGTACCCGAAGCCGGGGGGCCAGCGAGCGGGACCGGGCCATCGTGGCGTACAACGCCGCCAGCGTTCTCGGGAGACTGTTGAACAGCCATGCGGGGCGCTGGCCGGCCACGGCCGAGATGATGTCCGGGCCGAGGGTCTGGTTGTAGTTCTCCAAGTCGGTCCAGCCCCGGCGGGATGCGAGCCGGTGGACAACGCGTTCGATCGATCCTGCCTCGGTACGGAGCAGATGGCGTGCGACGGTCGGCAGAGCCACCTCGATGGCGTCCTGGTAGCACGAGGGACACAGCAGCCCGTGCCACTTGGCCTGTGGCTGCTCGCCCGCCTCTGCCAGCAGGTCCCGGACCGTGTGGGGGTACGTCCGACACTCCCGGCGGCAAAAGGCCTCCCCACCAACCACGCAACGTCCCACACCCTGTGCTCCGCACGTGCAGTAGTCCATGTCGCATCCCCTCGTGAAGGCCGCCGCGCAGCGGAACGGGCTCGTGCCGGGACCTGAGGACAAGCCCGCGCGCAAGCCAGGCAGGACGGGGCTGACACGGACGGCGCAAGGCCGCCATTCTGCCGTCGCAGCCACCCTGCCGGGGCGCGTTCCCCGACCTGCCCTGCACTGCCTCAGACGTTCGTACGCTGTTCCGCGCTCCCCCACACGTCGTCCGTAGAGGCCCGCTCTGGATCCGCGGTCCCGGACTCTGCGGCGCCGCTGTCGGCGTTCAGGCGATCGCCGACTTCGTTCGGCGGCGCTTGTCGTCGATGAGCGGCAGAGCGCGTCGGCCTCGGCGGACATGAGAGCGTCGGCGCACGTTTTGATCATCGCGTGCAGCAGATCGGGGCTCGCCGGGGCGAGGTCGTTCTCCGCGAGGCTTGCAGAGGTGCACTGTCCGGTGCGGTCATCGTGCTGATTCCCTTCGTGACTCGACGTCTCGAAGATCAGCCGGTCGCCGTTCGTCTATGCGGGCGTCGCCATGATGCCGGAGCAAACCCCCGGAACAAGTCGAACGGCATCACTTCCCAGGACGCAACCGGCAGAACTATGACAAGACATACTTCTGCCGGTGAAACTGCCTGGGCCGCCCCGTTCCACTCCGTTTGACTGAAGGGGCACCGGGCGGAGGGCCTGCCCCGGCCCGGCGCACAGTTCACCGCTCGTTTCCCCAGGAGTACCTTCCGCATGAGGCTTTCTCTGCCCTCCCGCCGGCTCATGAGCCGCGTCCTGATCTTCACCTTGGCACTCCTGGCCACCGTCGGCCTGACGCAAGGGCCGGCCCCGAAGGCCCACGCCGACCCGGAAAGGCGCTGGACCCGCATCGACTGGGACATCACCCATCTCGTGCCGGGCACCAGCAGCTGGTCGGCCGGCAACGCCTACGACTCCATGCTGGAACGCCTGCGCCGTACCGTCAGCCATGCGATCATGCCCAACTTCCCGCACAGCGCCACCATCCGGCAGACGGGTTACTACGTCGAGGTCGCGCTGATCGACCACACGGAGGCCAACAGCCACCGGCTCTCACTGATCCTCGAGGCGAGCAACCTGTACGTGGTGGGCTACTTCACACCCCGGGGCAGGTACATGTTCCGCGACCTGGACTCGGCTCCGGTGCGCGCCGCCTACAACGCCGTGTTCCCCAACCACCGCCTGGGTCAGAACGACTTCCATTCGCTGCCGTTCGGGGAGAACTACAACAGCTTCTCCGATCCGGCGTGGCGGGCGAACGACTCCTTCCTGGGGCTTCGCCGCGACATCAACCACCTGGTCAACATGCCCGCGCAGGTTCCGGGACAGAACACCCCGCCGGCCTTGGCGGCCGGCCGGGCACTCACCGCGGTGGTCGCGGCGGTTGCCGAGGCGGCCCGCTTCCGGTGGATCCAGAACCGCATCGGCAACACGATCCGCTACGGCCACGACAACGACGAGACCGGCCCGCAGACCACCCTCGGTCCCTTCGGCAGGGACCTCGAAAACGAGTGGAGGAGGCTCTCCGCGATGCTGGCGGCCAACCTCCACAACCGGCCCGCCACACACGTCACGATCGACGGCCGGGTGTACCGCAACAGCACCGACGTCGAGCTCGGGAACGGCCGCCGCGTGCCGGCCCTCGGCCTGGCGGTCGCGCTCGGCTCCCAGTTCTGACGAAACCTCCGGTCCCCCGACCCCGCGCCACCCGCCCTGCGAGTGCGCTACCGGCCCGCCCCCTCCCACCTGAGGGGGCGGGCCCGCCGCTCCCCTTGCGCCCGAGTACGGGCCACCGCCCCCGGCCCGCCGTCAGGCATCCGGCAGATCGCGCCCTCGACTGCACCCTCCTCCTGCCCGCCGACCCCCGGCATTGACCGAGGACTTCGGCCACCTGTTCACCCGGCACCCCAGGCGGTCCTCACACCCGGCTCGGGGTACTCCCGCGATGCCCGGCACCACACCCGGGGCATCTCCGGCCTCATCGCCGCGTCGTTCAACGGCAACGACGCGCAGGCCGTGCCCGACCCCTGTACGAGCCCGACGGCATCCTCGCAAGCGTGGGGAGCAGAGGAACGGGCCTGCGACGTACGCGGCTGGGGCTGCGTTTTCACTCACTTCCATACGGCCCGGCATACAAGCCTTCATCCTCCTGAAACGAATGGCGATCAAGTTCGTCGGGGAATCGATCGCGCGCAGCAAGTCCTCGGCCTTCGCAGGCTGGTTGCGCGCCTCGATCGGGCCGGGCGCGAGCCCTGAGGAGGGGCCGGGCGGCGGCATCCCCGCGGAAACGGGAGCGCCACTGTGTGGCCTCGGTGGACGAGACGGCGCAGCCGGCGCCGAGATCGTGGACAGCGGCCGGCAGCCGCGGCACGGTGGCGGCGGAGTGGACGAGGGCGGAAGAGCAGTGGAGCGGAAGGGGTGGTCAGACTTTGGGGAACGAGATCCGGATCCGGTAGCGCTTCTCTAACTTTGCTATTTTTAGCGGGAGTTGGGCACAAATCTTCGCGATTTCGGCGGCATGAGAAGCCCTGAACCGGAGGGCAGCCTGGGCACGCAATGGCTGCCGGGCGGCCTCCACCGGTTTCATGCAGGCCGCGTAGACGCTCCCGAGGCTGCGGGTGGCTGTGGCGTCGGCGGCCTGGAGTCGCTGGTCGACCAGGTCGAGGAAGGCGTTCTCATCACGCGCCTCCACCTGGTGGGCGGTGAGGCAGTCGCCGAGTCCGGCGAAGGCCTTGCGGACGTCGGGGGTCCGGTCGACCGTGGAGATCTCCGCGAACCAGGCCGACTGCAGCGGGCCGTATACCTGCACGAGTTCCTGCCCGACCGAGCGGCCCCGGGCCAGGCACGTGCGGAGCCGGGGAGCGGGCCCGGCCGGCGTGTCGGTGCCGGATCGGGCAGTGGGCGGCGTGCCCGGTACGACGCCGTCACACCTGACAGCCCGGGGTGTCTTTTCGCTTATCGCCTGCTGCGGAATTCGCAGCGGTCCGTGTCGTGGCGAAATCCCAGGCGCCTGGAGGCAGTTCACCGGAGATCGATGGCAGGTGGATCAGGTGGCGAGCCGGGCCCAAGGCCCCCTGGCGCACGCTTCCGTGCAGCAACGAACCCACCCGAGGCGTCGACACCAGGACCGCGCGGATGGCCCGCCCGATGCACGACGAGCAGGCCTCGCTGCTGCGCCGCCACGTCCTGCTCGGATCACACCATCCTGATACCACCCCGGATGTGACAGAGCGGATGACCGTACAGAACCGCTTTCCACGGACCCTCGCCGCGGCGTGCCGGCCTCCGTCGCCCGCAGCCAGACCACGGCGGCCCTCGAAAAAATGGATTACCTATCCGGATATGTGCTAGCGTCCGGAGCACTAAGTGGATGATCTATCCGCTTGGGTGTCACCGTGGAGGAGCACATGAACATGAAGAAGACAGCAGTGGTCACGGCCGGAACAGGGGGCATCGGCCTGGAGACGGCGCTGGGGCTGGCCGCTGCCGGTCTGGCGGTCACGGTCGTCGGGCGCAATGCCGAACGTGGAGCCAGGGCCGTTGAGCGGATCAACGCGACGGGCCCGCTGCACCCGGCCCGGTTCCTGTCCGCGGACCTCGCCTCGCTCGACCAGGTACGTGCGCTCGCCCGGACGATCGCGGACGACCACGCCGCCTCGGGGGAACCCCTGACGGTGCTGGTCAACAACGTCGGGGCGATGTTTGCGGAGCGCCGGACACTAGGCGGTGCAGAGGCGTCGTTCGTCGTCAACCACCTCTCGCCCTACCTGCTGACCGAACTGCTGCTGCCCACACTCACCGCCGGTGCGCCCAGCAGGATCGTGAACGTGACGTCGGGAGCGGTCGTCATGGCCAAGCGCGTGTTCGACGCCGTCGAACCGCCGGGCGGCTACTACGGCTTCCACTGGTACGGTCGCGCCAAGCTCGCCAACCTGGCCTACACCCTGGACCTGGCCAACCGGCTGGACGGCACCGGCGTATCGGTCTTCGCCGCCGATCCCGGAGGGGCCGCGACCGACATGACCAACGGCACCATGACCGACCCGAAGATCGTCTCGCCCGCCCTGCGGCTGCTGTGGCCCCTGGTGCGCCGCACATTCGAACGCTCGACCTCGGGACCGGCGTCCGCGGCGGCCAGGCCATCCATCACGGCCGCCACCGAGGAGACGCTGACGGGCCGGACCGGCATCGTCATCGGCGCCCAGGCTCACCCGGTCCCCCCGCACCGCGCGGCGGCCGACCCCCGCGTCGCCGAAGCCGTACGCCGGCTCAGCGAACGGCACGCGCCGCTCACCCCCGCTTGAGCGCCGTACGCCCGGCACTGCCCTGCGGGTAGCCGACGGAGGCGGACCCATCCGGATGGACCATCCGATTAACATGCCTCCATGACGACGCCTCTACGCAAGGACGCGGCCCGCAACTGGCAGCGGATCGTCTCCGTCGCCCGCGATCTGGTCGACGAGGGCACACCGCTGCAGCTCAACGACGTCGCACGGCGGGCAGGGCTCGGGGTCGGCACCGTCTACCGGCACTTCGCCACGCCCGAGGCGCTGCTGGAGACCGTCGCCGCGCCGTGCCTGGAGGCCCTGGCCGCCCACGGCCGGCAGGCACTGACCGATGCCGACCCCTGGCGCGGTCTGACGGGCTTCCTCTTCCGCACGGTCGAGGCGCAGGTCACTGACGCTGCCTTGCCCCCCGTCGCCGCCGCGGCCACGGACGCCCTGCCGCGCACCACGGAACTCAAGGAGTCACTGACGTCGGCCGGCGCCACCCTCCTCGCCCGGGCCCGCGATGCCGAAGCGGTCCGCTCCGACCTCGCCGCCGCCGACCTCGTCCCGCTCATGTGCGGCATCGCCCACGCCGTCAGCGTCCACGGAGGCACCCCCGCCGACCGGGTCGAGACCGCACACCGCTACCTCGCCGCCGTGCTCGAAGGCGTGCGCACGATGCCGCGGAGCGTGTAAGCGACCGGCCCCCGCCGGCGTCGCCTGCGCCTGCCGCCGGGGCGGTGGGGCCGCGGGCCGCGGGACTCGTAGCTGTCGGTCTCGCAGCACCCGTCCTGAGCGGGACGGACGTCGATTCGGCAGTCCGGACCGCGCATTCCCCACGCCTTCGCCGGGCGGCCGCCGCCGGCCGTGCGCGTGTGGGCCGAGGCCGATGCAGGCCGAGCACGCGTCGAGCGGTGCGCCGGGCCGGCGGGAAGCCGGCCCCGCGCACAGTCGGCGTACCTGTCTCCGCCCCGCTTGACCGGACGGTGCAGGCGGCCTGTCCGTCACCGTGCGCTTGCCGCGCAGCACGTCCTGAGCGGCCGGCGAGCAGCGAGCGCGGTCGCGGCGCCTCCGCGCCACCGACCCGGAGGTGAGCAGGCGCACCGGGACATGCAGGGCGGCCGCTCAGTTGGGCAGCTCCCATACGGTGGCCTCCAACCGGGTTCCTCCTTCGCCCAGCGGCACGCTGACGATGCGGACGTGCGCGGTACGGCCGTCGCTGGTCTGCAGGCACATCCGGTCGCCACGGTCGACCTTCTCGGCGCGACTGAGCGGCTGACGGTCAAGGGTGTCCAGGCACTGCTGCTCGGTGGGCTCCTTGTCGGAGGTCCAGCGGGCCAGGGCTTTGGGTTTGCCCGGCATGAGGTCGGGGGCACCGCCGTCTCGGCCGAGCAGGCGCAGGTCGTCGGTGGCGTCCCGGGTGTCGATCCACCGCGCGGCACCCGCGGGCGGGGCCGTGTCGAGCTCGAAACTGTAGGCGCTGTGGAGGGTTACCGGTCCGCTGCGTACCTTGGCCGGATCCTTGTCCGGCCCTTGGTGTGCGTCGTCTTCGGGCCACAGCAGGACTCCGGCGAGCGCCGCGCACACCGCAGCGGCGGCTGCGACCACCGCCACCGCGGGGCGGTGCCGACCCCGGCGGGAGGGGGTGGCGGCCTGCCCGGAGCCGGTCATCACCCACGTCCGGGCCTGCCACGTACGCTGCAGCACTTCGGTTGCCCGCCCCGCATCCGCTGCCTCCTCACCGACGAGCTGCGCCAGCAGCTCGGCCGCAGAGCCACGACGGCCAGGGTCCTTGTCCAGCGCCCGCTCGACGAGCTGCCCGAGCCTCCCGTCCAGCCCGCCGAGCCGTGGGGGCTCGGTCATCACCCGGTGGTGGATGGCGAAGACGTCGTCGCCCGGGAACGGCGGGGTCCCGGAAGCGGCGTAGGCCAAGACACAGCCCCAGGCGAACACGTCCGCGGCAGGCGTGACCGCCTCGCCCCGCAACACTTCCGGCGCCATGTAGCCGGGGGTGCCGGCGATCTGCGTGGGCTGCACGGAAGCGCTCATCCCGTCCAGCGCGCGGGCGATGCCGAAGTCGATCACCCGGGGACCCATCGGGGACAGCAGCACGTTGGACGGCTTCAGGTCCCGGTGGACGACCTGGGCTGCGTGGATGGCGGTCAGGGCCGCCGCCATGCCGACCGCCAGCTGCTCCAGGGCACCGCCGCGCAGCGGACCCGCTCCTGACACCAGCTCATGCAGGGTGGGCCCGTCGATGTACTCGGTGACGACGAACAGGGGGTGCTCGTCGAGCTGGGCGTCGAGGACCGGTGCGGTGCAGAACGGCCGGACCTGTCGCGCCGCGGTCACCTCGCGCCGGAAGTGGCGGGTGAAGCGCTCGTCGTCGGCGAGGTGAGCGTTGATGACCTTGACCGCTACGAGCTGCGAGGCGTCGCCCTGAGCCGCGAAGACGGTGCCCATGCCCCCGTGGCCGATGCGGCCGAGCACCCGGTACGGGCCCAGCTGTGTCGGGTCGTTGGGCTGTAAGGCGGCGAATGCAGGATGATCGGCCATGCTCGTCGGTCCCCCCTGTGACGTTGTCTCGCCAACCCTAGAAGATCCACAAGAATCACGCCGCCGGGTACGACCAAGACGATGTCACCCAGCTCAGGGCGGCTTCCGCATCGCGCGCAGATCGGGACTCGACGCGGCGAGGTCGTTCTCAGCGAGGGTGCAAGGGGCACACCGTCGGGTGCAGTCATCGTTGCCGATCTCCTTCGAGGCGTCGACCCTACGAAGATCAGCCGGTGGCCGTTCGTCTCTGCGGACACCAACCCGAGCGGGCTGGCTTCGTTTTGACGGACATCGGAGATCAGGGGCTCTCCCGGACCGCCCACTACGCCCGCCGCAACGGCCTCCCCGGCACCGCACCACCGTTCCCGGCCCGCACGCGGTGACCCGGCCCGACCTGGTGCCTCGCGACTTCCGGCCCGACCCCGCCGCCCGACCGGCCGGTGATCTTGCGTTGCGGCCGGCGATGCGCTCGCCGGCGTGGCCTGATCCGTCTCGGGTCGTGCAGCGCCAGTTCTGGCGACTGATCGCCACGGGGGTCACGACGGCCGAGGAGTCGACGGCGGTCGGAGTGTCGTGGCCGGCGGGCGCGAGGTGGTTTCGTCACGCCGGCGGCATGGCTCCGATCTCGTTGGCCGAGTCCTCGGGCCGGTACCTCACGTTCGAAGAACGGTCCACGGTTGCCCTGCCGGCCTGGATGTCTCGACGACGTCGAGGAACATCCCGGCGCCCGGCGCCACCCATCGGCGATGATGGCTCGGTGACCGAACGTCCGTCGGCCTGGCGTTCGACCGACCGGACAGGGGACGTGCCCGTGGTGGAGTTGGTGGGGAAGTCCGTGGGGCTGGCCTCGTTGGCGGCGCTCGCAGTGCTCGCGGCGTGCACGGCAAGCGGCGGCGACGAGGGGCCGAAGCGCGTGGGTGCCGGAAGTGCCGTTGACGCGGGGAGGGGATGTGAGCTGCCGGTCACCTTCGAGCTGGGCACGGTGTGGACCGTCAAGGACGTCCTGGTCCCACGAGGTCACGGCGGCTTTGGGTGGGATTCGCTGTGCGAGCTCGAAGCCGGCAGTGGCGGCGCCCGGGTCCGCCTGGGGGTATCGGTGCCCCCGGCAGGCCGGCAGGTCGGCAGCCCCCAGGAGGCCATGGACGACTACGAGGGAGTCACGATGGCCAACTACGGCGAGTACGAGAGTGACTGGCGCACGTCGCAGTTGCGGGTCGCAGGGAGACCGGCCGTGTCCCTGGACAGCTTTGTCATGCTCCCAACTGACGCCATCGCCCCCCACCGTGCGTTCCGGCTTGTCGTGATGCTCCCCAGCGGACCCCTGGCCGTGGAGGCACAAGGCGCCGAGAAGCCGGTCAGCTCGCTGATGGACACCGTCAAGAGCTCCATGAAGCTTCGCCACCACAAGGGGCCCTGACCATCAGCGGAGCCTCTGGCAGGACGAAGCCACGCAACCCGCCTCGTCGAGCGGCCCACCTGACAACCCGATCAGGGTTCTCCCGGGTCAGCCCTTCCCTCCAGAAGTGCCACGCCCTTCTCTGATGCAGCCTTGGTGCCGGTCGTGGAAGGCTGCCGCGGCGACGCCGAGATGGTGTGGGAGGAAGCTCGTGGCGTCGGCCCGAAGTGGGCCACCTCTCGACCGTAGCCGACCAGGAAGCGGTGCCGGCGGCGGTGACGAAGGCCGGCTGGTCTGGCAGGTGCCAGCGCAACACCTCCTCGCCGGTGTCCAGGTCCCATATGACAGCGGTGCGGTCGAAGCCTGCGGTGAGAGCGAACGCAACACCGTCCTGGCTTGAGAGGGCGGAAATCTCGGTCACGTTTCCTGTGTGCCCAGCGAGGACGTGGCGGCGGGTGCCGGTGGTCAGGTCCCAGACGTTCACCGCCTTTCCGGCTTCGGCGAGTGCCAGCGGGTCGCCGTTGCGGGCCACGGCAGCCGCGACGACATCGGCGCCGCCCTGCCCGGGGAGATAGTGGCGGAAGGCAGGGGTCTCCAGGTCGCACACGGTCACTGTTCCCTCGCCACTGCCGACGAGGCCGAGGAGCGTCCCGTCACGGTCTTTGGCCATCGCGATGGCCGTCGCCCACCAAGGGTGTGGGATACGGAGGTTCTGGCGACCGGAGGGGAAGGCCATGGCGGTGCCGTCGCGGCTTCTCGTCATGAAGACGGTCCTGCCGTCACGCCCCGCAGCCGCTGCCACCATCGTCACGGGCCTGTGCACCCGGCGCCCGGGGCCGGCTGCACGCCGCGTACGCGCACGCCGCCCGGCCCACCGCAGCGGCGAAGGCGCAGGCCTGGGCGTCGGCCGTCGAGGACGTCGCCCTGTCGCCGGCCGCCCGGCAGGCCGTCATCTCCGGTTTCACTCAGGCCGACCAGCGCGACCTGCTCGCGCCCTACACGGAGCGGTACTTCGCGGCCCTGGACGGCGTATGGCGCTCACGGGGCGCGGAAACGGCCCGGCAGATCGTCACCGGCCTCTACCCCGTCCTGCAAGCCGACCGGGAGACGATGGCCGCCACGGACGCCTGGCTCGCCGCCCACGACGCCCCGCCGGCACTGCGCAGACTGCTGTCCGAAGGCCGGGCCCGCACCGAACAGACCCTACGGGTCCGAGCCGCGGACGCGGCGGCGGCCGCGGCGGGGGCAACGACGGGAGGGACTGACACCCGGCCGCGTCCTCCCCTGACGGGCCGGCGCGCCCCGATCGTGCACGCCGCCACCGCCCGTACGCGAGGCGCAGACTCGCCCCTGCCGGGAGCAAGGGCACGAGCCGGCTCACGCCTCCGGGTGCGTGCTTACGCGTGTTGGTCGCGGTTGCCGGTCTGGAGGGGGCGGTTTCGGTTGCGGGGCCTTGCGGGGTGGTGCGGGCGAGGACGGTGTCGAGCCGGCGGACGGCGTTCTCCGCGTCGGTGAACTCCGCGTCCGTGGGGAGGACGGTGCCCAGCGCGTGCTCCCGGTCGGCGGTCAGGGCACGCCATTGCAGGACGGGGGACAGGGCGGCCGTGGCGCGGCCGAGGAACCAGCCTTCGCGGGCCGCCCCGCCCCCTGGGCATGGGCGGTCAGGGGCGCGGGGCCGCCGGGACGATGGTGAAGCGGTGGGCGGTTCCGATGGAGTAGGCCTTCTGCTCCTTGTCGGTGCCGGCGTGCGCGAGCAGGGTGGCGCTACCGAGCAGGGCGCCGGTCTTGAAGCGCAGTCGCATGGGGACGGTGGTCACACTGCCCGCGGCCACGTCCTGATATCCGAGCGGGCCGGTGGCCCAGCCGCGCAGCGCGCGGGCGTCCCACTTCTTCCAGGTCTTGCCCTCGCGGTACTGCACGTCGAAGCCGGTGGCCGTGCGGAGCTCCGAGAACGTGATCAGCGCGGAGCGCTTGACCTTGCCGAGGTCGACGGGGCCTTTGCGGTTGTCGAGGACGAGCTTGAACGAGTGCCAGGCGCCGTCGGCGGCGATCTCGGCGGGCAAGCCCTTGATCTGGAGCCGGATCGTGGCCTTGGCCGGAGCCGGCTCCGCCGTCCGCGCGGTCGGCGCGTTCTGCAGGTACTGCGGACCCTGCGCGTACTGGGGACCCTGTCCGACCGCCGGGGCGGCGAGGAACAGGACCGGCGCGACGGCCCCCGCCGTCACCACGGCTGCGGTCCGATGGAGAAACTTCATGAAAATACCCCCGTGCATAAAAGGACCCGCGGGAGGTCGGCCCACGGGCTGGTCAGTCGAGATGATCCTATGCCCTGACCGGAATGCCTCCCCGGGGGTGGTCTGGGATGCAGCGACGGAACGGCCGTGCGCCGAGCACCGGGGCGGCCGGATGGCGCGCCCGGCCCGCCAGGACGAGGCGTACGGCAAGGTGCACCTGCTCACGGGGCCGGTCACGGGGGTCGGGTTCCTGTCCGCATGCGAACCTGGCCCCCGTGAAAACGGGTCTTCCGTCCTGTTGGGAAACGGACATGGAGAGGTCGTTTTCCTCTGTTGTTTCATCCCAGGATGGGGCGTCTGGTGGGCTTCTTCGGGTCGCGCCAGGAGACGGTGTTCTCGTTTGTCCCGGGCTTGCGGGCAGTGATCTCCATGTCGATGCCGAGGGTCGCGGCGTGTTCGACGAGGTGCTGGGGGTAGCCGCCGTGGACCCACACCTTGCGGATGCCGGGGTGGTCGGCGGCGACCTGATCGAGCAGTAGGTGCCGGCCACCGAGTCCTGCACGCTGGCCGCGGTCACGAGCACGGTGAGGAGAAGGCCGAGTGTGTCGGTGACGATGCTCCGCTTCCTGCCGACGATCTTCTTGCCGGCATCGATGCCCTGGCCGGAGGCGTGAACGCTGGTGGAGGTCTTGACGCTCTGAGCGTCGATGACACAGGCCGACGGCTCGGTATCGCGTCCCCCCTTCTCTCGCAGGAGCTGCCCGAGCAGGCCGTTGAGCTGGGCGAACGCGCCCTCGTCCGCCCATTTGGCGAAGTAGCCGTAGACGGTGTTCCCGTGCGGGAAGTCGTGTGGGAGGTAGCGCCACTGGACCTCGGTCCGTCCACCTACAAGATCGCGTCCATGATGTCGCGCAGGCCGTGCTCGGGCGGCCGGCCGAAATCCAGGGCCCTGCCCCGGCGCTCGAAACGCCAAGCGGCCAGGACCGGACCGATCAACTCCCAACGGGTATCGGACAGATCACTCGGACAGGGACGTCGCTTCGCCATGCTTCCGGCGTACCGCGCTGAACCGAGTGCGCCACCCCAGAATCCCGCGCCCGGCTCGGCATGGAACGCTGGTGCTCTAGAGCGAGTCTCTCGGGTCTGGCATTGCTTCCGTCAGCAGCGGCCGTACCCCGTCCGTGGCCGGTGGGCAACTCGCTCGACAGGCCTCGGGAGGCCATGGCCCGCTGCAGGGAGCGGGGTCAAGCGGGCCGGCCTCTCGCGTGAAGGGGCGGTCGCACCAGTCGCACAGCAGCGTCGTGTGGGCACCTGCCGCCTCAAGGACACCGGCCGCGTCCTGGGCGGCGTCGAGCCAGTCGGGTTGTGTGACCGCTACCGGCACGCTGTCCAGCAGGAGCTTGCTGTTCCACAGGCTGAGGCCGGTGATTGTTCGGATCGCACGGACGGCCTCCGACTTCCGGTCACCTGCATCCGTGAGCAGAACTCGGAACCCCGGCTCTTCCCCACACCCTCCCTGACGGCCTCGCTGTCCTGCAAGTGAACCACTCCCCCAGCCGAACACCCGGGGCGGGCATCGCCGGACCCAGACGCGAAGGGCGGCTAGGCGGAGTGGAGTACGGCCTAGTCGGCGATGGCGTCCCTCTCCCTTCCCATGGCCGGGCCCGCGCCAATGCTTGAAAACAGCTTCTGCATGCCTCGAGCGCACCGGGCCGACGGCGCCCGGCCCCTGTCCGTCGTCCGTGTACCCGTCGGCTTGGAGGGCGAACAAGCGCGCGTACTCACCCCCGGACTCGAGCAGTTGACGGTGGCTGCCCTCCTCCTTCACCTGGCCGTCGCCGAGTACGGCGATCCGGTGCGCGTCGCGCACGGCGCTGAGCCGGTGTGAGATCAACAAGCTGGTGCGGTCTGCTCGGTGCCGGCGGATCGAGAGGTGGATTTCATGCTCCGCCTCGGCGTCCAGTCCCGCGGAGGGTTCGTCGAGGATCATCAGGTCGCGTCCTTCGCGAATGAAGGCCCGGGCCAAGGCCAGGCGTTGGTGCTGGCCGCCCGAGAGCAGCGTTCCTCGCCGGTGTTCCTCCGCCGGAGCGTCGTGGTGGAAAGTGCGCGAGAGCATCGTGTCGTACCCCTGGGGCAGTTGGGTGAGCTTCTCGTGCATGCCCGCCTTTGCCGCCGCGGCCTCGATCCGGTCGCGTTCCTCCAGCAGCCGCAGGTCACCGAGTCCGATGTTCTCGGCAGCAGTCATGTCGTAGTGCTGGAAGTTCTGGAAGAGCGCACGCCCAGCGCGACCCGGGTGCAGCCGACGCCGATCACCCTCCGCGCCGCCAGGGCCCAGGCACGGGCGCCGGGCACGGTGCACCGGAGGAAGCAGGACCAGGAGGAGGACCGCGCAGGAGACCCTGGCGGGCATACCGGGCCCGGAGGGGAAGGAGGAGCCGGGTGCCCGGGCGACGGGGGCGGGCAGGCCGGGGCGCGCGTTCCGGGAAGACTCCCGTGAGGATGCTGACCTCGCTCCACCGCGTTCTTCATGAGGGACCCGATGACGACACCGGCCGTTTCGGTGACCGCGGCCCAAGCCGCCAGGCGCCGTGCGCGGCGTCCCAGGAGCCACACCACGAGGACGGCCACCAGGAGTTCGAGGTCAGCGGAACCCATGTCACAGTGGGCGACGCGCCCACCTCGCCCGGGGAACCGCCCTACGGGAGGATCCTCGGGGCCCCTGTCTCTTTGGTCAAGGTCGTGGGTCAGGATGGCGGCATGACAGATCGGGATCGGTTGGGGCGGACGGCAGTGCACTATGCGGCTGTCGACGGGGACGTTGAAAGCCTGAAAGTGCTGTTGGCCGGGGGCGCCGCCCATGAGGCAGCCGATGCCGTCGGCTGGACGCCGCTCCATTTTGCGGCTCAGGCCCAAGCGCCATCGGTCATCGAGGTTCTCTTGGCCGCGGGTACGTCGGTCGATGCCGTGGATGGCCACGGCAATACGCCGTTGTGGCGGGCGGTGTTCTCTTCGCAGGGCGAGGGGGCGGCGATCCGGCTGCTGCTGGAAGCCGGTGCCGACCCCGACCGGGTTAACGCTCATGGTGTGAGTCCGCGGGCGCTGGCAGGACGGATCGCCAACTATGACGTGGCTGCCCACCTTCCTGGCGGTGACGGGACCTCCTTCTAGGCTCCGCCGACTGCCGTGACCGGACGGGGCTCGTACGAATTCCACTTGACTGGTGCCTCGCTTCGTGCGGAGATCATTGCCATGGGGGAATCAGTCTTGAAGCTTCACCTCGCCGGCACTCTTGCTGCGACCGCTTCGCCCGGTGAGCATCTCCAGGCCGCCGGTATGTGCCTGATGGCCGCGGTGGTCTGCATCTGGGCCGGACGACGACAGCGGCGCACCGGGCGCCACTTCTTCGCCGCGCAGGAGACAGTGCGGGTGGGGCACGCTTTGGTCTCGCCACCCGCGCCTACCCGCGGCAACCGGGTCAGGGGCCGTATCTGGGCCGGGCTGGGCTGGTTCTTCGTGGTGCCGTTCGTGGTCCAGCTGAGCCTGGCCATCCGTCAGATCGTCTGATCCCGCTGGCTGGCCCCGGGCGCGGTCGGTGGATACCCGTTGCACCGGCCCGGGCGGCGTCGTGGGGGGGACCTGCCCGACCGCCGGCCCTCGCTGTGCCGCGTTCAGTTCACGCTGAAAGCGGGGCGTCAGAGGCTGCGGGCGGTGATGTCGCCCTTCTGGGTGACGAGGGTGACGGTGCCGTGGAGGGCTTCGGTGCACTGGATGTCGTTGGTTTGGGTGGTGAGCTCGGCGGAGCCGCCGAGGCGGCTGACCGTGAGATCGCCGGCCTGGATGGTCAGGCGGGCGCCGGCCGTCTGACGGCGGTCGACTTCTCCGCGGTCGACTTCTCCGCTGTCCAGACCGAGTGGGCCCGCGGCTTCTGTGCCGACGTCCCGAACCGGGAGTTCGTCCGGGCGGGGCCCTGCACCTCCCTCGACCAGGACGTGCGGCTGCGGGACGTCGTCTACTCGACGTGGGGCGCCGTCCGGTTCACCGACCCCGACGAGCTGTTCCCCGCATCGCCCGGTGCCTCGCCCCGACGCCCTTCTCCCACCGCGAGCCCGTCGGGGGCCAGTACGGTGCCCAGGAGAGGGGCGGGAAGCGGCTGGGGGGCCGGGCGAGCCGACGGTGCTGCGCTGGCAGCACACCCCCGAGCAGTGGACCGACCTCCTCAAGCGCCACGGCTCCGGGGTCGACGGACGACGGACGGATGCGACGTGTCCAGCACCAGCCTCGATCGGGTCACCGACGAGCTGCAGGATGCCGTAGTACCGTCAACCGCACTGCGGCCGAACCGAACACGAAGTACGTGGGCGACAGCCCCCAGGCTACTGGCTTTTCTTGTTGATTTTGTTAAGCAGTTGAGCGAGATTACGGGGGGCTGCCGCCCGGTCTTTCATCACAACATCAAAATGCCGGTAAGTTCTACTTTTCCCAAAGATGGAGTTCTCCTTCTTGACTTTATGGGAAATTTCACCCGAGCATACAGCGGCTCTGCTTTTGAGGAAATCTGCAGTGAGCAGCATGACTTGCTTCTGCATGGCGGATGGATTGACTATGAAAGTGTGAGCATTCGAGATCACCGACCATTTAGCCGACCCGGTGAGCTTCAATATTTCACGCTCGTTTCGCCCGGGAGAAATCGTAGCATTGGCATCAATTTCCAGGGTCCACGCTACTTTCATCCCGCCCGCCACGCCAACTTGGAGCCGCATATTGATACCGGGATTGATCGGTACGCTTTCATCCGAGTTCCCCGGGTTGGCCTTCCAGGAGTCGATCAAATCCTGACGAGCTTTTTCTGCCGCAGTTCCAAATTCTCGGTAAGACAGCATCTCCAACAGTTCATCCCAGGTGACCGTTAGGGTCTCCTTAGAATTTCCGAGCGAGAGCCTGACGGGGTACTTTGCTTCGACTATAGCGCGCCAGCGTGCGCGCGCAGATGCGATTTCTTTAGGTGATCCCTGCCGATTGCCCCGGTTTTCATTTTCTCTTTTTGCTGATTTCTTCCACACTTGGACCGAATTTGCTGTCGTTGATCCGGATTTCGGAATTTGCTTCTCGTTTTGAGACTTAGGAGCGCCTGGAGCGGGGGCATTGGAGGGTCGGCTGATCTGACTGAAGAGCAACGCAGCCTTGTCTTGCCAGGGTTTCAGGGCCGGGTACATCTGAGTGGTTGCCCAGTCGCTCACCGTGGCGCGAAAGAGGTCCACTTCTGCAGATGTGGCTTTTTTGAGATGATCAAATAGCAGCCTCTGGTCGGTGCCGATATTCTCTGCGAGGCCGAGTTTGAGCACGCTATTAATGTGAGCCGCGAAGGTAGAATATGGATGCTGCTCCAAAACGTCGATTTCACTGTTCCAGACCATCTCGAGGTTTTCCAGCAACTGGTACACTTGATCTTCGGTTGCGTCGACGTTAGGAAATGTCTGCGCAGCATTGTCCAGGTCCCAGATAGAATTCGCAGTAGCCACGACGCAGGCTTCTCTCTTGTGGCCGTTCAGGGAGAGCGTCGACGCTATGAGTTCTTGCATTTTACGGCTATTCTGAACGTCATCCACTGGTCGCCCATCCGTTCGTCGAGGTGCACCATTTCGCGGCGCAACCATCCCTTGTGATGATAAATCCGAGAGTGCATTATTCATCCAGATTGGACATATGGAAAGTCCCGACGAGCTCCCACTTCGGGCACGATTGAGGCGCCATCTGGTGCCCGTAAGTGAATTCTCCTACCGGCCTGCACCAGCTATTGGGGACCTCATTGGTTCCGTAAACTGCCGCCCTCGATCTGCCGCGCGCCACCAATTTAGCTATACTTTCGCCGATCGCAGCGCGAATGTAGAGGTGATGGGCATCCGCAGGCATGCCCCCGATCGGCACCGATCCGCTCCTGTCCCGGGCCCGGCCCCTCCCCCGCCTCGGACACGCGCACACTCGTCGTCGGACACAGCTTCCACGGGCACCCGGGACGCGGTCGGCCCGGTCACCCGAGGAACCTGTCCGGGGAGTCACGGCTCATGCGTCATCTGTGAGAGGGGCTCAGGGGCGCCCCGTCACGGCATCGGTCACGGTCACTGCGCGTCCCCGTCGGTGTGTGGGTCGCCTGCGGCGCCGGCGGCGACGACTGCGGACGGCGGTGTGGGGAGCGGGGTTCCCTGGAGGGCGCGCAGTGTCATGATCGCAAGGGAGCCCGTCCATACCAGGGGTGCGACGGACGACGGGTGTCCTGCGCCGTTCACCGTCTCCGGGAACTCCCCCAGCCCGTTGCGCTTGGACAGGACCCACCTCAGGACGGCGTCCGACCGGGCCTGGTCGCCCAGGTGGGCCCAGGCGAGGGCGAAGAACGACGTGCTGGCGGTCCAGGCATAGGACCCCCAGTTGGACTGGGGGTCGTTCCCCGGGGACACACCCCCGTTGGGGAGCAGCAGCGCCTGGTAGGTGGAGGCCAGGGCGGGCGGGAGGTCGCGCGGGGCCGTGTTGAAGGGGGGTGCCATGAAGGCGGCAGCGCTGTCCCTGCCGCGCCGGCCGTCGGCGGTGCGAGGGTAGCCTGTGGGGGCGAAGGAGCGGGCGATCCCTGCGGACAGGCGCCGTGCCGCGGCGGCCCACCGGGCGCTGTCGGCCGCTTCTCCCAGGCTCAAGGCCAGGTCGGCGGAGGCGTTGAGGCCGGCCAGCAAGGGTGCCGCGGTGCCGATGTTGGTGGTCGGAGTGGGCAGTTCCCAGTAGTCGGGGGACGCGGGGGGCAAGCCGTCCGCGCCCAGCGAGCGGACGGCGTAGTCCGCTGCCCTGCGCACCATGGGATAGAGGGCGCGCAGCCTGGCGTCCCTGCCGCCGGCGGGCGCGGCCTGGTACCACTGCCAGGTGGCCCATGGCACCCAGCCGTTCGCGTCCAGCTGCCACGGGCGCTGGTCGGGCGGGCCGCTGCCGTCCAGCTTGGTCCGGGCCTCCCACGTGCCGTCCGCGCGTTGGGTGTCGGCGTCGAACTGGAGGACGCGGTATGCCTCGGAGTCGTGTCCGGTCGCAGCGAAGGCCGCTACGGCGAACGCGCCGTCCCGGGGCCAGGAGTACTGCCAGGCCGGCGACCAGGCGGCGGCGAGTGCCCCGTTGGGCCGCAGCAGGGCACGCGCCGACAGCAAGGCGCGCCGTGACGCCGCCCGTTCGGTCTCCGTCCGGCCGGGCACGGTGCCGGCGGCCAACCAGCGTTCGCTCTCGGCGACCTGGGCGAGGGCGCCGGAGGTGTTCGCGGCGACGACGGAGGACTTCGTCGCACCGGCGGGCAGGTAGCGCCAACGCCCTGAAGGGAGCTTGAGCACGTTGCCGGCGCCCACGTACGACGCGCCGACGGCGAAGGCGGGGGGCACGGCCTCGGTGGTGGTCAGGTTGGTGAGGAGCCCGGAAGTGCGCTGGGCGAGCCAGGTGGCGGGCACGTAGCACTGGTCCGCTTCCCCGCACCGTTCGCTGCCCGTCGGTTCGACGTGGAAGGCCAGCCGGTGGGTGGTGTACGGGTGCCAGCCGCCCCAGTACGACCGGTCGTAGTTCCAGCTGGTAAGTGAGTTGGGGACGGACGACACGGTTCCGTACCAGGCGATGGGCTTGTTCTCGGTGGTGGTCGCCTGGAGGTGGAGGTAGTAGGTGGTGCCAGGAGTGACGTCGGCGTTCACGGGGAATTCCAGCCAGCCGGCCCCGGCTCCGCCCACGGAGGCCAGGCTCAGGGTTCTGGACGCGAGTGCGGAACCGCTGTCGGTTCTGTTGCGCCGGATCTGCACGGTGATCTGCCCGGTCGCAGCCTGGCTGGCCACGTACACGCTGACACGGGAGACACGACGCAAGGCGGTGGTGAACTCCTGTGCCGCCGCGTTGTTCGTCGCCTTCACGCTGAACAGAGCCGTGCTGCGCAGAGGCTGGCTGTCGTAGTAGGTCGCCCTGACCGCTGCCGTCGCAGGGGGTACCGCCACCGGCAGCAGGCACAGGGCCAGTGCGGGAGTGAGCGCGGTGAGCGTCACGTTCACGTACCGGAGTCCTTCCACAGGGGCGTACGGTCCCACCACGCTCCCCCGGGCGACCGAAGCCCTGTCGAGGTGCCCGGTCGCTTCACTCGTGCAGGGCAGCCCCTTCACCCGCCCGGAGGCAGGCCGGGCCGGCGACCAGCGCCGGAGACCCGGTCACAGGGGAACAGGTCCGACGGCCGGAACCACCGCCGGGCCGGCTTCTTCGCTGCGGAAGGGGGCTTGACGCCGCAGGGGGAGAGGCCGCCGGCGCCGGGCCGCCGCGCCGGTTCGAGGTGAGCCCGCCTGGTGGCAGTCGTTCCTCCGGCGCTTCGACCTTGCGCACACCTTCCGGCTGATGAAACAGACCGTCGGCCGGACCGCGGCGAGGTTCCGCCGCGCCGACACCGCCGAGCGGCCCGACCACCACCGCGCTGACCGCCGCCGCGTGGGTCCTGACCCACCCGCACCGACGCCCTGCCGGCTCGCGCGCGGCTTCGCCCTGTCGCCACGAGCGTCCCGTGCTTCGGCGGGCAACCAGGCCGGGCCGCCGGCTTCTGCGGCGCACGCGTGGCGAACGTGGGCGGGGTCGCGGTGGGTCAGCTCGTGGGCTGTTCGTGCTAACCGCGACCCGTCGCATGCTGCCGTCCCGTCCGTACTCAGCGGCGACCACTACATTGCCGGGGGACAAAAGCGTACGTATCGGTATCCCCACGCCCGATACGCAGAGCAGAGGACTTCTCCATGGCGATGACATCAGCGAAGACACGAGCGGCCGCCGCGACGCTGACCCCCAAGGCTGCGAGGAGGGCCGGTGGCTTCGCCCGTCGCGCGAGGCTCGGCGCGGTACCCTTCGCCGCGCTCGCCGTGGTGCTCGCCACCTCACCGGGGTCGGCAACGTCCGCGCAGGGCCGCCACGGCACGTTCGCCTTCGTCACGCAGCAGGACAACGTCGCTGTGGTGAAGGTCGTCGACAAGGGCCGTGAGCTGGACCTGGAGAGTCGCATCCACCTTGAGAAGGACAGCTTCGCCATCGGTGTGGCGATCTCCCCCGACGGCAAGCGGGCTTACGTCGCGGACAACACGGAGGGTGTCGTCGAAGTCTTCGACACCCGGAACGACGAACGCCTGGCAACGATCGAGCTGGGTACGACTCCGGTCGGTATCGCCATCACGCGCGACGGCCGGCGCGCCTACACGGCCAACTCGACGAACAACTCGGTTTCCGTGATCGACCTGCAGACGAACACCCGCGTCGGCGCGGACATTCCGGTCGGCTCCAGCCCGCGGGGCGTGTCGGTGTCGGCTGACGGCAAGCGCGTCTACACGGCGAACGACAGGAGCGGGACGGTGTCGGTCATCGACACGGAGACCCGCACGGTCACGACGATCGCGGATGTCGGAGCAGCGCCGCGCGTCGTCGCTCTCTGGGACGCAAAGCACCTCGGGTTCGTCACCAACAGCCGGAACGATTTCCTCACCGTGATCGACACCAAGGACAACAAGATCCTCAAGAGGATCGAAGGAGTGGAGAGGCCCGTAGGGGCGGTCTTCTCCACAAAGCGCCAGCTGCTCTACGTGGCCGACACCGGGGACGACACGGTCTCCGTGGTCAACGTGAGGCGGGCCATCCCCACCATCAACAAGATCGACCTCGGATGCAGCCCGCTCTGGGTATCCCTGTCCCCCGACCAGAAGCGCCTGTTCGTCACCTGCGTGGGCGACGGAAAGCTCACGATGATCGACACCGAGGACAACGAGGTGCTGGACAGCTACGAAGTCGGAAGTCCTGCGTCGCAGTCCGCGGTTGTCACCCTCCCCTGACCGCTCTGCCCATCGAACGGCCGTCTCGCATCCGGGGGCAACGCCGAGCGGCAGAGACGTTGCCCCCGATGTGATGGGCGTCGACGAGCTGGTGCAGCCGGTGTCCCCACGCATGCGGAGGAAGCGTCCCGGAGGACCAGGTCGGAGCAGGCGGCCGCGTGCGGGTCGGGGCTGGTAGTGCGGTGCCGGCATCTGTCCTGCCGGCCCGCCGACCCTGCTGATCGATGCGGAGGCCACCGCGAGGATCGGCGCCGAGTGAGGCGAACGGCCGAGACCCGCACCGGCTGGCGCAACGGACACCGGGACGAGACAGTGACCACCCGGGCCGGCGGCCTGGGGCTACCGATTCCCCAACTGAGGGCAGGGAGCTTCTTCCCGGGCTGGGAAGGTGCGCGGCGCGATCGTTTCCGGAGGTGTGCCCGATCGGGTTGGAACCGACCGGGATCCGGTGTGAGACTCCGGCACGTTCCAGCATTGTCGGAACCCCTTCGCCGTCGAAGGGGCGGTGCCGGGGTACGGCGTGGCAGCAGGACACCGCGCCGCCCCGCCGGAGGACTTGGAGGAGGGTCCGGTACGCGACCCAGGTGGTCACCACCGGATCCGTCATCCCCGAGGCCCTGCCCCGCACGGTCGCCTGCTCTGACCGGACGGCCCCTCTTCGGGTGTGCCCGAAGGGCGGGGCGTGGCTTGGGCACGTCCCCCTGGTGCCCTGTCCTGGTGCCTCGGTGTACGGCGGTCCTGTTCGATGGGGTTGTCCGGAGTCTTCATCGCGGTCTTCTTCCTCGGCGGTGCGGTGGGCTGCCCGGTCGGACAGGCGCAAGGACTGGTTCCAGGGGATGCGGCGGGGGCCGTCCGATCCCTGCAGAACGGTATGTCCGCCCGTAGGCTCACGGCTCCGACGGGCGTGCCGCCCGCATTCCTGATGTCGGAGAACAGAATGCGTCGCCGCCTCGCCAGCACACGCTCCTACCTGATGCTCGCCCTGTGGGGCCTCGCCGCTGCGTGTGTCGTCACCGCGTCGGGCATCGGTCACGCGGTTCCCGGCAACGCCGAGCCCCTGCGGTTCTTCAGCTACAACGTGTGCGGCAACAAGTGCAAAGGGGGCGACTTCGACGACGTCAAGCGCATCGACAGCATCGTCGACGCGGCGGTGTCTCCCTCCTGGAAGGCCGACCTGGTGTTCCTCCAAGAGGTGTGCGCCGGTCAGTTCGACGCAGTCCTGCGCCGGTTGGCGCCGAGCGGTTTCAGCGGCAGGTTCTCCGCCAGCGTCGAAGACAACCGCGCCGTGTGCCGCGGCCTGCCCTACGGCAGCGCGGTCTTCGCAAGGAGGGCCGACGGCGCCACCGAGACCCTCGACCTCACCATAGGCGGCGAGAAGGATCCGGTCGTGGCGCCCTGCATCAGGAGCCGCATGAACGGCAGCTCCATGTGGGCTTGCTCGGTACACCTGTACTGGGGTGACCGCGAACTCGGCCTGCAGGAGGCGAAGTTGCTCGCCGAGAAGACCCGGGCTTGGCGGGAGTCGGGCGCGGCCGTCGTCCTCGGCGGGGATTTCAACCAACTGCCCGGCAGCAGCACGCTCGCCCTCTTCGACGGGTCGCAGGCACCGGACAACGAGCCGCCCCCGTATATCGAGGCGGGACCCCCCGGACAGGACCCCACCTTCAACAACAAAAAGATCGACTACGTTTTCCTCGACTCACGCCACTTCAGGAAGGCGACCGGCGGGGTCGAGGAGCTGGACGAGGCGGTCTCGGACCACCGGATGCTGTGGGGGCAGACGTCATGGGCCCCCCGCCAGGCCCGGCTCACGTGAAGCGGCCCTGGCGTCACGGCGCGGTGATGTCCCGCAACGAGAAGACCGCCGAGATCGACACGCTCATCGGGGCCGGCCGGCTTCGCGAACACGAAGTCGCCGAGGTTCGGGGGCGTTGCTCCCGCCCCGCCCTACTCCGGCAAGACGAGCGGCGCCGAAGAAGTTCGGTGAGACCCGCGGTGCCGCTGCCGCGCGTACCCGACGGTCTCACGTGGCGAGCAGGTGCCGGACCAGGATCCGTGCAGTGACCGGTGCCGCGCGGACGAAGCCGAAGAACGGGCCGAAGTCCTGCACGGCGCAGAATCCGACGGCGTACAGTCCGGGGACGGCGGTTCCGAACGACGGGTCCAGGACGGGTGAGCCGTCCCGGATCCGCACCCGGTCCAGTAGTCCGGACAGGTAGTCCACCCGCGACAGATCGGCCTGATAGCCGGTCGCGTAGAGGATCTGGTCGACCTCCAGGGTCTCGCCGTCCGAGAGCGCCACCAGCAGCGAGCCGTCGGGCCGGGCGGAGACGCGTTCGACATGCATGTGCGGGTGCTTGCGCACCGGCGGATCGCTCAGCCGGGGCACCAGCCAGGGCTCCAGGGTCAGACGACCCGCGGCCCAGGCCCGCGCGATGTGCTCGTCCCGCTCCGCGGCGGGTAGCCTGCGCCACCAGTCCGGCCGCTCTTCCATCCGTGCCAGCGGTTCCTCGAAGAACGACCAGCTGACTTCGGCGAACCGCGGAGTGTCGTGGCGGTAGACGACATGGACGCCGGCCGCCCCGTGGTCGGCCAGGAGGGCGGCGGACTCGAACGCGCTCTGCCTACCGCCGACGACGAGTACCCGCCGCCCGGCGAGCGGGGCGAAGTCGACCAGCTCGCAGGTGTGGGCGGCGCGCCCCTTGGGCACGGCCTCGGCCCAGGCCGGCAGCCGGGCGAACGGCCGCAGCCCGGGCGCGGCCACGACCGCGTCGGCGGCCACCCGCGAGCCGTCCGCGAGGCGGAGGGAGAAGCGTCCGCTTCGGCCGCCGGGCCCCTCGGCCACCTCGGTCACCTCGGTCACCATGCGGGGGTCCGGCTCGATGCCGGCGACGGAACGGAACCACTCCGCGTAATCGATGAAGAGCGGAAGCGGAAGCGGCGCGGCCGCGTCTTCCGGGATACCGCGTCGGGCCAGGTAGGCGCTGAGCGTGTGCACGCCCTCGGCGTCGAGGTGCCAGTCCGTGCCCGAGCGCAGGAGCATGCCGGCGGGCATGTTCCTGCGCCAGAACCCCATGGGTTCGCCGAAGACGTGCGTCGATATGCCACGTTGTTCGGCCAGAGCGGCGAGGGATAGCGCAAAGGGACCCGCCCCGACGATGGCGAGCGGAACAGCGGTCATGAGGTTTCCTCGACGGTGGCCGTGTGACATGCGCGGCGGCCGGACAGAACCCATTGTCCCCGCCCGGCGGGCGAGGTGCCAGCCGTGCCCGCGCAGGGCGACACCGGAGCGGGAGCGAGGGGCCCGTACCTGTACGCGGTAGTCGTACCCACGCCGAACCCGGCCGCGAGCTGGGCGTACGGAGGTCCGTTACAGAGGTGGGACGGTCCGCTCCGCTTCGCCGGCCGGGCCGGTGGGCGGTTCGACGCGGCTCTCGATGAGCAGGGTGACCGCGTGTTTGATGCTCGCGGCGTTGCGCAGGATGCCCTCTTGGCCGTCGCCCGCGGACTGGCCGGCGGGGGCGCCGGTCGCGGGGTCGGTCCGGATGCCGTAGGTCCCGGTGGAGTACCCGGCCGCGCGCCCCCGCGGGCGTACGTACGCGCCGGACAGCACACGGGACTGCGCGTACACCCCAGGATCTGTGTTGAGGTTGCGCGGCCAGAGGTCGAAGAGGTCCTTGTCGTAGCTTCCCGGCGTCGCCCGGTACTCGTGCAGGTCGTAGACGAGCTGCGGCCGCCGGTCGCGCAGGACCGCGGCCACGGCCCGTGCCTCGGGCGAGGTCAGGGCCAAGTGGTCGCGGTTGATGTCGGTGCCGCGCGCGTTGGACCGGGTGCCGGCCGCGCGTCCGTCCGGGTTGGCGTTCGGGATGACCAGCAGCGTGACGGCTTCCAGGAGGTGCCGGGTCGCCGCGTCCCGCGCGTGCGCGAGGTCCCGCACGGTGCTCAGGCATGCCTCGCGGCCCGCAGGCTCGTCCCCGTGCTGGCTGCACACCAGCAGGACGGTGACGGCGCCCCGGCCCACGCCCACCAGGTGCAGACGGCGGCCTTGCACGGTCGTCCCGATGGCCTCGACGACCACTCGCCCGCCAGGCCGGGCGAGTTCATGCAGGAGGTGTCTCTCCTGGGACTCGCTGGTCCAACGGCCCCGTAGGCGGCCTCGAATCCCGTACGGGGCGCCCCGTCGGACGCGCGAGCCGGGCCGGAGGCCAGAGAAGCGCAGAACACGGCGGTCATGGCCGCGGCGAGCAGGTGCCGACCGCACGCCCTCATCATCTGGATCACACCCCCCGGTTGTCGCGGGTACCGGCCTGTGACGGCAGCGCTGCGCCAGTGCACTCACCCAGGTGGCGGGCGGGGGTCTCCGAGTCCCGGCCACCGGGTCTCCGACCCGACTCACCGCACAACCTCAAACACGAGATCACCGAGTGGCCGTCGATACACCACTCCAGCGGACGGACCGAAACTCCAAGGTCCCCGACAGAGTCGAAAGCCTGGAAGGGTCAGAACCAGAATCAGGGAGTCGTTGACACGGGTCGTCGTCCCGGCCCTGCCAAGGCCGTTTTCAGGCGGCGGCCGAGGGGGCGTTCGATGAACCGGTAGGTCAGCCATGCCGTCGCCGTCAGCCCTGCGACCAGCGCGGCCAGCAGTGGGTACGGCGGAACGTGCGGGTGGAACCAGGAGATGAGTGTCCAGCCGATGCACTCGTGGAGCAGGTACAGCGGATACGTGAGCGCGCCCGCCGCGACGAGCCAGGGCCGGTTGAGGAAGCGCAGTCTGCCCATGGCGAGGGCGACCAGGAGGGCGAGGCCGGCGGTGATGAGCGCGAGCGCGATGCTCCAGGAGATCCGGTCACCCGTACGTGCGCCCTGCACGAGGGCGACCAGCCGGTGCTGGGCCAGGAGCCACGTCCCGCCGAGCATCAGCCACAGCGTGGGACTCGGTCCGAAGCGGTGCAGCAGGTAGACGAGGATCCCCGCTATGTAGAACGGGGCATAGGCAGGCTGGAAGACAACGGTGAGCAGGGGGAGCCCGGAGACGGGGGCGATCACTGCGGCCACGAGCCAGAGCCCGCAGAACCCCACGACACGGCGGTAGGTGAGTCCCGTCCAGGCCAGCACCGCGAACAGGAGGTAGAACCGCAACTCCGACCAGAGCGACCAGTACGCCGGGTCGACGTACCTGACGTTGAGGGGCTCGGGGACCATCGTCAGATTGGTCAGCACGCGGCTCGGCGTCATACCGCGGTCTCCGGTGAGCCTCAGGAACACGGCCGTGGTCAGTACACACACCCAGAACGCGGGGAAGAGGCGTGTCACGCGGGAGACGATGAAATCGCGCAGCGTGCGGTCCCATGCACTCATGCAGATGACGAATCCGCTGATCATGAAGAACAGCTCGACGCCGAGCCAGCCGTAGGCGGCGATCCGGTGCGCCAGGGGAAAAACTTCGGCAGGGCTCCGGCCCCACACTCCGGGACCCGACGGAACGAGCCCGATGAAGTGGAAGAGCACCACCGCCAGGGCAGCGAGCAGCCGCAGTCCGTCGATCGCGTAGAGCCGCGGGAGACACTTCCCGGCGGACGGCGCCGCCCCCGGGGGAGCACTCCGCGGCACCGGCCTGCGGGGCGGGGCGTGAACGACCGGCGACTGGGTCAAGACGAAACCTTGGATGGGTGGTCAGCCGCGTGGCTCGGACGAGCGGAGTACGGCCCCGGCCGGCGGACGGGTTCAAGCACCGTAGGCCCGCGCCTGCTGTCGATTGTTCCCCCGAGCGGTGGACCGGCGCGGTGGAGAGGCGCGGTGGGAGAGGCGCGGTGGAGAGGCGCTGACGCTCGAGCGAGGCGTGGCCGTCTGCTGCGAGACCATCCGCCGCCGGCCGCCGGCTCATGCGGACGAGCGGCACCGTGCCCCGGACGGCCATCACCGACAGGCTCGCCTCGAAGCCCCTCATCCGTTCGGACCGGCCCGTGCTGCGGGCCGGGTCGCGCGCGGTGATGCTGGCGGTGACCACACGGACTCCGCCGGCGGCCCTGCCCGCCCACGCGTTGCACGGTCCGCCCCGGCGCGCGTCCGGTGCATCAGGACGGAGCGTCTTCCGCCGGGTCCAGCACAGGAGGCACGGTGGCACCTCTGGCACGGATTCCCCTGGACGGCGGGGGCTGGCTGCTGGTCGAGGCCCCACCCACCGTCACGGAAGGGCCGGTGAAGGCGGGCCGCTTCAAGGAGGCCGTGCAGGAACTGCCGGGGAGCCTTCAACAGGCACTGGGGCCGGTCACCGCGGCCATGCGCGCCACGCTGGAGCAGCTACGCAAGGCCGGTCCCGACGAGATCGCCGTGGAGTTCGGCCTCGATCTCGCGGTGGAGGCCGGCGCGGTGATCACCCGGACCGGGGCCCACTGCCACCTGACGGTGACCGTCACCTGGCAGAAGCAGGGCCGCCGTGCCGATCCGGGGCCGCCGTACGAGGAGGAAGGGCCGGGCTGATCCCATGGACGGCACCGACAGCGGACCGGCCGGCGGGCACACGCCGCAGCTGCCGCCCGCCATCGCGCAGGTCCTCGGACCGGACGGGCAGGTCGCCGGGGCGGGTTTCCTGGTGGCCGATGGCGTCCTGGTCACCTGTGCACACGTCGTGGAGGCCGCGGGCGGTGCGCCCGGCGGCCGGGTGCGGCTGGTGTTCCCGCACGTCGCGGGTGCGCCCGGGGCCGAAGGCGAGGTCCTGCACGAGAACTGGCGGGCGCCCGAGGCCGAGGACGTGGCCTTCGTGCGGCTGGACGCCACACCTGCGGGGGCGCGGGTGCTGCCGCTGGGTTCGGCGGCGGGCTGCCGGGGGCACCGGGTGCGCTCGTACGGGTTCCCCGCTCAAGCCCGGACCGGGGGCCACCACGGGTATGCCGTCGCCGGCGACCTGCTGCCCGCCGCCGGCGGCGGGGGCGGGCACCTCCAGCTGACCGGCGCCAACGACCTGACCACCGGCTTCAGCGGCGGTCCGGTCCTCGACGAGGTGACCGGACTGGTCATCGGAATGCTCACCGAGATCACGGCGCCGGACGGCTACGCGCGGGGGCAGGGCATCGCCTACGTGACGCCCACGGAGGTCCTCCGGGAGATCCGGCCGGACCTGGCCGCGCAGGACGTGTGCCCGTACCGGGGCCTGGAAGTGTTCACCGCCGAGCACGCCCGGTGGTTCGAAGGCCGGCGGGAGGCGGTCCGGCAGGTGCTGGCCGGACTCGCCGGGCCGCACCGCCTGACCCTCCTCCTCGGCCCGTCCGGTTCGGGGAAGTCGTCCCTGATCCAGGCGGGTGTGCTGCGCGCGCTGGCCGACGGGGAGCTGCCGGGCAGCGACCGGTGGCCGACCGTCCTCGCCCGCCCGCGGCAGGACCTGCCCGCCGAACTCGAACGGGCCGGACTGACCGGGGCCGCCTCCGACGGCATCGCCGGCGCCGTCACCCGCCGGCTCGCGGCCGAAGCCGGAGCCGGAGCCGGAGCCGACAGCAACCGCATCATCCTGGTCGTCGACCAGTTCGAGGAGCTCCTCACCCGGCCCGCCGGCGGGCCGGACCGCCGCGCGGAGATCGCGTACCAGCTCACCGCGGCCGTCGAATCTGCCGGCGCACTGCACGTGGTCCTGATCATGCGGGACGACTTCTACCCGCAGCTGGCCGCGGTGGCCCCCGGCCTGCTGGAGGCCGCCATGCCGGGTCTCCTCAACGTACCCGGCACGTTGAGCCGGCAGGACCTGCTCGACATCGTCACCCGTCCCGCCGAGGACGTGGGGCTCCGCTTCCAGCCCGGCCTGCCCGAGCAGATCGTCGCCGACGTCCTGGCCACTGCGCCGGAGGGCGCCACGGCCCGCCGGGCACCGGTCACCGTGCTGCCGCTGCTCGAACTGGCGCTCAAGCAGTTGTGGGAGCGGCGCGAGGACGGATTCCTCACCCACGACGCGTACCGGCGCATCGGCGCGGTCACCGGAAGCCTGACCAACTGGTGCGACACCGCGCTGAACCGGCTGACGCCCGCCCAACGGCCGGTCGCCCAGCGCATCCTGACGTCGCTGGTCCGTCCCGACGACCCCGAACTCCGCATTCCCGCCATCCGTGCGCAGCTCCCCCTCGGCGAACTGCGCGAGCTGGCCGCCGGGCCCGGGAGTGCACCCGAGGGCGACGGCACCTTCGACGAGGTCGTCGCCGCCCTCACGAGCCGGCGGATCATCACCGCGCAGACGCTCCGCTCCCCCGAACACCCCGGCGCGGCCACGGGGCAGCCGGCCGCCGAACCGGGGCAGCCGGTCGCCGAACTGATCCACGACGCGCTCATCCGCGACTGGGGCACGCTGCGCGAATGGGTGAGCCAGGACCACCGGTTCCAGAGCTGGCTGGACCGGACCCGGGAACGGCGCGCCCGGTGGGCGGAGAAGAGCGACCCGGGAGACCTGCTCGGCGGAACGGCCCTGGCCGAGGGCCTCGACTGGTCACAGGAGCGGGCCCTGCCGGGCGAGATCACGGCCTTCCTGACGGCCAGCAAGGAGCGCCAGCAGGCCGTCATGCGCCGCAGCAGACGCCTCAACACGGTCCTGGCGGCCCTGCTCGCCGTAGCCGTCATCGCCGCGGGCGGCGCGCTGTGGCAGTGGCGGACGGCAGTCACCACCCGGCAGGCAGCCCAGTCCCGGCAGCTCGCCGTCCAGTCCAACCTGGCCATGACGTCGAATCCCGAGCTCGCCTCGCTGCTGGCCGTCCAGGCCTATCGGACCAGCCCCACCCACGACGCCGTCGAGAGCCTGCAGTCCGCCGCAGCGCTCCCTGTGCCTCGGCGCCTGGCCGGTCACACCCAAGCGGTGGCCTCGGTGACGTTCAGCCCGGACGGCCGTACCGTTGCCAGTGCCGGTTCCGATGGCACCGTGCGGCTGTGGGACGCGGCCACGGGCAAGATCCGCACCACTTTGGCCGGACACACGGACACGGTGTTCTCGGTGGCGTTCAGCCCCGACGGCCGCACCCTCGCCACCGGCAGCGCCGACCGCACGGCCCGGCTCTGGGACGTGAAGTCCGGCAAAACCCGCTCCACACTCTCCGGACATTCCTACAAGGTGAACTCGGTGGCGTTCAGTCCTGACGGCCGCACCCTCGCCACCGGCAGCGCCGACCGCACGGCCCGGCTGTGGAACGTGGAATCCGGCAAAACCCGCTCCACACTCTCCGGACACACGGACCAGGTGTACTCGGTGGCGTTCAGCCCCGACGGCCGCACCCTCGCCACCGGCAGTTGGGACAACTCCGCACGCCTGTGGGATGTGTCTTCCGGTGAGCTCCGCAGCCCCTTGGCCGGGCACAAGGGCCAGGTGTACTCCGTGGCGTTCAGCTCCGACGGCCATACGCTGGCCAGCGGCAGCACCGACGGCACGGCGATGCTCTGGGACGTCCCCGCGGGATCCGTCAGGGCCACGCTGGCCGGGCACGCCGGCGAAGTGCTCTCGGTGGCGTTCAGCCCCGACGGCCGGACATTCGCAACCGGCAGTGGCGATCACAGCGTGCGCCTGTGGGACCTGGCCACCGGCGCGACGCTCACCGCCCTGATCGGGCACGCCAACATGGTGTACGCGGTGGCGTTCAGCCCCGACGGCCACACGCTGGCCAGCGGCAGCCGCGACAGGACCGTACGGCTGTGGACGACGACCTCCGGTACGACACGCACCGTCCTGGCCGGGCACACCGAAGCGGTTTCCGCGGTGGCGTACAGCCCCGACGGCTCAGCCCTCGCCACCGCCGGCTACGACCACAGCGTGCGGCTGTGGAACCACACCAAGGGCACCATCAGCGCCACCTTGAACGGACACGCCGCCGGAGTGAAATCGGTGGCGTTCAGCCCCGACGGCCGCACCCTCGCCACCGGAAGCGAGGACCAGACCGTGCGGTTGTGGGACGCGGCCACCGGTGCCGCCCGGGCAAAGCTGTCCGGGCACATGCACATGGTGTACTCGGTGGCGTTCAGCCCGGACGGGCGCACACTCGCCTCCGGCAGTGCCGACGGCACTGTACGGCTGTGGGACGTGGGGTCGCGCACCGCCTCCGCCACGCTGTTCGGCCGATCCGACCAGGTGTATGCGGTGGCGTACAGTCCCGACGGACGCACGCTGGCCGCTGCCTGCGCCGACGGGAAGACACGGCTTTGGGACGTGCGTTCCCGTAAGGTCCGCAGGATCCTCTCGGGCCACGCCGACCAGGTCTTTTCCGTGGCGTTCAGCCCCGACGGCCGTACCCTGGCCACCGGCAGCGCCGACCACACCGCGCGTTTGTGGAACGTGGCCACGGGCGCTCCGCGCGACACCCTGATCGCGCACTCCGGTTCTGTGAACTCGGTGGCCTTCAGTCCTGACGGCCGTACGCTCGCCACCGGAGGCGATGACTGGATCCTGATGCTGTGGGATGCGGCCACTGCCACCCCCAAGGCCTTCTTTCCCGGGCACACGGCCCAGGTGGCCTGGGTGGCGTTCGCCCCGGATGGACGCACGGTTGCCAGCGCCGGCTCCGACAATACCGTCGGGCTGTGGCACGTGGTCCTGCCCCGTCCCGCCGAAGCCGTCGAGAAGATCTGCAGTGCTGTCGACCGCGACTTGACCCCGGAGGAACGCTCGGCATACCTGCCCGACCCGTCGGTCGGCCCGGTCTGCCCAGCAGCCTGACGGGGCCTGCAAGCCAGCAGCCGGCCGTCAGCAGGGCAGGCTGAACGCTCCAGCGGTCATCGGGGTGCGTCCGGCGCGGGTGCGACGGCGACGGCCGACCAGGCGCGGTGCGGCACGTGCAGGACGTCGCCGGGGAAGCGGTCGTGCAGGAGGGCGGTGAGTTCGGCGGAGAACGCGGTGACCTCCTCAGGGGGGAGGCTCGCGCCGACGCCCGCGCTGGCCCGGATCCGGCCGGTCCAGGCCTCCGGTGTGTAGGGGACGTCCAGGTCGAAGGAGAAGGTCTCGATGGCCCGGAAGCCCGCCGAGGCCAGGTCGGTCAGCCAGCGCGGATAGAGGCCCGTGCCGCCGCCCATGGACCAGGCGGGGTTGAATCTCAGGATGAGGTCCTCGGTCGCCGCCACCATGTTGCCGGGCAGCGGAAGCCAGTCGAAGTGGGTGATCACGACGTGGCCGCCCGGCCGGAGCAGCCGCCTGACCTCGGCCGCGGCCCTGGGGGCGTCGAACCAGTGCCAGCACTGCCCGGCCGCCACGACGTCGAAGGACGCGTCCGGGAGCCCGGTCGCTTCGGCGGTGGCCACGCGGTAGGCGATCTCGACGCCGGCCGCCGCGTCGAGGGCGCGCGCCTGGTCGAGCAGGGGTGCGGCCGGGTCGATGCCGGTGACCCTGGCGCCCGCCCGGGCGAAGAGCCGGGCCAGGCTGCCGGTGCCGGTGCCCAGATCGAGGATGTCGCGGCCGCCCGCTTCGACTCCGAGCCCCGCCAGGCGCCGGACGACCTCCGGGGGGAAGCCTGCGCGGTGCCTGCCGTAGTCCTCGGCGGTCAGTCCGAAGTCCGGGTCGAATTCCTTGGACACGCGTTCCTCCGTTTTTCCTTGCGCGTTCGGGCGGATGGGGCGTGGTCAGCCGCGCAGGGCTGCGAACTCCCGGGGATCCAGGAGGTCGGACATCGGCCGGTCCGGCTGCGCGGCGAGCAGGTCCAGCGCCCTGACCACGGAGTCGGCGAACCCCTCGACGTACTCGGGTGCGTACTCGGACTCGTAGTGCAGGGCCTGCAGGCGCAGTCCCTCGCCCTCGCGCAGCAGCCACATGTGCAGGCCCGGTGAGTCCGCGTCCTCCGTGAGGTGGTGCGTCGCGACCGTGACGTCCTCGCCGAAGCCCAGGCCGCCGCCCCACACGTCGTTGTACATGAAGTACACCCCGGGGTCCTTGCGGAAGCCGGCGGGCAGCTCCGGCCAGATCCGGCGGCGTACGAACATGGCGGGCATGTCGCCGTGTGCGGTGGCGCCCAGGATGCTGGCCCGCACGGCGGAGACCAGGTCCCGGAACGTGCCCGAGAGGTCGACGTCGGTGGTCGGGAAGACGCCGTTGGCGAACCAGCCCACGGTGCTCTGGTAGGCGCCGTCCAGCCGGTTGGCGTTGGTGGTCAGCAGCGTCACGCGCTGTCGGCCGGTCGCCAGCGCGACCACCGCCTTCACCGCGGACATCGAGACGCAGTACGGCGTGGCCCGCAGGTCCTGGCAGGCCGTGCGCAGCGCGCGGGCCGATGCCGGGTCCAGGTCCCGCACCAGCGAGGCGGGCTTCGACAGTCCCTCGGTGCCCCGGTAGCCGGGCAGCCGCAGGGCGAATTCGGCGGGGTCCGCGGAGAGTTGGCTGCGCCAGTAGTCCGCCAGCTCTTCGGCCCTGCCCCCCTCCCAGGCCTTCCACTGCCCGGCGGCCCAGTCCGCGTAGGCACCGGACTGGCCGTCCCGGAGCGGGAGTTCGGCGCCCCGGTAGGCGGCCGAGAGGTCCTCGACGAAGGTGTCGAGCGACCAGCCGTCCGCGATCATGTGGTCGAACACGAACACCAGCAGGACCTCCGCGTCTGCGCGGCGCACCACGAGGGTCCGCCACAGGGGGGCGCGGGACCGGTCGAAGGGCCGGCGCACGAACTCGCGCAGGTACTCGTCCACCTCGGCTTCCGCAACGCCCCGGCGGTCGATGACGGCGAGGTCCGCGCGCGCCTCGGGCTCGACGGACTGCCGGGCTGTGCCGTCGGCCTCGGTGAAACCGGTGCGCAGGGAGCCGTGGCGCTCGGCGACCCGGTTCAGGGCCGCCTCCAGCCGCTGTGTGTCGAAGGGGCCCGAGACCCGGAACACGGCGTGGAACTGGAGGATCGGCGCCTGCGGGTCGCGCAGCGACGACAGGAACGCCCACTCCTGGGCCATGGAGGCCCGGCCCGTGTCCTGTCCTGCCGGGCGGGGTGCCCCGCGGTCGGCGCCGTCCGCGCCGCTCGCCACCGGGTCCCCCGCCGGGCCGGCCACGAGGTCCGCAACGAGGTCTGCCACCAGATCCGCCACCTGGGCGATGGACTCCGCCGTGAAGAACGCCCGCGGGGGGACCTTCACACCCAGTTCCCGTTCGATCCGGCCCAGTACCTGCAGGGACAGCAGGCTGTCACCGCCCATGTCGTAGAAGTTGTCCTCCGCCAGGACGGACTCGTCCTCCAGGACCGAGCGGTGGATGTCCAGGACCCTGACGCGGACCGTCCGGTCCTGACCGGCATCGCACATCATGCGTTCTCCTTCGGCGGGACGGGGCAGTACGTGGCGTAGAACTCTTGGATGATCGAGGTGACGGGGCCGTCCGGGCGCACCACGTCGGCGTGCACACCCGGCATGACGACGCAGGAGAACCCGGGGTCGCGCCGCCCGAGCAGCGCGGCCCTCTCGGCCGGGGGGATCACATGGCTCTCGCTCGGGATCACCATGAGGACGGGGATGCCGGCCGCGGTGAGCATCCCGATGAGGTGCGTGTAGTCGTACTCCCACTTCAGGAAGCTCGACTCGGCCCATTCGCCGCCCTCGATCCGGGCCGGCCGCCGCTCCAGGGACTGGTCGAGCACGACGACGCTGCGCACCCGGGCGGGGCCCAGTGCGACCGCGTGCACGAGGGCGACCAGCGCGCCGTACGAGTAGCCGATGACGTGGGCGGGCGCGGTGAGGCGGTCGGTGATGCGGTGTACGTCGGCGGCGTAGTCGAGCGGCGAGTAGCCCCAGGCCGGGGCGGGGCTCGGCGGGTGGTCGCGCAGCGTGGGGAGCAGTGCGGACTCGCCCTCGGGGCACAGGGCGTCGCTCAGGAAGCGGAGCTGGGTCTTGTCGTCCTCCAGTCCGTGCAGCAGCAGGAGGGGCGCGCCCGCTCCCCGCACGCCGGGGTGTCCCGGGACGAGGTCGTGGTCGAGCAGGGCGATGTGCTCGACGTCCCGCAGGTGGGGCCCGGCGGAGGCCGGTGCCGGTTCAGCCATGGTTCTCGCTCCAGGTTGCCATCAGGGCGGCTCGGTCGGTCTTCCCGTTGACCGTGCGGGGCAGCTCGTGGACCATCCGGTAGCGGGCCGGGTGCATGTACGAGGGCAGCTTCGCCGCCACGTGCCGGCGCAGCGCCCGGGCGTCCGGTTCCGCTCCCTGGCGGCACAGGACCACGCAGAACAGCCGCTGCCCGCCGTCCGCCGACTCGCGCAGCCAGGCGACGGCGTCGAGCACCGACTCGTGCGCGCGCACGGCGGCCTCGATGTCGCCGAGTTCCACCCGGTGGCCGCGCAGCTTGACCTGGAGGTCCGCGCGGCCGTGGTACACGAGTGCGCCGTCGGTGTCCCGGCTGACGAGGTCTCCGGAGCGGTAGTGCCGGACCCCGCCGGGGCCGGCGGGGAGCAGCGGGAACCGGTCGGCGTTCAGTTCCGGGCGGTTGAGGTATCCGGCCGTCACCTGGGGTCCGGACAGCCAGAGTTCGCCGGGGACGCCGGGTTCGGTGACCTCGGTGCCGTCGGGCCCGGCGATGCGGACCGCGAAGCCGTCCAGTGGGGTGCCGATGACGGAGTCCGTGCCGTCGAGGTCGCGCTCGGTGACGCGGTGGAAGGTCGCGTGGACGGTCACCTCGGTGATGCCGTACATGTTCACCAGCCGGGGGTGGTCGAGTCCCGTCGATGCCGCCCAGGTGCGCAGCGCCGCCGGGGCGAGTTTCTCCCCGCCGAAGACGATGTAGCGCAGGTCGGGAAGCGGACGGCCGCCATCCTCCCGGGCCCGCGCCAGCACGGTGAACGCGGTCGGGGTCTGGTTCAGCACGGAGATCCGCTCGTCCGCGAGCAGACCGACGAGGTCTTCCGGTGACCGGGTGACCCACTGCGGTGGCACCACCAGTGCCGCGCCCGTGGACAGCGGGCCCCAGAGCTCCCACACGGAGAAGTCGAAGGCGAGGGAGTGGAACAGCAGCCAGCGGTCGTCCTGTTCGAACACGAAGCGGTCGCGGGCCGCGGCCAGCAGGGCGACGACGCTCGCATGCCGTACCGGAACGCCCTTCGGCCGTCCGGTGGTACCGGAGGTGTAGATGACGTAGGCCAAGTCCTCGCCGGAGGGCTGCGGGAGGGTCTCCGGGCCGGTCCGGTCCGGGCCCTCGGCCAGTGCGGCGACCGTCCCCGACCCGGTGTGCCTCAGCTCCTGGCCCCAGTCCGGGTCCCGTTCGCCGACCAGGTGCCGGACGCCGCTGTCGGCGACGATGAACGCGTTGCGCTCGGCGGGGTTGCGCAGGTCGAGGGGGACGTATGCGGCTCCCGCGCGCAGGATGCCGAGGAGGGCGGCGACGGCGGCGCGTCCGGCGTCCATCCGCAGGGCGACCCTGTCGCCGGGGCGCACTCCGGCGGTGTGCAGCGTGTGGGCGATGCGACGGCTCCAGGCGTCGAGTGCGCGGTAGTCGGACCGGCCCGTTTCGTCCGACACGGCGAGCCGGTCCGGACCGGCGGTGGCCACGGCCGTGAACACGTCGACGAGGGAGTGCGGCGCTCCGGTGCCGGGCGCGGCGGTTGCGGTGTCCACGGTCACCTCCGGTCCGTGGGGCGGGCGGGCAGGTCGGTGCCGGGGACCGTGTCGCCGGTCCGGTGGGCGGGGTCGTCGGGGTGGTCCTCGGTCACGGACTCCGAGGTGAACAGACGGCGGGGCATGGTTCTCCAGGGTCGACTGGGTCAGGTGCATGTGGCGGCCAGGGAGTGAGCTGCGGGTTCGAGGGCGCCGTGAAGGGGCTTCCGGGCGCGTCCGCGCAGCCTCCTGGCAGGGATGGCCTGCCCTGGGCGGCTGCATCCTATCCATGATCAACCGCTGTTCCGGTATGACTCAGGTCACCTTCTCGACGACGGAAAGTGGAATCACGGATTCAGATCTCCACACCCTCTCCACAGAATTCACGGAAGGCCGACAGGCCAAGGCTTCGAGAAATTTCACGACCCTCGTGACCATCGTCACATCGACATGATCGCTTGAGCCCGACTAGGGTGATCATGTGTTTCGAATGAAATTAAAAGACCCGCATTCACAAAATGAACAAAGGTCTTGTACGCGTATACAAATTGAGTAGCGAGCGATTTCTGTGCTTTCTCCCGTTCAATCAGGAGCACCGTCGGCAAAAGGGCCGGACGCTCTGGTACACGATGGTTGGCTGGGAGCCTCCATGGCCGGCGACGAACAGCAGTGGCGCATCCCCGTGCCGCCCGAGGTCGCGGCAGAGCTGACCCATTCCGCACGTGCCGCACTGGCTGCGGGCGACCGGCTGAATCTCGCCACACCCAAGCCTCACGGGCTGGACCTGACCGAGGAGTTCGCGGCCGAACTGAGCCGCCGGCTCGCCGGCAGCCCCGGCTTCGCCGTCGTCGAGGGCTTCCCGGTGGACGCCGAGGACCCGCGGGAGACCGAGATGGCCTACTGGCTCTTCGGACTCCTCCTGGGCCGCCCCGTCACCCAGAGCCGCAAGGCCGATCTGCTCGGCCGGGTCGAGGACCGCGGCGCCGACATCACAAGCCCCGTCCAGCGCGGCTACGAGAGCTCCGCGGCACTGCCCTTCCACGCGGACCGCACCGATGTGATCGGGCTGCTGTGCGTCCGACCCGCGGTGTCCGGCGGCCTCAGCCGGCTCGTATCCTCCAAGGCCGTCCACGACGTGCTGCTGCATGAACGCCCTGACCTGCTGGAAGAGCTCTACCAGCCGTTCCCGAACGACCGCCGGGGCGAGGAGCAGCCGGGGCAGGCGCCCTGGTCGGCGATCCCCGTCTTCAGCCGGGTGGGCACGTCGTTCGCGATGCGCTACCTGCGGCGGTTCATCGAGGGCTCGCAGCGCCACCCGTCGGCTCCGCGCCTCACCGAGGGCCAGCTCGCGGCGATGGCCGCACTGGACGAGGTCCTCGACCGGCCCGGCGTGTCCCTCGACATGGAACTCCGCAGGGGCGACCTGCAGTTGATCAACAACTTCCACATCCTGCATGCGCGCACCGCCTTCGCGGACGGCGGCGGCCGAGGCCGCCTCCTGCTCCGCCTCTGGCTGGCTTTCGCCGGCAGCCCGGAGCTCCCCGAGCAGTATGCGTCGCTCTACGGAGCGGTCGCGGCGGGCAGCTACCGGGGAGGCGTATGGCCGCCCGGGGCCGTCCCCGCAGAGTTCGGCCGCCCCGTCTCCGCCCTCGGCTGAGCCGAGCCCCGCTTAAACCGGCGCACACACGATATCCGGGCGTCCGACTGCCCGGCCCTCCGCGCCGCGACCCTTTTACCGTGTCGAGGACCGGTGCCCCGCCATGCCTACGCGGGCTCTCCGGACGGCCCGGCCCTCCTTCTTCCCGAATACCGGGTCAGCCGCATTCCGAGAATCTTCTCCCGCCGACCGGTTCGCTTTTCTTCCGCCTGTACATGAAGCTGCCCGGATGTTTTCCGGAGCGGCTGCAGCACTGCGGTCGATCCCCGAAAGAGAAAGCAGCTACAGCAATGCCCGTCATCGAATTGGACCGCTATCGACGGGACGGCTACGAGCTGCTCCCAGGGCTTCTCGACGACGCGGACCGCCGCCGGGCCGTCGCGTTCTTCGACAGCCTCGACAGCGCCGCCGAGGTCTCCCCCTCGTACGAGCCCGAGTACGACGAAGGCGACGGCATCCGGCGGCTGCGCAAGCTCCGGCGGCTGCTGTGGAACGATCCTCGGGTCTGGGGTCCCCTGCTGAACCGCGCCGGCGTCACCGACCTGGCCCGGCAGGTCATCGGTGACGGCGCCGCAGTCGTCTTCCATGCGGCTTTCCTCAAGCCGGCCCTGGTCGGCACCGAGGTGGCACTCCACCAGGACCAGGCGCTGTGGAGCCACACCTACCCGGGCGCGTTCAGCGTCTGGTTCGCCCTGACCGAGGTGTCGCCCGCCAACGGCGGCCTCTTCGGCAGCCCCGGTTCCCACAGCGCCGGCGAGGTCGTGCACCGCGACCGGCCGCAGTACCGCTGGCACCCCAGCCTGGACGCCCAGGAGGACGGACTGCGCGAGCCCGTGCAGTTCGAGCTCCGTCCCGGCGACGGCGTCATGTGGGACCGCTTCTTCGCCCACGGCAGCGCCGCGAACACCTCGCCCGCCGACCGCCGGGGCATGGTCGTCGTCTTCGCCGACTCCTCCGCTCCCGGCTTCGGAGCCACGGACCACTTCCCGTTGGACGCTCTGCAAGCGCTCGGTGCCCAGTGACCGTACAAACCCCCGCGACCCTCTCAGCCGCCGGAGAACAGATGGCCTTCATCATCGACAGCACCCTGCGCGAAGGGATGCAGTCGGCCCATGGCTGCTTCACCCTCGAACAGAGCGTGGAAGTCACCACCCTGCTGATCCGATCCGGGGTGGACACCATCGAGTGCGGCCACCCCGCCGCCGACCACGCCGAGATGCTGCGCGTGGCAGCCGTCGTCGAAGCGGCCGGTGACACGCCCGTGCTCGCCCATGCCCGCGCCCACCTCGGCGACATCCAGGCCGTGGCCAAGACCGGCGCCGCCTGGGTCGGCATCTTCCTCGGCGTCAACGACGTCTCGCGCCGCTCCCGGCTGCCCGGCAGCGACCTGAGCAGCCTCTACGGACGCATCAGCGAGTCCGTCACCCACGCCCGCGAACTCGGACTGCGCGTGCGGTTCACCGTCGAGGACAGCAGCCGCACCGACCCCGCCGAACTCTTCGAGGCCTACCTCGTGGCCATCGAGGCCGGCGCCGAACGGATCTGCTTCGCCGACACCCTCGGCATCCTCGAGCCCCAGGACACCGCGGCCCGCATCCGGGAGCTGAAGAAGCGCTGCCCCGGTGTGGACATCGAGGTCCACCTCCACGACGACCGCGGGCTGGCCATGGCCAACGCGCTCGCGGCGATCGACGCAGGCGCCACCTGGGTGTCGACCTCGGTCAACGGTCTCGGCGAACGGGCCGGCATCACGGACTACGCAGCCCTGGCCGCCAACCTCCACTACCGGGGCGTCCGCGCGCTCGCCGACGGCGACCTCCTCAACGACCTCAGCCGGCGTGTCGGCGCGTACTCCCGGTCCATGCCCGACCACCGCCGGCCCGTCGTCGGCCGTGACGTCTTCCACCACGTCGCCAAGCTGCACGTCCGCGCAGTGGAGCGCGAGCCCGGCTCCTACGAATGGGTCGCCCCCGCCACGTTCGGGCGGACCGGCACCGTGGCCCGCCCGACCCTGCCGGCCGACCCGACCTCCTGGGTCGTCGACCCGCAGGTCATCTCCGCCACCGAACTCCGCCACCACCGGCACGGCCCCGGGGAGCGCTACGTCCTCGTGGACAACCGCTTCGTGCCCGGCGCGGACCAGTACTGCATCGCGCGCCGGATCCCCCGGCTCGACGACTACGGCGCGGGCCACGTCGACACCCACGTGCACCACTGCGACAGCCTGTTCATGTTCCTCGGCGAAGGCGAGGGCTACCGCGGGCTGTCCGTCGAGGTGTGGCTCGGCGACGAGGTCTTCCCCGTGCAGAGCCCCGCATCGGTCTTCATCCCCGCCGGTGTAGCGCACGGATACCGGGTGGTCGGCGGCGCCGGCACCTACCTCAACCACGTCCTCGCGGGCGACTACAACTCCAGCCTGATCGACCCCGTACGGAGCAACTGATGACGATCCAGACCGAGAACACCAAGGCCGCCGCCTGGGACCTGATCGGCTCCCTGTTCTGGGAGACCGGGCGCACCACCGCCAAGCCCAGCGACGAGGAGATCGGCCTCTTCCTCGCCGGCATCACCGCCGGCACGCGCTGCACGGTCGTCGGCGCCTCCACCAAGGACCTCGTGGAAGCCCTGATCGCGCTCGGCGCCGAGGTCACCGTCCTGGACTTCTCCGAGCGCATGTGCGAGGACCTGCGGGCGGCGCTGCCCGAGAACTCCTGCCGGATCCTGCGCCACGACATCACCGGGCGGGCGCCCCGGGAGCTGCGCGGCACGCAGCAGTTCGTCCTCAACGACCGCCTGGTCAACCGCTTCAGCGAGGACGAGGCGCGCCGGGGCCTGGAAGGCATGCTGGACCTGCTCGCCGACGGCGGCCAGGTGCGCGCCTCCATCAAGCTCGGCCTGTACCCGATGGACGAGCGGATGATCGACACCGGCCGCGAGCGCGGCACCCTGGACACGTTCTTCGACGCCGACTCGAAGGTCATCGACTTCGCCGCGGCCGGTGACGTCCTCACCGACTCGCTGCTCCCGCACGGCGGGATCGACCGCGAGGTGCTCCTCGACTGGTACCGGGGGCGCGGCCGCGAGCAGCGGTTCGACCACGAGGACGTGCTGGCTCTCGCCGCCGCCGCCGAGGTCGAGGGCCGGGGACTGTCCCTGGTCTCGGCCACCGAGTTCGGCCAGGCTCCCAAGACCCGGATGTACACGGCTGCGGCCGTCCGCCGGCACCAGGACGCCTGACCCGTGTGCGGAGTCGTCGGAGTGAGCCTGGCTCCCGCCCGCAGCGGGGCCGGGAGCTCGCTGGACGCGCGCGACCTGGCCCGGCACGGCATCGGCAGGCTGGCGCACCGCGGGCCTGACGGTCACGGAGTGGCCGGTGACGCCGCATCCGCGGTCGCCATGTGCCGGCTCCGGGTGCGCAGCCGTCCCGCTGACGGGGTGCCCTTCACCACCGGCCACGACGGCGTACACCTCGCCTTCAACGGCGAGGTGTACGCGGTGGGGTCCGGCGCGCGCGACGGCGCGGCCCCGGTGACGGTGCCGCGCGGCGGGCTGGACGAGGCGCAGGCGGTCGCGGAGCACGGCACCGCCGCCGTGGACGGCATGTACGCCCTGGTGCGCCGGGCCCCCGACGGCTCCGTCGAGATCAGCCGCGACCCCCTGGGGATCAAGCCGCTGTATCTGCGGCGCGGTCCGCAGGGAGTCGCGGTGGCCTCCGAGATACCCGCGTTGCTCGACCTGTTCGGTCCGGCGCGCGTCCGCCCCGCGGCCGTGGCCCAGTTCGTGCTGCTCGGCCGGGTCGTGGACGGCGGCACGTGCTACGAGGACATCGAGCCCGTGCCGCCGGGTGCCCGGCTGCTCCTGAAGGAGGGCCGGTGCGAGCGGCTGCCGGGAAGCGGCCCCTGGCAGGCCGACGCGGCGGCGGCCCCCCGGGACACGGCGCCGTCGGCCCTGCGCGCCGCCGTCGCCCGTGCGGTGGACCGCGTCCTCGTCTCCGACCGGCCGCTGGGCCTGGCGCTCAGCGGCGGGCTGGACTCCACGGTGCTGGCCCTCGAACTGGCGGACCGTGGCATCGAGGACCTCGCCACCGTGAGTGTGGTGCCCCGCGGAAACGGTGACGGCGTACGCGACGTCGCCGAGCTGGGCCTGCCCGGCAGGGCCTGGCGCGGCTGGCGCCACCAGTGGACGGAGTTCGGGCCTGCGGACCTCATCGCCGGAGTCCGCGAGGCCGTGGCGGCACTCGGCGAGCCCACCGCGCTGACCAGCGTCCCGATGTACGCCGCGCTGGCCCGCCTGGCCCGGGAGTCGGGGATCGTCGTACTCCTGCTGGGCGAGGGCGCGGACGAGGTGTTCGGCGGCTACCGCAGCTACCTCGGACTGGACGGACTCGGCTCCGCCGAGGAGTTCTGCCTCTCGCCGGACCGGCTCGCGCTCGTCGGCGACCTGCTCGCACCGCAGGCCCGGGCTGCGGCGCGGGAAGCGCTCCTGGCCGCGCTGCCCCGCAGCGGCGGGCGGCCTGCGGCCGAGACCGTCCGTGACTTCGAGTACGAGCACAGCCTCGAACCACTCCTGCGCCGGGCCGACCATCTCCTGATGGCTCAGGGGATCGAAGGCCGGACCCCGTTCCTGCACGGCGGCCTGCCCGCCCTGGGGCGGTCCTTCCCGATGTCCGAACTGGTACGCGCAGGGCAGACGAAGGTGCCACTGCGCCAGGCGTACGCGAACCGGCTGCCCCGCTGGGCCGACGAGGTCAAGAAGCCGTTCCGGGCCCCGGTGGACGAGTGGCTCGCCGGACCGCGGCGCGAGCGCGTCCTGCGTGAACTCCGGGAACGACGGGACCTGTTCACGGCCGCGGGACTGCGGGCCGCGGGCCTCGACCGGTTCCTCGGCGACGTCCGTGCCGGCCGCCCCGGCGCCGCCGGTCTGGTGTTCCCCCTGCTGAGTCTCGGCACCTGGCTGGAGCAGGCCGGCTCCGCCGCCCCGGGACTCCCCCTTCCCTCCAGAGGAGCCTGACTCCGTGAGCGACCGAACTGCCCCCCGCCCCGGGCCCGCCCCCACAGCCGTGCGGCGTGACGACGTGGCTCCCGGCGCCCTGCTCTACCCACTGGAGGAGCTCGCGGCGACCGCCGGGGTGGAGCTGGACACCCTGCCGTACACGGTGCGGCTGCTGCTGGAGAACGCGGCCCACGTGGTGGCCTCCGGAAAGGCCGGCCCGGAGGCACTGGATGCGGTCCTGCTGCCGGCCGGCGGGGCCGACGTGGCGTTCCAGCCGGCCCGGGTGGTGCTTCAGGACTTCTCGGGCGTCCCCGTCGCCCTGGACCTCGCCGCCCTGCGCGCGGCGGCGGTCCGGCGCGGGCTGCCCGCGGCCGCGGTGGTTCCGGCCGTCCCCGCCGATCTCGTCGTGGACCACTCGGTGCGCGTGGACGCGGCCGGCACCTCGGACGCGCTGCGCATCAACACGGGCCTGGAGTTCTCCCGCAACCGGGAGCGCTACGCCCTGCTGCGCTGGGCGGAGCAGGCGTTCGACGGCTTCCGCGTCGTACCGCCGGGCAACGGCATCGTGCACCAGGTCAACCTGGAGCGCCTGGCGCAGGTGGTGGTGCGGACCGAAGGCCCGGAGGGTGCAGGCCTCGTCCGCCCGGACACCGTACTCGGCACGGACTCACACACCCCCATGATCGGCGCACTCGGCGTGCTCGGCTGGGGCATCGGGGGGATCGAGGCGGTCTCGGTCCTGCTGGGCGAGCCCGTGCTGCTCGCCCCGCCCCGGGTGGTGGGCGTCCGGCTGACGGGGGCGCTGCCTGCGGGCACCACGGCCACCGACCTGGTCCTCACCCTCACGGAGCGGCTGCGCCGCCACGGCGTGGTGGGCGCCTTCGTCGAGTTCTTCGGCGAGGGCTGCGCGGAGCTGGGCGTTCCGGACCGGGCGACACTGGCCAACATGGCCCCCGACTACGGGGCGACCACCGCGCTCTTCCCGGTCGACGCCGAAACGCTCGCCTTCCTGCGGACCACCGGCCGGCCCCAGGAGCACGTCGGACTGGTCGAACGGTACTGCCGGGCGCAGGGCCTCTACCGCGGGCCGGGCTCGGACGCGCGGGTGCGGTACCCGGAGGTGCTGACGGTCGACCTGGGCGAGGTCGAAGCCTGTGTGGCAGGTCCGGGCCGGCCCGATCAGCGGGTTCCGCTGCGCGACGTCCCGCGGAGCCTGCCGGCGGCGCCCGCTCCCGGGGGCCGCGGCGACCGGCCGGCCGACGGCTCGGTGTTCATCGCCGCGATCACGAGCTGCACCAACACCTCGCATCCCGGATCGATGCTGACCGCGGGCCTGGTGGCGCGGCGTGCGGTCGAGTTCGGGCTCACCGTCCCCTCCTGGGTCAAGACCAGTCTCGCCCCCGGCAGCCGCACGGTGCCCGCCTACCTCCGACGGGCCGGCGTACTGCCCGCCCTCGAGGAACTCGGCTTCCACACCGTGGCGTTCGGCTGCACCACCTGCCACGGCATGAGCGGGGACCTGCTGCCCGGGGCCGCCCGGGCGGTCGCGGAGGAGGACGTCCTGGGTGCGGCGGTGCTCAGCGGCAACCGCAACTTCGAGGGCCGCATCCACCCCCAGGTGAAGGCCGCCTACCTGGCCTCGCCCGGACTGGTCGTCGTGTACGCCCTGGCCGGCACCGTCGCCCGCGACCTGACGACGGAACCGGTCGCGGTCACCCCCGGCGGGCGCAAGGTGTTCCTGCGCGACCTGTGGCCCACCGCACAGGAGGTCGCCGAGGCGGTCCGTACGGCCGTCGGGGCCGACCTCTACGACACCGCCTATGCGGGCCTGTACGAGGGCGGCGCGGCCTGGCGCGCCCTCGACGCCCCCCGCGGCGACCTGTACGAGTGGCCCGGCGGCTCCGACTACATCCTGGAGCCGCCGTACCTCGACGAGCCTGCGGACGGACCGGCGGCCGCGGGAGAGGTGACGGGCGGCCGGATCCTGGCCCTGCTCGGCGACTCGGTGTCCACCGACCACATCTCGCCGGTGGGGGCCATCCCCCGCGACGGGGACGCCGGCCGGTACCTGAGCGGGCTCGGCGTGCCCGAACGGGAGTTCAACAGCTTCGGCGCCCGGCGGGGGAACCACCACGTGATGGTGCGGGGCACCTTCGGCAACGTACGGCTGCGCAATGCGCTGGCCGACGGCCGGGAAGGTCCCTGGACGCGGCTGCAGCCGACGGGGGAAGTGGTGTCCATCCACGAGGCGGCGCAGTCCTACCGGGCCGCGGGCGTGCCGCTCGTCGTCGTCGCGGGGGCGGAGTACGGCTGTGGCAGCGCGCGCGACTGGGCCGCCAAGGGCACCGCGCTGCTGGGTGTGCGTGCGGTCCTTGCCAAGAGCTTCGAGCGGATCCACCGGAGCAACCTGGTGTGCATGGGCGTGCTGCCCCTGGTGTTCCCGGCCGGACTGGACGCCGGAGCCCTGGGCCTCGACGGGACGGAGGAGATCGACCTGCTGGGTCTGGCCGGGCTGGGCCCGCGCGGTGCGGTCACCGTGCGCATCCGGCGCGGGGACGGAAGCGAGCGGTCCTTCGAAGCGGTTGCCGCGCTCGAAACGCTCCGGGAGTGCGCCTACTTCACGGCCGGCGGGGTCCTGCCGTACACCGTCGCACGGCTGGAGGCGGCCCGGCACCCGATGGACGGTCCGGGCTGACCGGTCGCCGGCGTGACCGCGGCGGGCCCGGGCGGCCGGTGGGGGTGTCCCCCTCACCGGCCGTCCGGGCCCCGGCCGATGGCCGATCGGCGGCTACTCGGTGACCACGCTCGCCGCGAACCAGTCGGACAGTTCCCGCATCCGGGACTCCACCTCCCGGTCGTCGGCCCCCGAGACCACCGCGACTCCGGCGTGCAGGTACGAGGCGGAGGTGACGTCGGGCATGGTGGCACCCGGGGCGATCTTCAGCTCGACGTGGACGACCCCGGGCCGGGCGAGCACCTCGTCCGTCGAGGGGACCTGCCGGACCAGGCCCTGCGGAGCGTAGAGGTGCATGTCACCGTGCACGGAACCGGTGCCGCCCTTCCCGGGCCCTGCCGGTCCGGTGGGCCGACGGAGCACCCCGCGGACCCATTCGTCGTGCAGGTTCACACCGAAGGAGCGCTCGACGACCTCGTCCGTACGGCCGCCTCCGACTCGTGCACCGCATTCCCCGAAAACTATGTCCCCGTCGCGTACGAAAACCTCCATGTGGAACACACCGTCGGCGTGTTCCAGGGCCTTGAGCGAATCGCGCGCGACAGTCTTGGCATTTTCGTAGAGCTCCACGTGCAGGGCCGGCGGGAGGGCAATGCAGCCGACGAGTCCGCCATCGTGGATATCAATTATGTTCTCAAGGTAGCGGCCCATCGAAAGGAAAGTGACCTCACCACCGCTCACGACGCCGTCGACCTGGAATTCGGCACCGGAAATGAACTCCTCGACAAGCCAGGGGCCCTTCGTGTCCGTGGTGCGCACGTACGCGTCCAGGGCGTCCCGGCCGTCGATCCGGAACGTGTCCAGCGCGCCACTGCCGCTGAGCGGCTTGACCACGACCGGGAACCGGTCGGGGTGGGCGGCCACATCCGCCGGGCCGCTCACGGCGACACACTGCGCGGTGCTCACGCCCGCGGCCCTGACCAGCGATTTCTGTACATCCTTGTCTCGCATGGCGACGGCTCCGAAGGCGGCCCGGTCGGTGATGCGGGCCAGGTCGGACAGCACGGCCGCGGTGGCCAGACAGAACTCGAGGCCGCTGCACACCGCGTCGAAGGCGCGCAGGTCCAGTCCGCTCCTCTCCAGACCGGCGAGTGCCTGGTCGACACTCGTCTGGTCGGTTACCAGCACGGTCCTCATATTCGGGAATTCGCGCCGGGCAGCCTCGGTGTCGCCCGGGGTGAGGACACAGGTGACCTCGGCTCCCGAGCGGTGCAGGGCGGCGACCGCCCGGAACATCCAGCCAATGTGGAGAACGGATTCTTGCTTTGCCACAGGGTCCCTCTGATCATCGTTACGAGTGTGTTTAATTTAGTGCCGCACACCGGAACCGGCCACGTGAGGAAGCTCACAGAAATCCGCCCTGAATCATGTTGATCATCGGAATGCACTCTGATGAGATTCATTCTGATTATTCGCGCGCGTCATGGAGTCCGCATTGAAACAGAAGAAAAGGGCGGTATCCGTTCGCTCGCTGCTGCCCTCGTCGCGCCCCCTGTGGGTGCTGGCGCTGAGCACGCTCGCCCGGAGCACCGGCAACGGCGTCGTCGTCGCGATCATCGTGCTCTACCTCACGCGCTCCGTGGAGATCAGTTCCACGAGCGTGGGCCTCGCCCTGGCGATCGCCGCCGTCGTCGGCATGATCGTCAGCATCCCCGCCGGCCACGCCAGCGACGTGCTCGGAGCACGGCCCACGGCCATCTGCTCCGTCGTTCTGCAGGGCGTGGCGGTCTGGGGATACGTCCTCGTCGGAGGCTTCGGGGCGCTGGTCGCAGCCGCCGCCCTGGTCGCGGTCACGGACTCCGCATCGAGTGCCTCGCGCGGCGCGCTCGTGGCCCTCGCGGTCCCGCAGAAGGAGAGGGTCCGCACCCGGGCCTACCTCCGTTCGGTGACCAACGTCGGGTTCTCCGTAGGCGCCCTCCTCGGCGGCCTGGTGCTCAATGCGGATTCGCCCGCCGCCTACACCGGCGCGCTGATCGCCTCGGGTGCGCTCTTCGTCGTGGCGGGTCTGGCGTTCCTCGCCCTGGACACGGTGCCGCAGGTGCCGCGGCCCGCCGAGGAGTCCCCGTGGGGCGTCCTGCGCGACGGCCCGTTCGTCGCAGTGGGGATGATCAACGCCGTCCTGATGATGAACGCCGGCATCCTCGACGTGGCCCTGCCCATCTGGATCGCCGAGAACACCCAGGCGCCCATGTCCGTGTTCGCCCCCCTGCTGCTGATCAACACCGTCATGGTCGTCTTCCTGCAGGTGCCGGTCAGCAAGGGCGCCGAGGACGTGCGCGGCGGCGCCCGGGCCCTCTTCCGGTCCGGACTCTGGCTGGCCGCCTGCTGTGCCGCCATCGCCCTGGCCTCGGGCCGCTCCACTTGGGTGGCGGTGGTCCTGCTCGTGGCCGGTGTCGCGATCCACACCGTGGGCGAGCTCCTCTACAGCGCCGGCTCCTGGGCACTGTCGTACGAGCTCGCGCCCGAGCACGCTCAGGGCCAGTACCAGGGCATGTTCGGGCTGACCACCCAACTGGGCACGGCGATCACCCCCGCCGTCACGGCGCTGCTGATCGTGCAGCACGGATGGATCGGGTGGCTGGTGATGGGCGCGATGCTCGCCGCGGCCGGACTCGCAGCCCCGGCGGTGGCCCGCTGGGCCGAGCGCTCCCGGCCCGCCTACTCCCGGCCGGCCGCCGCACTGGCCGGCTGACGGCACGACGGCGCCGGGCCGGCCGCGGTGTCCGCCGCCCTCCGCCGCGCACTCGCACAGGGGCGGTCGGGGTCACAGGCCGGCCAGCAGGCGCCCGGTGTAGCCGGCCATCACGGTCCAGAACAGGCCCGTGTAGCCCCGCTCACCGATTCCGGTGTTGAAACGCCTGCCGAGGAACGTCGCGCCGAACATCAGCGGCACGCACGTCAGAGCCACCAGGTAGTCCCCGCCCCTCAGCAGCGCGGCCTCCGTCCAGACGGCGCTCTTCGTCACGTCCCCGACGAGCGACACCAGGGAGAGCGCGCCGACGAGGTGGAGGCGGTCCAGATCCAGTCCACGGACCGCGAGCCCCTTGAGGGGGCCGGACGTGCCGCTGAAACCGGACGTCGCACCCGAAGCGAAGGCGAGCAGCGGGGAGCCGACCCGCCGCGAGCGGGTCAGATCGAAGGCCTCCGCCAGGAACGCGGCGGCGAAGCTCGCGATGACCGCGAGCGTCACCGCCCGTTCCGGTGCGGAGACGAGCAGCTTGGCGCCCACGAATGCCCCCGCGGCGACCAGCACGATCACGACCGCGGCCTTGCGGAAGGGAAGCGTCGCCCGGTAGGCGAAGACTTTCACCAGGTTGTTGGCGGCGAGGAGGAGGGCCGCCAGCGCCACCCCGGACTTGGTGCCGAGAACCAGCGCCAGCGTGGGAACGAGGATCAGGCTGCCCCCGAATCCGGCCGAAGCGGACAGCAGGAACGCGGCCGCCACCGCGAGAAGCACGACCGGAATCAGGAACGGCTCCATCGCTGCCCGCCCTACGGCACCGTCGACAGGTCGATCCGGAACATGCCGCGGCCGTGGGTCACGCAGACCAGCACCTCGTCCATCCAGAACAGGTCGTCGACCGAGCAGTTGGTCGGCCCCTCGTTCGTCGGCGACCAGCTCGCCCCGGCGTGCTCACTGGCGAACAACCCCACCTCGGTGCCGCAGTAGAGCAGGTCCGTGCGCCTCGGATGCACCGCCAGGGCCCTGATCGGCGCCTGCGGCAGCGCGGCGGCGAGGTTGGTCCACGACGCCCCGGCATCCGTGGTCACCCACAGGTTGCCGCGCTCGTATCCGCCGAAGGAGACGTAGGCGGTGTCCGGGTCCGTCGGATGCACGGTGATGCCGGTGCAATAGCGTCGTGGCGTCAGCGGACTCGGCCCCGTCGCACCGATACGCGCCCAGGTCGGCGTCGCCGCAGTGCCGTTGGCGGTGCGGAAGACCATGCCGTCCTCGTGGCCCACCCACACCACGTCCGAGTTACCGCGCGCCACCGCGATCGCGCTGATCATCGCACCGGTGCCGGGCTTGACCGCCCGCCAGGTCGGTCCGGTGGCGACGGTGTTGGGCTGCTTGGCGTTGTCGGTCCGCCACAGTGACACGCCGCCCGCCAGGATCCGGTTCTCGTCGTTGGGATCGAGCACGAACGGTGCGATGAAGAGAGCGTTCTCGCTCTTCGCGTCCGGGATCCTGAACGGCACCGGCTTCCAGGACCATTCGCGCGTCGCGAAGTTGAAGAACTGACCGCTGATGTAGCGGTCGCCCTGCGTGTCGTCGGTCGTGGCGCCGTCGGTGTTGCGGTGGATGTTGAGGAAGACGTACTCGCCGTAGAACACGTCGGGGTCGGTGGGGTCGGAGGCGCACCAGCCGCCGTCACCGCCGAAGAACTCCCGCCAGTCGTGGGTGCCGATGGCGGGGTCGAAGACGAGCGAGCCGTTGTCCTGCGCACCGCCGATGATCTTTCCGCTGCCGCTGTGGCCCGCCCCGGCGTAGAACTGCGTCACGCCGTAGTCGTTCACCAGCCCCGTCCAGCCGTCCACGAACGGGGGCTCCGGCTCGGCTCCGACGGCCTGCAGGTCGTCCGCCCTGAACACACCGCCGTCGTTGCCGAAGAACACCGTGCGGTTGGTCACCCCGTCGTACGAGGGGTGCGCGACGATCGCGTGCTGGTCGGCGTGCACCGAGGCGGGCTCCCACCAGGTGCTGATCTCGGCCAGATGGTCGCCGCCGTCGGTGCTGCGGTACAGGTCGACGCCTCCGACGACCACCAGGTCGGCGTCGGTCGGGTCCCCGGCCCAGATGGTGTTGTCGTACCAGCCCTGACCGCCGAGGTAGTCCGACGGCAGGCCGTCGGGGGCCAGCGTCTTCCTCCGCGTGTAGGACGCTCCGCCGTCCTGCGAACGCCAGATCTGGCCGGTGGTCATCTGCACCGACGCGTAGACGGTGTCGGGGTCCTTCCGCGCGTACGCGAGCTCGACCCGGCCGGTCCACGGGCCGCCGGCCGCGAGGTCCCAGGTCAGGCCCTCGTCCCGGCTGAACCAGGCCGCGCCGGCACGCAGCGCCCCGGCCACGGCGTTGTCGCTGTCCTGCGGATCGAACCGGACGTCGCCGAGCGGGTGGTCCAGCACGTTGGTCCATGTGTCCCGAGCGGGGTCGGCGCTGCGGAAGAGGCCGGTGGAGGTGGCCGCGAGGACGACGGTCCCGTCCTGCGACACCGCGATCCGGCTCACGAACTGGAAGTCGGGGGTCTGGGTGGCCCTGATCGGGGTCCATGTGACCGCGTCGGTGGTGCGGAAGATGCCGTTGCCCCGGATGGCGTCGAGGTTCTGGAAGGCCTCACCGGTCCCCACGTACATCGTCGACGCGTCGGACGGGTCCATGGCGATGCAGCCGCAGGAGAGGTTCTCCAGGAAGTCGTCGACCGGTGCCCACAGGGCCCCGCCGTCCTCGGTGTGCCACACCCCGCCGCCCGCGCTCACGGCCCACATCCTGTCCGGGGCCGCCGGATCGATCACGAGGCCGCGGGTCCGACCGCCGATGTTCCCGGGGCCGAGCCACGCCCAGTTCGACAGCTGCATGCCGGCCGTCGGTGCCGGTCCCGTCCGGCGGGCCCGGCCGCCGCCCCCACCCGTCGGCACACCGGCCGTCGTGTGTGGCGCCTCGCGACTCAGCAGGCCCTCCACCTGGGCGTGGGCCGCGCCCAGTCCGTGCGGCCGGACCCTTCCGTCGTCACCGCGCTCCTGCTTGAGGCGGAAGAGCCCGCGGGCGGTGGGCAGGTCGGGGAAGTCGAGGCGCAGCAGGGCCCTCCTTACCGCTGCCTCGGGCAGGGCCGCGAGGGTCTCGTTCGTCGTACCGCGGGAACGGCACAGCGACTGGACCTGTGCGACGCTGATGTGCTTCAGCTGGGCGACTTCTTCGTCTGAGATGGTCATGACGCCAGCCCCGATCCGGTCGGAACAGTGCGGTGGGTGAGTGAGTGCGTGCGTGTCTTCCGTGTCTAAGGCCGGAGCCTGGGTGCCCGCCTCGTGGTCTCGCGGTCCAGTTCCACCTCCCAGGCGAGCGTGCCGGTGCGGGCATGTGCGGCCCTGAGGACGACGGCGCCGGAGCCGGGGTGCAGGAGGAGCTGCATGCGTTTGTCGCCGACCAGGCTCTGGTCCAGTACGGACGGCTGTCGATCGGAGGAAGCCGCCGGTGGTACGGAGGGTGGTACATCTGCGCCGGCCGCCTGCGGGACCCCCGCTGCCTCCGCCCCCGCTTCCGCCCATGCCTCTGCCCCGGCTGTCGCCGCGGGGAGGACTTCCAGCGAAGGGGAGCCAGCGCCTGCCAGCGTGACCCTCAGGGCTCCGTGCGCCGTGCGCCGGGAGTCCTCCAGGACGGCTGTGCTCGGGGCGGCGCCCCCGCGGTACCAGGTACGGGCGACCCAGCGGAGCACCACTGCGTCGTCCCCTTCCTCGGTCCGCAGGGTGAACTCGCGGGTGTCGTCGAGGGTGCAGCGTGCCCACGGCGGGAGGTCGACCGGCTCCGAAGTCCAGCGGTCCTTGCCGGTCACGGCGTCGAGCACCACGACCGTGAGCACCGGCGACGGGACGATCCTCAGCGTCACGACCGAGCCGGCGAGCAGCGCGCACGGTCGCAGGCCGGGCCCGTGCCTCCACAGCAGTGCGCCGTTCTCCAGGTCCAGTGCCATCAGTGCACCCTCGTGATCGTGCAGCACTGCCTGACGGCCGCGGGCATCGACTGCACCACGCGGAATTCTCGCCATCCGGGCCCCCAAGTGGGCGTCGCAAGAGAGCGAATGCAGATCACGGGACCGGTTGCGTGAGGCGTTCGGGCCGCCCGGCGCCACCGGGAAGATCCGGGGCCCGGCCCTGGGCCGGAGCTCATCTTCATCGTCTCTCCGGTCGGGGAGAGCGGCAAGTGGATCTGGCCGCGATCCAGCGCGCCCTCCCGTCAGTTGACGCATAAAGCACCTGAACGTCGCAGCTCCCGGCGTCTCGGCCCGGCGTCTCGGGAAGGGCCCGGCGGGTTCCTGCGCGGTGTCCTGCGCAGGGTCCCCGGCCCGGCCGGGAAGCCCCCGCCGAGAGCGGTACCACCGGTCCCGGGATGTCCCTGAGACGGCTGGGACAGCGGGACGGCGCGTGAGCGGCCCTAGAGTGCGGGCTGTCCGGCAGCGGCCCGCCGCGGTCTCCGGACGTCCCCTCTCCCCTTCCCCTGCGCACCGGACTGCCGGCGGCCATCTGCCGCGGGGCGTCCGGGTGCGGCCACGACCTCAGGAGTCCCCATGAAGACCTCTCCCCACAAACGTCGCAACCGCGTCCGCACCGCCGTCGTGGCGGGCCTGATGGCGGCGAGCGCCCTGGGCACGGCGGGCTCCGCGCTGGCCGAGGGCAACCCGCTCTACGACCAGCCGTACGAGCAGCGCAACGCGTACAACACGCAGTTCGGCGTTTCGGAGCAGTGCTCGCCGCAGTCCGAGGAGTTCCGTTTCCGCTTCTACTACCGGCCCGGTTACGGCGGCGCGTGGATCAACATCGGCAAGAACATCTGGGACCTGAAGTCGGTCTCCAACGGTTCCACCTCGAACCCGCTGTACTTCTGCGGCGGACCCAACGACGGTCTGGGCCAGATCGTCGCGAACAACGCGGCCTCCGCCTACAACTGGTACGAGGGCTACTGCGCGACCGTCTACTACTACGCGGGCTACTCGGGCGCGTCCAGCGGCAAGTTCGACACGTACTCGCCGCGCTCCGGACACGACCTGGGTCCCACCCGGAACAACAACCGGTCCATCCAGTTCGCGAACTGCACCCGCGTCTGAGCCGTACGCCCACCCTCCGGTCCGGCGCCCCGGCGGCGCCGGACCGGTGTTCTCCCATCGCCCTCCCCCGCCCCGCCACGAAGGAATGCGCCATGCCCCGTAGCCGCCGCCGGACCACCACCTTCCTGGCCGCGGGCCTGGCCGCCCTGTTCGCCACGACGGGCTGCTCGGCGGGACAGGACGGACAGGCCGTGGCCGCCGGGCCGTCACCCAGTGCCGGCGCAGAGCGGCAGCCCAGCGATCCTTCCGGCTGGACGCTGCCCCTGATGGCCTACCGGCCCACGAAGGAGCAGCGCAGCACCCTGGTGGCGGCCGAACGCACACTGGTCCGCACCTGCATGAAGGACTTCGGTCTGCGATGGGCCCCGCCGGCCGAACTGCCCGTGGTCGGCCCGCGCAACGAGATGGACTGGCGGTACGGGATCCACGACGCGGCGGCCGCCGCCACCCGCGGATTCCAGCCGGACCCGGCCCAGGTCGCCCGCTACGAGCAGGCGCTGCGCACCGCGGACGCCGCGCCCCGGCGCTCCCCGGACGTCGAGGTGGTCCTCGGGGGCAGTGGTCTGCCCCCGGAGGTGCTGGCCGGTGCGGGTCCGGAGGTGCGGGCCGGCACCTTCCGCGGCCGGAAGATCCCCAAGGACGGCTGCTTCGGCGAGGCGCGCCGGCGCCTGGGCACGGAAACCTACGGCGCCACGGCCCTGGCCTCCGGTCTGTTCGGCCGGTCCTTCCACGAGTCCCTCAAGGACCCTGCGGTCAAAGCGGTGTTCGCCCGCTGGTCGGCCTGCATGAAGGGCAAGGGCTTCACGTACAAGGATCCGGTCGCGCTGTTCGACGACGAGCGCTTCGGCCGCAAGCCGCACCCCGTCACGCTCCTGGAGACGTCCACCGCCGTCGCCGACACCTCCTGCCGTGGCGCCCTGCGGGTCGCCGAGGTCTGGCATGCTGCCGAGACCCGCCTGCAGCAGGGGTACGTCCGGGCGCACCTGGCGGAGCTGGAAGCGGACCGCCGCGCCGTCGACACCTCGGTCCGCAACGCCACCGAGGCCCTCGCGACCGGTTAGCACCGGTCCGAACCGTGTCCCGCGGATCACGGGTGCGCACAGCGGAGAAGCCGAGGTGTGGCGCACGGCCGCCGCGTGGCCGTATGCGCGGGCGAGGCAGCGGGGCCACTCCGCGTACGACGAACCCCGCCTCGGGTGTTGAAGATCAAGTCAGGGGATTTCCACCGGATCTGCGGAGAGGTCGATGGTGAACGCCACCCGGTCGAGTCCGGGGCCGTCGTAGTCCGGCTTCACAGCCGAGGCCGTGAAGCCGAGCCGGGTGTGAAATGCCTGCGACGCAGTGTTCTCCGGGCTGGTGATGCAGTGGACGTAACGGCGGCCGTGGGACCGGGCGAGTGCGAAGAAGGCCCGGTAGAGGCCACGCCCGACGCCCTGCCCGTGCAGCGCCGGGTCCACGCCGACGAAGTGGACATAGGCGGTCTCGGGCTCTGTCTGCGACAGGAAGCCGACCAGGAAGGCGGCCACCTTTCCGTCACTTCGTTCAACCAGGAAACTGGTGGTGGTGAAGTGCTGGAAGTACAGCCGGGGCAGAAGCAGCGCACGCTCCGTCGCTCCTGCTTCCCCCTTCAGGCCGTCCCACCACATGTCCAGTACGCCCAGCACGCGGAGATGGTCCTCGTCGGCAAGGTGCCGGGCCCTCAGGCCGGCGGGAAGATCTTCGATCATCTGTGCAGTCTGTCATCCCGCGCACGAGAAGCAGACGGTGTCCACTCTCAGCCACCATCAGGGCCCCCGCGGGCAGCCGCGGCACCACCGTGAGGGATGCCTTCGCGGGCAGCGTCTGGTACGTCGTCGCCGCCCTCACGGTGATGTGGGCGCTGATGTTCCAACTCTCCACGCCGGCCAAGGCGACCTGATCCACGCCCGGCGGCCCTTGCCCTCTGGCGCGGGGCCGCCGGCACTCCACATAGCCCGGGCCCCTCGGGGCGATGTCTGGTACGTGCTGCACCCGGCCACGACGCTCGACCGGCTCCTGTTTCGGCCCGTCATCTTCGGCTGCTGACCGTTTCCTCCGCTCCCCCACCCGTCACGGGGGTTGCTTTTTGACTTGCACAGGAAGTCAACTCACCTACGCGCATGACTGGTTGGAGAACTTCAGAGGCCTGGGGGATACGGCATGGCCGGTGGGGTGGAGCTGGCGGCCGCGGCGGTGGACGCGGTGGCACGGGCGGCCGGGGCCGCGGTCAGCGGGGCCGGCGGGGCGGTGGGCACGATGGCGGTCGAGCTGGTGCGGGGCCGACTGAGCGGCGTGCGGCAGGGGGTGGAGACCGTGTCGGCGGTCGAGCAGGCACCGGACGACCCCGACGCCCGCGCACGGCTGCGCGAGAAGCTGGCAGAGGTGCTGGCCGAGGACCCGGCGTTCGCCGCCCACCTCGCGAGCCTGCTGGTCCCGCCCGTGCCGACCGCGCCGCCCACCAGCCCCACGATCCGCAAGGGCGGCCCGATCGCGCGCCTGGTCCTCGTCGTGGTGGCCGTCGTACTGGCCCTGGCGATCTACGGGCTGTCCGGTCCGGTCGGCGACGACGGTCCGCTGTCGGACGGATCAGGGCACAAGGTCACCGTCCTCAAGGACCCCGAGGCGGTCAAGGCGATCACGCCCGACCTGCACAGCATGCCCGCCGGCTGGACGATCCGATCCGAGCCGGCCGTCACAGCCTGCGACGAGTCGCCCGACAAGTGCCAAGGGATCCTGAGCCTCGCCCAGTCATCCTTCCGCAACCAGTCCGACCAGTCGGCCGGCTTCGGTGTGGCCGCCTGTGCGTCGGCCGCCGACGCACGGCGGATCTACCGCGAGATGATCCGGGAGGATCTGGGTGGAAAGCTGCTGTCCATACCAGCCCTCGGCCAGGAGTCCTCGGCCGTCGAGTTCTCAGCGGGGGAGGGGCAGGCGTACGCCCGGGTGGGCACCGTCGTCGTCTACGTGTCCGAGCGCGGCAGCAACGACGACTACGAAGTCAGAACGCTCGAATCGCTGGCCCAGATGATCGCCACCCGAGCCCAGCAGGCCCAGGACGGGGAGAAGCCCAACGCACGGGCCCGGTAGCGGTTCCGGCAGCGGGCGCGCCGCAACGCCGGGGATCAGCCCGAGCAGCTCGGTCACGGCCGCCGGAGTGGTGCTGCCACGGCCACTCGGTGATCCCGTCTTCGACGTGATGCGCCGGCGCACAGAGCGGTCGTCGACCGCGGACACACCGTGGATCGGTCAGCCTTCGCCAAAGAACGGGTTCCGCGGCGCGAAGATCGTCAACCGGGACAGGAAGGAGTGCGAGCTCAGGTTCCGCGACGGCACCGTTCGGGTGTCCCCCAGTACCGGCCGATGAGCGAGATCCGTGACCGCTTCGGCAACAAGGTGCGGCTGACCCGGCTGGACGGCAACCGGGGCCCGTGGTGCGGATCGATGCGCCGGGCGGCCGCTGGATCAAGCTGAGTTACGACGGCCGGCAGCGCGTCGTCATGGGGGCCGATACAGGATCGACACAAGACCGAGTGTCCTCGGATGCGGGGTTCTGATCGTGGTGATGCGGCGCTCTTCCAGGCTGTGGGCCGTGCACGGATTGCCGTGCGGCCGGCGGTGGAGAGGTGGAGTGGTGATGAAGACGAGGAAGACGCTGGGGGCCCGGGTCCCCGGGAGGCGTGTGGTGTGCGGTGCGCTGGCGCTGGCGGTGGTGCTCGGCGGCGGTGCGTATGCCGGTCTCGGCCTGGCCGGTGACCGGGGCACTGCGGCCGCCGCCACGATGGGGGACCTCGCGGCGATCGCCGGCAGGATCGATCTTCCGTGGCCCGGCGAGGGTCAGACGAGCATCGCCGTGGAGGGTCTCGGCTCGCTCGGCAGTCGGGGCGGGGCTGCACCCGTTCCGATTGCCAGTGTCGCGAAGGTGATGACCGCGTACGTGATCCTGCGGGAGCATCCGCTCAAGGGCGGTGAGCAGGGCCCGAGGATCACCGTTGACGCGACGGCGGCGCAGGAGTCGCATTCTCTGAGCGAGTCGACCGTGCCACTGCGCGAGGGGCAGAGCCTGACCCAGCGCCAGATGCTGGAACTGCTGATGCTCCGGTCGGGCAACAACGTCGCCCGGCTCCTCGCCCGCTGGGACGGCGGCTCCCAGGAGGCGTTCGTCCGGAAGATGAACCGGGCAGCGAAAGACCTCGGGATGGCCGCCACGACGTACACCGGGGCCAGCGGCATAGAGCAGAGCACCCGCAGCACCGCGGACGACCAGCTGAAGCTGGCCAGGGCGGCCATGGAGCAGCCGGTGCTGCGCCAGGTCGTCGGTACGCGCGAGACGACCGTACCGGGCATCTCCGGCCCGGTCGTCAACACCAACAAGCTGCTGGAGCGGCGCGGCGTCGTCGGGTTGAAGACCGGCTCGACCACGCCCGCGGGAGGCAATCTGATGTGGGCTGCCGAGGTGAGGGCGGGCGGCAAGGACCGCCTCGCCGTCGGGGTGACCCTCGCCCAGCGGGCGAACACCACCCCGAACGAGGGCATGACGGCCGCCCTGGAGCGCAGCGGTGAGCTCATCGAGGCGCTGCGCGCTCGGCTGCCCGCGGCACTCGACGGCGAACGGGCCGGCCGCAGCGGTGAGGGGGGTCTGTCGTGAGCGCCCTGCATCCCGGCTCGCGCCCCGAGGCGTCTGTCGCACCCGTGCCGTCGGCCCCCGCGCCCGCCCCGGGTGCGGAGCAGCCCGACTCCCGTCCCCGTTCCGGCACCCGGTGGGCCGGGTGGATTCCCGTCGCCGCCGCAGTGGCCCTCGCGCTGCTGATGCTCGGGCACTCGCTCGTGCCCAACGAGCCCGGCAACATCGGCAGCCTCCTGGAGACCTTCCTGCCCTGGCTCGGCCTGGCCGTGCCCGCACTGCTGGCCCTCGCGGCGCTGCGCCGCTCGGCGAAGGCCGCACTGGCGGTGCTGCTGCCGGCCCTGGTGTGGACGTCGATGTTCGGCGGCATGTTCCTGGACAAGACCGGATCCGGCGGCGACCTGACCGTGATCAGCCACAACATCGACGCGGACAACCGGGACCCGCGTGGCACGGCCCGTACCCTGGCCGCCTCCGGCGCCGACGTCATCGCCCTGCAGGAGATGTCGCGCTCGGCGGAGACCTACACGGAGGAACTGGCCGCCGCCTACCCGCACCATTCCGTGCAGGGCACCGTCGGGATATGGAGCCGGTACCCGCTGCGCGACGCACAGCCGGTCATGATCATGCCGTGGGTCCGGGCCATGCGGGCCACCGTCGACACCCCCCGAGGCCCGCTCGCCCTCTACAGCGCGCACCTCGCCTCGGTCCGCGTCCACCCTGCGTCCGGCTTCGGCACCGGACGGCGCAACGACGCGGCGGACAAGCTCGCGGAGGCGGTGCGGGCCGAGCCGCTGCCCCGGGTCATGGTCGTCGGCGACTTCAACGGCACCACCGACGACCGCGCGCTGGCCGGCGTCGTGGCGGGGATGCGCTCGGCCCAGTCCGAGGCGGGCGCGGGCCTCGGTCTCAGCTGGCCGGCCTCGTTCCCGCTGGTCCGGATCGACCAGATCCTCGTCAAGGGCCTCACGCCCGTCTCGGCCTGGACCCTGCCGCGCACCGGCAGCGACCACCTGCCGGTCGCGGCCTCGGTGCGGCTGTGAGCCGCTGCCGCGCCGGGACGGCCCGGCCGACCGTGCTGCTTCGTGCCCGCCGCGCCGAGCCGCTACCGTCGGTGCCGGTGGGACGCCCACCTGCGGCGTAGCAATCCCCCTACGAAACGAACACCAGGTGACACCATGCCAGAGCACGCCCCCGCCCCCGCCACGGGCAAGTCCGCCGCCCGCGAAGACCGGGGCCCCGAGCCGGTCCACGTCCTGCTGGTGGAGGACGACGAGGTGATCCGCCGGTCCGTCGGCCTGGTCCTCGAGCGGTACGGCTACCGGGTGTCGACCGCACCCGACGGGCTGTCGGGCCTGGAGGCTTTCCGCGAGGGCGGCCACGACCTGCTGATCCTGGACGTCATGCTGCCGCACCTGGACGGCATCGGGCTGTGCCGCCGGATCCGGGAGACCAGCCAGGCACCGATCCTGATGATGTCGGCGCGCGGCGACTCCCTGGACGTGGTGGCGGGCCTGGAAGCGGGTGCGGACGACTACGTGGTCAAGCCCGTCGACACGACCGTCCTGGTCGCCCGTATCCGCACCCTGCTGCGGCGCGCCGACTTCACCGCAGACCCGGCCGCACCTGCGGCACAGGACAACGTACGGGCCTTCCGCGATCTGACGGTGGACACCCTGGCCCTGGAAGTGCGCCGCGACGGCGAACCGGTCGCCCTCACCCCGACCGAACTGCGCCTGCTCCTGCAGTTCGTGGCCGCGCCGGGGGTGGCGCTGTCGCGGCAGCAACTGCTGCGCGAGGTGTGGGACTACGGGTGGGAGGGCGACTCCCGCGTCGTCGACCTCAGCGTCCAGCGGCTGCGCAAGAAGATCGGCGCGGACCACATCGACACCGTGCGCGGTCACGGCTACCGGTTCCGGCGCTGACATGGGGAACGGACCGGGCAACGACGCGGCGTCCCCGCGCGCGGCCCGCATCGCCCTGCGCCTGGCCGATCCGCGCTCGCTGCGCTGGAAGGTCGTGGCAGCCGTCACGCTCGCCACGCTCACGATGGCGCTCGGCATGGGCGTACTGGTGCACCGGACCACGGAGACACGGTCCCTGGGGATCGCGCGCAGCAACGCCCTGCGGGAACTCGGCCTGGAGGAAACCCGCTTTCACGCGGACCGGCGGGGCGGCGAGACCTCCGGCGAGCCCCCCGCGTACTACGTCGGCAACGAACTGCCCGACCCCCTGCTCGCCCGGATCGCAGCCGGCACCGGCACCGGCACCGGCCCGGTGACCTGGTACGACGACCGCAATCCGATGCGTATCCGGATGTGGGCCGGGCAGATGGCCGACGGACAGCCGCTGGGGGTGTCCGTCGACATGACCATCGACGACCTGAGCCGCAAGGCCCTCGACCGGCACATGCGCTACGCCGCTCTGGCCACCCTCGCCGTCGTGGTCCCGACGACGCTGCTCGCCGCCGAACTCGTCCTGCGCCGACTGCGCCGCGTTGCAGGGACGGCACGGCGCATCCGGCACGGCGAGCTGGACGCACGCACCGGCGGACGGGCCGGGAAGGACGAGATCGGAGAGATCTCCGCGGCCGTCGACCACATGGCGGACGCCCTCCAGGAGCGGCTGCACAACGAGCAGCGCTTCACGGCCGACGTGGCACACGAGCTGCGCACCCCCCTGACCGGCCTGGTCACCGCGGCCTCCCTGCTGCCGGAAAGCGAGGCGACCGACCTGGTACAAGGCCGGGTGCAGGTCCTGCGCCACCTGATCGACGACCTCCTGGAAGTCTCACGGCTCGACACGGGCACGGAGCAGCTCGAGGCGTATCCGGTGCCGCTCGGCGAGCTGGTCACGGACTCGGTACGGCGGGCCGGGGTGGACGCCCGGGTGGACGTGACCGGCGAGCCGGTCGTGCGCACGGACCCGCGCCGGCTGGACCGCATCGTCACCAACCTGGTGGTCAACGCCCACCGCCACGGCGGCGCCCCGGTCCGGGTCACCGTCCAGGGCACCCGAGTGGTGGTGCGGGACAACGGGCCCGGATTTCCCGCGGAGATCCTGGAACACGGCCCGCAGCGCTTCCGCACGGGGTCGGCCGAACGCGGACACGGACACGGGCTGGGACTGACCATCGCCACGGGCCAGGCCCGGGTGATCGGCGCACGACTGGAACTGGCCAACGCCCCGGATGGCGGGGCGATCGCCACACTGATCCTGCCGGAGGAGACCGCAGCCGAGCCCACCGACGAGGGCTGATCGGCGGGGAACAGAGGGTCGATCGAGTCGCTGACCAGCGGCGACGCGTTAGCGAAACGTCAGCGCGACGCAAGAGGCCGCCCGGAGACTGGGCCGCCTGGCGTACGGCACGGGCGTCGGGCACAGGCGCGGAGCGGAGGCGGTGGGGCGTTGCGGCAGCGATTCGATCCGATGGCGGAGTCAGAGGACGAGCGGCACTGGCGGTCGCAGTTGATCCATGAGGGGTTGCTCTTCCCACAGGTGCACGCGGAGTACGAGCGGTACTCCGAGCTCGCGGGCCGGCCCCGGGGACTCCGGGACCTGCAGGGCGAGCGCCTGGCCGCAGTGCTTCGACACGCACTCGATTCCGTCCCCGCGTACCGGCGGACGGGGATCACGGCCGATGACACGGTGGATCCCTGGCAGTTGCTTTCTGCGTTCCCGACCGTGAGGAAGGCCGAGCTGGCCGAGGGCATGGTCGACCATTGCGACGACGCCATCGATCCGACGACGTGCCGGGTTCTGGAGACGTCGGGGACCAGCGGTGTGCCGTTGCGGATGGTCCGCCACAACGACGCTCTGGTCCACGAATGGGCCACCGCGCTCGTCAGGAACCAGCGGCAGGGCAAGGCGTTCGACCGCAAGGTGCTGATGCCGTGTCTCACGCGGATGGATCGCTGGGGTGAGTTCACCTCTCCCGGGACGGGGTTCACGCGAGTCGCGCAGTTCGGTCTTGCGGGGTGCGGGGCGTCCGATCACGCCACGTTCGCCGAGCGCGCCAGAGGCTTCCGCCCCGAAGTCCTGGCGGGAACGCCGCGCAGCCTCGTGGACTTCATGGAGCTGCTGCGCTCACACGGCGGACCGCTGCCGGGGGTCAGGTCCGTCGTGACCTGCGGTGAACTTCTCGTCCCCGGTGCCCGGGAAGCGCTTGCGGAGTTCTTCGGCCGGCCTGTGACCGACATGTACGCGATGAAGGAGGTCGGCACCATTGCGGTGCAATGCGAGGCCGGCTCCTACCACGTCGAGTCGGAGCGGCTCTGGCTGGAGATCGTCGACGACGACGGAGTGCCGCTGCCGGAGGGCCGCACCGGGGAGATCGTGATCACCGATCTGATCAATCGGGCGATGCCCCTGATCCGCTACAGGACCGGTGACTTCGGTTCGCTGGCGTCCGCCCCGTGCGGCTGCGGGCTCCCCCACAAGGTGATGGACCTGGTGGAAGGCCGCAACCCCGGCGAACTGCGGCGGCCTGACGGGACGGTTCTTCCCGTGCTCTGGGCTGCGCGGGCGGTTCGCCGTCACCCGGTCCGGCGCTACCAGATCGTGCAGGAGGCGGACTTCTCCGTGACCGTACTGGTGGCACCGGCCCCGTCGTTCACCGCTGCGGACTCTGCGGAGCTGACGCGCAACCTCGAGGACGTTCTCGGCAGCAGCGACAGCGGCATCCGGTGCCGGGTCCGTACGGTCGGCGACGGCGGCTTCCATGACGCCGGCCGACGCAAGGACGTCGACTTCGTCAGCTTTCTCACCGGCGCTTCCCGGCTTTCGAGCAGGGCCTGACCGGGGGGTGCGAAGACGCCCCCCGCGCCGCGGAGAACCCGTTGTCCGATCAGGGGAGGAGGTGACCGACATGACCAAGGAAGAGCGCATTGCGCAGATCCAGCAGTTCCTTCGCCCTGACGGCGTGATCTAGCAGATCGCTCGGGGCTCCGTCCGTTGATGCGGGGCCCCGAGCCGGCCGGTGCCACGCCCTTCCGAGGGCGGGGTCCGGTCCCCTACCGGACCGGCCGGAGTACGACGAGGTGATGAAAGCGAGGACCGCTGTGGGGCCGTGCCAACCGGACGGAGAGGTATTGCGGGCGGAGGACCTCCGCAGGACCTTTCCGGGGCCCGCTCCCGTCGAGGCACTGCGCGGGGTCGGCTTCACCGTACGAGCCGGTGAGATCGTGGGACTGCTCGGAGACAACGGTGCGGGCAAGACCACGCTTTTGAAGATCCTCTCGACGTTGCTCCTGCCATCGTCCGGACGAGCCGGTGTCTGCGGCATCGACCTGGCCCGGGACGGCCGCCGGGCGCGCCGTCACCTCAGTGTGGTGTTCGGCGGTGACCGGGGCCTGTACCCCCGCCTGTCGGCCCTTGACAACATCATGTTCTTCGGCGGCCTGTCCGGTCCTCACCGGCACTTGCGTACGCGCGCGCTCGCCGCCCTGGAGGAGGTCGGGCTCGCGGAGCGCGCAAAGAGCCGGGTCGAGACGTTCTCCAAGGGAATGCGGCAACGCCTCCATCTGGCCGTGGGGCTGCTGAACCAGCCCTGCCTGCTCATGCTGGACGAACCGACCATCGGCCTCGACCTCATGGAGGCGGAACGTGTCCGCGGCACCGTCGCCCGCCTCGCCCGTGCGGGCACGGCCGTCGTCCTCACCAGCCACTACCCCACGGACATCGACCGCCTGGCCGGCCGGGTCGTCCTGCTCGACGCGGGCACGGTCTCCCACGACCTGCCGATCGCCGAGTTCCGGCGGCAGGCCGGATTCACTGCCGAAGTGCGGCTGTCCGGCCCCGGCATCGCCCCCCATGACGTCGCGGTGCTCCTGACCGACGCGTCCGTGCAGATCCAGCAGGACGACGAGAGCTGGAGGATCACCTTCCAGGTCGGTGCCTGGGACGCTGCCGTGCTCGGCCGGCTGACCGAGGTCGTACGGCGGCATCCGGTGGCGGACATCGACGTCGCCTCGCCCGGGGTCGAGGCCGTGATGCGACGACTGGCACTGAACCATGGGTGAGGCACTGCGGGTCGCGAAGGCCGAGGTCTGGGCGGTGTGGCGGGCCGCCGTCCTCCAGATGCGGGAGACAACCCGGGTCATGACCGCGACGGTCGTCTCCGTGATCCAGCCGGTCGTGCTGCTGGCCGTCGTCTCCCGGGGCGGCGCGGACCTGGGACCGGAGCGGACGACCGAGATCGTGTGCGGCGTCGTGATGATCGCCCTGTGGTCGTCCACCCTCTGGGGAGCGGGAACGCTGCTTCGCCGTGAGGCGGCACAGGGCACTCTCGCAGCCCTTCTGGTCCGCCCGGTGTCCCTGTTGTCGGTGCTCCTGGGCAAGACGCTCGGCGTAGCGGCGGTGGGGCTCGTACGTACCCTGGCCGCGGCGGCTGTCGCCGTTCCCGTACTCGGACTGCACCCACAGCTGCCCGGGCCCTCGGCGGCCGCGCTCGTCATGGTGGCGGCCGTGGTCTCCGCGGCGGCCATGGGACTCGTCCTGAGCTGTGTCGTCTTCCTCTCCCGGGCGGGCCTGCGCATCATCGAGGCCCTCGGCTACCCGGTCTTCGTCCTCGGCGGCATCGTCATCCCACCGGACATGCTCGCCCCGGCTCTGCGTTGGCCGGCCCAGGCTGTCAGTCTGCATCACGTGGCCGGCCTGGTCCACGACGCCGCCCAGGGCCGGGCGCCCGCCTCCGTCCACCTGACGGGAGTTCTTCTGCTGACCGTGCTCTACCTCGCCGGCGGGGTGTGGGCGTTCAACGCCGTGCTGCGCCGCGGCCGAGCCAGAGGGACCCTTGAACTTGCCTGACACCATCTGCCACGCGCTCACCACAGCCCTGCGGATCTGCCGTCTGTCGTGGAAGGACTACCGCATCACGTCTGCCGGACTCGTGGCGTCGGCCGGCATCGGCATCAGGACCGTCTTCCAGGTCGCCTTCTTCACCCTTCTCGGGCAGCTCACCGCCGGAGACGCCGGGCGGGCCTACGCGTTCGTCGGCTCCGTCGCCTTCGCCCCGGTCGCGGCGGTCACCAGCCACGTCGCGGCCGTGGTGACCTCCGAAGTGCCCCTGGGAACCATGTACCGGCTACGCCTGGGCAACGTGCCGCTGCTCGTCGTCATGCTGCTTCGCTCCTGGGTGTACGTCGTCGAAGGGCTGGCGGCCTCGCTCCTGGCGCTGCTCGTCCTGGGGCCGACCGTCCTGGGCGGGAGTGGAACGGCCGCGGTCGCGGTGGGGTACCCCCTGGTCCTCCTCACCACGCTGAGCTGCCTGTGCGCGGGCCTGTTCTGCTGTGCCCTCGTCCTGTCCGGCCTTGACGAGGGGCTCGTCCTCAACATCGCCGGTTATCTGATCCTGCTCTGCGCCGGCGTGGTCGTTCCCACCGATCCCCATGGGGTCCTCCACCTGGTCGGTCAAGCGCTGCCGCTGGGAGCCGGGCTGCATGCTCTGCGTGCCCTGGGCACCGACACGTCCGGTGAGCTCTGGGGTGCGGTCGTGCACGAGACGCTCGTGGCAGGCCTGTGGCTGCTCGCGACGGCTCTTCTGCTGCGACTCCAGGCCCGGCGCGTCCGCACCGGCGCCACGCCCGAGCCGGTTTGACACCCCACGTCCTACGCCAGGACGGGCGGCCGCACACCGCCCGGTCTTCAACATCCTCCCTGTCCCACCCCTCTTTGGAAGGCACCTCGTGACCGAATCGGGCCGAGACCATGTTCATGCCCTGATCGGGGCGTTGCATCGCCTCGACACTGCGGCTCTGGACCGTTGGGGCAAAGCCCTCGCCACTGCCCTGGAGGCCGGTGGGCGGCTCCTGGTCGCGGGCAACGGCGGCTCGGCGGCCGAGGCCCAGCACCTGACCTCAGAGCTCGTCGGGCGCTTCCGCGCCGAGCGGGCACCGCTGTCTGCGATCGCGCTGCACGCCGACTCCTCCTCGGTCACCGCCATCACCAACGACTACGGACCTGACCAGGTCTTCGCCCGGCAGGTCCGTGCGCACGGCCGCCCCGGCGACGTCCTGCTCCTGCTGTCCACCTCCGGCACCAGCCCCAACGTGCTCGCCGCCGCGCAGGCCGGCCGGGAACTCGGTCTCGCCGTCTGGGCGCTGACCGGTAAGGCCTCCAGCCCGCTCGTCGACGCGAGCGACCAGGCCGTGTGCGTGGATGCGCCCGAGGTCGCCACCGTCCAGGAATGCCACCTCGTCGCCGTGCATCTCCTGTGCGCGGCCGTCGACACCCACCTCGCCGCGCCGGTTCCCCTCGCCGAGCGGGCCGACCGGCGCCGGCTTGTGATCGTCGGTGACGTCTTCCTGGACCGCGACGTCACCGGCACCGCCGACCGCATCTCTCCGGAAGCGCCCGTCCCCGTCCTGGCCGACGCCCGGAGCACCGACCGGGCCGGCGGTGCCGGGCTCGCCGCCGTCCTCGCCGCCCGCGATCCCGGCTGGCGCGTCACCCTGGTCTGCGGCATCGGACAGGACCAGCCCGGGGCGCATCTCCGCGCCCTCCTGGACAAGGCCGACGTCGAGGTCATCGACCTGGCCGCCGGCGGCAGCACCCCGGTCAAGACCCGGGTCCGCGCCGCCGACCGCACCCTGCTCCGCTTCGACACGAGCCCCGGTCCGCTGCCGCTCGGGCCGGTGCCCGACCGGGTCCGCGTCCGGCTCGACGCGGCGGCAGCGGTGCTGGTCTGTGATTACGGGCGCGGCATGACCTCCCACGACGACCTGCGCGAGGCCCTCACGGCTGCGGCTGCCGGCCGCCCACTGGTCTGGGACCCGCATCCCCGGGGCACTCCTCCGGTCCCGGGCACGGCCCTGGCCGTCCCGAACACCGACGAAGCGGTGCACTTCACCGGGCACCCCGGGCCTCGCGACCTCGCGGGTGACACTGCCCGTGCCGTCCGGTTGCTGGCCGCGTGGCCGGTCAAGCAGGTGGCCATCACCCGGGGGCGCGAGGGCGCGGTCCTGGTCGCTGACGCCAACGGCCACCCCTTGGCCGTCCCGGCCCGGCCCGCCGCCGGGGACACGTGCGGAGCCGGCGACCAGCTGGCGGTCACCGCTGCCGTAACGCTCGCCGCCGGACGCCTGCCGTCCCACGCCGTGGCCTCAGCCGTCGAAGCCGCCACCGGCTACGTCGCGGCCGGCGGCCCCGCCTCCCTGACCGCCCCGGCCGCAGGCGCCGTCCCGGATCCCCTGGAGACGGCCGCTCGCGTGCGGGCACGCGGTGGCAAGGTCGTCGGGGCCGGCGGCTGCTTCGACCTCCTGCACGCCGGGCACCTCTCCCTGCTGGACCAGGCCCGCCGCCTGGGCGACGCCCTGATCGTGTGCGTCAACTCCGACGCCTCCGTGCGCCGCCTCAAGGGCGCGGACCGGCCGGTCGTCGGCGAACGTGAGCGCACCGCGCTGCTCACCGCACTGGACTGCGTCGACGGTGTCATCGTCTTCACCGAGGACACCCCGGAGAAGGTGCTGGCCGAACTGCGCCCCGACATCTGGGTCAAGGGCGGCGACTACGCGGGGCGACGGATCGTCGAAGCCGACCTCGTGGAGAGCTGGGGCGGCGAAGTCGTCACCGTGCCCTTCCTGGAAGGTCACTCCACCACCACCCGGATCCGCCGGCTCGCCCATCAGGCAGGTGCCCGTTGAAGCCCGACAGCCACGTTCTGGTCACGGGGGCGGCCGGGTTCATCGGCCGCCACACCGTGAGCGCCTTCCACCGAGCCGGCCACCAGGTCACCGCCGTCGACCTGCGTCCCGCCCCACCCCGCCTCTCGGCCGCAGCCCGATGGCACCAGGGCGACTTCGCCGACGCCGCCCTCCTTGCCGAGATCGCATCCGGCCGCTTCACCGGCGTCGTCCACCAGGCCGGCATCAGCTCCACGCGTGCCCCGGCCGGACCCGAGCTGGAGGAGGCCAACACCCTAGGCCCGCTCCGCCTGGCCGACGCCTGCCGCACCGGCCGGACCCGCCTGGTCTACGCCTCCTCCCATTCCGTCTACGGCGCCCTCCGCCACCTCACGCCCATCGCCGAGGTCGCCGATGCCGACCGCACCCGCTGCTCGGGCCCCCTCAACCCCTACGCGGCCTCCAAGCTCGCTCTCGACCAGCGGATGCGCACCCGCCACCGAGTCGGACTCGACTGGGTCGGGCTGCGCTACACCAACGTGTTCGGCTCCGACGAAGGCGACAAGGGCCCCATGGCCTCGATCCTGTCCCAGCTCCTCCGGCAGGCTGCGACGCAGGGGCGCATCCGCGTCTTCGACGACTCCCTCACCGCTGCCCGCGACTACATCCGTGTCGAGACCGTTACCGCGACCATCGTCCGCCTCGCCACCGCCCGGCTCCCGGTGCCGGCCGCGGTCTACAACCTCGGTGCGGGCTGCGCCGTCACCTTCGCCGACCTCGTCCAGTGGTGCGCCCGCCTGCACCGCGAGGCCACCGGCCGACCGTTCCGTGTGGAACTCGTCCCGAACCCCGCGCCCGGCGCCTACCAGTACTTCACCTGTGCGGACATGACCGCGATCGACAAGGTCCTGCCCGACAGACCGACGGAGTCGGCCGGTTCCGTCGAAGCGCGCGCAGCAGAGCTGTTCGCAATGTTCCGCGACCGTGCAGCCCGCTGAATCTGCCCGGCCCGCCCTGCCCGGGGCCGGACGCCCCCGGCGTCGCAAGGCCGTGTTCCTCGACCGCGACGGGACCCTGACCGAACCCCGCCACTACCCCGCCCACCCGGACGAGTTGGTCCTCATGCCGGACATCGGCGCACCGTTGCGCACCCTTCAGGAGGAGGGCTTCGCCCTGGTCGTGGTCACCAACCAGAGCGGGGTCGCCCGGGGCCTGTTCGACGCCACCGTGCTCGACGCGATGCACGACCGCCTCCGCGCGCTCCTGGACCGCCAAGGGATTCGGCTCGATGCGATCCACGCCTGCCCGCACCATCCGGAGGGAAGGGTGCCCCGGTACCGGCTCGTCTGCCGCTGCCGGAAGCCTGCCCCGGGGATGCTCCTCCAGGCTGCCCGCGACCTCGATCTCGACCTCACCCGGTCGTGGATGGTCGGCGACTCCCCATGCGACGTGGCGGCGGGTCGCAGGGCGGGGACCCGTACGGCGCTGGTGGGCGCTCGGGTCGACGGGCATGCCGGTCCGGATGTGACCGGTGCGACGACGTCCGAGGTGCTCCACCGCGTGGCGGCGGCACACCATCGGTCGCTCCCACGGAGCGCAGGTCCAAGGCTGTGGGCGTAACGTTCCGCCGGATCGTCTTCCACCGGTGCACATACGCCCGCGTCACGACCACACCGGCCGACCCGGACGCCCGCCTCAGCGGCGGCGCGTGCGCATGGCCACGTACCCGGTGAGGCCGCCCAGGGTGACGCACAGCGGTGAGTACAGCAGCAGGTCCCAGCGCCTGAACTCGGCCGGGGCGGAGCCCAGTCCGAGGCCCGAGGCCGCCAGTCCGCCGAGGCCGCGGGCCGCCATGACACCGGTCACCGTCCACAGGCCGGCCCGTGCGACGGGCGATCTGACGAACCGTCCCTCGGGCCGGGCCTCGGAGGCCACCAGGCAGGCCGCGGCGCCCAGCAGGCCGGCGACGGCGAACGTCAGCGGGCCCGACGGCAGTTCGGACTCCGTGACGCCCACCACGGCCGTGGCGAACTCGGACCGCGACGCGAGCGGCCACGGCGTGAACACCCAGACCGCGTGCAACGCCCCCGCGGCCAGCATCGCCCCGGCAGCGGCGGCCGCCGCTGCCCGTACGGACGCGCTCACGGGCTGCGCCGCGGCCGCCGGCCCGCTCTCGCCGCCGTATGCCCCGGCCGCACCGGATGCCGCGGCGCGGTCCATCGGCCCGCTGAACAGCCTGGTCAAGGCACTCATGACACCACCCCTGTCGCTCCATCCATACACTGCTGTACGGATGTTCCGTACAGTACTGTACGGAACATGGCCAAGGGGAGAGTCAGCAGGGAAGACTGGACGATGGCGGCGCTCCACGCGCTGGCCCGCGGCGGCGTCAAGGCCGTGGCGGTGGACGTGCTGGGGCGGGAACTGCAGGTCTCGCGCGGCAGCTTCTACTGGCATTTCGAGAACCGCGAAGCGCTGCTCGTGGCAGCCCTCGAAACCTGGGAGCTGCGCGCCACCACGGACGTCATCGCCGCGGTCCGGGCCGAGGACGACCCCTGGACCCGGGCGCGCGCGCTGTTCGCCGCGGCCCTGGGCAGCGAGGAGATAGCCGGGCTGGAGCCCGCGCTCGCCGCTCACGCCGACCACCCGGCGGTCGCGGAGGTCGTCACCCGGGTCACCCGTGCCCGGCTCGACTTCCTGGCCGAGGTGTTCGGCGCGCTGGGACTCGGGCCGCAGGAGGCCCGGCACCGGGCACTGGCCGGGTACGCCGCCTACCTGGGCTGGCTGGAACTGCGCCGGATCGCACCCGCCGTCGCACCCGAGGTACTGCCCCGGGACCCGGGCGCGACGGCCGCGCTGGAACACCTCGTCACCATGGTCCTGGGCCCGTCCCCCGCTGAGCACGCGGGCGGTGACCACTGAGGGGCCCGGTGCGGCCCGCATCGTGTCGTCGTGCATCCGGGCGTGACCGGATCGGTCCGGGCCGGGACCTGATGGGGCCTGTCGCCGCGCCCGGTGCACCGGTCAGGCTGGGGGCATGAACCGAGCACTGATCGTCATCGACGTCCAGGAATCCTTCCGCGCCCGCCCCCTGTGGGAGACCATCTCCGACCTGGACATCGCCGACCGGGTGGACCGGCTGGTCCGGCTCGCCCGGCAGGCCGGGGACCTGGTGGTGTGGGTGCTTCACTCCGAGCCCGGCAGCGGCGACGTCTTCGATCCGGCCCTCGGCCATGTCCGCCTGATGGACGGGTTGGAGCGGCTGGAGGGAGACCCGCTGATCCACAAGACCTCGCACAACGCGTTCACCACCACCAACCTGCAGCAGCTCCTGACGGAGCGCGGCATCCACGAGCTGACCGTCTGCGGCATCCGCACCGAGCAGTGCGTGGAGACCACGACCCGCGTCGCGAGCGACTTCGGCTACCAGGTCACCTTCGTCATCGACGCCACCGCGACCAACCCCATCGCACACCGCGACGCTCCCCCCGGGCAGACCGTCGCCGAACTGCTGTCGGACCCCCGTACGCTGAGCGCCGAGGAAGTCATCAGGCGGACCGAGTACGCCCTCGCCGGACGCTTCGCCACCATCGCCACGGTCGGGGAACTGGAGGCTGCGGCCCGGTCTCGGGCATGATGACCGGATCGTGAGCCACATCGTCTTCCTGCTGGTGCCCGGACTCCATCTGCTGGACCTGGCGGGCCCCGCACAGGTCTTCTCGACGGCCGCCGACTTCGGGCACCCCTACACGCTCGGCTACGTCGCCGAGCAGCCGCTGGTCCCCACGGCCCAGGGCCTGCCCCTGGCGGCCGGCCTCTCCTGGCCGGAGCTCGGCCCCGAGGACCTGATCGTGGTGCCCGGCTGGCGGGCGCACACCCTGGCCGACGGCCCTGTGATCGGTGCGGCCGCGCTGCAGGCCCTCCGGGACCACCACGCCAGGGGCGGGACCGTCGCCAGCGTCTGCGCGGGAGCGGATGCACTCGGCCGGGCCGGCCTGCTCGACGGCCGCCGCTGCACCACCCACCACGACGTGCAGGACGAACTCGCACGCCGCCACCCCGGGGCGACGGTCGTCCGCGATGTCCTGTACACCGCCGACGACCGGGTCGTCACCTCGGCCGGCATCGCCAGCGGCATCGACCTGGCCCTCCACCTGATCGCCACCCGGCACGGCCCCGCCGTCGCCGCCCAAGTGGCCCGGGACATGGTCGTCTACGCACGGCGCAACGGCCACGAACCGCAGGCCAGCGCGATGCTCCGGTACCGGTCCCACCTCGACGACACCGTGCACCGCGCCCAGGACCTGCTCGACGCCCGCTTCGACCGGCCGCTGCCCCTGTCCGCCCTCGCCGCGGCGGTGGGCGTGAGCGAACGCACCCTCACCCGCCTGTTCACCCGGGCCACCGGCGGCCTCACCCCGCTGCGCTACCAGCAGACCCTGCGCCTCGAACGCGCCGAGCACCTGATCGGCCACGGCACCACGGTGGATGCCGCCGCCCGCGCGGTCGGCTTCGAGGACCCCCGCATGCTGCGCCGCCTGCGGTCCCGCGAGATCGGCCGGTAGCAGTTCTGCCGTTCGGTCCGTGGCCGCCCGCTCCGCGGCCCCGGCGGGTCGGCGTGCGCTGCTCCGCGCACTCCCCCGCGGCTCACGGTGCGTCGGTGACCGCTGCCGCTGCCGCTGCCGCTGCGGGGGACGCCACCAGCAGGGCCACGGCTTTGCCGAGTTGTTCCCGTACCGCTTCGTCGCAGACCAGTCCGTCCGCATCGATCATCCGGCGGTCCACCGGCAGCCGCAGGCAGGCGGGCTCCACGATGTCGGCGCCGGTGTAGCGGAGTACTGTCCGCAGCGTGGCCTCCGCACCCTCGCCCCGCCCGGGTGCGGCCGCGTTGACCCAGGCGACGGCCTTGCCGGAGATCTCGGTCCCGCCGACCGTCCAGTCCAGCAGGTTCTTGAACGCGCCGGGCAGGGTGCCGGCGTACTCCGGGGTGCAGATGAGCACCGCGGTCGCCGCGGCTATCGCCGCACGCAGCCCGGCCACCGCGGGCGGCAGCGGGTCCCGGTCGTCGTCGGGGTTGAAGTGGGGAAGGCCTGCCAGGCCGTCGTAGAGGACGGTGCGCACGGATGCGGGGGCCACGGCACGCGCGGTGCGCAGCACGGACTCGTTGGAGGAGCCGGCCCGGACGCTTCCGGAGAGCAGCAGGATCACTGGATCGATGGTCATCCGCCCAACTTACTTGGCTGTCACAGCTGTTGGCGTGGAGTCCGCCGACCTGCCCGGGAGGGGCACGGCGGCTCCGGAGATACCGGCGCCCTTCGCCCGTGCGTGGCCGCCCGGTTCCGCGGTGGCGGGTGTCGACCGGAGGTACGGTCTGCTGCATGGAAGATCGTCGGGGTTGGTCGCAGTGCCTGCTCGCGGGAGCGGTGTTCGTCGTGTGCATGGCCGGCACCACCCTCCCGACGCCGCTGTACCTGCTCTACGAGGAGAAGTTCGGCTTCTCCGGGCTGACGGTGACGGTCGTGTACGCGGTGTACGCCTTCGGGGTCATGGCCGTGCTGCTGCTCGCGGGCAACGTCTCGGACGCCGTCGGACGCCGGCCGGCCCTGCTGTGGGGACTCGGCTTCGCGGCCGCGAGCGCCGTCAGCTTCCTGGCCGCGGACGCTCTCGGCTGGCTCTACGCCGGCCGACTGCTGTCCGGGCTGTCGGCCGGCCTGTTCACCGGGGCGGCCACGGCGTACGTGATGGAACTCGCGCCCCCGGGCGGCCGGGCGCGGGCGACGCCGGTCGCGACGGCCGCCAACACGGGCGGTCTGGGGTGCGGGCCCCTGCTGGCCGGGGTGCTGGCGGAGTACGCCGCCCACCCCCTGGTGGTGCCCTTCGCCGTCCACCTCGCCTTCCTGGCCGTGGCGGCCGTCGTCCTGGTGCGGCTTCCGGAGACCGTGACGGACCGGCGGCCCGCGGCAAGCGTACGACCCTCCGGTCTTGCGCTGCCCCCACAGGTCCGGGCGGTGTTCGCACCTGCGGCGATCGCCTCCTTCGTCGGCTTCGCGCTGTTCGGCTTGTTCGCCTCGGTGAGTCCCGCCTTCCTCGCCGGCTCCCTCCACGTCGACCACCGTGCGGTGAGCGGCCTGGTGGTGGCCCTGGCCTTCTTCTCCTCGATGCTCGGGCAGCTGGGCGTCGACCGTGTCGGCGTGGCGCGCTCCCTGCCCGTGGGCTGCGCCGTCCTGTTCGCCGCGCTGGCCCTCCTGGCCGGGGCGCTGTGGACGGGCCTCCTCGCCCTCGTCGTCCTGTCGGCCGTCCTCGGCGGGATCGGCCAGGGCCTGGCCTTCCGCGCCTCCCTGACGACGGTGGCAGCGGCCGCACCGGCCGACCGGCGCGCCGCGGTGCTCTCGGCGCTGTTCGTCGTCGCGTACACGGGCATCTCACTCCCGGTGATCGGCGTGGGCCTGCTCTCCGACCGGTGGGACCTGGAGCGTGCGGGCTTCGTCTTCATCGGCTGCATGCTGCTGCTCGTCAGCGCGGCCGGCGCCTACCTGCTGTACCGGCCGGCGGGGACGGAACGGCAGTGACAGGCTCCGGGTCCCACGTGCTCGGGGCCGGGGCATTCCCGGTGACGGTGCCGGGACCCGGGCGCCCTCGTGGCCGGTCGGGTCCACCGGGCGGGGTGCACGGAAGCACCTCCTGGAAGCACCTCCCGGAAGCGCCTGCCGGAGGCGGTCGCGGCCGATAGGTTCGGGCCCATGAGAGCCGACCCGTTGGACGCCTTACGCGTCGAAGTGGAGCAGTACATCGCCGCCCCGCCCGAGCAGGTGTGGGCCATGCTGACCGACGTCCCGGAAATGGCGCGTTGGAGCCCCGAGGTGGTCGAGGCCAGCTGGCTGGACCGGCCCGTGTCCGAGGGGGCACGGTTCCGGGCGACGAACCGGCGGGGCGGGATGGAATGGAGCGTCACCTGCCACGTCCTGGCCTCCGAAGCGCCCACCCGTTTCGTGTGGTGCGTCTCCGACCCGGCCAGCCCCTCGTCGACCTGGAGCTACGACCTGGCGCCGCGCGAGGCGGGCACCCTGGTCACCCAGCGGTTCCAGCACGGGCCGGGCGCCAGCCTGGTCCGTGAGATGGCTTCCGCTCGCGGCGCCGACGCCGACGGGATCGTCCGGTGGCGTGCGGAGATGCTCGCGGCCGACATGGCAGGCGTACTGGCCCGCGCGGCGAACGTGCTGGAGGAGGGATAGCGGTCAGGGGCGGTCTCTCGGAGACCGCCCCTGACCGCTCCACCGCTCCACCGCTCCACCGCTTCGCCCCTGAGCCACTGGGCACACGGCGCCCGGGGTCGTCAGTCGCGGTGCGGGAGGGCGCGCAGGATGCGGGCGCCCGGGTGGAGCCGGGTCGCGGCCGCGGCCGCACAGGCTCCGATCGCCACGGCCGCCCAGACGGGGACCGGAGTGAGGGCGCGCAGGGTGAGCGCGGTCGTCGTGAGGACGGCCAGCAGGACGGCGAGTTCCACGGCGGCCGTCCTGCGCCCGCCGGGTCCGCGCTCGCCCTTCCAGCCCAGGGCCCTCCCGGCGCAGGACCCACCGGTACGCCTCCCGCCGGGCCGCCTCCCCGGCCGCCCTTCAGCCCGCTCGTCCCGCGCGCCGGTCACGACAGCTGTCCCATCAGGCAGCCCGCGGCCGCGACCGAGACGAAGCCCCAGGGACCGCCGGCGAACTTCACCATCCGCAGTCCGGCGCGGGCACGCTGGATGTTGACGGAGACGTGGTGCGACTGGACGGGCACGTAGGCGGCGAGGGCGCCGACCCCGCACTTCTTCGCGGCGTTCTTGACGACCCGTCCGATCTTCTTCCACTTCCAGCTGAACGGGTTCCACCAGGGGTCGGCGACCACGGGGAAGGCCGTGTTCGCGTCGAAGCCCACCGTCTGGATCAGGGTCTGTCCCTCCAGGCGGTAGGACGTGGGCACCGGCCTGCCGTGCGCGTCCTTCGCCCAGGGGGCGTTGATCGCGGCGACCGGCTCGTCCGGGTCTGCGGAGACGATCACGATGGAGCCGTCCGGCTGCTCGCGCAGCGCAGCGCCGGGCGCCAGGGTGATCGGCACCCGGTACTCGCGCGGTGCGGTGGCGTTCTTGATGACCTGGAGGGTCCGGCTGCCGCCCGCGAGGGTGGGCTGGACGACGGTGTCCACGGGGGAAGCGGCGTCGGCGTGGACCACGCTGCCGTTGAGGTTGACGCCGCGCTGCGGGCCCGCCCCCGATCCGATGCCGACGCCGGCGATGTCGTCCGGCTTGACCTCGATGCTGCCCCGGGCGTCCCAGGGGACGGTGACCGTGCCCGTCGCCGTCTGCGCGATGGCCGCGAACCGGGTGTCGCTGGTGGTGGCCGGGGTGATGTCGGCGGCGTCGAGGGCCGCGTTGGCCGCCCCGAGGGCTTCGATCGCCGGGCCCGGGCGCCAGGCGGTGTCCACGGTGAAGGTCACCGGGTCCGACCAGCCGTTGGCGTAGTGCAGGCCGTCGTAGGCCGTCGTACGGAAGGTGTACGCGCGGCCGGACGACAGTTTGCCGGCCGGCACCTTGGCCGCGGCCGTCTCGCCGGAGCGCACGAACGGCGAGTTGAACAGGGCGACCACCTCACCGGTGGCCTTGTCCTTGACTTCGAAGGTGCCCTGGACGCTGTCGTCCTCGTTGACGTCCTCGGTGGTGAACCGGAGGGTGGGAGTCAGGCTGTTGACCTTGTAGACGCCGCCCTCGCTGTGGAAAGGAGCGCCGGCCTGGAGGTTGGCGCCGTTCCTGGGACGGTAGTTGAAGGTGACGGTCAGCTGCGGGACCTTGTCCTCCGTGGTCTCGGAGGAGTGGAAGCGCTTCCACGCGTACGTGTCCGACTCGTCGACGGCCTTGAGGGCCACCGATCCGGTCGCCGCCTTGGCACTGGCCCAGGTCTTCGCCAGTTCGGTGACGTCGGCGGTCACGCGGCCCGCGTTGTTGCAGGCGCCGCTGCGGGTCTCGGTGGAGGTGGCGGCCTTCTGGCGCAGTGCGGGCTGCTTGGTCCAGCGGCTGGAGGTGTCCGCCGGGTCCGCCGCCCACACTTCCCAGCCGCGCTTCTCGCAGGACCAGGAGTGGTAGTTGTACAGCGACAGCTTCGCGTCCGTGACCAGGGCGTCCGCGAACTGGCCGGTCTCCCAGGTGATGAAGGAGCGGGCGGTGCGCTTGGTGCCGCCCGCGTGGTCGCCGGGCCAGCCGATCTTGAGGTCGGTGGAGGCCGACTGGTCGGTGGTGTCGCCGCCCTGGACGAAGGTGTCGAACAGGACCGAGAGCGTGTCGGTGGCCGGGTCGATGGTCACCGGGTACTTCGTCGCGGGGTCGGTGAGGAACTTCCGGTCCGGGGTGAGCCTCAGCTCGACCGTGTCCCCGTCCTGGGCGACCGTCATCGGCACCCGGGCGGTGCGCTTGCGCTCCCCGGACCGCTCGTCGACCTGTGCGTCCCACATGACGGGCGCGGGCATGGTGGCGACCGGCTCGCCGCTCTCGCGGTCGGCGAACACCACGGAGTCGTCCGGCTGCTGGGTTGCGGTCAGCCCGGGGATCCGCAGCGGCAGCGTCATCGGTGCGCCGCCGTCGGCCGGCCGCTGCTTGAGGCTGAGGAACTGCTCGAAGCCGGTACGGGTGGCGTCGACTACGAGGTCGGCGCCGGGTACGGCATCGCGGTAGGTGGCCTTGGGGCCGTCGAGGACCGGGGCGGGCAGTCCGCCCTTCCACTGCACGCCGATGGTGTCGTCGCCGGTGCCGAGGGTGATCAGGTCCCGGGCCGCGGAGGCGGGGGCCTCGGCCGCGGCCCGCGCCGAGCGGGCCCGGGCGCCTCCGGGACCGGCCAGCCTCAGCTCGCCGGGGTGCGCTTCCGCCTCGACGGTGCCGTCGGCCCGGCGGTGCAGGGTGGCGTCCACCTCGGTCCACGCACCGTCCTTGAGTATCCGCACCGGGCCGCCCGAGACCGTCGTGGTCAGGGTTCCCTCGGGGTTGGCCCAGGTGGTGGAGGTCTCGGTCCGCCGGTCGAGGACCTCGACCTGACGGCCGTACACCTCGGCGGCGAGCAGGGCCGATTCCGCGGTGGTGGCCTCGGTGACGGGCCCGCCCAGCGGGTCCTTCGCGCGTACGGCCTCCCGTACGGCGGCGGCCGCGTCGTGCGTGCCGGGCCTTCCGGCCGACGGGGCCTGGGGCGTGGCGCCCGGGCCGGGCTGCTCCGCCGCAACGGCCGGGGCGGCCGGGCCGAGCAGGGCGAGCGCGGTCAGCGCCGAGACGCCCCCCACCGCGATGGATCCGGAGTATCTACGCCGTATCGACGACATGCAGGTCCTTGCTTGTACGACAGGTCCGCGCCGACGGGGCCGGGCGGGCCTGATCAACTTTGGTTGACCTGCAAGATCAAAGCAGAGGTAAAACGGAGGTAAGCAGGGGCTAAAGTCCTTCAAGGGACGGTCAATGGACCCCAACCGGCGGGCCGAACGGTCCCGGCCGGCTTTCCCCGTACCGCGCCTTCCGTCAGTGGTCGGGTCCCCACCTGATGATCTCCAGGTCGACGTCATCGAGGTCCACGAGGCCTACGACGGAGCGCAGGAGGTCGGTGATGGCCTGCTCGGCGCCCGCTGCATCTCCCGCGGCACCGCGCCAGAGAGCGAGGTTGTACCGGGTGGTGTGGAGGTCCGGATGGTCGGGGCCGAGCACCCGGAGCTGATCGGTCAGCAACTCGGCGAAGGCCTGGGCAGCGCCGGCCGCATCCCCGGCCTGCCCACGCCACGTCGCGAAGTTGGCCCGCGTGGTGTGCGTGTTGGGGTGGTCGGCACCCAGCACCCGCAGATGATCGCTCAGCAGCTCGGCGAAGGCCTGCGCGGCGCCGGCCGCATCACCGGCGGCCCCCTGCCAGAGAGCGAGGTTGTTCCGGGCGGTGAGCGTGTGGGGGTGGTCGGGACCCAGGACCCGCACCGTGGACTCCAGAAGGTCGGCAAAGGCCTCCGCCGCGCCGGTCATGTCCCCGGCGTGCCCGCGCCAGGTGGCGAGGTTGTTCCGGGTGGTCAGCGTGTGAGGGTGGTCTTCGCCCAGAACGCGCTCCCGGTCCTCCAGAAGCTCGGCGAAAGCCTGCGCGGCGCCGGCCGCATCGCCCGCCTGCCCCCGCCAGGTGGCCAGATTGTTCCGGGCAGTCAGGGTGTTGGGGTGGTCAGGACCCAGGACCCGCACCGTGGACTCCAGAAGGTCGGCAAAGGCCTCCGCCGCGCCGGCCGCATCGCCCGCCTCCCCCCGCCAGAGGGCAAGGTTGTTCCGAGTGGTCAGGGTGCGGGGGTGGTCTTCGCCCAGAACACGCTCCCGGTCCTCGAGAAGCTCGGCGAAAGCCTGCGCGGCGCCGGCCGCATCACCCGCCTCCCCCCGCCAGGTGGCGAGGTTGCCCCGAGCAGCGAGGGTGTACGGGTGGTCGGGGCCCAGAACGCGCTCCCGGTCCTCCAAGAGGTCGGCGAAAGCCTGCGCGGCGCCGGCCGCGTCACCCGCCTCCCCCCGCCAGAGAGCGAGGTTGTTGCGAACGGTCAGCGTGTTGGGATGGTCGGGACCCAGCACACGCAGCTGATCGGTCAGCAGGTCGGCGAAGGCCTGGGCGGCGCCGGCCGCATCCCCGGCGTGCCCACGCCACGTCGCGAGGTTGCCCCGCGTGGTGTGCGTGTGGGGGTGGTCGGGACCCAGCACCCGTATCTGATCGGTCAGCAGGTCGGCGAAGGCCTGGGCGGCGCCGGCCGCGTCACCCGCCTCCCCCCGCCAGAGGGCAAGGTTGTTCCGGGCGGTGAGCGTGTGAGGGTGGTCCTTTCCCGACAGGCGCTCCCGGTCCGTCAGGAGCTCGCCGAAGGCCTGCACGGCGCCGGCCGCATCCCCGGCCTGCCCACACGACGTCGCGAGGTTGCCCCGCGTGAACAGGGTGTCGGGGTGGTCGGGGCCGAAGCGGCTGCCAGCGATGCGAAGGAGCCATTGGAAATGGTCGATGGCAGCAGCGGCTTGTCCGGATTCTCCGAGGCTTCTTCCGTGGAGATACAGCACTCTGTGTGCCTCCGACCGGTACAGGGCGCCTTCCGCATGACGGGTGAGGGCGGCGGTGTTCGTACGGAGACTCTGGGCCAGGTCGGTGTCGCGCTCGATCTCGGGCCAGGCGTCGACGAGGGCGTCGGCGGCGCTGCGAGCGGCCTGGTCGTGCTGGTGGGGGCTGAGGGTGTCGCGGGTGGCGCGCTGGACGAGCTGGTGGATGCGGACGGATTGCCGGAGGGTGCCTGGCTGGTGGTCGATGAGGCTGAGCCGGTCCAGAGCGCGCAGGGCGCGCACTGCTTCCGTGGCGGATACGGGGGCTTCCTGCCGTGCAGGGTCGGTTGCGGTGCGGTGCACGGCAAGGTACGCGCGGGCCGCCTGACTGGTGAGGACGTCTTGGGGGATGCCGTTGGCATCGAGGAAGGCGGCGAGGTGGAGCATGGGGCGTGCCAGGCCCGCGGGGCGAAGAGTGTCGGCACGCTCCATCGACAGGGACCAGGAGGCGGCGAGGGCGGTGGCTTGCTCGTCGGGCAGTGCGTCGGGGGTGAGGTGATCGAGCACGGTGGCGCGGTCGGCCAGCAGCTGACGGTACGAGGCCGCGGTCTCGCCCGAGTCGACGAGGTAGGCGGTGGCCTGGGCCAGGGCGAGAGGCAGGTGACCGAGGTCATCGGCGAGGACTGCGAGCTGGTCGGCCGGCTCGGTGCGGCCCTGGGCGTTCAGGGACGCGGTGAGGTAGGCGACGGACTCTTGCGGGGTGAACAGGCCGACCTCGACACGGCGGCGGCCTTCGCCGAAGAGGGCGGCGTCCCGGCGGCGGGTGGTGAGGAGCGTCCGGCCGTGCGGGCCGGCGGGCGGCCACAGGCTGAAGCGGCGGGCGGGGTCGTCCTGGTGGACCACGAGGTCGCGCGGATCGGCAAGGTCGTCGAGGACGATCAGCCACCGGCACGGTCGCTGCCCGGGTTTGGGAGCCAGCCAGGCCAGGAACTGGCGCGCGGCCTGTTCGGGGTTGTCGGGGTCGGCGCGGCACAATTCGACACCCGCCTGGGCGAATCCGCTCACGACGGCCGCCTGCGTGCCGGCGGTGACCCAGACCAGGACGTCCAGACTGCCGTCGGCCCAGGCGGCGCGGGCGTAGTCGGCAGCGAGTTGGGTCTTGCCGACCCCGCCCATCCCGGTCAGCACCTGGGAGAGTACGGCGGTGCCCCCGCCTTCGACCGCGGTCCGCAGGCGGTCCGCCTCCCTGCGGTGCTGGAACGACCGCGCCGGAGAAGGGACCACGCCCACCTGATGCGGCCAGGGAGCCGGCTCCCGCAACGGACGCTGCTGCACGCTGAGCGTGTGAACGTAGCCGCTGATGGACGTGCCGCCGTGCGTGGCCGTCGCATCGCCGGTACCCGACAGCCGTACCGCCGCGGGGACTCCGCCGCTTCCCGGACGGGGCCCGTGGTAACCGGACACCGCTGTTTCGTCTCCGGAGGCCTCGGCGTTGCCGGTGTCCGACACGGTCAAGGACGGCTCCGGCTCCTTGTCCCACACCGTTCGCCATGGCGCCTTCGTCATGGCTGCGACTCTAGTTCGAGTAGTCGATGCCGGAGACGGAGTTCGCGCCGCTTGCATCCCCGGTCCGGTCGGCCGTGGCCGAGCCGCGCCCCCGGCCGCCGGGCCGCCGGATACCGGACGTGCCACCGCGCTCGGCCTTGCCGGTCCGGCCGGCCCGGTCCGTGGGCCCGGCGGAGGGGAGTCGTTGGAGCAGCGCCCAGACCAGAGCAGCGATACCCACGGCGGCCTGGACCGTGGCCCCGGCCAGCTGCCCCGCATCCGGGCTGTCGAGCAGCCAGATCAGCGGTGTGGACAAAACGCCGGCCGTCGCCAGCACGATGACCGCGATCTTCTTCCCCTGCGACACGGCCGCCCCCTCACCCCGACACACACCGCCGGCCAACCGGCGGTCCACCACGCCCCATTCTCCCCCGGAGCCTTCGGCACGACCAAGAAAACGGACTGCTCCGATGTCGCAGTCCGGGTGCAGGACCATCGTTCGCCGTACCGCTGAGCGCGGCCGCCTCGCCGGCAGCCGGACACGGCGCCCTCGTTTGTCGCCCGGTAGGTGGAGCAGACCCTCGGTCCGGCCGGGTGCTGCCGCGGACGATACGGCCGTCTCACCGGGGCCCCGACCGGAGGAAGGTGATCGGCCTAACGGCCCATCGGGGGTGACCGGTCCGCTGCCGGGAGGAGTACCGGTGGTTGCGTGGCCTTCCGGACCGTCCTCGACAGCGAAGGCCTGTATGCCCCCCTCGTTCCATCTGCTGGCGGATGCCCCGGCGCAGCTGCTCCCGGCCAGGGAACTCATGGCGTTCACCCTGGCGTCGCACATCATCCTCGTGCCCCTGGGCGTCGCCTTCCCGTTCATCACCCTCGTGATGCACTACCGGGGGCTGCGCCGCAAGGACCCCGCGGCCCTGCTGCTGGCCCGGCGGTGGTCGGCTGTGATGGCGGTGCAGTTCGCGCTCGGCATCGTGACCGGCACCGTGCTTTCCTTCGAGTTCGGCCTGCTCTGGCCCGGTCTGATGGGCCGGTGGGGCGATGTGTTCGGCATCGGATTCGGTGTGGAGGCCTGGGCGTTCTTCCTGGAGGCCGTGCTGATCGCGATCTACCTGTACGGGTGGCGGCGGCTGAAGCCACGGACGCACTTCCTGCTCGGGCTGCCGCTGCCGGCCGCCGCGCTGCTCGGCGCGTTCGGCATCCTCGCTGCGAACTCGTGGATGAACACCCCCCGGGGGTTCACCCTCGACGCGCAGGGCAAGCCCGTCAACGTGGACGTCTGGAAGGCGATCTTCACGCCGATGTTCGGGCCGCAGTACTGGCACTTCGTGGTGGCGATGGTCCTCACCGCGGGCTTCATGGTGTCCGGCGTCTACGCGACGGGCTGGCTGCGGGGACGGCGCGACCACTACCACCGGCTGGGATTCGCCCTGCCGTTCACCATCGCCGCCGTGGCGACCCCCGTCCAGTTCGTCCTCGGTGACTCCCTCGCCCGGTCGGTGTTCCACAAGCAGCCGGTGAAGTTCGCCGCCATGGAGATCGTCTGGAAGACCGACACCCGGGTGCCGGAGTACATCTTCGGGCGGCTCCAGGAGGACGGCAGCGTCAAGGGCGGCATCCGCATCCCCATGCTCGATTCACTGCTGGCGGGATTCAGCGTCGACACCGAGGTGCGCGGCCTGTCGTCCGTACCGCCCGATCAGCGGCCGACGGCCACTCAGGCGACCATCGCGCACTGGGCGTTCGACGTCATGGTGCTGGTGGGGTCGGCTCTGGTGGTCCTCGCCCTCTGGTACGGCCTGATCTGGCTCCGGTACCGGCGGCTGCCGGCATCGAAGTGGTTCTACCGCTGCGCGGCCTGTGCCGGCGTCGGCGCCGTCGTGACCGTGGAGGCCGGGTGGGTCGCCGCCGAGGTGGGCCGGCAGCCGTGGATCGTGTACGAGAACATGCGGGTCGCGGAAGCCGTCACAGCGACCCGCTCGACCACCCTGTGGGTGATGTTCGGCATCGTGGTCGTCGTGTACGTGTTCCTCTTCGGCTCGTTCCTGGCCGTCCTGCTGAGCATGCGCAAACGCTGGCGGCTCGCGGACGCGCAGCACACCGCCGGGGGACCTCCACCCGCGCCGGAGACGGACGCCCCCTACGGGCCGCGCGGACCGTTGCCCGTCGGGCGCGGCCGCCCGCGGCGGACTGGTGACGGACCCGCCGACGGTGACGGACCGGTCGGCGGTGACAGCCCGGTCGGCGGTGACAGCCCGCCGGCCGGGCCGGGACGGACCGGGAAGGGGCGCCGGTGACCGCCGATCTAATCGCCGTGGTACTGCTCCTCGCCGTCGCCGCGTACGCCTGCGCGGGCGGCACCGACTACGGGGCCGGGTTCTGGGACCTGACGGCCGGCGGGGCGCGGCGCGGCAGCCGTGCCCGGTGGCTCGTCGACCATGCGATGGCTCCCGTGTGGGAGGTGAACAACGTCTGGTTGATCTTCGTCCTCGTCATCATGTGGACCGGGTTCCCCGTCCTGTTCCAGGCCGTGTTCTCTGCCATGTGGGTGCCGCTGGCGCTGGCCGTCGTCGGCATGGTCCTGCGCGGGGCCGGTTTCGTGTTCCGCAAACCGTCCCGGCGGCTGGCCGGCCGCCGGCTGTACGGTGCGGTGTTCGCCGTGGCCTCGGTGGTGACACCGTTCTTCCTCGGGGCCGCGGTGGGCGGCGTGGCGTCGGGGCGGGTGGCGCCCGGTACCGAGGCGTCGGCGCACGCCTGGGCCGGGCCGACCTCGCTGGTGTTCGGGCTGGGTGCCGTCACGGCAACGGCGTTCCTCGGCGCGGTGTTCCTCACCGGGGACGCCCGCCGGTTCGACGCACCCGACCTGGTCGGCTACTTCCGGTGGCGGGCACTGGGCAGCCTCGGCGTGCTCGCCGTCCTGGCAGTGGTCACGGCGTTCGTCCTCCACGACGACTCCCCCCACGTGTGGCACGGCCTGACCCGCGGCGCGGGGCTGTTCTTCGTCGCCGTGGCGGTGGTGTCCGCCGTGGCGACCGGTGTGCTGCTCCTGCGGGTGCCCGGGGTGTGGGTCCGTGTCGCGGCGGTCGGGGCGGTCGCCTCCTCCGTGCTCGCCTGGGGCATGGCGCAGCGCCCCTATCTTCTCCCCACCTCCCTGACCGTGGCCGACGCGGCGGGCGCACCCGCCACCCTGACGTGGCTGGGCGTCGTGACACTGGTGGCCCTGCTGCTCGTCGTGCCGGCGGTGGTCCTCCTGTACTGGCTGGACACCCATGGGGAGCTGGAGGAACTCAGCGACTCGGATCTGCGCAGGAGCAGCGGCGGCGCCACAGGCGGTGACGGGACGGTGGGCGGCGGCTGACGGGACGGTGCCGGTGCCTGACTTCATCGTCCTCGACCGGTTCGGTCTGGTCGGTCCGGCGCGAGGTCGGCGCCGAGCGCGGCGTTGTTGGCACGGACGGCGGCGTTCCGCAGGCCCTTACGGGAACTGTTTCGCCTCGCGGGCGATGTCGTCGATCGGGCCGAGGACCGTCCAGCCGGGCCTGAGCGGGCGGGTGGAGCGGAAGCCGTGGGCGTCCGCAGGCCGGCACGACGCCCACCTCGCGGCGGAGCGGCGCGGCGGAGTTGCCCGGGGCCGCCACCGTGGATGATCATGCTCGCCGGTCATCCGGACGGCAGGTCCGCCGGATGCAGGCGACTCCAGGGGGAGAACTCATGCGCATCATCCGGTCCACAGCCGTCGCCGCGACGACGGCGGCACTGCTCGGGGGGCTCGGCTCGGCGCCCGCCTCCGCCGCCGGCGGGCGGCACGTGCACAGCGTGCACTTCGGGGCGTTCTCGTTCAACAGCCCGGGCAAGGACACCCGTTCCGCCAAATCGCGCAACGGCGAGTGGATCGACGTCCACAACCACACCAGCCGCTCGGTCAACCTGAAGGGGTGGCGGGTCGCCACCTGGACGCAGGGCGAGTACGTCTTCGGACGCTACGTCCTGCGCCCCGGGAAGACCGTACGGCTGCACACCGGTCCCGGCCGCAACACCGGCTCGAACGGCACCAAGCTGGGCCACGTGTACTGGAACTCCGCGGGCCACCGCTGGAACAACACCAACGCCCTGGCCTTCCTCCACCGGCCCGACGACGCCTCGTTCCAGAAGACCTGCCGCACGGGCCCCTACTGGGGCGAGCCCAAGAGTCCCGGCAACTGCCACGAGACCACGGTCGCCTGAGGAGTTCTCACCGTTCCGAGCCCTCCGAGCCCTGCGAGCCCTCCGAGCGCCTCGTCGGCCGGAGCCATCGCACAAGCCCCCGCCGTCCGGAAGCGCGAAGGCGTCCGGACGGCGGGGGCCGCTTGCGTCTCGGGCGGGGCGTCAGGGCGCCATGAGCGAGATCTCGAACGGCTTTGTCTGCGGAGCCGATTCGGTGCCGTCGGCGGCCACGGCGGTGATGACGTAGTAGTAATACGCCCGCGCCAGGCCGGGGTCGGTGTACCTCGGCTCCGTGATGCCCGAGGCGATGCGGCGCTCAGGGGTGAAGACGTCCGAAGCGGACGTGGACCGGTACACGTTGTACGAGACGGTGGCGCCCTGGTCGCAGGCTCCGGGCTCCCAGCTGAGCTGGACGAAGTCCGCGCCCCTGCCGCCGCCCGTGATCTTGGGGGTGGGCGGTCCGTTCGTGACCGGGCAGGGCACGGTGGCCTCGGCCATCGGCGAGAAGCCGGACCACTGGGAGTTCTTGCCGATGGCACGGACCACGTAGTGCCAGGTGCGGCCGGCGGGCACGTTCTCGTTGGTGAACTTCGTCCCGGTGACGAGCGGGGAGACCGAGTAGGCCTGCGTGGGGTCCGAAGTCGTCGTGCGGTAGACGTAGTAGCCGATGATGTCGGCCGAGGTGCTCGCGGTCCACTCCAGCGTGACGTTGCCGTTCTCGACGGTCGCGCTCAGCGAGGCGGGCGCGGCCGGCTGCACGGGGACCGGCAGGCGCTTGCCGTAGACGGTGCCGTAGCCGGGCTCCGGCATGGTGGAGACGTTGCCGGCCGCGTCGACGGCGCGGACGGTGTACCCGAACTGCACGTCGGGCGCGGTGGAGGTGTCCAGGTACTTGACGTCCCGCACCACGGCGATCTGCTCCCAGGCGCCGAACATCGGCTTGCGCATGACGAGGTAGTGGTCCGTGTCGTCGGTGTTGGCCGTCCACGAGATGTGGACGCCGTCGGTGCCGTTCCACGCGTCCAGGCCGTACGGCATGCGCGGCGGGGTGGTGTCACGGGTGCGGGTGGCCGAGGCCGTCGCCGACGGGCTCGACTCCAGGCCCTGCGGCGTGACGGTCGTGACCCGGTAGTGGCGCAGCTCGCCGACGGGTGCCGCGGTGTCGTTGTAGGAGGAGCCGGCGACCGGGGTTCCGGTCAGCCGGGTCCACGGGCCCGTGGCCGACTCGGCGGTGTAGACGTGGAACCGGTGGGACGCTTCGCCCTCGTACTTCCAGCCGATGGCGTTGCGGTCGAGCCAGCCGTTGGCGGAGACGTTCGTCGGCGGCAGGGGCTTGACCTCGGCCACGAGCTGGACGGGCGCGGAGTACGGCGAGGCGTTCATCGCGATGTCCAGGGCCCGCACGCGGTAGTGGTAGGTCGTGCCGGCGACGGGGCTCGGGTCGGTCAGGGCGGAGCTCTGGGTGCGCGGGCCGACGTTGGTGAACGGCCCCTGGGCCGAGAGGGAGCGCTGCACCTCGTAGGAGGTCGCCCCGGTCGGTGCGGACCAGGACAGATGGGCGCCGAACGCGTCGTACGAGGCCGTGAGTCCGGTGGGGGCGTCGGTGGGTGTCTTGTCGGCGCTGACGACGCTCTTCGGGGCGGACCTCGGGGAGAGGTTGCCGGAGCGGTCGAGGGCGCGGAGGGCGTACTCGTAGGTGGCGCCGGTGGCCGCGGGTGCGTCGGTGTAGGTGGCGCCGGTGATCGGGGCGGTGTTGAGCCGGCCCCAGGTGCCGGTGCTGCCGGTGCGGCGGTAGAGGTGGTAGCCGGCCAGGTCCATCTCCTGGTTGCGGGACCAGGCCAGGCTCGTCTTGAGGGTGGTCGTGTCGTAGGTGGCCTTCAGACCGACCGGGGCCAGAGGAGCGACCTTGTCGTCGGCCGCGCCGATGACGGGCTTGTAGCCGAAGGTGACGTTCGCGGTGCCTGTGAAAGCGGCGAAGTCCACGCGCAGGGTGTGGACTCCGCGCGGGACGGTGAGGCGAACGGTCTTCTTCTGGTTCGACCTGACGTCGCGCCACAGGTCGATCTTGCGCTTGCCGTCGAGGTAGACGCGGGCGCCGTCCTGGACGGCGACGGTCAGGTCGAACGGGCCGCCGGAGCCGAAGTCGCGGCTGGTGCTCCAGCGGACGCCGAAGTTGTCCTTCGGCAGGGTCACGCCGGCGGGGTCCTTGAGGCCGTAGTCCTCGGCGATGGAGGTGTCGCAGACGCTGGCCTTCGGAGTGCCGGTGAAGGCGGTGTTGGCGTAGTACTGGGCCTTCCACACGCCCGCCTTGCAGGTCACGGCCGCCTGGGCGCTGGCGGGGAAGGCGAGGCCGGTCAGGGCGGTGGCCAGGGAGAGCACGGCCGCACCGGCCGTACGGCGCCCCGCGCCGAGGGATATGGGCATCAGCGGACGGTCACACTTTCGATCGCGGGATGGGTGACGAGGCGCACACGAAGCGCGCACGCCGCCCGATCGTGCCATTCGAATGATCGTTCGCGGTAGGGGTTTTGGGTGGAATCACGTCATTCACTTGCCGCGGGCCGCACGTCCAGGGTGCGCCACGGAAGGAACGCGACGGGCGCCCCGGAGGGATTCCCCCGGGGCACCGGTGCGTCCAGGCGGACGAGGCGGGGTGGGCACAGCAGAGGTCGCACCGCTGCTGTTCGTGGTAGTGCTTCACCGGCACGCCCCCCTGCCCTCCGAAGGGTTTCAAGGCCGAGGCCAAGGCGTGGGTGATGGAGCGGACACGTATCTCGTCTTGGGGGCGGAGCGTGATGGGCCCCGCACAATGGTGGCGCCGAGCCGCCGCACATGGGCGGCGCACACGCAAGGGACGTTGCCTTGACATCCTCCCCGCCCTAAAGGACG
>NZ_JAJAUZ010000032.1 GCF_020532645.1 Streptomyces bambusae
GTACGGGTGGAGGTCCTCCGAAAGGACCTCCGAAAGCAGGGGGCTGCGGCATGCGGGCTGCTGCCAGGGTGGAGCCGCGCCGGACGGAGACGCCGGCAGTGCACGGGCTGACCTGTTTCACCCTCCTCCCCGGGGTGGGTCCGCCCGAGGCCCCTGGTCCGGGGCGGGCAACGGCACATCCTCGCCCCGGGATGTGCCCGCCCCGGGCCGCCTTCCCCGCCGGGTGCGGCCGGCACGGGCCGCACCCGGCGGGGAAGGCCCGTCCGCGGGTGCCCGGCTGCGGCCGCCGGGCACCCGCGGACGGGCCGGGTGCGGTGCCGGCGGCAGCCACGGACGGACCGGCGAGAGGCCCTTCCCCCGGCGTACGGGGCTGATCGGGGGATCACCGGGCAGGGTGCGCCTCCGTAGCGTGCGAAGGGTCAGCCTGACGGACTAGCGGAAGGGTCTGGCCGTGACACAGGACCTCCCCCGACGGATCATCGTGGGTCTCAGCGGATCCCTGGAGAGCTTCACCGCCCTGCACCGCGCGGTGGCCGAGGCGCGGCGCTGCGGCGCCGAGGTGCTGGCCGTGCTGGCGGTCCCGCCGACCGCGCACACGCCCGAGCAGGTCGTGGCGGAGCGGCAACTGGGCGAGCGACTGCTCAGCAGCCTGCTGGAGGACGCGTTCGGCGCGGCGGCACCGCCGGGAGTGCGGTTCTCCGCCGTGTCCCTGCTCGGCGGGGCCGGCCCGGTCCTCACCGGCGTCGCCGACCGGGAGGGCGACCTCCTCGTCGTCGGCGCCCCGCGCCGGAGGCTGCGCTTCCCCGGCACGTCGACGGCCCGGCACTGCGCGGCGCGGGCGACCTGCCCGGTGCTCGTCGTGCCGCTGCCGTTCGCCGCGGCGGTGCCCGCCGGCCCGCAGACCACCGCCACCCTGTGATGCCGGGACGCCGGGACGGACCCGCACGGCCCGACCGGTGGGGCCCGCGGTCGCGGCCGCAGGCCCCGGGACGCCGGACGCAGACCGCCGGGCTCAGGCGGCCGGCGGCATGACGTAACCCAGTACGCCCTCCCTGGTGTACGGGCCCTCGCAGTCGGGCCTGCCGGTGACGAAGTGGTCGAAGACGGACGGGATGTAGCACCGGTGGAGCGGTACGGAACCCGGGACCTGCCGGGTGTACACGTAGCCGACCGGGCCGAGGTGCTGCTGTCCCTCGCATCCCGGGTCGCGCGTCAGCAGGGAGTGGCGTGCGACCTGGCATTCGTAGAGCCGTACCGTGTCGGGGGCCGGTTCGCGGAGCACCTTCCAGACCGCCTCGTGGCTGAAGCCGGCGGGGAGGGGGCGCGAGGACGCCAGGTGCCCGTGGTGCGGCCGGTAGCCGCGCACCAGCGGCGCGAACGGCGTCCGGTGGGCGTGGCTGCCGCCCCACGTGCGCAGGTACCCCTCGGCGCCCTGCATGAGTTCGTCGACCACGTCCTGGCCGCCGGAGACCCGGATGTCCTCGATCCAGTCCGGGACGAGGCCGTAATGGGTGCCGCCGCCGTCGGCGTTGACGTCCCACACGCGGTTGCCGGTCACCTGCCGGTCCAGGACGGAGCCTCCGTCGGGGCTGCGGAACGGGTAGCGGACCGGGTTGCCGTTGGCAGCCCGGGGGCCGGGGAGCCACGCGAAGCCGTTCATGTCCGTGCCGATGCCGAAGCCCGCACCGTACGCGGCGCGCAGGGCGGCGTGCTTGCGGGTTTCGGCGATGAACGCCGGGGCCTCGTACATGTGGCCGGTGATGAAGCCGCCGAGGCGGTAGACCCGCTCGGTCCAGCCCTCGTCCATCCAGCCGTGGGTGGAGAGCACCCCGGGGTAGTGCTCGGCTTCCAGGATGCGCAGGGCCCGGTCGGCCGCCTTGACGCTCATGTGGTCGATTTCGAGCATCATGGAGCGCTTCATCATGCCGAGGACGGCGTACTCGCCGAGTGCGGTCAGGCCGCGGCGGTTGCACTGGGCCTGGAGGGCGGCGCCGTAGTCCGGCATGTCCGTGCCTTCGGGCAGGGCGGCGAGGATCCGGGCGCGGGCGGCCGCGTCGGGGCCGGTGTCGGTGTCGGCGCCGCCGTCCCCCGTGGACCCGGATGCGGCATGCGCCCCGGCCGGGGCGAGCCCCCAGCCGATCGGATTGTCGTGCTGCGCGCCGGGGCAGGGTTCGGTCTTCCAGAAGGTTCCGGTGGACAGGAACTGGCCGACGTTGATGGCCATCCCCTGGGTTCCGGAGTCGAACCTGACGCCGCACAGGGCGTTGTCGAACTTGTGGCACAGGAACATGCTGCGCACGCCGAGGCGGTGCAGTTCGTCGAGGCCCCGGTCGATGTCCTCCATGGTGCAGCGCGGCGCGTCGAGGACCTGTTTGCAGCCGAACGGCTCGGAGGTCTCGACGCCGAGCACGACGGCGAGCTTGCCCTCCTCGATGACCCGGCGGGCCTGGGCGGGTTCGGTGACGACCCGGAACCAGCCCTTGCCGGGACCGCCGTACATGCGGTCCACGTGGTCCTGGAGTTCGTAGGTCTTCTTGATCTGGAGCCGGATGGCGGTCATCTCGTCGCAGCTGCGGTCCTTGAAGAAGTACAGCGAGCAGATGACGCCGTTGGTCACCATGTCGTTGACCAGGATCCGCTGGCCGCCGCGCCAGGCGCGCTCCACCCAGGCGTAGTACGTCTGCTGGTGGGTGGCGGAGTCGTGGGCGGGCCAGTCCCGGAAGCTGGGCCAGCCGTTCGGGTCGTGGCGGCCGTCGCCGCCCTTGGTGATCATGTCGAAGAGGGCGAGGACGCCGTCGGGGTAGTGCTCGGGGCAGTCCTTGAGGGCGTCCGCCGCGCCGCCGGGCGAGAAGGCCTTGCCGCAGACCAGGCGGCCGCCGAAGCCCTCGTCCGACATCAGGTGGACGTGTGCGTCGACGTATCCGCGGACCCGGCCGCGGGCGTCGGTGCCGGTGAACGGCTCGCCCGTGACGTTGACCTGCGAGTCCGGCGCCGGCCGGGCCACCGGCTCCCACCAGGCCGGTCCCGCCGAGGCTCCGGCGGTCGCGGGGCCGAGCAGCAGGGCCAGGAGTGCGATGACTGTGCCCGATAACAGGAGTCGGCTCCTGCCGGAGGCTCTTCGCCGTTTCATTTTCCCCTCCTTCACGTCGTGTGCATGACATCGAGGAATGTGGAGAGGCGTACTCCAGATGTCAACGGCGGCGGTTGCCGACGGACCGGCAGGGGACCGGTTCGCGCCACCCGGCGCCACTCCGAAGGTCTGCACCTACGGCCGGCGCGAGCGGGAACGGCACCGCTGACGCGCCGGGCCCGGGCCCGGGGCCCCGCCTACGGGAGCCCCGCGGCCACCCTCACCACGGCCTCGGCCCGGCCGGCGGGCGGACCGGCCAGCTCCAGAACGGGCAGGTCGGGCCACGCGTCCAGCGGGTCCTCGCGGACGATCTCCAGCAGCGCGGCGTCCACGGCGGCGCGCAGCCGGGGCAGGTCGGCCGCCGGCAGGTCCCGTTCGGTCGCCGCCGTCACCGGCAGCACCACCAGGAGGTCGAGGCCCGACATGGCCGGTTCCAGCGCCTCCGCTGTCACCACGTCCTCGACGTCACGGCCGTGCGCCGCCAGGTAGGCGAGGAAGTCCACCGGCGTGCGGTCGAAGACGACGTCGCCCGCCGAGGACCGCAGGAGGCGCAGCGAGGTCTCCAGCTGCACCCGGTAGTCCTCCACGGAGGGCGGGTCTGCGAAGTCGTATCCGTCCTCCGCCAGCAGCAGGTACGGCTCCTCCACGGCCTCGTGCCCCGGCAGCAGCGCGCACAGCTCGTGCACCAGCGTGGTCTTGCCGGTGCCGTGGGTCCCGGACACTCCGATGCGCATGCGGCTCCTTCGGCCCGGAAGCGTCCGCCGCCCCGGCGGGGCCGCCGGGCGGTCCCGCCCCCGCGGGGCGAGGGTAGCCGCTCGCGGGGCGCGGGCGGCGCCTCCCGGCCGGTGCCGGGCGCGCCCGCGGGACGTTCGTCCCCCCAACGGCCGGTACGGGGTCCCCTCGAAGAGCGGTCGATCGGCCGGGTCGGATGCCGGTCCCGCGTCGTAGGGTCCGGGTATGACGCACAGCTCCCTCGACGACGTGGCGGACCGGGCCGTGTTCGCCCTGCTCTGGTTCGACCACGCCCGCGGGGAGCGCGACTGCGACGCGATGCGGCGGGCGCTCGACAGCCTGGCCGGCTGCATGCAGGACATGGGGGACGCCGCCTCGGCCGATGAGCTGCGGGCCCTGGCCGAGCGGCACCGCCGGCACGGCGGCGGCCCGTCGGCCGGGCAGGCCCTGCACCCGCGGCGGCGCCCCCGGGCACGCTGACCGGCGGACCTTCCGGGCAGCCTACGGCCCTCCCCCGGCCGCCGCGACGGAACGACCGTCGCGGCGGCCGTACGCATGCCGGGACGGTCCACGCCCCCCTTACCGAGATTGTCCACACCCCCCTCGCCGGGCCTGCCCGAAGGCTTGCACCGCGCGCCGCTGCGCCCGTCCCGTGCGGTCGGGAGACTCCGTGACCGAAGACGGGCGGGACCCGCGTCCACGCGGCACCGCCGACGCGGACCTCCGGCGCCACGGCCTGCCCCTGCGAGAAGGAAGCACGATGTGCACACATGAACCGACCTGCCCGTCGGCGCTCTCCCCGGACCGGGAGGCCGCCGTGGTCGTGGTCCGCCATCCGGAACAGGGCTGGAGCCGGCTCTGCAACGGGGTGACGCTCTTCGAGGACACCGGAGAGCTGCTCCCCGACGGCTGCCAGGTCGCTCCGTGCCGCGGGGCGGACCGCAACGCGGAGTGCAGCCATGTCGGCTGAGGCGCAGGCGGCGTTCTGCCGGGAGCTCTTCCGGTTCGAGGAGGTCGCGCGCGAGTTCACGGCCGACAACCTCCACCTGGAGCGGATCGTCCTGCGCACGAAGGGGTCGGACGGCTCCGTCGAGAACACCTTCAGCGCCCCGGAGGCCACCTTGGGCCGCGGCGAGGTGTGGCGGGTGAAGTTCCTGCTCCTCGACATCGCCTACGGGGAGCCGACCTGCGCCGTCACCCGCATCAGCACCGACCTCACCGGTGAGCGGGGGCGGCTGCACCCGGCGTGGCGGCTGGCGCTCCACGCCCGTGAGTCCGGCTTCCGTGAGCCGCTGCCGCTCGGCGCCGTCGACGGGGCCCATGCGGCGGTCGTCGCGTACGGCCTGGAGTGCTTCCGGCCGAACCTGGCGAAGTGCCGCGCCCTGTGGGGCAGCCTCCCCGCGTCCGAACGCGCGCTGCTGTCCGCCGATGTCGCCGAGGTGATGACGGCGGTCTGCGAGCGGCTGAACGCACTGGAGGGGGCGTTCTCCGCCGTGGAGCACGCCTCGTGGGTGCTGCAGACCGCGGAGCACTCGGCCCGGATGCGTACGGCGATCGTGATCGTACGGGTGCCTGCGTCAGGCCTGCGTCATGCGCGCGCCCAGGACGACCATGACGGTGTGGGTGCGGCCCTCGCGCACGTACTGGACGACGGCCTTCTCGTGGGGGCGGTGCGACCAGACCGCACTCATCAGGGCGGGTGCGTTGGCGACCGTGCGGCCGTCGATCGCGGTGATCACGTCACCGGGGCGCAGGCCCGCCCGGTCGGCCGCGCCGCCCGCCACGACGTCCGGGCCGCCGTCCTTCGCGTCCGAGATCTGCACACCGGTGCCCGTGTAGTGCGGGTTCACCCGGAAGCCGAGCTGTGCGTATTCGGCCGCGCCGTGTTCGATGATGCCCTCGGCGACCCACTTGGCCTGGTTGATGGGAATGGCGAAGCCCAGCCCGACGCTGCCGGCGGGGCCGCCGTCGGGCGACGTCACGCCGGTGATCGCGGAGTTGACGCCGAGCACATGGCCGGCCTCGTCGATCAGCGGCCCGCCGGAGTTGCCGGGGTTGATCGGGGCATCGGTCTGGAGGGCGTTGAGGTACGCGGTCGCCGAGCCGTTCTGGGTGGTCACCGGCCGGTTGAGCGCACTGAGGATGCCGGAGGTGACGGTCCCCGGCAGGTCGAACGGGGCACCGGCCGCGACCACCGGCTCGCCGATGACCGCCCGGTCCGAATTGCCGAGGGTGAGCGGCGGCGGGGTGCGGTGCTTCCCGTCGAGCCTGATGACTGCGATGTCGTAGCCCTTGGCTGCTCCGACCACCGAGGCACGGCAGGTCCGGCCGTCGGAGAAGGTCACGGTGAGCTTGGTCGCCGGCCGGCCTTCGGGGTCGACCACGTGGGCGTTGGTGAGGATGTGACCGGAGTGGTCGAAGAAGAAGCCGGTGCCCACCGCCTGTACGCCCGGGCGGTCCGACTGGATCGTCACGGTGCTCCGCAGGGCCTCGGCTGCCACGTGCGGCACCGGTCCGGCGCCCTGGGGCCCCGCATCGCCCGCGAAGGCGGTGGAGCGCAGGCCGATGGTGGCCTCGACCCCGGAGGCCAGGGAGCCGGCCACGCCGCCGACGACACCGGCGAGCAGGGCGGCGCCCGCACAGGCGGCGACCAGGTGGCGGGTCCGGAACGTCCGGCCCGGCCGGGGTGCGGGCTCCGGAGCAGGAACGTTCCCCGTGCTCCCCGCGTACCAGGCGGCGGCCTGCGGGCTCGTGTACCAGACGGCACCGGGTCCGGCGGGGGGCTCCGACGGGGCCGCCGCCTCGGGGGCGGGCTGGTCCGTCGGCTGCCCCTCGGGGGCGGCCGGTTCCGATGCCCGGCTCTCGGCGGCGGGCCGCTGCGGTGCGGCCGGGGCCTGCTCGGGGGTGGGGGCCGGGGCAGATGCCTCCTCGGGGGCCGGGGCAGGGGTCTGGTCCGCGGCAGGGGCCGCGGACCCGTCCTTGGCCTCGGCCGCCTCCTCGGCGGCTGCCTCCACCGGGTGCCCTGCCTCGCCAGCCGGGGCGGGGCCGGCGGCCTGCGCCCGGTTTTCGGTGCCCGGGGCCGGCTCCGGCGTGGTCGGCGCCTGCGTCTCAGGGGACTGCGGCGCCTGCTTGTCTTCGGACGTGCTCACCGGGACCTGCCTTCCTCGGCCCGCGGGGCGGGCACGGCGGTGGGGATACGTCCTCAGCGTGCGGCGGAGGCGTTGCCCTTTCGTTCCCCCGGCCGGTGGACCGGACCGGTGGAGCGGGCACTCCCCCGGCGTCGGACGCAACGACGGTCCGGCGGCACTGAGGCGGGTACGCCCATGCCCGGGGAGACCGACGACGCACAGCGCCGCCGGGCCCGCGGAACCGCACGCCGCGCCGCCGCCCGGCCGTTCACCGCCGCCGGCGGCGGCCGCGGCAGCGGTCCACACCCGGACGGACGGGCGCCGCCCGGTCGGTAGCCTGGCGCGGTGCCGGGATCCGCCTCCGCAGCAGGGGCATCCGCCGGCCCGCCCCCGTAGCTCAGTGGACAGAGCAGGTGCCTTCTAAGCACTTGGCCGCAGGTTCGAGTCCTGCCGGGGGCACGGAGGTGCGGGCGCTCCCTTCCGGGGTGCCCGCACATCCTTGCGGGCGCGACGGCTTCGGGTGCCGGCACCGGTTCGGTCCTCCGATCGGGGGAGCCTGCGGAGACCGGCAGCGGGGCCGGCGGTACGAGGTTCCCGGCGTGCGGCGCGGACACGATGGCGGGGCAGCACGTGGACCCGTATCCCAGAGCCCCGGAGCCGATCGATGAAGAAGCCCTCACGCACCACGACGGTCTGCCTGGTGGCGGGGGTGTGCGCCGCGGCCGCGGCCGGTGCCCTTGCACTGCCGGACTCGGCCGGAGGGGAGGCCGCACCCGTCCCCGCCGTGGCGGCACCCCGGATCTCGTTCGGTCTTCCCGAGGGGACGACCGGGGTGCTGCCGTCGCAGAGCGCGTCCGTGTCCGTGGCCGGCGGAAGGCTCGATGCGGTGACCCTGCGGCCCGCGCCGGACGGTGCCGGGCAGGAGGGCACGCTCTCGCCCGACGGGAAGCACTGGACATCCGGGGGCACGCTCGCCCTGGACACCACGTACACGGTGCACGCCGTGGCCCGGGACGCCGCCGGGGACCGGGTCAGCGAGGACTCCTCGTTCACGACCCTGCCGGCGTCGGACGTCCTGCGGGTCACCACCGTGCCGGCCGCGGCCAAGGGCACGCCGACGGTGGGCGTGGGCATGCCGGTGTCCCTGACCTTCAACAAGCCCGTCCGCGACGAACGGGCCGTCCAGAAGGCGGTCACGGTCACCTCCAGCAGCGGGCAGCAGGCGGTCGGGCACTGGTTCGGCCGCACCCGGCTGGACTTCCGGCCCGAGACGTACTGGGAGCCCGGCGCGAAGGTCCGGGTCCGGCTGGCGCTCGACGGAGTCGAAGCGGCCCCGGACGCCGTCGGCATCCGGGACCGTACGTTCGGCTTCGACGTGGGCCGGTCCCAGATCTCGACCGTCGACGCCGCGGACTCGACGATGACCGTGGTGCGCTCCGGCCGGCTCCTGCGGGAACTGCCGGTGTCGGCCGGATCTCCCGACCACGCCACCTACAACGGCACGATGGTGATCTCGGCGAAGGAGCTCACGACCCGGATGAACGGTTCCACCGTCGGTCTGCTCGACGAGGACGGGAAGCCGGCGTACGACATACCGGACGTGCCGCACGCGATGCGGCTGAGCCGGTCGGGGACCTTCGTCCACGGCAACTACTGGGCCGCGGAGAAGGTGTTCGGCACGGTCAACACCAGTCACGGCTGCATCGGGCTCCAGGACGTGAAGGGCGGCGGGGACCCCGGCGCCCCGGCCGCGTGGTTCTACCGGAACTCGCTCCTCGGCGACGTGGTCGTGGTCAAGGACTCCGTGGGCGGCGGCACGATCAGGCCGGACAACGGGCTGAGCGACTGGAACCTGTCCTGGTCGCAGTGGAAGGAGGGCTCGGCGCTCGGCTGAGCGGTCCGGGGGACCGGCAGCGCCGGGCCTGACGGCCGTGGGACACGGCCGTCAGGCCCGGCGGCGTGCTGCGATCAGCAGGGCGGCTCCGATGCAGAGGGCGCCGGCCGCGCCCAGGGCCAGCCACGGAAGGTGGGCGCCCGAAGGGGGACGGTCCTGATCGGCGTCCGGCCGGTCAGGGGTATCGCCGCCGGGGCCGCTGCCCGGGGCGTCGGAAGCACCGGAAGCGGAGTCGTCGGCGCCGGCCTCCCGGGTGTCGCCGTCGGCGTCGGACCCCTCGCCGGCGCCGGATCCGTCATCGGGATCGTCCGGGGCCGGCCCCGCAGGGCGTCCGCCCGGCGACCCGAGTCCGGCGGGCCACGTGCCCTCAAGAGAGCCGGAGACGACGGTGGAACCGTGGAGGGCGGGCTGCGCCGCGGCCGCGGCATGAACGGTCCGCCCCGCGGCCGGGGGCATGGATCCGGCCTGCGCCGCGTTCGCGTGCTGGAGGGCGAAGGCAGACAGGAGTGCGGCCGTTGCGGCCGCGCCCACCATCGCCCGGTGCCGGGCGTCCTGCTGTCCCCGTCCCGTCATTCTGCTGCGCCCTTTCGCCCCGTACCTCACGGAACACCGCGTTCCGTGAGGTCACTCTGGCGGGGCCGGGCGCCGGTGCCACGAGGCCGGCGGACAGCCGTACGGGCAGTCCGCCGGCGGGGCCGGGAACCGTGCGGTCCTCAGCAGGCCTCGGTTTCGTCGGCGAGGTGGCGCAGGACGTCGGCGGAGGACCAGCGCCGGGCGAAGACGGCGCGCTGGCGGGCGGCGGACGAGCCGTCGCGTACCAGGCGCCTCAGGGTCCGGGCGACGTGGTCGTAGTCGCCCGCCGCCTCCAGTTCGGGGCCGACCAGGTCGACGAGCCGCCAGGCCAGAGTGGCGGAGGGGACGTCGGCGCCGGTGAACGGGTCGATCCCGCAGCCTTCGAGGCCCTCGCGGGCGGCCCGCCAGCGGGCGAGCCCGAGCAGCCGGTCGGAGACGGCGGGCCCGGCGTGCGGCTCCGGGTCCCCGGCGAGGGCGTGCAGCGCGAGCGCTCTGGCCAGGGCCGCCTGGAGGAGGGCGGAGTCGAGGTCGGGCGACATGTCGGGGGCCCGCAGTTCGAGGGTGGGCCAGTTGCTGCTCGGCCGCAGGTCCCAGTAGACCATTCCCCGGTCCAGAGCGGCCCCGGTGTCGAGCAGTTCGCGCACCGCGCGGTCGTACGCGGCCGTCGAGGGGAAGTGCGGCGGCAGTCCCGCCGAGGGCCAGGCGGACCAGTTGACCGTGCGCCAGCTCGCGTGGCCCGTGTCGCGTCCGTTCCAGAAGGGCGAGGCGGCGGCCAGCGCGATGAAGGCGGGGACGTACGGGCGGATCCGGTTGGAGAGCCGGACGGCGTCGTCCTTGGTCACGGCGCCGACGTGCACGTGCCGCCCGCATCCGACGAGGCTGTCGGTGAGGGTGCCGAACAGCGCCTTCCGGGTGCGCCTGCGCTCCTGGTCCAGGTTCAGGTCCATCGGGGACGGCGGGGCGAGCACCGGGGAGGCGGCGGCGACGAGGCGGCACCCGTGGGCGCGTGCGGCCTCCGACAGGAGCCGGCGGGCGCCGGCGAGGCTGCCGCGCAGCCCGGCGAGGGTGTGGTGGACCGGGGTGGCGGTCTCGACCTGGTAGCAGGTGCCCTCGCCGTGCACGGGGTGCCCGGCGGCCGCGACGTCGGCCAGGATCCGGGGCGCGGCCGGGACGAGCTGCCAGGTGCGGGCGTCGACGAGGAGGTACTCCTCCTCGACCCCCAGCGACAGCGTGGGCGGGGCGGGCTCGATGGCCGGGACCGGCAGCGGGGGTGCGAGGGACGCGGGGCGGGGCCGGGACAGGGGGGACACGGGCAGCGTGGTCGCGGTGCCGGTGGCCGGCAAAGACGACAGAGTTCTGGCGTTCAACGCATTCTCGCCAATCGAACGGGCCGGTACGGCACGGCTTGTGGCGTCCGGCCGGCCGATGGACCGGTCTCACGCCGCGACAGGGGGCTCCGGCAGACGGGGCTCCGGGGAGCGGCGTTGCTGCGGGAACACCCCTCCATGCTCCTGCGGGCCGGGGCGGTGGTCGTCCGCCGATCAGCGGACGCGTGCGGGGGACGGGCCGGTCACAGGGACCGCCAGTGCGCAGTGGGCCAGGCGACCGCGAGGGCCGTGCCGACGACGGAGTCCTGCGGAATCGTCCCGCCGTGGCCGTCGTCGAGGTGGACCCGCGAGTCCGCCGAGTTGCCCCGGTTGTCGCCGAGGACGAACAGCCGGCCGGCGGGCACCGTGACGCGGAACGGCCGGTGCGCCCCGGCGGGCCGCTCCGGCGCGCCCTGCGGCGGATCGACGGGCTCGCCACCGACCAGGATCCGCCCGGACGTGTCCCCCTCGACGGTGTCGCCGCCCACCGCGACCACGCGTTTGACCAGCGTCCGGCCGTCGTCCGCGGGGACGAGTCCCAGTGCGGTGAGCCAGCCCTTGCCGGGGAACCCGGACCGCTCGCCGGGCGCCGTCCTTGGCCCCCAGCCGCCGGGGTCGGTGAAGACGACCACGTCGCCACGGGCCGGGGCGTCTCCCGTCCACGGCGAGAAGGTGTCCACCAGGACCCGGTCGCCGATGCGCAGCGTCGGTTCCATGGACGCCGAGGGGATGACGAATGCCTGTACGGCGAAGGTCTTGACCAGCAGGGTGAGCAGAACGCTGCCGGCGAGGGCCCCGGCGATGCGGCGCGGAGCGCGGCCGGCCCGGCGGCGGCGGACGCGGCGGGCCAGCCGGCGCCGCTCGGCACGGCTGCGCGGTGCCGGCGGGTCCGGGCTTGCGGTGGCGGGACCGGGCCCGCCGCGGCGCCGGGTGCCCGTGCCGGACGAGGAGAAGACACGCACGGCGGCCCTACCCGCCGGTCGGGCGCCGGTCGGCGTCGTGGGCCCGGTCGGCCGCTGCGGGGAGTGCGGACGTGCCGGCGGGCCGCGACACGGGCGGGAGGGTGATCGTCACGGTGGTGCCCCCGGTGCCGGAGGTGATCGCCATGGCGCCGCGGACCGCCTCGATCCGCACGCGCTGGGAGGCCAGGCCGATGTGCCCGCTCAGCAGCTTGCTGCGGGGTTCGCCGGGGGCGATGCCGCGGCCGTCGTCCCGGACCTCCAGTCGCCACACGCCCGCGTCGTCGGCGAGCGAGACCCAAAACCGGGTGGCCTCGGCGTGCAGCACCACGTTGTTGAGGAGTTCCCGGGCCGCGGTGAACACGATGGCCTCCCGCGGGTCGGGCGGCCCGGCGACGTGGCCCACGGTGACGTGACATTCGCCTTCCAGTCCGGCGCGCTCGGCCGTGGTCCCCGCGAGCAGGTGCAGGACGTGGCCGATGCCCTTGGCCTCCAGCATCAGGGGGTGGAGTTCGGCGGTCAGGTCGCGCAGCTGCCGGGAGATGTCGAGCAGCCGCACGCGGGCGGTCGCCACGGCATCCGGCCCGGCGAGGCGCTGTGCCGTCCCCAGTTCCAGGCGTACGGCCAGCACCGACTGGAGCGGTCCGTCGTGCAGGAGTTCGGCCAGGGCGGCTCGCTCGCGTTCCTCGGCGCTCATGACCTCGGCGAGCAGCTGTGCGCGCTCGCGGGTGAGGCGGTGGATCCGGTCCAGGCGCTCCTGCTGCTGCCGCGCCACGACCAGGCAGGCGCCGCAGGTCAGCAGCAGGAAGGCCAGGACCGCGACGGCGCTCTCCTCGACGGTGCGCCCGCGGAGCCGGTCGTCCCAGGCGAGCAGGGCGGCGTATCCGGCGAGGCCGGTGGCGGCGAGCGCGGCGGTCTGCCGTACGGGCAGCTGGAAGCCCGCGGACATGGGAACGAGGAACACGGCCAGGGCGAGCGCCGGGGTGCCGTCCGACATCAGGGCGAGACCGACGACCAGGGCGAGGTCGGCCCACAGCATCACGGCCGCGAACCGGGCGGCCGGACGCAGCAGCGGCACGAGCCGGCGGCCGATCGTGGTGGCGGCCAGGGCCAGCAGTCCGTATCCGGCGAGCACGGCGGTCTCGGTGGCCGGGGGCAGGTCCCCGCCGGGGGGCTGCGCCGCGGCCACCGCGAGCACGACGAGGAAGCCGAGCCTCAACCAGGCCGCGATGCGGTGGAGGTCCGCCCGGTACGAGGTCTGGACGTCTGCGAGCTCGCCGACCGGACGGACGGTGCCCGCAGGCTCGGAGGGGGGCGCAGCGCGCGTGCGGGCCGCCGTCGCGGCTCCGTGGGGTGCGGGTTTCACCGGCGTGTCCATGATGTGGGGGACGTCGACGGTCCGTCGGCACACGCGCGCGCGTGCCGGCCGTACGACGCAGGCGGCGCGGGATGGTCGGAGGTGGCGGCCCGCGGTGGGGGGAGCGCCCGGGGCGGCACTAATCGAGGATCCCGCGGCGCATGGCCTCCGCCACCACGGCGGCCCGGCCGGACACCCCCAGCTTGTCGCAGATGTGCTGGATGTGGGTCTTGACCGTCGAGGGCGCCAGGAACACGGTGCGGGCGATGTCCGGGGTGGACATGCCGGAGGCCAGCATCCTGAGGATCTCCGTCTCCCGCTGCGTGAGGTGCGGGTCGCGGGCCTCGGTGCGGGTGCGGATCTCGGAGATCAGCCCGGCGGCCAGACGCGGCGGCAGGACGGGGTCGCCCCGGTGGCAGGCCTTGACCGCGTCGACGATCTCGTCGGGCTCGGCCTCTTTCGTCAGGTAGCCCCAGGCGCCGTCCCTGAGTGCCTGGTAGACGGTCGCGTTCTCGGTGAATGCGGAGAGGATCAGCATCTTGGTGGCCGAACCCGATTCCGTTGCGGTGCGGGCGACCTGGGCGCCGTCGAGGCCGGGGAGCCGGTGATCGAGCACGGCGACATCGGGTTCGACCTCCATGATGGCCGACAGGGCCTCCTTGCCGTCCTGGCAGACCCGGACGACGTCCAGGCCTTCGTCGGCTTCCAGCTCCCGGCACACGCCCTGGCGGTAGACGGGATGGTCGTCGGCGACGAGGACACGGATCGCCGTCCGTGGTGTGCTGGTCATGTGGGGGGCCTCTCTGGGGTGATGAGGTCCCATCCTGTACGCGGGCACCGGGGTCCGGAGGAGGCGGACGGGCACGGTTTGAGGTGATGTGAATGCGGCCTTTAGGGGGATTGACTTCCACCCCAGGGCGGTCTAAATGCGCAGGTCGAGGGCCGGACAGGTCGCGCGCCGCCCCGCCCGTCAGCGCAGCAGGAAGCGGGGCAGCAGGGCCGCCGGGCCGGGGAGGAACACGGGAGGGGTGGGCAGCCGGGGCAGCCGCTCGGCCGTGACGAGACCGACGCCCGCACCGGCTCCGCCCGCCGGACCCCCACCGGTGGCCGCGGTGCCCTCCGGGCCTGCGGGAGCGGGCGGCCCGGCGGCCGCGGCGGAGCCGCCCTCCTCCGGCGCCGGCACGAGCCCGGTGAGGAGGAGCCGGGCGGCCTCGCTGCCGGCGGGCGCCCCGTCGGCGGGGGCGGCCCCGGGCTCGACGGTCAGGTGCACCGTCGAGCCGGGCGGTCCGGTGACCGAGAGCGCGTCCGCGGCGCGCAGGGCGATCCGGTGGCCGGACGGGCCGCGCAGCCAGGCGAGCACCTCGCCCTTGCGGACGACCGGGGCGGTGACCAGTGCGTGGTCGGTCCCGGTGAGCAGCCGGCGGACGGGTGCCGTCAGCGTCGAGGTGCGCGGCTGGCCCAGGACTGCGCCCACCACGAGCCGGTCCCGCCCGGCGATGTCGCGGTGGGCGGCGAACACCAGGTTCCGCCCGGCGGCCCGGGTGGTGCCGGTCTTGCCGGCGAAGACTCCGTAGCGGCCCAGCACGGGATTGGTGTTGGCATGGGCCCGGCCGTGCACGTCCGTGTAAGAGGCCCCGGCGAGGGTGCCGAACTCCGGTGTCTTCAGGGCCGCCACCAGCAGCCTGACCTGGTCGGCCGCGGTGCTGACGGTGGTGGGGGCCAGGCCGCTCGGGTCGGTGTACCGGGTGTGCCGCATGCCCAGCCGATGGGCCGTGCTGTTCATGTCGGCCACGAAGGCGGCCCGGTCCGGGCCGTACCAGCGGGCCATTTCGTCCGCGACGTTGTTCGCCGAGGCCGCGAGCAGCGCGGACAGCGCCTGGCGCTCGGTCAGCCGCTGCCCCTTGAGCAGGGGTACGACCGATTCGGACCGGGCCGCACGGGCGCGGTGGCGGGCGGCCTCCTCGGCGGACACGGTGAACGACGGCCCGGGACGGCCGGGCCGCAGCGGGTACCGGTTCAGGAACACGTACGCCGTCATGAGTTTGGCGGTGCTGGCCGTCGGTACGGGTACCTGGCCCGGGGAGGCGGTCTCGCCGGCGCCGGCGATCCCGAGGGCCGCCTGGCCCGCCGCGGGCCAGGCGGGCTGCACCGGCGCTCCGGGCAGCGTCCGCGTCAGCGGGGCGGCGGCCGAGGGGCGCGCGAACAGCACCAGTGACAGGGCGACTGCGGCGGTGCAGAGCACGGCGATCACTGCGGGCCCGACGGCCAGGAGGCGGCGCCGTCCCGCCGACGGCCGGGGGCCGGGGCGAGGGGGACGGGCGGATTCACTGGGCATACGGGTCTCCTGGGTCGGTCCGCCCCGCCGGGGACACGGCGGGGTCGGGGCGTGCGCGAGTGGCACCGGACGCGCGGGCCGCGGGCGGGGCCGTCGGCGCGGGGTCCGGTGGCGGCGGATCCGCCCGGGCATCGGGCACTGCCACCGTCCGCCGCGTCCCCGGCCGGGCGGGCCCCCCGATCGGAGGACCGAGACGGTGGACCCGGCCCCCGCGCCCCGGGCCGGTGAGTTGCGGCAGACCGGTCTCCGCAGCCGCGCGACGCCCGGCCGACAGGGGGCACGGCCTTGCACCCGGCACCCGGAGCCGGCACCGGCCCGGCGACGCGGCAGGCGAGGCAGGGCCCCGCACGGAGGCCAGGCGGCTGCAGGACGGTGGGGACGAACAGCACGGGCCAGGGGCGTGGTGCCCCCGCCCGAGGCGCGGTCGGCGCGCGGGTGCGGCCGGCGCCACCTCGCCCTGCGCCCCTACGGCGGGCAACGGCCGCCGGACCAGGTTCCGGCACACCGGCCGTGCCGTGGCCGGGTCCCCGCGCGCGGGTGCGGGCGGCCCGGAGCCTGGCCATGAACACGCCGCCTGTCACCGGGTCCCGCGCGGGAACGGGCGTCGATGAAGGCGGCCGGCACCTTGGAGGGCGCAGGCCGGGTCCCCGCGCGGGAGCGGACGCTGCGGGCGTATTCCTCGGGGCCGCGTCCTCGCGGGAGGAGCGGGCGGTCGATGGCGCCGGGCTTCTTCAGCGCCCGGCCGCCGCGTCCCCCCGCACGGGTGCGGGCGGCGCGGCGACGAGAACGACCCCCTCGCCCGGAAGCCGGGTCCCCTGCGCGGGAGCGGGCACTGGAAGAGCCCATGGCCACGGCCGGCCGCGGGCGCTGCGTCGGGGGCCGCATCCCACGCCTCGGGGCATGCCGCGGCGCGCACCCCGGGGCCGGGCGCCGCGGGACCGGTGGCGGGCCTTCCGCGCGACGCCGGGCTGCGAGCGGCGGCTCGACGCACCGGGGGCCTGGCGTCGACCCCCGTCTCCCCTGCCCCACGGAGCGGGCCGGGCCGAGGGCCGCCGCACGCGTGTCCGCGCGGATCGGCCCCGGGCCCTCCACCGGTGGGGCCCGCCGATCGGTGGAGGAGCGGCCCACGGGCCCTGCCTACGGTGTGGAGCACCGGCGCACACGCTGCGCCCGAACCGTCTCCGACCGTCCCACCGGTCACGTTGTGGAAGGGTGAGCCCGTTGTCCAAGTACACGCCCCGGGCCGAGATGACCGCGGAACAGAGTGCGCTCGCGCGGCGCGACGCCAAGCGGCGCAGGTACCTGGCCGAGCGCGGCACGCCCTCCCGCAGCAAGGACATCGACGCCGTCCAGCGCCACGTCCGCCGCCTCTACTACGAGGGCGGGATGACCTCGCACGCCATGGCCGCCCAGAGCGGCGTCGGACGGGACACGATCATGCACCTGGTCAAGGGGTACCGGGTGGTGAACGGGCGGCGGGTCCGCATCGCGTGCCTGTTGCAGACCACGATCGACAAGCTCTGGACGCTCCGCCTCCAACTGCCCCCGGACCAGGGCCGCTCGGGCGCCCACCTCCCGCCGAGCGGCACCCGGCGCCGGCTGCAGGCCCTCAACGCCCTGGGCTACGACTGCGTGTGGATGGCGGACCGGCTGGGGATCTGCGCCGGCAACATCAGCGCGCTCATGCTGGGCCAGCGCGGCCGCAGCTACGTGTACGCGGCGACCGCACAGCGCATCGCCGCCCTCTACGACGAGTACCAGCACACGGACCCCGCCGCAGCGGGCCGCAGCTCGTGGCACATCAGCACGGCCAGAACCCGGGCCCGCAAGAACGGGTACGCCCCTCCCTGGTGCTGGGACGACGAAACCATCGACGACCCGCGGGCCGAGCCGGAGTGGACGGGGGCCTGCGGCACCGCGCAGGGCTACGCGATCCACCGGCGCGAGCAGATCCCGATCTGCCGCGCCTGCCGCGAGGCCCGGCACGGCGAGCCGGAGGCAGCGGCGCCCACTGTGGCTGCCGCGCTGCACCACGGCCGGCCCCACACGCCCGGGCACCCCGTCCTGCTGGGGCGGCCCCGGGTGATCCGGCAGCCGGCGGCGGAGGTGCGCAGCCGCTCGCAGGCGGCCGCCTGAGTCCCGGTGGTTCTCCGGTCCCTCCGGCCCGTCGGGTCCGCCCGACGGGCGGCCCGGCGCCCGGCCGCGCGGTCAGCGGACCGGGTCCGCGTCCTGCGGCTGCGGCCAGCGGGCCAGTTCGTACCGGTCGCCCAGGGTTTCCAGCGGCACCCTGCTGACGATGCCGCAGGGCTCGCGGCAGAAGGCGAAGTGCCCCAGCTCGCTGTTCTCCAGAGACAGGACCAGCAGTTCCGTGGGTTCGGAAGCCGCTTCGTGGCCGTCGTCGGCGCCGTCACGCACCCACACCTGGCCGGCCGCCGCCAGGAGGTGCACGCACCCCGAGGCATAGGCGTGGCAGGCGACTTCGAGTGCGGCCCGCTCGGGCAGGCAGTCCATCTCCGCCAGGCGGGCCCGGTACGCGTTGACCAGCTCCGCAGCCCGCTCTCCTCCGACGACCAGGTCGATCCGTGATGCCATGTGTCCCAACTCCGCAGTGCGTGAACGATTTCCGGTGCACGTCACCGGTGCCGCCGATCACGGCCGCCGGTTTCGTGGGCTGCACATGCTGCGCTGTCGGTCCGCTCCGCCCCCGGTCCTCCGGGGCACCCGTCCGGGCAGCCCTTCGGCCGGTCACCGGCCAGGCTGTTCCCCGCGCTCGCCGCCGTCTCCGCTGGTCCGCCCCTGGCCCCGCCGCTGCCCGAACGGGATTGCCCGCTCCTGCCCGGAGGTGGTCGGCTCGAACCGGGACCCCGCTCGCGGGAGGCCCGGCCGCCACGGGCCGGCGCCCGTGCGCCCGAGGGCGTCGGGCCCCGCCCCACCCCTCGCCGCCCAACGGCGGCCGCCGTCGTTCCACTGTCCCCTCCGCGAAGGTCCGTCTCATGAACGTCCGCACCCTCTCCCCCGCACCGGCCGTCCGGCACTTCGATGTCGCCGCGCTCGCCAGGGACACCCTCCGGGTCCAGGCGCAGGCGCTGGGGATGCCGCCGCGCGCGCTCGACCGCCGGGCCGCGGAGCGCCGGGCACGGGCGTCCCGCGGTCTGACCGCGCTCGGTGCGTTCGCCGGCAGCCGGCTCGTCGGCTTCGCGTACGGCATTCCGGCAGGGCGGTCCTATCCGTGGCGCGATCCGGTGACCGCGCGTCTGCACGCGGCGGGGCGGTCCGTCTGGGCCGAGGACTCCTTCTACCTCTGCGAGCTGCACGTACTGCCGGAGTTCCAGGGACGGGGTCTGGGCACCCGGTTGCTCACCTCGCTGTGCTCGCGCGCGACGGAGCCCCGGGTGATCCTGACGACGCCGCACCGGCCTTCGGCCGCCCGCCGCCTCTACGCCCGCCACGGCTACCACGACCTGGTGACGGCCGGCAGCGACCCCGGAGACGACGACCCGTACGTGGTCATGGGCGCGCAACTCCCCCTGCTGCCGGCCGCGTTCCGCGCCGCGCAGGCCGCCTGACCACCTGCCCCGCCGGGGCCCGGTCCACCACCCCACCGCGTGCGCCCCGGCGGCGCGGTCGGGTTCCGGCAACCGGGCGCTAAGGAACCGGCAAGCCGCGGGCTCCGAGGATGGACTTCCCCGCGGGGCGCCACTGCTCCCCCACCGACCCACCGAGAGGCCCGCCATGCCGCACGCACCCGTCGACCACGCCGCCGCGGCCGGATCCCGCCGGCAGCCCGGCCCGCAGACCGCACACCCGGCGCGGCGGACCTTCTACCGCGTGCGGCAGGGCCTGTGGCAGCTGGTGTCCCCCGGGCCCGCCCCACGCGAACGGTCCCGGCGATGAGGAAGGACCGTCACCGGGAGAGCGGCGGGCCGCCGGGGGCCCCCGCCCCGCCCGAGCGTCCGCTCTCCCGCCAGGAGACCCGCGCGCACACCCGCGCCCGCAGCCGGCGCCGGAACCTGGTCAAGGCCGGGATCGTCACCGCGCTGGTGGTGGCCGTGGGCGGCGGTTCGCTCGCGTACGCCTTCTACTCGAAGCTCGAAGGCAACATCACCACGGCCGACGTGACGTCGTCGCTGGGGAACGACCGCCCGGCACAGTCGCCGCAGGGGGCCGTGAACATCGCCCTGATCGGCTCGGACAGCCGGGCCGGGACGAACGGCGCGTACGGCAAGGGCTACACCGGCCAGCAGTCCGACACGCTGATGGTCCTCCACCTGTCCGCGGACCACGAGCGGGCCACGGTGGTCTCCCTGCCCCGTGACTCGTGGGTCGAGATCCCGAGCTGCGACCTGGGCAACGGCAGCAGTTCCCGCCCGACGACCGGGAAGATCAACAGCGCCTTCGCCACCGGCAGTTCGAGCGGAGGCGTCGCCGGTGGCGCCGCCTGCGCCATCAAGACGGTCGAGCACAACACCGGCCTGCACATCGACCATTTCATGGAGATCGACTTCTCCGGTTTCAAGCACATGGTGAACGCCCTGGGCGGGGTCCGGATGTGCCTGCCGAAGGCGATCAAGGACAAGAAGGCCTCGCTGTCGCTGCCCGCCGGCTGCCAGAAGCTGGGTGGCGAGCAGGCCCTGGGCTTCGCCCGGGCCCGGTACGCGCTCGGCGACGGCAGCGACATCGGCCGCATCGGCCGCCAGCAGGAGCTGCTGGACGCCCTCTTCGCCTCGGTCAAGGCGCGCAAGCTCGACGCACCGGCGATGTACCGGCTGGCGGACGCGGCGACCAAGTCGCTGACGATCGACTCCAAACTCGGCGGGCTCTCCGGACTGCTCGGACTCGCGAAGGACTTCCAGGCCATGCCCGAGGACAAGCTGACGTTCGTGACGGTCCCCAACCAGCCGCGTTCGGTCGTGGTTCCCTCCGACACGGCCAACGTCGTGTGGAAGCCCGCCGCGGACCGGTTGTTCGCCGCACTCCGGGAGGACAAGCCGGTCGACAAGAACGGCGTGCCCCTGGGCAGCACCCCCGTGCAGGAGCCCGCTCCGCTGCCGCGCGCAAAGGTCACGGTGACGGTCCTGAACGGCACCGAGGTGGCGGGGAAGGCGGCCGCCGTCTCCCGGAAGGCGGCCGCGGCCGGCTTCCGCACGGCAGGCACCGGTGACGCACCCGAGCCCCAGCGGGTCACAGTGATCCAGTACGGCCCCCAGGGGCGGGCCGCGGCGCTGGCCCTCGCCGCGGCGTTCGGACTGGACGAGTCTCGGCTGCGACCCCAGGGCGATGCCGGGCCGGCGGCGGTCACCCTGGTCATCGGGGCCGACTACCGGACGGCCGGATTCTGAGGACCCGGGCCCCACAGCGTTCGAAGGCCCGGCCTCCCGCAGCGGGAGACCGGGCCTTCGAGCGGGCGACGGGCGGGCGGCTCCGGCCGGAAGCCGGGTGTGCCCGCAGGCGGAGTCAGGTACGCCGGCGGACGTTGCGCGCCCACGGGCCCGAGGCCCCGGCGCCGAGCTCGTACACGACCGCCTCGCCCTCGACCGGACGGCCGCCCCCGCGGGCGTCCCCGGCCAGGTCCGAACAGTGCACGAACAGGTCGGGGCCGTCCCTGTCGTCCGGTGCGACGAAGGCGAAGCTGCCGCTCGGGGCACACCACAGCAGGGTGCCCGTCGCCTCGCTCGTCGTCTCCGCCATGTCGGCCTCCTGGTCCGTCGTACCGGTTTCTGGTGCCAGCCAACCACCGGCGGCGGTACGGACGGAATGACGGGAGAGACAGCACTTCGTGCAGCGGCGCAAGGCGCGGATGCGGGAGATGTCCGGGGGGCGGGACGGGCCCTACGCGGGCCGGGCGAGGCCGCGGTGCACGGCCACGGCGACGCCCTCGATGGTCGCGATGCCGTAGCGGTAGCCCTCCTCGGCGGGGTGGCCGGGGGTGACACGGTTGTTCTCGGTCAGCACCACCAGGCGGTAGCTGCCCGTGGCGCCGGTGAAGGCCGCCATGCTGTTGATCTTCCAGTCGCCCCGGTCGGCCGGGTTCTCGGCCCCGTCGCTGCGCTGGAGCCAGCCGTTCTTCACGTGCACGCCGGAGCCGGCGGGGGCTCCGGCCGGGGTGCCCCAGCGCTGCTCGCCGTCGACGCCCGCCATCAGCCGCATCGCGTACGCCCGGGAGGCGGGGGTGAGCAGGTCGCCCTTGCCGTCGAACACGCGCAGCAGCCTGATCAGGTCCGGGGCCGTGACACGGGTGAGGCCGAAGGTCGGGCCGGGGCTCGGCCGGGTCGCGTTCATGTGCGCCGCCGTGAGGAACTGCTGCACCTTCACGGGACGGGACGCTCCCCCGTCCGGCCCGGCGGACAGCTCACGCCACAGCGCGGACGCGGCGTCGTTGTCCGACCGGGTGATCATCTCGTCGGACAGCTGCCGCTCCTGGGGGGTGAGGTCACCGTGCCTGGTCCACAGCAGCGCCCCCAGGATGATCGGCTTGACCACACTGGCGGCATCGAACCGCCGGTGCGGTCCGAGGACGCACGAGGTCCCGGTGCGGCCGTCGTCGAGCGCGAGGGACACGGTGCTGCGGCGGTCCCGCAGGGCCTGTGCGATGTCCGATGCCAGCTCCCCGGCCCGGCCGCCGCTCGGAGCGGTACAGCTGACGGTCCCGTCGGCGGTCTCCGCGGTACGGGTCACCGCCGCGGCGGACGGCTTCCCGGCCGCGTGGGCGGGCGTGACCGCGCCCAGGCCGCACGCCAGTGCCAGGACGGCGACGGCCGCCACCGGCGACCTCTTCGGCTTGCTGCTCACGTCCGGGCCTTTCTCGGGATGCACGGACCGCTCCCGTCGGCGCCGGGCCGTGGTGGCGGTACGGGGGAACAGCCCCATGCTGAGCCCGGCGCGGCGCCCGGCCCTCCACCGATCGGGGGGAGGGCCGGGGGGGACCGTCGCCCGTCCGCCGCAAGGTGCCCGGCCGGATGGCGTAGGCCCGCGGCGCAGCTGACTCCGGCTCCGGGCCGCGCCGAGGGGCCGATGGCAGCCCGGCCCGCCCCGCAGAGGATCGAAAGGAACCCGAAAGGATCGGTTACGTGAAAATCAACCGCACCGCTGCCACCCTCACCGCCGCAGCCGTCATCGCGGCGGGAACGGCCGCCCTCGGCACCGGCGCCGCCGCCTCGCCCGCCCCCGCACCGAAACCCACCGTCGTCCTGGTGCACGGCGCCTTCGCGGACTCCTCCGGCTGGAACGACGTCATCCAGCGCCTCCAGGCCCGCGGTCACCGGGTCGTCGCCGCCGCCAATCCGCTGCGCGGACTGGCCTCGGACTCGGCCTACGTCGCAGGGCTCCTCAAGGGCATCACCGGACCGGTGGTGCTCGCGGGCCACTCGTACGGCGGCGAAGTGATCACCAACGCCGCCGCCGGCTCCCCGCAGGTCAAGGCACTCGTCTACATTGCTGCGATCGCCCCGGACAAGGACGAGAGCGCCAACGACGTGCTCGGCCGGTTCCCCGGCAGCCGGCTCCCCGAGTCCCTCGACGCCACGCCCTACAACCGCGCCGACGGCACGGCGGGCACCGAGCTGTCCATCAAGCCGGACAAGTTCCGCGAGTCGTTCGCCGGTGACCTGCCGGCCTGGAAGACGTCCGTCATGGCGGCCACCCAGCGGCCCATCGACGCGGGCGCACTGGGCGACCGGAGCGCCGCGGCCGCCTGGCGGGACCTGCCGTCCTGGTACCTCGTGGCCCGGCAGGACCAGGCCATCCCGGCCGCGGCGCAGCGCTTCATGGCCGAGCGCGCCGGCTCGCACACGGTGGAGGTGGACGCCTCGCACGCCGCCGCCGTCTCGCAGCCGAACGCGGTGAGCGACCTCATCCTGGACGCGGCGCGCAGCGTCCGCTGACCGGCCCGTCCCACCGCTCCGGTGGCGGCGAGCACTGCCGTCACCGGAGCGCTGCCGCCCGCCGCAGCCACGCGGTCGCCGCGGCCGCCGGCAGCGCCCGGGACACCCACCAGCCCTGCACCGCGCCCACCCCCCAGCCGGCGAGCAGGGCGAGCTGCGCCTCGGTCTCCACACCCTCGGCCACCACGTCCAGGCCCAGGCAGCGCGCCAGGTCCACCGAGCAGCGGACGATCGCCGCATCGCGCGGATCGTCGGCGATCCGCGCGACGAACGACCGGTCGATCTTGAGCTCGTCCACGGGCAGCTGCCGCAGCCGGGCGATCGACGAGTACCCCGTCCCGAAGTCGTCGAGGGACACCCGGACCCCTTCGGTACGGAGTTCGTCCAGGGCGGCGGCCAGCGCCGGCACGTCACGCGTGTCCGCGCCCTCCGTCAGCTCGACCGTCAGCATCCGGCCGGGCAGACCGTACCGCCGCAGGCCGTCGCGTACCGCCGCCGGAAACCCCGGCGCCGAGGCGGCGGTCGGCGGCACGTTGACCGCTACCGGCAGGGCGAGTCCCGTCCCGTACCAGGCGGCCGCCCGCGCGAGCGCCGCGTCGAGGACGTACTGCGTCAGGCGCGGCATCAGCCCGGTGCACTCGGCGCGTTCGACCACCGGAACCGGCGACTGCGTGCGGCCGTCCCGGCCGCGGGGGCGCAGCAGCGCTTCCGTGCCGACGGGCCTGCCGGAAGGGGATGCCTGGGGCTGGTAGTGCAGTTCCAGCGAGCCGACGTCCAGTGCAGCCGCCAGGCCCGCCCGATCGTGGGCAGCCGGGCCGTGGGCAGCCGGGTCGTGGTCCGCCCGCCCGCTCGTGCCTCTGCGCAGTCCGGGCGCCCGGCGTGACACCGGCTCCCCCGCCGGCCGGCGGGGGTGCTCCCGGGCCTGCCCGCAGCGCCCCTCGCCCGTGGCCGACGAGGTGGTCGGCCGGGTTGATTCCGGCATGGGCGGCCCTCCGCTGTCTCCCGCTCGCCGGGCCTTCCCGACACCCGGAACGGTAGGTGCCGCCGCGGCACGGCCCGGCGTCCCGCGGCCAGGAGTCCGGGCACGTTCACGCCCGGACGGGCACCGGCGGCCGGCCGTGGCGACCGCCGGCCCCGTGCCCGGTCGAAGCGGCCACACGAGACCCGTCCGGGCGCCGGCCTGCTCACCGCGCGGGTGCGGCGGACACCTCGGTCACCTCGACGCCCGAACGGGGCGCGACGACAAGTTCGCGGAGCCCCGCGGGCAGCTTCAGCCGCTGCCCCGGGGCCAGCGTGACGGGCGGCGCGGTCACCGAGTCCTCGTGCAAGACGGCGGGCCGGTCCCCGGTGGCCGTGACCGTCACGGACCGGCCGGCGAACACCCCGAGCTGCTGGGACGCGACGCACCAGGTGTCCTGGCCGGACGCCTCGCACATCTGACGGGGCCGCACCGCGTCGTCGACCCCCGCGACCTCCGCCACCGCGGGCCTGCCTGGGGCCGCCCCCTTCACGTGCACGGAGCCGCCGCGCGGTACGGCGAGCAGCACGCGCGCGCCCGGCTCCGCAGGGCCGTGCTTCCACCGGACCGGCCCGTGGGCGGACGCAGCGCCGAGCAGCAGTCCGGCCCCGTCGGGCGAGCGGTTCTCCACGGTGACGACCATGGTGCGCGGGACGGTGCCGAGTTCGGGGTGGGCGGGCGCCATGCAGTCGGCTGCCGCGCCGGCCGGCGCGGTGCACCGCTGGCCGGCGGCGATGCTCCCGTACGCGGCCGCTGCCGGGGCGCGGGAGACGTCCGGGGAGTCCGCTGCGTGCACCGCGGGTGCACCGCTCAGGAGGCCTACGTAGCCGGCCAGGCACAGCACGCCGACACCCGTGCAGAGGACGGGACGCAGCCGTCGTCGCAGCTCAGTGCGCCGGAGCACCGGACTGCCCCCGGTCGGTCTGCGCGGCCGGGATGCCGGCCGGCTCAGGCTGCACGGGGCGGGCGCCCGGTGCGCCGGTGGCGGCCGGGACGGCGCCGGCCGGGGTGCGGGAGAGGGCCAGGAGGACGGCGTCGGCTGCGCTGCAGGCGCAGCCGACGGGCAGCTCGTGTGCGTTCATGGGACGTCCTGGAGGGGAGACGGATGATCCCGTCGATCGTCCGCCGCCCCGGCGCCGCCGGTCCCTCCCCCGACCGGCGGATCGGGGGGATGAGCGCGGCCCGCGTCACGGACGGGACGCGGGCCTGGGGGCGGTCCGGCGGACGGGCCGCTCGCGCGTCCGCCGGACCGCCGTCTTCAGCGGGCGACCCGGTGGAGCCCCCGTCGGTCGTAGAACGTGGTCACGGCCAGCCCGAGCAGGAGTGCGGCGGCCAGGCCGGCGCCGGTCATCGCCCAGGCCCGGGAGAGCCCGGCACCGGCCTGGGCGTCGAAGTAGAGGATGGCCCGGACCCCGTCGGTGACCTGGCGCATCGGTTCGAACTCCGCCAGCAGCCGGTACGCGGACGGGACCGCCTGGAGGGGGACCGTGCCGCCCGAGGACGGCAGGGCCAGGGCGATGAAGAGCAGCATGGCGACCGGCTGTCCGAGCCCGCCCAGAGCGGAGGTGAGGGCCTGGGCGCCCACGCCGACCGCGGCGGTGGCGCAGACGGAGTAGAGCCACAGCAGCGGCAGGTGGCCGGCGTCCATGTCGAGGAAGCCGACGGTGACGGCCATCAGCAGGGAGGCGGTCACGGGGGCGAGGGCCACCGTGTAGCCGGTGTTGGCGAGGAAGACCTGGCGCCGGGTGACGGGCACGGCCGGCCGGTGCGTGCGCAGCGGCCCGACGTCGCTCGCGGCGTACCCGAGGCCGATGTCCGTGCCGTTGCTGACGATGCCGGCCGTCAGGAAGCCGATCAGCACCAGCAGCAGCGCGTAGTAGAAGGCGGACAGCCCCATGCCGGTGCGCTCGCCGATGGGGTGGCCCACGGAGACGGTGACCTGCACGGGGTCGGCGAGCAGCAGGCGCGCCGCCGGGCCGGTCGTGCCGGCCGCGGCGGGGCGTGCGAGGAGGTCGGCGCCGAGGGCCGCGGACGCCGTGTGCGCCGCCTGCTGCATGGCGGAGGCGGCCAGTGAGGAGCCCAGGCTTCCGGCGCCGGGGCTGGTCAGGACGTCGATGCGCGGCCGGGCAGCTGCGGGGGCATGCGGGGCGCCGGCGGTGGTGAGTGCCTGCACCCGGGCGGTGAACTCCGGCCGGATCACGAGGATCCCGTACAGCTTGTCGGCCGCCAGTTCGCGATGGGCCTCGGCACTGCCGAGGGGCTTCCACGCGACGTGCCGCTCCGGGTCGGCTGCGCGGATGGAGTCCGCGATGCGCGGGCCGAGCGGGTCCGTGCCCGGCGCGCCCCGGTCTTCGTCGACGAGTCCGATGGGCAGGTTCTTCATGTCCCCGCGCGGGTCGAGGATCCCTCCCATGTAGATCAGCGACAGCAGCAGGGCCAGGACGGCGACCAGCCCGGCGGGTACGGCCCAGAGGGCGGGGCTGAGCAGTGTTCGGCGCAGGGTGCGGTCCGCTTCGCGGGGCATGGGCGGCGGGGGTCCTTCCGGGGTGTCGGCTGGTGGGCCCGCACATCGTGGTCGCACGCCTCGGGCGCCCGCCTCCCCCGGTCGAAGTGCCGGGAGTCCTACGTCCCGCAGTGCTCGGGGACCTCTTTCCGTACCGGTCGACCGGGAACCGGCCGTTCCGGCACCCGTACGGCGTATGATCATTTGAAAGTGCAACCATCCGGGTGGAAAGAGGGGCCGACGCATGGGCGACCAGGAGATCGAGGTCCTCACGGCCCGGGACGTACCCCTGGGCGGAGTCCGGGCGATGACCGTGCGGCGGACGCTGCCGCAGCGGGCGCGGACGCTCATCGGGGCCTGGTGCTTCGCCGACCACTACGGGCCGGACCGGGTCGCGGAGACCGGCGGGATGGACGTGGCACCGCACCCGCACACCGGGCTCCAGACGGTGAGCTGGCTGTTCAGCGGCGAGATCGAGCACCGTGACAGCCTCGGGAGCCATGCGTTCGTCCGGCCGGGCGAGCTGAACCTCATGACGGGCGGCCTCGGCATCAGCCACACGGAGGTCTCCACCCCCGGCACCACCGTGCTGCACGGCGTCCAGCTCTGGGTCGCCCTCCCCGCCGAACACCGGCACGCGCCGCGCGACTTCCAGCACCACGCGCCCGGCAGGCTCCGGATCGACGGGGCCGAGCTGCGCGTGTTCCTCGGCAGCCTCGCCGGGGAGACCTCGCCCGTGCGCACCTTCACGCCGCTGCTCGGCGCCGAGGTCGTCCTCGACGCGGGTGCCGAGGTCACCCTCGACGTCGCGGCGGAGTTCGAGCACGGTCTGCTCGTCGACGAGGGCACCGTCCGCTTCGGCGGCACGTCCCTGCGCCCCGCCGAGCTCGGCTACGCCTCCCCGGGCCGCAGCACGCTCACCCTCGTCAACGAGTCCGGCCGCCCGGCCCGTGCGGTCCTCCTGGGCGGCCCGCCGTTCGACGAGGAGATCGTGATGTGGTGGAACTTCATCGGCCGCAGCCACGAGGACATCGTGGCGGCCCGGGCGGACTGGGAGCGGGCCTCCGACCGCTTCGGCACCGTCGACGGCTACCCCGGCCCCAGGCTGCCGGCCCCCGCCCTGCCGAACGCGGTCCTGACACCGCGCCGCAACCCCCGCTGAACCCTCCCGACCCTCCCGACCCTCCCACCGAAAGGTCCGCCATGAGCCGGCCGGCCAACGCCGCCCCCGTCGTCCGCAACGTCGACGCCCGCCACCGCTACGAGATCCTCGTCGACGGGGAGCGGGCCGGTCTGACCGCCTACCGCGACCGCGGCGACCAGCGGGTGTTCTTCCACACCGAGATCGACGACGCGTACGCCGGCCAGGGGCTCGCCTCGATCCTCGTCGAGCAGGCCCTCACCGACGTGCGCGCCGCGGGCCTGCGGATCGTCCCCGTCTGCCCGTACGTCGCCGGATTCCTCACCCGCCACCAGGAGTTCGCGGACATCACCGACCCGGTGACCGAAGAGATCACCACCTGGCTCGACGCCCGCCTGGGGCGCTGACACCGCCCGGTCGCACGCAGGTCCGGAGTTGCCCTACCCGGGGGTCGGTGCTTGCTTGGACGGGCGACTTCGAGACCGAGCGTGCCGACGAGATGCGGGAGTTGATCCGCCGGTACGAGGAGGCGGCGCGGGCGGCCGGGCGCAAGCTCGGCCCCACCCACCGGACGCTGCTGCGGGACCGGGCCAATCCGAACCGGTACCTGGCCGTGTTCGAGTTCGACTCGTACGAGGACGCCATGGCGAACAGCGACGCGCCGGAGACGACCGAGCTGTCCGGGAAGCTCGCGGCGCTGTCGCTGCGGCCGCCCGTCTTCACCGACTGCGACGTGGCGGAGTCCGAGGCACTGTAGGCCCCCCGGTACGGGTACGCCGTGTCCCGCGGGGGTTCACGGCGTGCCGGTACCGGTGTCCCAGCGGGTGACGGTGCCGTCCTCCTGGGCGACGTAGAGGGTGCCGTCGGGGGCGAAGGCGAGGCCGTGGGGTTCGCAGCCGGGGGTGGGCAGCGGGGTTTCGGTGACCTGGCCGTCCGGGGTGATGCGGCCGAGCCGGCCGGTGGCCCAGGCGGTGTACCAGCAGGTGCCGTCGGGGGCCACCGCCACGGCGTGCGGGCGGCATCCGGGGTCCGGGAGCGGGAATTCGGACAGGTCGCCGTGCGGGGTGCGGCGGCCGATGCGGCCGGCGCCGATCTCGGCGAACCACAGGGTGCCGTCGGGGGCCGCGGTCAGCCCGACGGGCGCGGCGCCGGCGGTGGGCAGGGGGTGGAGTTCGGTCTCGCCGGCGACCGTGATGCGGGCCAGGGCGTGGGCCTGGTTGAGGGTGCACCACAGGGCGCCGTCGGGTGTGGTGGTGAGGAAGGACGGGTACGAGCCCGCACCGCCGGGGAGCGGGTGTTCGGTGAGGTGGCCGTCGGGGGTGAGGCGGCCGACGGTTCCTGCGTTGAGGGTGGCGAACCAGACGGCTCCGTCCGGGCCTGCCGTGATCCCGTACGGGCCGGGGGCGGCGCCCGGCACGGCGTACGAACCGGTGCGTCCGTCGGGGGTGATGCGGCCGATGCGGTGGTCGCGGTTCCGGGTGAACCAGAGGGCTCCGTCGGGGCCGGCGGTGATGAGGCTGGGGCCGCATGCGGGCGAGTCGAGGCGGAATTCGTCGATGCGGCCGTCCGGGGTGAGGCGGGCGATGCGGCCGGCGTGGACGAGCGTGCACCAGACGTTCCCGTCGGGGCCGGCGGTCAGGCCGTAGGGGCCCGCGCCGGGAGTGGGGACGGTGTACGTGTGGATCAGGCGGGCGGGGGTGGCGGCGGTCAAGCGGGGTCCTTTGCTCGGGTGGGGTGGTCGGTGCCCGGCCGGCGGGCGGCCGTGGCGCGAGGGTTCAGCGCTGCCGCGGCCGTTTCAGAGCGCGAAGGCCTGTGCGGCCACGGCCGGTTCGGCGGCCGTGAGGGCGAGGCGCGGGCCCTGCCAGCGGTCGCACAGGATCCGGTCGTGGCTGACGACCACCACGGCGCCGGGGAAGGCGGCGAGCGCGGCCTCCAGTTCCTCGGCCAGGGCGGGTGACAGGTGGTTCGTCGGCTCGTCCAGCAGCAGCACGTCGGCCGGTTCGGTGACCAGGCGGGCCAGGGCCAGCCGCTGCCGCTGCCCGGCGGACAGGGTGCCGACGGCGGCGGTGAGGCGTTCGGGGGCGAAGAGGCCGAGCGACAGCAGCTGCGCGGTGTGCTCCTCCGGGGTGCCGGGGCGGCCGTCGGCGAAGGCGGCGAGGAGCGTGCGGCCGGGCGGGCCGGCCTGGCCGTGCTGGGCCAGCAGTCCGGTGCGGCCGTGCCGTACGACGTTCCCGCGGGTCGGCGTCGTGGTGCCGGCGAGGACGCCGAGGAGGGTGGACTTGCCGGCGCCGTTCGGGCCTGTGACCAGGAGCCGGCCGCCGGCGGGCACGGACACGTCCACGGGGGCGAGCCGGCCCTCGACCGCGACGCCGTCCGCCGCCAGCACCGGGCGTCCGGCCGCCGGCCGGATCGCGGAGGCGGTGCGGGGTACGGCGGTGAACCGCAGCGGGTCGGCCGGTGCGGGCGCCGGGTGGGCGAGCAGGCGGGTCAGGCGTTCCTCGGCGTTGCGGACCCGGCTCGCCAGGGACTGCTGGACCCGGCCGGCCGCCCGGTCGTAGGCCATCTTGTTGCCGTCCTTCATGGCCCGGCCGGGTGCCACCCGGCGGGCGGTGACGGCCGCGGACTCGCGCAGCCGGCCGGTCTCCGCGGTCCAGGCGGCGTGGGCCTGGGCGCGGCGCTGCCGTTCGGCGGCGTGGCCCGCGAGGTAGCCGGCGTACCCGTTGCCGTAGCGGACGGTGTGGTGCCGGTCGGCGTCGACCTCCAGCAGGGCGGTGGTGACGCGTTCGAGGAACCGGCGGTCGTGGGAGACGGCGACGGTGATGCCGCGGCGGCCGCGGAGGTGGTCCTCCAGCCAGGTCAGGGCGGCGTGGTCGAGGTGGTTGGTGGGCTCGTCGAGGAGCAGGATCCCGGGGGCGGACGCCAGCAGGGCGGCGAGCCGCAGCCGGACCTGTTCGCCGCCGGACAGGTCGCCGGCGGTCCGGTCCCGGGGCAGTCCGAGGAGGCCGAGGCCGTGCAGGGCGCGTTCGGTGCGGGCGTCGGCGTCGTAGCCGCCGCGCAGTTCGAAGGCGGTGAGCAGGTCGGCGTACGCGGTGAGGACCTCGCCTGTGGTGTCGCCGGCGGCCATCCGGGTTTCCAGTCGTCGCATCCTGCGCTCCATGGCGTGGAGTGCGGCGAGGGAGCGGTCGATGACCTGCTGGACGGTCAGGTGGGCGGGGAGGGTCTCCTCCTGGGCGAGGTACCCGGTGCTGCCGTCGGCGCGGGCGGTGACCGTGCCGCGGTCGGGGGTTTCGGCGCCGGCGAGGAGCCGGAGCAGGGTGGACTTGCCGGATCCGTTCTCGCCGACGATGCCGAGGCGGGTGCCGTCGGTGACGGAGAGGCCGACGGAGTCGAGGACGGTGCGGCCGTCGTAGGACTTGGTGAGGTCAGTCGCGGTGAGCTGTGCGGTCATGGAGCGGCTCCGGGCGTTCGGGGTGCGTGCGGAGGATGGCGGGGTGGCGGTCGAACGTCATGAGGACCATCGGAGGACTCCTTATTGCGACTGATGTTGCGTTAAGATCGTTGCATGGATGCTGATGCAGAGGCAAGCGAGGAAACCGGCCACGGCGAGGGGCGGGATCCGGCCGCGCCACGGCGCCGTACCGGCGGCCGCAGCGCCCGGGTCCGCGCGCAGGTCCTGGCGGCGGTGGGCGAGCTGCTGGTGGCGGGCGGGTACGACGGGCTGACCGTGGACGCGGTCGCCGAGCGCGCGGGCGTGCACCGCACCACCGTGTACCGGCGCTGGCGGGACGTCGGCGGACTGCTGGCGGACGTGCTCGACGCCGCCTCCGACGACACGTGGCGCCCGCCGGACACCGGTTCGCTGGAGGGCGATCTGACCGCCCTCAACCAGGAGGTCTACGAGGCGCTGGCCGGCGGCCCCGGCCTGACCGCGGCACTGATCGCGGCGGGCTTCCGCTCATCCGAGGCGGCCGGCGCACTGTCCCGCTTCTGGGAGGACCGCCATGCCCGCTGCGCGGTGGTGACGGACCGGGCCGTCGAGCGCGGCGAGCTGCCGGCGGCGTCCGACGCCCGGGCGCTGCTCGTCGCGGCCACCGCCCCGGTGTACCACGAGCTGCTGCTCCTGCGGGCGGCACCGGACCCGGAGCTGCCGCGCCGGGCCGCGGCGGGCGCGGCGGCGGCGGGCCGGGCGGGCGTCTACGCGCCCCTCACCGGACCCTTTCCGTCCGCCTGACGTCCGCGGGCACGGAAAACCGCCCCCGGGCCGTCGTCTCGCGACGGCCCGGGGGCGGTACCCGGACCTGCCTATTCGGCCCGCAGGGCGGCCAGCCGCTGCTCGAAGGGCACCACCCGGAACCCGTCCAGCGGGTCCACCGAGGTGATGGCGCCGGTCAGCGAGCGCGGGGCGATCGCCGCGGCGGTGTCCACGTCCGGCGCGCGGTCCTCGGTGGCGGGCGCCATGAACCGGGCCAGCTCCACGCCCGCCCGGGTGATCCGGCCGGCGAGTCCGTCGTCGCCCCAGTCCTCGGATGCCGCGTAGACGGCGGTGGGCAGCACGAGCGCGCGCAGGTACGTGAACAGCGGGCGCAGGGCGTGCTCGGTGACCAGGGAGTGGCGTGCGGTGCCGCCGGTCGCGCCGATCAGGACCGGCTTGCCGGTGAGGGCGTCCTTGTCGATGAGGTCGAAGAAGGACTTGAACAGGCCGCTGTACGAGCCCGCGAACACCGGGGTCACGGCGATCAGGCCGTCCGCGGCGGCCACCGCGTCGAGCGCGGCGGCCAGCCGGGCCGGCGGGAAGCCGGTGACGAAGTGCCGGGCGATCTCCGTGGCCAGGTCCCGGAGTTCGATCACCTCGGGCTCGGCGTCGACGTGCGCGACGGTCGCGGCCGCGAGCCGGTCGGCGAGCAGCCGGGTCGAGGAGGGCGAACTCAGGCCTGCCGATACGACGACGAGTTTCACGACTGCACCTCTTCCTTTTCCTTGCCCTTGCGGGCCTCCTCGGCCGCCGCCGCGACCCGGGCCGGGTGGGTCGGCGCGTCCGGCACCCCGGCCTTGCGCAGGCTCGCGAACTCCTTGCGCAGGACCGGTACGACTTCCTCGCCGAGCAGGTCGAGCTGCTCCAGCACGGTCTTCAGCGGCAGGCCCGCGTGGTCCATCAGGAACAGCTGGCGCTGGTAGTCGCCGACGTAGTCACGGAAGGACAGGGTCCGTTCGATGACCTGCTGCGGCGAGCCGACGGTCAGCGGGGTCTCGCGGGTGAACTCCTCCAGGGAGGGGCCGTGTCCGTAGACCGGTGCGTTGTCGAAGTACGGGCGGAACTCGCGCACCGCGTCCTGGGAGTTGCGGCGCATGAACACCTGGCCGCCGAGTCCGACGACCGCCTGCTCGGGGGTGCCGTGCCCGTAGTGGGCGTAGCGCTGCCGGTACAGGTTCACCATCTGCTGCGTGTGGGAGGCCGGCCAGAAGATGTTGTTGTGGAAGAAGCCGTCGCCGTAGTAGGCGGCCTGCTCGGCGATCTCCGGGGAGCGGATGGAGCCGTGCCAGACGAAGGGAGCGACGCCGTCCAGCGGGCGCGGGGTCGAGGTGAAGGACTGGAGGGGAGTGCGGAACTTGCCCTTCCAGGTGACGACGTCCTCGTCCCACAGGCGGCGCAGCAGGGCGTAGTTCTCGATGGCGAGGTCGATGCCGTCGCGGATGTCCTTGCCGAACCAGGGGTAGACCGGGCCGGTGTTGCCGCGGCCCATCATGACGTCGACCCGGCCGTCGGCGACGTGCTGGAGCATCGCGAAGTCCTCGGCGATCTTCACCGGGTCGTTCGTGGTGATCAGCGTGGTCGACGTGGACAGGATGAGGTTCTCGGTGCGCGCGGCGATGTAGCCGAGCATCGTCGTCGGCGAGGAGGGCACGAACGGCGGGTTGTGGTGCTCGCCGGTGGCGAACACGTCGAGGCCGACCTCTTCGGCCTTCTGCGCGATGGCGAGCATGGCCTTGATCCGCTCGTGCTCGCTCGGCGCGCGTCCGGTCGTCGGGTCGATCGTGACGTCACCGACGGTGAAGATCCCGAACTGCATGACTCCCCTTCCGAGGTTGTTGATGATTCAACTATACCCTCGAACGGCGGCCTCCACGGAACTATTCCCGGGGCCCTCCGCACCACGGCAAGATCAGCTCATCAGCCCATCGGCTCACCGGCTGATCGGCTGCTGGCAGCGGCGGGGTTCACGACACGGGTGGGGGCATGGGGAGCGACCAGGAGACGGAGCGGCGGCGCGAGCTGATCCGGCTGATCGGCGAGCAGGTGGTCGTGGTCCGCACGTCGGACACCGGCTTCGGCAGCGGGTTCCTCGTGGCCGAGGACACCGTGCTGACCTGCGCACACGTCGTGCACGGGCACACCCGTGCACAGGTACTGACCCCCGGGGGCGCCATCGCGGCGGACGTGGTCGCGACCGCGCCCGAGGACCGCGGCAGCGGACCCGTGTACGCCTATCCCGACCTCGCCTGCTTACGGCTGCAGAGCCCGGTGCCCGGGATCGGGGTCTGGCTCGGCGACGAGACCCCGCCGCCCGGCGACGAAGTCGCCGTGCACGGTTTCAGCCGGCACACCCTCGAACCCGGGGAGCAGCCCGACACCCTGCACCTGGTGGTCGCCGGCCGGAGCGGCCAGTTCGTCCGGCTGCAATGGGACACGGTGTTCCAGGGGTTCAGCGGCGGCCCGGTACTGGACCTGCGCACGGGCCGGGTCTGCGGACTGCTCAAGGCGTCCCGGGACGAGCGCAGCCCGCAGGGCGGCTGGCTGGTGCCGGTGCAGGCCGTCCGGGACCACTTCCCCGACCTCGCCGCCGACAACGACCGGGCCCATGTTCCAGGCACCCCGTGGTGTGACGCCGCCCTCGGCCGGGCCCGCCGGCAGAGCGCCCTCTTCGGCGCCTCCCGCAGTGCCCGGCGCAGCGCCCGCGGCGGCGCCGCGCGGAGCACCCCGGCCCAGATGCTCTCCCAGGGGGTCATGCCGTTCGTGCCGCGACCCGAGCTCGCGGAGCTGCTGGCGTGGTGCGAGGCGGATGCCGAGCACCGGCTCCGGCTGCTGCACGCCCCCGGCGGCGCCGGGAAGACCCGGCTCGCCGCGGAGGTGTGCCGCACGCTCACGGAGCAGGGCTGGGTCGCCGGGTTCGTGGAGAAGGACGCGCCGGTGCGCCGGGAGTGGCTGGAGGAACTGGCCGACGCACTGGACGTGGGCCTGCGCGCGCTCGTCGTCTTCGACTACGCACAGGCCCGCATCGAGGAGATCGTCGCCCTCCTCGACCACGTCGACCGCCACGGGCCGGAACGGATCCACCTGCGGCTCCTCCTCCTCGCCCGGTCGGACGAGCCGCTCTTCGAGGCGCTCCGCAGCCGCGTCGACGACCCGGTGCTCCCCGAGACCAGCGTGGTCGCCCTGCCCCGGACCATTGCGACGGAGGGCAACGCCGCCCTGGCGCGACGGGCGTTCGCCGTGTTCGCCGACCGCCTCGACTGCGGATGGCTCTGCCCTCCCGGAAACCTGGAAGCACGGGCCGACTGGCAGGACTCCCTCCTGGACGTCCTCGCGCTCGCCCTGGACGCCGTCCTCACTCTCAGCCACGGCCAGACCTGGCCCGATCGCGGGGACCCGCTGGAGCGCGTCTGCGACCACGAGCTGCGGGGCTGGCACACGCTGGTCGCCACGGACATGCCGGCAGGGGCGGCCCTGGCCGGCCCACACGGCGAGCGCGTGTCCGACGGCCTGCTCCTCGTCCCCACCCTGGCCCAGGGGCTCGCCGGCCCCGCCCTGACCAAACTCCTCCGTCAGGTCCACAAGGCCGCCTTCCCCGACCGGCCGCAGGTGGACATGACCGGAGTGCACGCACGCCTCCGCGAGCTGTATCCCGCCCCCGACGGCCGGGTCGCGCCGCTTGAGCCGGACCGGATCGGCGAGATCCTCGTCCGCAGGGTGCTGAGCACCCCGGAAAGCTCGGGAAAGGCCGGCGCCTACCTGTCCAGGATCCTGAAAGCCAGCACGTCCGGCGACCCCGCCGTACGGCTCCTGGCAGCCGCCGACACCTTGGAGATCCTGGCCCGGGCCCGGGGCTGCACAGCCGTCGGCCGGATCGAGCACCACCCCGCGCACGCGGCCCTGGACGACGCACTGCGGAAGGCGATCGGAAAGCGGCCGGCCGTACTGCTGCCCGCGCTGACGGTCACCGGCGCCCGTCTACCTCACGCCGAGCCGCTGGCCGCGCTCGCCCTGCCGTTCCTGACGGACGCCGGCCGGGAGCTCCTGGAAACGGTGGACGCCCTGCTGCCGGACCATCCGTCCAGCCTGTCCGGCCTCGCGACCGTGGTCCTCGGCCGCCTGCTGGAGCCGGCGGACGCCGAGTTCACCGAGGACCGGCAGCTGCTGCGGCTGCGCCGGCTCGTCCGGTACAGCCTGCGCAGCGAGGAAACGGGCCGCCGGGACACCGCGCTGGCCGCCGCCCGCGAGGCCGTCGACCTCAGCCGCGACCTCTTCCAGCGGACCGAACGCCATCTCGCCGAGCACGCGGCCGCGTTGAACAACCTGAGCCTGTTCCTGAACCGGTCCGGCGCGACCGCGTCCGCCCTCGCCGAAGGCCGGTCTGCCGTCACCCTGTACGAGCAGCTGCTCGCAGGGGCACCGCCCGGTGCCGACGGGCGTCAGCTGCTCCTGCTGAACACCGCCGCCGCCCTCAGCACGCTCGCCCTGCTGCGGCTGACGGACGGCCAGGTCCACGCGGCCACGGAGGAGGCCCACCGGAGCGTGGTCCTGTGCCTCGAGGCACAGCCGGGCGTGCGGCAGGAGGACATTCTGCTCGACTGCCTCGAAGTGCTCGCCGAGTGCCGGCAGCGCACGGGACTCCTCGACGGGGCGGTACGGACGGGTGGCCAGGCCGTGGCACTCCTGCGGGACCTCACCGAACGCCAGCCCGAGCGCTACGTCGGCCGGCTGCCGACCGCCCTGTACCGGCATGCCCGCGGCCTGATCCGGGCCGGCTCCGACCGCGAGGCGTACCTGGTCCTGAGGGAGGCCGCCATCCTGCTCGGCGGACTCCCCGGCACGGACCCCGTGCACCGCGCCACGCGGCTGAGCGCGCTGCGCATGCTGACCGCACTCAGCACCGAAGTGGCCGGGTTCTCCCACGAACAGCGCCGCTGGCAGACGGCGTTGGAGTCACTGACGCCGACCGGGCACGATGATCCGTGAAGGCTGCCGGTGCCGGACCGGCGCAACGACTCCGAGGAGAGCCATGACCACCGAGCAGACGACGCCCGCCGTGCCGGCACCGATCCGGCGGGAACGCGCCGTCGAGGTCTACGGGAACCGGTTCGGCCGCCTGTACGACGACGAGGTCGCCTTCCCCGGCGGGAGCGGAGGCCGTTACCTCCGCTGGCAGTGGAACCAGCAGGGGGTCGTCGTCGTACCCGTGGGACCGGAGGGGCTGGCCCTGCTGCCGATGTACCGGTATCCGGTCGGAGCAGTGTCGCTGGAGTTCCCGCGCGGCGGCTGCGACGCCGGCGAGGACCCGGCGGCCGCGGCCGCCCGAGAACTGGAGGAGGAGGCGGGCCTGGTCGCCCTGTCGGTGCGGAAGGTCGGAGTGCTGCACGCCGACACCGGCCTCATCGGCACCCAGACGCACGTCTGCCTGGCGGAGGTGGACCCCGGACGCCGGACGGCCGCCCGGCCGGAGGCCTCCGAGTCGGTCGCCCGGCCGGTGTGGGCGGCACCCGGCACGATGGCCGCGTGGCTGCGGGAGGGACGGATCGGCTGCGCGATCACCATCGCCGCCTTCGCCATGGCGACAGCTGCACTGGAGACACCCGTGCCCGTACCCTCCCCCACCTCCCCGGCAACTCCGTAGCCGCCGGGGGCGATCAGGCCGTCAGAGGCTGACCTGCCGGCGCAGCGGATCCAGCTCGTGCAGCGGCCGCCGGGGCCGCGGCACGGTCGGCGGGGCCGCACTGGCCGAGGCGCTGCTCAGCACGTGCAACGAGAGGGCCGCTGCACGGCTGCCGGGGGCGTGCACCAGTTCCAGGCCTGCGCCGAGCCGGCCCGCCGTGGGGTCCTCGTCCACACCGAGCCGCATCAGCCGCTCCTCGCCCTGCAGGTGGTGCCAGGCCCGGCCGCCCTGCGCACGGAACACCCGCGTGCAGGCCTCGGCCGTCCACGCGCTGAACTCCTCGGCCGCGGAGCCGAGCACACCGATGTCGGGCTGCTGTCCCCGGCGGATCCGGGCGAGTTCCCCGACCAGTGCGTTGCGGGAGGGCTGCGCCACTGCATCGAGGAGCACGTCCACCGGCAGCAGGGACAGCAGCAGCCCGTCGAGCAGCGCGGGCGCCAGCCCGCGCAGTTCCAGCAGCGGCCGGCGGCTTGCCTCCGGGAGGGCGTCCACCTCGTCGCGCGGGGCGGCCACGGCTGCGCCAAGGGCCCACGGCAGCGCCTGCCGGTAGGACTCCCCGGCCCACTGGTCCACCCACTGCAGGGCGAGCACGACATCGGCACCTGCCTGCGGCCGGCCGGCCCGGTGGTCGGCAAGCCGGTCACGGATCGCCTTGTACTCCAGGGGCTGTTGTTCCCCGGCCCAGTCGCGGACCGCGCGCAGCGTCGACAACGCCTCGCCGCGGGCGTGTTCCAGCGCCCGGTCGATGCGGTCCAGCACGCCCTGTTTGAAGGCGGCCGAGACCGCCGTGCCGTCGTACGGCACCACGCGGCCGTCCGTCATGGCGTGGAGCCCGTCCACGTAGGCCGGGTCCGGCACGTTGTCGACGTTCCTGGCCGCGTGGTCGCTGCGGATCTCGTGGAGGGTGGACCCGGTACGGAGCGCCACGCGGATCCGCCCCTCCGTCAACAGGGGTGCCAGATCGCACAGTTGCCGCCCGGCCGTCTCGGAACCATCCTCGTCAGTCTTCTGATGATCCGTCACCAATAACCGGAAATAACGGTTGTTGAGGCTCTGCGAGTCCCCGATCAGTAGGCTGTCACAGAAGAGCACGTGCAGCAGGATCCTGGCCCTCAAGTCCGCTGCGCCGTCGATCGGCGCGGCGGAGTGGGGCTCCACATCGGACAGATAGACGTTCTCGACCAGGCGTACGTTCACCGCATCCACCCCCTGCCGGGGACCCTAACGCACCGAGGAGACGCATGTCGGAGATAGTCGAGGTCCAGACGCCGGACGGCGGGACGTTATGGGTGCGGGTGGAGGACGACGGCGCGGGCGGCCCGGTGGACGCCTCGTTCGGCAGCGTCAAGCACCGCCTGGACGACCTGCCGCAGACGCTGGAGGCGGTCGCCGGCACGGTGCGGGCCGGGCTGCGGAAGGCCGCCCCCGACGAGGTGACCGTCGAGTTCGGCATCGAGCTGTCCCTCAAGTCGGGCCTCCTCGTGAGCGTCGTCACCGCTTCCAGCGGCAAGGCGAACCTCAAGGTCTCGGCGACCTGGCGCAAGGACGGGGACGCGGCCGTATCGGTCGCAGCCGCGGAGGAAGCCGAGGAAGAGGCAGGGGCAGAGGCAGAGGCAGGGGACGCCGGCGCCGACCGGTGAGCTCCCGGCGCACGCTCGCACGACGGGCCGGTGGCCGTCTCCGGGGCTGCCACCCGCTCGGACCAAGCCGCTCCGGCGAAGGGGAAACGCCATGCGCTCGGATGTCCCTGACGGTCACGTGGAGAGCATCTACCTCTCCGATGTCGAACCCAACCCGGTCGGACCGCTGGTGCACGCCGCGGACCTGCGCTCCCGGGTGCTGCTGCACGTGCTGCTCGCCGACGCACTGCTCGTGGGCGACTCCCAGAGCCTCAACAACAAGTACTTCCGCAGCCTGATCTCACCGGCCGAAGGCGACGGCGGAGCGGACGCGCCGCAGGCGCACGGCAGCACGGTCCTCGCGGACCTCGCACCCCTCCTGCAGGAGGGCCGCATCCGGGTGGCCCGGCGCGCCGGGAGCACCCTCCTCGGCATCCGGGACGACCATGCGGCCAAGCAGGTCAACAACGTGCCGGACCGCGCGTACGTCGGCCGGCTGGACGCCCTCACCGCCGGGCGTACCGTCCCGTACGACGTGTCGGCGGTCGGCGAGGCCTTCCGCGACGGGGTCCTGGCCCGCATCGACGCCGCCCTGGGCGAGGCTGCGGAGCCGGTGCGGTCCGCGCTGGCCGAGGCCCGGCAGTGGGCGGCGGAGCAGCCGCGGCTGCTGCACATCGAACTCCGCGGGTGGATCGCTTCGTACCGTGCCACCGCGGCCGGCCGGCACACCGGTGTCGTGCTGGCGCTGCAGTCGCTCGACGACTGGGCCATCGACGCGTACCGCACCGCCCTGCCCCGGGTCCTGGGGGCCGGCGTGGCCAGGCCGCGGGAGGCGGGGGACCTGCCGCAGGGCGCGCATCCCCGGCTGCTCGACCAGGGCGCACTGCCCGGTGCGCTGCTCGACCCGTTCCTGCTCTCGCGGCTGCCCGCGGACTTCGTGCTGGAGGCGGTGGCGCAGCCGGCCCGGACCGCGGTGGTGCAGCAGCTGGCGCGGGTGCGCCGGGGGCTGCGGCCGGACGTGCCGGAGCTGGGCGGGGCGGTGGAGGAGTTCAGCCGCCTGCTGCGGGAGGCGTTCGAGCGGGCGTTCCGGCCCGCGGGCGGCCCGGAGTGGGACCACCTGCAGGGCACCACCCGCCTCATGCGTTTCGGACTGCACGAGGATCCGCTCTCGGGCCGGCTCGGCGCGTCCCTCGACGTGGGCTCGGTGGCGGCGGACCGGTACGGGCGGCCGCTCTCGTTCGCCGTCACGGGCGGAGCGGGCGTCCCGGATCCCGCCGCCGCGGACCGGCCGGAGGCGGCGGCGGCGGCGGCGGCAGATCCTTACGACCGGCTGGTGTCCGCGTAACGCTGCAGTTCAGGAGCCGTCGGGGGCGGCCCGGGGTGCCAGCGGTGTGCCGCAGGAGGAGCAGAAGCGGGCGGTGACCTCGATGGCGTGGCGGTGGCACTGGGAGCAGACGAGGTGGAGGGGGCAGCGGGGGGCGGCGGGTTCGCCGGAGGCGGGACGGCCGATGCTCATGCCGCGCCGTCGCCGGTGCACGGTGAGGACGGACAGGCCGTCCGGGCCGGACTCCAGGGCCCGGGACGCCCCGCGGGGCAGCAGGCCGAGGAAGCCGGGGTCGAGCGGGTGCGCGGTGCCGTCGAGTGTGAGGACGCCCGATCCGGCGACGACGACCAGCATCACGTCGAGATCGCCCTCGGTGTGCGCGGCGACCCGGGCACCGGGCAGGTGGCGCACCAGGTTGGCGTCGAGCTGCCGGTCGGCGCCGCGCAGCCGCCACAGTGCGCCGCTGCGGTCCTCCGCCGCCGCGGCCGTCAGGAGCCCGGCGGCTCCGGCGGTCTCCACGGCCCGCCCGTCTCCCATGGCCGTCTCCCTTGCGCGCGCGTTCCGCCCCATGGGGGCATGATCGCGCATTCGCCGCAGCCGCGGGGCACGTTGGCGCCCGCGGCGGAGCGGCCGCGGGCCTTCGCAGGTTTCAGGGAGCTGCGGAAGACCTGGGCGGAGCGCGGATTCTCCGTGCACTGCCAGACGCCGTGCGGGCAGTAGTCGGTGATGCTGTGGTACAGCGGTTTGTGCCGGGCGATCCAGGCCAGCATGCGGCGCATGTACTCGGGGTTGTCGCCGTTGCGGAACAGGCCCCATTCGGGGTACGAGATGCGCTTGCGGTGGGCCTTGGCGAAGTCGACGTGGTGGCGCAGACCGTACGGCTGGGTGATCTGGTCGTCGAAGTTCTCCCCGGGCGGCTGGTCGTACGAGTCCATGCCGAGGATGTCGACGACGTCGTCGCCGGGGTAGCAGCGGGTCCAGGGGACGGCGTCGCTGCCGCGATTGGGGGCGAAGTCGAAGCGGAACCGCTGGCCCTTCGCGGCGCGCATCTGCGTGACGATGCGCCGCCAGTAGCGCTTCCAGTTCTCGGGGTCGGGCCGGCACCGGTGGGTGTAGTTGAAGCCGTTCATCTCCCAGCCGAGCACCAGCACGGTGTCCGGCAGCCCCAGCGCGACCAGGCGTGCCGCCAGCCGGCGGTAGTGCCGGTCGTATGCGCCCTGGGCGCCGGCGCGGATCCGGCGGGCCACCTCGTCGTCGGGGACGCCGGCCTCGTTGTCCGCCTGCATCGGCACGTTCAGGACGAACAGCCGGTCGGGGCGCGCCTTGCGCCAGCGGGCCCAGGTCAGCAGCGAACTGGGGGCGCCCTCGATGTTCTCCCAGGTGTCCCCGGGCAGGTAGGTGTGCCCGGCGCGCAGGTCGGTGCCGCCGAGCCAGCGCGAGAGCTGCTGCATCCGGTCGACGCCGGGTGAGCCGTAGTGCAGGTAGGCGCCCACCGCCGTCCCGGTGCCGGCCGCGGCCGCCGGAGCGGCTGCCGGGACGGCGGCCGGGGCTCCGGGGGCCTGGCGGGACGGCGGGGCGAGGCCGCCGCCGACGGCGAGGACGGCGGCGGCGACCGCGGTGGTGCAGGCGCCGGCCAGGCGGCGGCCTCGATGGGACATGACGTCTCCGCAGGCTTCGCGAACGGACCGAGGTGCGTGCTTGGCTGCGAGATTAGGCGTGCCGTGCGGTGGTCCGCCCGTCCGGCCGCCCCGTTGCTCGGCCGTTCGCGGGATGCGGCGGCGCTGCGGCTGGACCGGGCGGGTGAACGGTGCAGGCGGCGGCTCGTGGCGGCTCCCCGCCTCGGCCGACGGGCGCGCGGAGACGGGGAGCGGTCGGAGGGGGCCGGGCGGCGCTCAGTCCGTGACCGGGACGGGACGGCGTACGGTCGCGGCGCCCGCACTGGCGGCAGCGGCGGCGTCCAGATGGTTCGCCCGGAGCATCGCGTAGGCGGTGCGCAGGTCGTGGGTGCGGACCCGGCGGCGGGCCGCGAAGGCGGTGAGGTCGCCCGCGCACTGGAGTTCCCAGCGGGGGAAGCGGCGGCGGGCCGTGGCCACACGGGCGCTGGGGGCGAAGTACAGCATGGTGGTGTTCTCGTGCGGGTTGTGCGCCGAACCCTCGTAGATCATCTGGCCGGCGGTCTCCAGCCGGTCCGCCAGCCGGGCGAGGCTGCGTTCGTCGGGCCGGTCGATGAACAGCCCCACGTGGTTCTCGAAGCCGTGGACGCGTTCCTCCCGGCCGATGCTCTCGGTGTACGCCGGGCTGCAGCGCGGGAAGAGGAAGACCTCGACCTCGGGGGCCAGGCAGGCGGTGAGGCGCAGCCGGGTCACCCGTATGTCGGTGTCCTCGGGCAGCCAGTGACGCTCCACCAGGCGGCGCTTCACCAGGACGCTCGGTATGGTGGTCGCGGCCGGCCAGCCGTTTTCCTCGAAGTACTCGAGAGCGGACTCCACCGTTTCCGGGAACAGCAACGTCGCACAGTGGGAAACGACGCAGCCGCTCTTTATCTCCCGTTTGAGATCTCCGGGTATCCAGGGCGGCAGGAGGGAATCGAGCGGTTCCCTGGAAGCGTGGAGGGCGTAGTCAACAGCATGCTGGAGGCGCTGTGCGTCGCACGGCTCGAACGTCGCGTGGTGCATGTCGCAGCCTTTCTGTTGCCGACACCCGATTAAAGCCATTTCACCCGTCAGGCGGCACTCGCCCATGGTCCAATCGGGTGACTGGATGTCACTGACCTGCACTGATCGCAAACAGTGGGCTCTTCCCCGGAGGTAGAAGGCATGTCGCCGTACGGTCGAATAGATTCCCCGCGGATCCTGATCGCGGGAGCCGGAATCGGTGGATTGACAACGGCTTTGAGTCTTCATGCCGCCGGATTGCACGACGTACGGATCCTGGAGGCGTGCCCGAATCTCCGGGAGATCGGCGCGGGAATCAACCTCCAGCCCGCCGCCGTACGGGAACTGACCGAACTCGGTCTGGCGGACGCGCTGGACGGCATGGCCGTGGCGTGCGGGCGGCTGGAGTTCCACCACCGGTACGGCGGCCTGATCTGGGGCGAGCCGCGCGGGCGGGGCGCCGGCTACGACTGGCCCCAGTACTCCGTGCACCGGGCCCGCCTCCAGGAACTGCTGCTGACCGCGGTACGCGACCGGCTCGGCCCCGAGGCGGTGGTCACCGGGCGCCGGGTGGTCCGGTACGAGCACGCGGAGGGCGGGCCCGGCGTGCGGGTGCACGTCAGGGACGGCTCCGGCCCGTACTCCTGCGACCTGCTGATCGGCGCGGACGGCATCAACTCGGCGGTGCGCGCCACGATGTTCCCCCAGGAGGGGCCGCCGCTCGGCAACGGGATATGGATGTGGCGCGGGGTGACGGAGGGACCCGCGTTCCTCGATGGGCGCACGATGGTGATCGTGGGCTGCAATGCGCGGGTGAAGGCCGTCGCCTACCCGGTCTCGCGGCCCGGCCGGGACGGCCGCTGCCTGATCAACTGGGTGGTGGAGAGCCGTACCGACGAGGAGCACGGGGACGAGGGGACCCGGGCGGGCGCCGACTGGGACCGGTCGGTTCCGGCGGCGGACGTGCTGGCCCATCTCGACGGCTGGCGCAGCGAGTTCCTCGACCTGCACGCCACCATCTCCGCGGCGCCGCTGATCGGCCGGTACCCGATGATCGACCGGGATCCGCTGCCGACCTGGCGGGACGGCCGGGTGGTCCTCCTCGGCGACGCCGCGCACCCGGTGTACCCGACCGGCTCCAACGGCGCCTCGCAGGCGATCGTCGACGCCCGGGTGCTGGCGTACGAACTCGCCCACCACGGCATCGACGCGGCCCTCGCCCGGTACGAGGAGGCCCGACTGCCTCAGACCACGCGCATCCTGGGCGCGCACCGGCGGCTGGAGCCCGACCCGGTGCTCCGGCAGGTGGAGGCGCTGGCCCCGGACGGCTTCCTCGACATACGCGACGTGCTGCCGGAGGACGGGCTGGAGGACATCAAGTCCTGCACCCGCCAGGTCACGGGCGTGGACGCCGCAGCACTGAACTCGCGGTCCTCCTGGAGCGTGGCGGTATGAGCCGGGCCCGGTGGCGGGTCGGGGCGGTGGTGGGGGCGTCGGTGGCGCTGCTCGCGGCGCTGGGGTCCGCCGCCGGGCTGCCGACGGCGCGGACCGGGGCCGTGGCGCAGGCGCGGGCCTGCTCCGACGGGACCGTGGTGGGCGGTACGGGGGGCTGCGCGCGCTACGGTCCGGCGGCGCGGCTGGGCGGCGGCACGGTGCGGACGTTCAGCACGTACGAGGGCGGGGTGCCGAAGACGCTGGGCGTGTCCCTGACCGCCGGGGCCGTCGCCGGGCTGCCGACGGCGGCGAACGACGGCCGGCACTGCTTCGACGCGGACGCCGACGGTCACACGGACGGCACGCACGAGTGCGTCGGCGGCCACAGCCTGGAGCTGGCGCTGCCCGCGGGCTCGGCCGGACTCCCGTTCCGGTGGGTCCTGCTGAACTGGAACCCGCACGGGCACAATCCGCACGGCCGCTACGACGTCGCCCACTTCGACGTGCACTTCTACCTGGTCCCGCCGGAGGTCCGGGCGGGCATCCGGACCGGCCGGTGCGCCCTGCTCATCGCGTGCGACCAGCTGGCCGAGGCCGCCGAGCCGGTGCCGGCCGCGTACCTGCCCGCGGGCTACCCGGCGAGCAGCCCGCAGACGGCGGAGGGTGCGATGGGGGCGCACCTGGACAGCCGGCCGCCGTCGGACGGCACGCTGCGCGGGCAGACGTTCATCTACGGCGCGTACGGCGGCGGGCTCGTCTTCATGGAGCCGATGGTCACCCGGGACCTGCTGCTGCAGCAGCGGACCGGGGCCGCCCACCGCACCTGCGAGCCGGTCCCCCAGCCGGCCGCCTGGCGCACCCCCGGCTGGTACCCGACGCGGTACTGCACCGCCTACCGGGCGGCCGAGGACGACTACACGGTGTCGCTGACGGACTTCGTCCACTCGGCGGCGGCGCACCGGGGCTGGCCGGCCGGCCGCTGACCGGCCCGGCCCGGCGGACATCTCCCCTTCTCACCCGTTCGGAGGCAGTTCATGTATGCAGCCGTGGTCCACGCGCTGGGGCAGCCGCCCCGGTACGAGTCCGTGCCCGAGCCCGTGCCGGCGGCCGGCGAGGTGGTGGTGGAGGTCCTTGCGGCCGCGCTGTCCCCGCTGGTGCGCTCGTTCGCGTCGGGCGGCCATTACACCGGGGGCTCGGCCCTGCCGCTGGTGCCGGGGTTCGACGGGGTGGGCCGGACCGCGGACGGCGACGTCGTGTACGTGTCCGGGCTGGAGCCGCCGCACGGCACCATGGCCGAGCGGGTCGCCGTGCCGGTGGCGGCGCTGATGCCGGTGCCGGCGGGGCTGGACCCGGTCGCGGTGGCCGCCGTGATGAATCCCGCGTCCTCGGCGTGGATCGCGCTGCGGGAGCGGGCGGTGGTGCGCGCGGGCGCGTCGGTGCTGGTGCTCGGCGCCACGGGCAACGCGGGCCGGGCCGCGGTGCGGCTGGCCGTCGACCAGGGGGCGTCCTCGGTGGTGGCGGCCGGCCGGGACGCCGACGCGCTGGCGGCGGTGGCGGGGCTGGGGGCGGGCCGCACGGTCGTGCTCGCCGGGTCCGACGAGGAGGTGGCGGCGGCGTTCGGTGCGGCCGCGGCCGATGTGGACATCGTGCTGGACTACCTGTGGGGGCGGCCCGCCGAACTGGCTCTGGACGGCATCCTGCGCCACCGGGCGGATCTCGCGCGGCCGCTGCGGTGGGTGCAGGTGGGCTCGGCCGCGGGCCCCGACATGACGCTGCCGTCCGCCTGGCTGCGGAAGGCGGACGTACGGCTGTACGGCAGCGGGCTGGGCTCGATCCCGGGGGTGCGCCGGGCCGCTGCGCTGCGGGAACTGCTGGCGCGGCTGCCGGTGCTGGAGACGGGCGGCGCGGCGGTGGCGGTGCCGCTGGCGGAGGTCGGGGCGGCCTGGTCGGCGCCGGTGCGGTCGGGAGCGCGGCTCGTGTTCGTCCCCGGGGGCGGTGCCGGCGCGGACCGCAGCGGGTGGGAGGCGGCCGGGGAGCGGGAGCCGGTCTGAGCGCGCTCCGGTACGGGTCTTCCGGCACGGGACGTGCGCAGCGGCCGGGCGGGGTGTGACCCGTCCGGCCGCTTGCCCGGCGTGGTGATCGTCCGGCCTTTACGGGGCTGCCGGGGTGGCGGGTGTGCACTGGAGGAGGACGTCGGCGCCGCCCTTGCCGTCGCAGGTGTCGGCGGCCTCGCCGCCGCCGTCCATCACGTCGTTGCCGCCGACGGCCTCGGCGGCGGGGGCCGGGGCGGGCGTGTCGGGTGCGGGCTTGGCCGGTGCGGGCCTGGCGGGCTGGGGCTTGGCGTTGGGGTCGCGGCCGGGCCGGGAGGCCTCGCCGGAGTCACCGCCGTGGGCGATCTTGCCGGAGTTGCTGTCCCCGATGATCGCGTCGGTGCCGGCGCCGCCGACGAGGACGTCGTTGCCGTTGCCGTCGGCCGTGGCCTCGGCGGAGGAGTCGCCGGTCATCTCGTCGTTGCCGGCGCCGCCGTCGAGGATGTCGTTGCCGCCGCCGGAGGCGTTGATGCCGCCGCGGCTGTCGCCGACCATGTGGTCGTCCCCGTCGCCGCCGAAGACGAGGTCGTTGCCGCCGCCGGAGGCGCTGGCGCCGAAGGCGATGCTGTCGCCGCCGACCCGGTCGTCGCCGGCCCCGCCGTAGACGACGTCGTTGCCGCCGCCCTCGACGGCGGCCCGGGTGCCGACCAGGTCGCCGCGGACCAGGTCGTTGCCGTCGCCGCCGTCGACCCGGTCGTTGCCGAGGCCGCCGGCGACGGTGTCGTTGCCGCCCATGCCGCACAGCAGGTCGTCGCCGCCGAGGCCGTCGATGGTGTCGGCGCCGTCCGAGCCGACGATGACGTCCCTGCCTTCGGTGCCGGTGAGCTTGCCGGCGCCGGTGAGGGTGGCCGGCTGGCCGAAGCACGTGGTCTCGCCGTCGCCGACGGCCGAACCGGTGACCCCGAGGGTCAGCAGCGCGGCCACCGCCAGCATGGTGAGGGGTTGTCGGTGTTTCACGCGAACCTCCTGTTGTCGACGTGCCGCGGGCGGCGCCGGCGGCCCGGATCGCGTCGACCGTAGGACGTGAACCCCTCAGGACCTCCCATCCCGTCGCACGGCCCGTCAGATCCCGCTCGATCGGCGCACACGGCCGCGGGAGCGCCCGGCTGTGGACAACTGGCGGTGGCCCCGGAGCGTTGTCAGTGCCGGGTCCTACGTTGACGCCCATGAGCCGTTCCGTTCAGGCACTTGCCTATGCGCGCCCGTCCGCCCTCACCGCCGGCACCGGCCGACGTCTCCTCGGCCTGGAGACGGCCGGCGGGCTGACGCCCGCCGGTCCCGAAGCCCATCCGCAGTTCTTCGCAGGGTTCCTGAGTTCGCCTCAGGCAGCGGCCCGGGGCCTGCTCGCGGTCGCGGACGTCGCCGCCGCGCGCTACCACCAGCGGACCCTGCGGGCCTCACTCGACCCGGTGGTGACGGCCAACGGGGACCGGCTCCGTTTTGAATCGTTCTCGGGGTGCTGCGGGGTGTACGCGCGGCTCGACGTGCTGCCGGAGGGGCTCGACGGCGCCGACACGGGGCACGGCACCACCAACGTGGACGTGAACAATCCGCTGCGGCAGGCCCTTTCGCGGCTGGCCGGCGACGAGCCGCTGCACCTGCGGGTCGGTCCCGACGAGCTGGCCGTCACCACGCTGGAGGGGCCGGTCGTGGAGAAGAAGGTGCCGCTGCCCGACCGCTGGCTGCGCGGGTTCGCCGAATCGCAGGTGGCCACGGCCGGGTTCGACCTGCGGGCCGAGCTGTCCGCGGCCGAGGCGGTGCGCTTCCTGCGGGCGCTCCCCCGCACCCCCGGCACCGGCGCCCCGCTGTGGGTCGTACCGGCCGGCCGGACGCTGCGGCCGACCACCCGGCCCGTGGCCGGCGCCGTCTGCCTGCCCGGACCGGACCGGCTGGCCGCCTTCCAGCGGGTGCTGCGGCACGCCACCGGGCTGCGCGCGTACGGGCCGGCCGGCCACGACGGCGCCGCGACCGCCACCGCCTGGGAGGTCACGCTGCCCGGCATGCGGCTCACCCTGACCCTGTCCCCGGAGCCGGCCCGCGGCTTCTCCGGGGAGGGCGGCGTCCTGGAGGCCCTCGCCACCGACGAGGCCGCCGCCGATGCCGAACTGGTGTCCGTACTGCTGGCGTGGGAGCCGCGCGTCGACGTCGCCGACCTCGCGGACCAGAGCGGGCTGAGCGCAGCGCGGGTGCGGGCCGCCCTGGTCCGGCTGGGCACCGCGGGCCGGGTCGGCTACGACGCCGCCGAGGCCGCGTACTTCCACCGCGAACTCCCCTACGACGCACGGCGGGCCGAGCGGCACAACCCGCGCCTCGTGGCGGCCCGGGCCCTGGTGGCCGACGGGGCCGTCGCCCTGCACGGCGACGGTACGGCCACCGTCCGGTCGGGTGAGCGCAGCTACCAGGTCCGCGAGCAGGCGGGCGGTGTGCTCGGCTGCACGTGCCTGTGGTGGGCCGACCACCGGGGCCGCCGCGGCCCCTGCAAGCACACCCTCGCCGTCCGTACCGCCCGGCGCGCGGCGCAGTCCGCCGCCGGTTCCCCCGCAACCTCCGGAGCAGCCCGATGAACGCCCTTCTCGACGCCGTCCGCGCCGGCCGCCCCGACCTGGTCGGCGGCCTGCTCGACCCGCTTTCCGAGGCCGACCGGCGCGGCCTGCTGCCCGAACTGACGGCTCTGCGGCGGGAAGTCCGCGGCTGGGACTGGAGCCGCCGCTGGGACGAGGGGAACGTGCTGCGCGCCCTGCACCTCGCGGGGGCCGGCTGCCACACCGGTGCGGCGGCCGCCGCGGCCTGGATAGCCGCCCGTGAGCTGCGCGAGGGGCGGCAGGGCCCGGACGCCGGGGCGCTGGCGGCGGTGCTGGCCGGCCGTGCGCCGGCGTGGCGGGCGGACGTCGCCCACCGGCTCGCCGGCCGGGCCACGACCGTCACAGAGGACTACCCGCTGATCCGGGCCCTGCTCGCGGACACAGGTGCGCCCGTCCCGGCGAGCGACGGCTTCGTGCACGCCTGGGTCGGCGCCACTGCCACCGGCGACGGCGGGGCGCGCCGGCGGAGCCGGGACGCGGGCCGGCCCGGGCCGTTGCGGGTGGCGCTGCGCGAGGACCCGTGCGTGCGGGAACTCGTACTCCTGCTGTTCGAGACGGCCGAACCGGCGCCCGGGCTGGGCTGGTACGAGGATCCGGCGGCGCCCGGGCGCTGGCCGGCGGAGCTGGCGCGGCTGGCGGCAGAGGGCGTGGTGGAGCGCGGCCGGCTCGTGGACGGCAGTGTGGCCAGGCTGCTGCGCGGGGGCCGGGCCGGACAGCTGCGCTTCTACGCGGATCTGCTGGACGTCCTGGAGCTGACCGTGGACGAGCAGGCGGAGCGGACCTCCGACTGGATCGCGCTGGCCGCCGACGCGGAATCGCCGCTGGCGGGGCGGGCGCAGCGGATCCTGTCGGGGCTGTCCGAGGCGGGCAGGCTGCCGGCGGGGCGGCTGGCGGAGATGTCCTCGGCGGTGCTGTTCCGGCCGGAGAAGAAGCTCGTGCGCGCCCAGCTGGTGCTGCTGGGCAAGGCGCTGCGGCGGGGGCGGGACGACCGGTCCGTGCTGCTGCCGGCGGTCGCGGCGGCGTTCGGGCATGCGGATGCCGCGCTCCAGGAGCGGGCGCTGAAGCTGGTGGCGGCGCATCTGCGGCCCGAGGACGGGGCGTTGCGGGAGGAGCTGGCGTGCGAGGCGGAGCAGCTGGGGCCGGGGCTGCGGCGGGCGGCCTGCGAACTGCTGGGCGGGGACGTGCCTGTCGGGCCGGCGGACGGGTACGAGGAGACGCTGCCGGCACCGCCGGGGCACCGCCGGCTGGGCGTGGGCGGGTCGGTGGCGGAGACCGTCGAGCTGGTCGCCGCCCTGCTGCACTCCTCGTCGCCGGACGTCGTCGAGACGGAATCGGCGCTCGATCTGCTGGTGCGGCACGCCCATCGGGACCGGGCCGCGCTGGCGGCCGCGCTGCAGCCGGCGGTGGCCGACCGGTACTGGGCGCGGGAGGGCATGGGGCGGACGCACCCGGACCATCTGGCGGGGCTGGAGCTCGTCGCGGCCGCGGTGCTGGACCGGTTGGACGTGCGGGGCCTGCGGGCGGGCGGGAAGTCCTGGCCGGCGGGTTCCGGGCAGGACTGCGTCCACGAGGCGCTGGACCGGGTGGAGGGGGCCCGGGCGCACGAGGTGGCGCTGCGGATGCCGGCCGAGCCGCTGCCGTTCCTGCTGGCCACGCCGAGCTGGGACTCCGGGTCGCTGGAGCCGCTGGACCTCGTCGAGCGGCTGGCGGAGTACCGGCGGCTCGGGGTGCGCCCGGCTCCGGTCGACTTCGCGCAGGCGCTGCTGCGGCTCCGGCACGAGCCGGAGGCGGCTCCGGCGGCGGCCGGGCTCGGCACGCCGTGGGGCGATCGGCTGGCGCAGTGGCTCGGTGACGGTGGCAGCAGCGCGGGTCCCGAGCGGCTCTTCCGCCGGGTCGAGCAGGCGGGTTCCACGGCCCGGTACGAGGGGGGATGGCGGCAGGAGACGGTGGGCCGGGTCGTCGTGGAGGCCGCGGAGCGCCCGGCGTTCCAGGCGTTGCCTCCGGTGTTCCACCGGCTGGGCCGCCCGTTCTCGACGCACACGGTGCGCTGCTGGCACTGGGTCGGCGGGCGCCGTCCGTACCACATGGTGCTGCCGGAGGACCGCGAGACGCAGGCGCTGTGGCTGCTGCCGGACCTGACCGCGGGTGCGACGCTGGGGGAACGCCGGGCCGGGGCGGTGCTGTCCGCGCTGGCGGAACTGGGCGGGCCGGCGGGCCCGGTGCTGCACCTCGCGGTGGCGACCGGGCTGGGTGCCCGGCATGCGGAGGACCGGCTGGCGGCGGTCGACGCCCTGCTGGTCCTCGCGGCGCGCGGCGAGCTGGACGCCGTCCGGCTGGGCCGGGACCTGGCCGAGCTGCTGGAGCTCGGCACGGTGAAGCCGAACCGGCTGGCGGACGCGGCGCGGACGGCCGCCGCGACGGGCGCTTTCGCGACCACGTGGGCCGTCCTGTCCACCGCCCTCCCCGCCGTCCTGACCGCCGGCCCGCCCCGTGGCGCCGGCGACGTCCTGGCCGTCGCCGCCGACTGCGCGGAGCGCTGCGCGGCAGCCGGTCCGATGCCGGACGGGCTCGCCGCCGCTGCGGCCCGCAAGGGCACTTCGCAGCTGGTGACCCAGGCCCGCAGGCTGCGGGACGCGCTGGGCGCGGCCTGCTGACGGGGCGCCGGCGGCCGGCGCTGCGGGTCAGCCGCCGGCGGTGACGAGGAGGGTGCGGGCCGGTTCGTCGCCGAAGAGGCGGCAGCGGTGCGGGAGGTCGCCGCGGTGGTGGGCGCTCCGGCCTGCGGTCAGGGTCAGCGGTTCCTCGCCCTCCACTTCCAGCACGACGGCGCCGGACAGCACGTAGAGGAAGTCCTCGCCCGGGTGCCGGAACCAGCCGCGCTCGCCGAGTCCGGGCTCGAAGTGGTGCTCGTAGGCCTCCATCAGTGCGCTGCTGCCCCCCGGGATGAGGACCCGGGCGATCTGCCCGGCGGCCTCGCTGACGCGGATGACCTGGGGGTCGCGCTCGTGGCTGACGGTGCCGGGCTCGCCGGGGGCGCGCAGGAAGGTGCCGGGCGCCACGTCCAGGGCTTCGGCGATCCGGTAGATGGAGGTGAGGCTGGGCGTGGCCAGGCCGCGTTCGAGCTGGCTGAGGAAGGGCTGGGACAGGCCGGAGCGGGTGGCGAGCGCGGCCATGGTGACCCCGCGCTGCTTGCGGCAGGCGCGGATCACCCGGCCGACCTCGATCGCTTCGGGGGTGGGTTCGGGGCGCGTCACGATCGTGAACGTACCTCATGGGACACGGGGGTCCGGGGCTGCCGGGAAGGTCTGGCGGCGCTCTGGTGGAACGTTTCGTACTGCTGAAACAGCCCGTTCATAGACCTCGTCAATTATTGACCTCACTTATCCGTATGTGAGGAGGCCCCGTGCACGCCACCCCAACCCCACCGGGTCCCGCGGCCCTCGGCCGCCTCGGGCCCGCCCTGGCCGCAGCCGGGGCCGCACTCGGACTCTGGTACGCCCTGGCCCGCTCGGGTGCGGTGGCCCCGGGGCTGCTGCCCACACCCGGCCAGACCGTGGCGGCCCTGGCCGACGGCGCCCGGGACGGCACCCTGGCCGGTGACCTCGCGGCCAGTCTGGCCCGCGCCGGGCAGGGCTTCGCGCTGGGAGCCCTGCTCGGCTCCGCGCTGGGCTTCGCCACCGGCCACCTGCCGTGGCTCTCGGCGGCGGTCACCCCCCTGGTCTCGTTCCTGCGGCCGATCCCGGCCATCGCCCTGGTGCCGCTGGCCACCGCCTGGTTCGGGATCGGCGAGACCGCGAAGCGGCTGCTGATCGCCTACGCCGTGCTGCTCGCGGTGTGGCTGTACGTGCACGACGGGGTGTCACGGGTTCCGGTGACGCACCTGCGGGCCGCGCGGAGCCTCGGGGCCCCGCTGCACCGGAGGTTCGCCGAGGTGCTGCTGCCCGCGGCCGCGCCGGCGCTGCTGGCGGCGCTGCGGTACGGGGCGTCGGTGGCCCTGCTGGCACTGGTGGCCGCGGAACTCGGCGGTGCGGAGGCCGGGTTGGCGTACCGGCTGCAGGTGGACGGGCAGTTCCTCCGGGTGGACCGGATGTTCGCCGGGCTGCTGGTCCTGGGCGTCCTCGGGGTGGCCGTGGACCTGCTGCTGGCCGCGGCCGGCCGCCGGTTCGCGCACTGGGGGCCGTCGTGAGCCGCCCGGTGCGCATCGAAGGCCTGGCGGTCGGCTACGGCGGATCCCGGCGGCGGCCTGCCGCACCGGTGCTGGAGCGCACGGACCTGGACCTGCCAGCAGGTTCGTTCACGGCCCTGCTGGGGCCGAGCGGCTGCGGCAAGTCGACCGTGCTGGGTGCGGTCGCGGGCTTCGTCCGGCCGACGGCGGGGCGGATCACGGTCGCGGGCGTCCCCGTGACGGGGCCGGGTCCGGACCGCGGGCTGGTGTTCCAGCAGTACGCGCTGTTCCCGTGGCGCACGGCCCGCGGCAACGTCGAGTTCGCCCTCAAGCGCCTCGGGCTGCGCCGGGCAGAGCGGCGGACCCGCGCGCTGGCCGCACTGGCCGAGGTCGGCCTGGCCGAGGGGGCGGAGAAGTATCCCGCGCAGCTGTCCGGCGGCATGCAGCAGCGGGTGGCGCTGGCCCGGGCACTCGCCGCGGAGCCCGACGTCCTGCTGCTGGACGAGCCGTTCGGTGCGCTGGACGCACTGACCCGGTCCCGCATGCAGGAGTTGCTGCGCGGTCTGTGGCAACGGACCGGGCTGACCGTGCTGTTCGTCACCCACGACATCGACGAGGCCCTGGCGCTCGCCGAACGGGTCGTGGTGCTCGGCGGCTCGCCCGGGCGGGTGCTGGCCGACCATGCGGTGCCGCCCGGGCCGCCGGATCCCGGCCTGCGGGAACTGGTCGCCGCCCACCTCGCCGCCGGCTGACCCGGCGCCCGTCCCCGCTCCGACCCTCCCCCGCTCCGCGCCTTCCCTGCTCGGCGCCCCTCCCTCTTCGTGTTCCCTCCTCCGAAAGGTTCCGTGTGTCCAGATTCCGTATCCCGGCCGCCACCCTGATCGGCGTCGTCGCCGTCCTGACCGCCGTCACGTCCGGCTGCTCCGCCGGTACCACAGGTGCCGCCTCCGAGGCGGATGCCGCCGGCCGTACCGCCGTCACCCTCGCCGGCAGCGACCACCTCGGCGGGGCACCCGTACACATCGCGCAGGCGCGGAAGTTGTGGGCGGCCGAGAGGGTCGATGCCCGGATCGTCATGCTGTCCACCGGGCGGGACGCGCTCAACGCGGTGCTGGGAGGTCAGGCCCAGCTGGGTGTGGTGGGCGACCTGCCCGCCGTCACCGCCGCGCTCGGTGGCCGTGACGTGCGGATCGTCGCCGAGCTGTCGAGGTTCTCCGACTGGCGGCTGCTGACCCGCTCCGACCGTGCGATCACCGGCTTCCCCGCGCTGAAGGGCCGCCGGGTCGGCGTGCCGCAGGGCACCAACGTGGAGTACGCGCTGTCACGGATGCTCGGCTCGGCCGGGCTCACGGCGGCCGACGTCACGGTGGTCAACCTCGCCCCGAACCAGGTTCCCCCGGCGCTCGCCCGCGGCGACATCGACGCCGGCGTGACCTTCCCCGGCTTCTACGACGCGGCCCGCACCGCCTTGGGCGGGCGCTACGCCGAGGTCCGGTTCACCGGGTACACGGCGCGGACGCTGCTGGTCGCCGGCCCGACCGCCCGGGACACGGCCACCACGGCGGTGCTGCGCACCCTGGTCCGGGCCGGGCGCGCACAGGCCGCCGACCCGGCACGGGCGCAACGCGACGTGGTGGCGCAGTCCAACGGCGCCGTCCAGTCGGCCTACGCAGCCGCCTTCCAGCCCAAGTACGCGTACGGCACGACCCTTTCGGCCGGGCTGCTGGACCAGCTGGCGGCCGAGGCCGCCTGGGCCAAGTCCACGCAGGGGCTGCCCGGCCCGGCCGACCGGCGGGCGCTGCGGGCCCGTGTGCACCCGGCGCCGCTCACGTCCGTCGACCCGGCAGCCGTCACGCTCCCCTGACCGGGGCCTCCCCACTTCCCCCTTTCCTTCAACTCACCGACAGGAGCCCTCCCCATGACCGTCGACCAGAACACCCTGCGCCGCCGCGGACTCGGGCTGCGCGCCCACGACCCCGAGCGCAGCCACGGCGGCTACACCCTCTACACCCCGATCGCCGGCCCGGGCGAAGTCCGGCTCGTCGACATCGAGGGGGCGGTCGTCCACACCTGGACCTCGCCCCACCCGCCGGGCCGGCACGGCCGGCTGCTGCCGAACGGAAACCTCTTCTACCAGGGCAAGGACACCTCCGGCCCGTCCCTCTTCCCCATCTGGGACGTCTACCACGGCGGCATCCTCCAGGAGATCGCCCCCGACGGCACGGTCGTCCGCGAGGTCCGTCACCCGTTCCACCACCACGACGCGTCGGTCCTGGCCAACGGGAACCTCGCCGTGCTCGCGGTGGAGCCGCTCGATCCGGCGGACGCGGCCCGGATCCGGGGCGGGATCCCCGGCTCGGAGGCGCCCGGCGGGGTGGTCTACGGGGACGTCGTGTACGAGCTCACGTGGAGCGGCGAAGTGGTCTGGCGGTGGGCGGCGATCGAGCACCTGGATCCCGCGCAGGTGCCGCTCGACCCGCATTTCGCCCGCGAGCACTGGCCGATGGCGAACACGGTCAACGAACTCGCCGACGGCGGGCTCGTCGTGGGCTTCCGCAGTGCGTCCACCACCGTGGCCGTGGACCGCGGCAACGGGTCGGTGCGCTGGCGGATCGGGCCGGACGTGCTGGCACAGCAGCACTACCCGCACGAGCTGCCCGGCGGCACGGTCCTGGTCTTCGACAACGGCACCTACCGGGACACCACCTCGGTCCCGTACTCGCGGGTCCTGGAACTCGACCCGCGCACCGGCGAGGAGCTGTGGGCGTACGAGGACAACCCGCCGCAGAACTTTTACAGCCCGTACATGTCGAGCGCCCAGCGGCTGCCGAACGGCAACACGTTCATCGCCGAGGGCTCGTTCGGGCGGCTCTTCGAGGTGACCCCGGACGGAGACGTGGTGTGGGAGTTCGTGGTGCCGGAGTTCGGGGCGTTCGGCGCGGGCGTGGGGCTGGAGTCCTCGCGCGGGGCCCAGAACGCGGTGTTCCGCGCGTACCGGTACGCGGCCGGGGAGATTCCCTGGCTCACGGGTTCCTGACGGCGGGGTGCGGGGGCCCGGGTGGTCAGCCGCGCGGGCCCCAGCGGTTGCGGAGGTACCAGACGGTGCCGATGGCCGTGGAGACGAGGGTGACGACCACGGCCAGGACGGGCCAGCGGGAGTCCTCGACCGCGGCGACGAGGACGAGGCCGATGGCGGCTGCGGGCAGCAGGAGGGAGGAGAGGGTGCGGAGGGCTGCGGCGATCATGCCGGGGTCCGCACGCGTGGGAAGGTCCGCGGCCGGAGGGTCGGCGGCCCGTGCGCTCTGCCCGGGTGGGGCGGAGCGGTGGAAGGCGATGGTGCGGGCGGCCAGCTGTCCCGTCGACTGGTGGTAGGAGTACGCGAGGTACGGGAGCCAGACGAGCGGGGCGATCGTGCCCAGGGCGAACACGCCGAGCACCAGCGCCCAGCGGCCCGCCCTGACCAGCCGGCCGGTCGGGGTCCTGGGCCCGAGGAGCCCCAGCAGGTACGCCATGCGCACGACGGTGGCGATCAGGGCGGTTATGCGGGCCGGGCTTGCGTTCGCCCCTCCCCGGACCTCGTCCGGGGGACGGATGCTGCGGGGCGGAATCCGGCCCCGCCGGCGTTTGAGGTGCGGGGTCCCGGGCGGAGCCCCGACGGGGTGGCCCTGACCCGCCGGCCGGCACGGCGCGACGGCGGCGAGCGCGGCCCGGGCGGTGCGGACGTCCGGGTGGGCACCCTGGATGACCAGGAGTTCCGCCGTGCGGTCGGGGGCGGTGGCGTCGTGGCCGGCCACGGCGGCGAGTTCCAGGGCCATGCGCAGCTGGGCCAGCAGGGCGGCGCAGAACGCGAACGGGACGAGGACGATGAACGGGCCGCCGACGAAGGCCCCTTCGACCACCACGACCCGCCGGCCGCGCGCGACGACCAGGGCCTGGAGTTCGGCCGGGCCGGCGTCCGGGTGCTCGGCGCGGATCCGGGCGACCGTACGGGCGGCCGCGGGCCCCAGCCGGCGGGAGGCGAACGTCGTGAGGATCTCGGGCAGCCGGCCGGGATCGGTCAGGACCGCGCGCAGCAGCCACCGTGCGAGCCGCTGCTCGCGCGGCCGGCGGGTGCGGCCGGCGCCGCCCGCGGCCGCGTCCCTGCCGTCCCTGCCGTCCCTGCCGTCCGTGCCGTGCATGGGTCCGTCCTGCTCCTTCCTCGGCAGTGCCGGTGCCGGTCTCGGGGACTGCCGACCGTCGTTCCACGGCCGTCATTCCTCGGCCGTCATTCCTCGGCCGTCGGGATGCGTCCGGTGCGGGCGGCTTCCGCCAGGGTGTCGTGGTCGCGGCCGTTGCGGTCGGCGTAGGTCTCGGCGAAGGCGGTCAGCGAGCGGGTGAAGGTGTCCGACGTGCCGAGGTAGGCGGCGATGGCGATCGGGTCGCCGGAGCGGGCGTGGCCGCGGGCGAGGGAGGCGCCGCAGGCGCGGGCGAGCAGGCGCATGCCCTCGGGGCGGATGCCGTCCGTGGGGACGGAGCCCTTCCAGTCGTGGAGCTGCCGGACGTAGAAGTCCCGGGAGCGGCCGTCGATCCCGGTGACGCGTTCCCAGCCGAGGAAGATGTCTCCGGCGGCCTGCATCAGCCTCTGGCCGACCACCACGCGCTGCCCCTGGCTCTCGTACGGGACGGCCGGGGTGTACGGGTCCAGGACGGACGGGCCGGCCTCCTTGGCCTGCAGGAGCAGCGGATCCTCGTCGTCGCGGCCGGTCAGGAGGATGATCCAGCAGCGGGTGCCGACGCTGCCGACGCCGACCACCTTGCGGGCCATGTCGGCGATCCGGAACCGCCCGAGCAGCTGCCGGCGTTCCGGCGGCAGGCTCTGCGCGTACGTGTCGATCAGTCCGCGCAGCGCAGTGTCCTGCTGCACTCCCGGGGCGCCCTCCAGCAGGTCGGACACGGGGGTGATCAGCGGCGGGTCGGCGATGATGCGGAGCCTGCCGTCGACGCGGCGGGTGAGTTTGGCGGCGGCCCGCAGGTGGTCCCTGCTGCGGGCCTTGGCGGCGAGGCGTTCGGCCCGGCGGCGGATGCCCTCGCCGCCCTGCGCGGCGAGGGCCTGGAGCTCGTCGGCGTCGTCCTGGGCGTACCAGACGTCGAGGGTGCGCATGCCGGCGAGGCGGTGCATCCGCTGCTGGTAGGCGGTCACCGCCGCGCGGACGGCCGCGGCGCGTTCGGCGGCGGAGAAGCCGTTCTCGCGGCCGGCCACGGCAAGGCTGGCGGCGAGGCGTTTGACGTCCCATTCGAAGGGGCCGGGGTGGGTTTCGTCGAAGTCGTTCACGTCGAAGACGAGGGCGCGTTCTGCGGAGGCGAACAGGCCGAAGTTCATGACGTGCGCGTCGCCGCACAGCTGCACGGTCAGCCCGGTGTGCGGAGCGGGTCCGAGGTCGCCGGCCATGAGGGCGGCAGCGCCGCGGTAGAACGCGAAGGGCGAGCGGAGCATCCGGCCGTACCGGAGGGGTACGAGTTCCGGTACGCGGGTCCCCGCCTGGGCCTCCAGCACGGCGACGGGGTCGCGGCCGGCCGCCGGCGGGTCGAGGCGGGCGTGGGCGGAGCGGCGGACCCGGGCGCGGGCGGCCCGGCCGCGGCGGGCGCGTTCGCGGGGGGTGGGGCCGTCGCCCCAGGGGAAGGACGGGCTGGTCACGGTGGCGCCTCCTCACGGCCGGTGCCGTCCGGTGGCCGCGGCCGCACGGGCGGCCGGGGTGTTCAGTCGGGCAGGCGGCGCATCTCCTCGACGTGCAGGCCGAGGTCGCGGAACCGGCCGAGCAGCCCGTACAGGTGGGCTTCGTCGGCGACGGTCCCGAAGAACAGGGTCTGCCGGGACGGCGGCGCCGTGTCGAGCTCCGGGAACGCGTGTGCCAAGGGCTCGGACACGAGGCCGGTGATCCGGAATTCGTAGCGCATGGGCGGCCGTCCTTCCGTCCTCGTCCGCCGGGGCCGGGGGGCCTCCCCTGCATGGTGCGCCGGGGCGGGGGCGGGCGCCTCACCCGCGGGAGGTGAGGGGCGGGTCACAGGAGGTGGAGTTCCCGGGCCCGGTCCACGGCGTCGCGGCGGCGGGAGACGCACAGTTTGCGGTAGGCGCCGCGCAGGTGGGTCTTGACGGTGTTGACGGACAGCCGCAGCTCCGCGGCGATCTCCTCGGTGGACATCATGCGGGCCGCGTGGCGGAGGACTTCCGTCTCGCGGGGGCTGAGGGGCTCGGTCGCGGCGGTGGGCGCGGCCGCCGGTGCGGCGGTCAGCCAGGCGTGGACGCCGCTCGGTCCGGCGAGGTGCCGGACCCAGGGGCCGGCCTCCGTGAAGGGCTGCCGGAGCAGTTCGGGGCGGGCGGCGGCGAGGGCTTCGGCGAGCCGGGCGCGGGCGGTGTCCTCGTCGCCGCCGGCGAGCGCCAGCCGGGCGCGGGCGAGCGCCAGGCCCACCAGGTCGGCGGGGGTGGCCTCCGACGGACCGGGCTGCGCCGCCGCGTCGAGCAGCGGGCGGGCGCGTGCGGGCTGTCCGGCGGCGAGGTGCGCGCGGGCGAGCAGGATCCGGCGGGCCGGCAGGGCGGCGGGGAGGTGCTGCAGGGCACGGTCGGCCGCGGCGTGGTCGCCCTGTGCCAGGGCGGCACCGGCCCGCGCCAGGGCGAGGCGTACGCCCGTCCCGGGGTGGGCGTCGAGAAGGGTGCGGGCGGCCTGCTTGCGGCCCCGGGCGAGTTCGAGCCGGGCGGTCAGGACCAGCCGTTCCGCGTCGAGGTCCGGGTCGCGGCCGGTGTCGGGGGCGAGGGCGGTGCGGTCGAGGTGGGCGACCGCGGCGACGAGGTCGCCCTGCTCCACGGCGACGGCGGCGAGCGCGAGGCCGGCGGCGCCGGAGCGGTGGGCGTCGGGGATGCCGTGCCGGTCGGCGAGGCCGTAGGCCGCCGCACCGTGCTCCCGGGCGCGGGCCAGCGCCCCGGCGGCGGCGTCGGCCAGGGCGAGGCGGCCGAGGATCTTGTGCCGCAGCAGCACCAGCGGGTCGTCGCCGGGGCAGGCCCGGGCCGCCTGCTCCAGCTCCTGCCGGGCCGCCTGCACGGCTCCGGTGCGCAGCCGGGCGCAGCCCAGCCCGTAGCGGCGCAGCGGCTCCAGCTCGGGGTGGCGGGCGCGTTCCTCCGGGGTCAGGCGGTCCAGCAGCCCGGTGATCTGCTCGGCCTCCCGCTCGGCGGGCCCGTCCGGCAGGGAGAGCAGCCGCAGCAGGGCGAGGGTGAGCTGCGCGGCGAGCCGGTCCCCGCCGTCCGGCGCGGGCGAGGCGTCCGGCCGGCCCCGGCCCGGTCCGGCGGCGGCGGACAGGTGGGAGCGGGCGGCGGCGGGGTCGTCACGGGTCAGGCAGCGGGCGGCCGCGACGAGGTGGGCGGCCGGGCCGGGCGGGTCCGGCGGCATGGCGGTGAAGGTGTCCGCGGACGGGATCGCGCCCGGGTCGACGAGGAGGGGACCGACCAGCAGGTTCCGTACGGTCAGCTCGGCGGCGAGGCGCCAGTCGCCGCCTGCCGCGGCCTCCGCGACGGCGTCGGACGGCTGGCCGCGGGCGGCGTACCAGCGGGCGGCGCGGCAGTGCAGCCGGGGTTCGAGGTCCGGGTGCCGGCTGCGGAGGTGGGCGCGCAGGACGGCGGCGAAGAGGGGATGGAAGCGGTACCAGCGGGTGCCCGCGAGAGGCTCGACGAAGGCGTGGCGGTGCGCCAGGTCCTCCAGGGTGCGCTCGGCGTCGGGCCGTCCGGTGAGCGCGGCGGCGAGGCCGGGGTGGACCCGGCTGAGGACGGCGGTGCGCAGCAGCAGGTCGCGGGCCGGGGCGGGCTGGACCGCGAGCACTTCGGCGAGGAGGTAGTCGGAGACGGCCTGCTCGGAGGCGGTGAGGGAGCGGGCGAAGGCGGCGGGATCGTCGGTCCGCGCCATGGCGAGGGCGCACAGCCGCAGTCCGGCGGCCCACCCTTCGGTGTGCCGGAAGAGGACGTCGACCAGGTCGTCGGAGTCCGGGGCCGGGGCCGGGGCCGGTTGCCTGCGGAGGTGGCCGGCGAGGAGCGCTCCGGCCTCGGAACGGGTGAAGGCGAGGTCCCGTTCGCGGATCTCGTGGAGGCGGCCGTCGGCCCGGTAGCGGTGGAGCGGCAGGGGCGGGTCCGCCCGGCCGAGGAGGACCGTGCGCAGGGCCGGCCCGGCGTGTTCGACGAGGAACCGCAGGCCGTCGTACACACTGCGGCCGGTCCTGTCGTCCAGCCCGTCGACGACGAGGACCAGCGGTTCCGGCAGCCGTTCCAGGGCGGCGGCCAGCCGTACGAACAGGGAGCGGTCGACGTCGGCCGCCCGGACGGGCGTACCCAGGTCGGCGCCGGCGAGTGCGCCGCCGCGCCGGAGGCCTTCGACGAGGTACGCCCAGAAGACGCCGGGGGTGTCCTCGGGTTCCGCGGTGAGCCAGACGGTGGGGGCGGCCGGCGGGCGGGCGGCGGCCCAGGAGGCGGCGAGGACGGTCTTGCCGACGCCGGCGCCGCCGGTGACGAGGGTCAGCGGGCCCTGCGCGCCGAGGGTGAGCCGGTGCAGCAGCCGGTCGCGGCGGACGAGGCCGGGGGCCTGGAGCGGCACGGCGAGCTTCGCGGCCAGCAGGGGGTCCGCCGGTCCGGGCCCCCGGACGGGCGCGGGCACGGGGTCACGTCCCCGCCGGGGCGCACCGGCCGCGCGTGCTGCTCACGTCCACGCTGCCCCTTTCCGCTGCGGGTGCGCCGGAACCGTCCCGGCGGCCGGACACCCTCCATCGTCACCGTCCGGTGTCTTGATCGCCACGCCGCGCGAGTCACCCGCCGCGGGTGATGGCGGGTGGGCCGCGTGCGGTCATCCTCGGGGCGACGGGCAGGATGCGGGCCGGTGGACACGGCCCCGCTGCCCGGGACCGGCGTGTGCCGGGTCCGGCCGGCGGGCCGGGGCGGTACGGCAAGGAAGCCTCGGAAGGAGGCCTGTCATGGCGGGTCAAGTCCTCGCGTACGACTATCCGTTGCTGGGCGCGTTCTGGACCGTGTTGTGGATCTTCCTGTGGGTGATGTGGTTCATGCTGCTGTTCCGCATCATCGTCGACGTCTTCCGGGACGACGGCATCAGCGGCTGGGCCAAGACGGGCTGGCTGGTGCTGGTGCTCATCGTGCCGTTCCTCGGCGTGCTGGTGTACGTGATCGCACGCGGCAGGGGCATGGGGTCCCGGGAGATCAAGCACGCCCAGGAGCAGAAGGCGATGGTGGACGACTACATCCGTGAGACCGCCGCGAAGACCGCGCCCCCGAGCCATGTGGACGAGCTGGACCGGCTCGCCCGGCTGAAGGCCAGCGGGGACCTGACCACCGAGGAGTTCGAGCGGGCCAAGGAGAAGATCCTGCACTGACCGCACGCGCCCGCCGGACCCGGCCGCCCGCCGCCCGGGGCGGCGGGCGGCGGGCGGCGGGCCGGGTGTTACCGGCCGGTGAGGGCGGCGGTGTGGGCGGCCAGGCCGTCGGCCGTGGTGCCGGCCCAGGCGAGGTGGCCGTCGGGACGGACGAGGAACACGCCGTCGCCGTAGGCCTCGTAGGACGGGAAGCGGACGGTGCGGACGGCGGGCAGACCGGGCAGGTCCGGCAGGTCCGGCACGGCCGCCCCGGCGGCGCCCACCGCGAGGAGCGTCCAGTGGGTGCCGCGGAAGGCGTCGAAGAGCCGGATGCCGCCGCGCACCCCGTCCGGGGCGCGGTCCCCGGCCCGGAGTGCGTCGTCGGGGAGGCCTGGGCGGGTTTCGGCGGTGAGGGCGGAGTCGCGGTAGCCGATGCCGAGCTGGCGGGTGGCCGCGCCGCGGCGGGCCTGTCCGCGGTGGATGCGGGTGGACAGGCCGAGCATCTCGGCGGCGACGGGCAGGCGTTCGTCCTCGTAGCTGTCGAGCAGGGACCCGGCGGCGGTGCCGCGCAGGACGGCGGCCAGTTTCCAGCCGAGGTTGTAGGCGTCCTGGATGCTGGTGTTGAGTCCCTGGCCGCCGGCGGGCGAGTGGACGTGGGCGCTGTCGCCGGCGAGGAAGATCCGACCGTCGCGGAACCGGTCGGCCATCGCGGCCCGGGGCCGGAAGCCGGAGGCCCACCGCACCTCGGTCACGGCGTTGGGGGCCAGGTGCGTGCGGGCGGCGACCAGTGCGCGGATCCCGTCCGGGGAGAGGTCGGGGGCGGTGCCCTCCGGGAACCGGGCGACGAGCTGGAAGTCGGCGGTGCCGGCCAGCGGGCAGATCGCGAGGAACCCGGAGCCGTCGGCCGGCGGGAAGACGTGCCAGTTGTCCCGGTCGAGGCCGGTGATGCGGACGTCGGCGACGAGCATGGGGTCCGGGTCGACGGTTTCGCCGGTCATGCCGATGCCCAGGGCGCGCCGGACGGTGGAGCGTCCGCCGTCGGCGGCGACGGCGTAGCGGGCGCGGACGGGCGGGCCGCCGGCGAAGGCGGCGGTGACGCCGTCATCGTCCTGCCGGATGCCGGTCAGCTCCCGGCCGAAGGCGACGGCGCCGCCCAGTTCGGCGAGCCGGGCGGCCAGGATCTCCTGGGTCCGCCACTGCGGCACCATCCAGGGTCCGGCGTACGGGGCGCCCTCGCCGGGCTCGGTCTCGTCGAACATCCGGTGCTCGCCGGCGCGGATGCCGTTCTGCCAGATCATCCCGACCGGGTAGGGCCCCCCGGCGGCCCGTACGGCGTCGTGGACGCCGAGGTCGTCGAGGACTTCCAGGGTGCGGGGCTGGAGGCCCTTGCCGCGGGAGCCGGGGAAGAGGGCGTCGGCCTTCTCCACGACGAGGGCGTCGACGCCGTGCCGGGCGAGGTCGACGGCGAGTGCGAGGCCGGTGGGGCCGGCTCCCACGATGAGTACGTCCACAACGGGTGCAGCCATGACAAATCTCCTTAACGGCGTTAAGTGATACGGCCCGCCCAGCATGCGTTTAACGCTGTTAAGCTGTCAAGCGTGGCAACGAGGAGAGCACCGAAGCTGGACAAGAAGCAGGCCGTCGACACCGCACTGCGGCTGCTCGACGAGGTCGGGCTGGACGGGCTGACGCTCCGCGCCATCGCCAGGGAGCTGGACGTCCAGGCGCCCGCCCTCTACTGGCACTTCAAGAACAAGCAGGAACTCCTGGACGAGATGGCCACGGAGATGTACCGGCGGATGGTCGCCGGGCAGCGCATCGCCCCCGGCGCGACCTGGCAGGAGCGGCTCACGGCCGCGAGCACCGGTCTGCGGACGGCCCTGCTCGGCTACCGCGACGGCGCGAAGGTCTACAGCGGCTCCCGGTTCACCGGTACCGAGCACGCGGTCCGGCTCGAAGAGAACCTGCAGGCCTTCGTCACCGCGGGCTTCACACTCCCCCAGGCCGTACGCGCCCTCACCACGGCGTACCTGTTCACGCTGGGCTTCGTCACGGAGGAGCAGGGCGTCGAACCCGCCCCGGGCGAGCGCCGGGACGGGTTCGACGTGACGGAACGCGCCGCGCGGATGGCGGACTTCCCGCTCGCCGCCACCGCGGGCGCCGAGCTGTTCCAGGACTTCGGGCAGGGCTTCGAGGAGAGCCTCCGGCTCCTGATCGCCGGCATCGAGGCGCGCTACGGCGTCGCCTGATCCGCGCGCGCCCGCCGGGCCGGACTCAGTCGCCGACCGGACGCAGCACGAGGCTGACGAAGCCGAAGACGTCGCGGTAGCCCCGCAGCCACTCGGTGCGGTGGGCGGCCGCCGCCTCCAGCGCCCGGGTGCTGTCCGGGTCCTCGGGGTGGTCCAGCGCCCAGGCCGCCAGTGACCCCGTCCACGACCACTCGTAGGCGTCGAGTTCGGCGCGGGAGCTGATGTGCCCCTGCACAGGGACCCAGCCGTCCGCCGCGATGCGGTCCAGGGTCGTCGGGAGGTCTTCGAGCTCGCCGAGCACGGCGACGGCTTCGGCGGACGGTTCGCCGTCCCAGAAGCCGTCGCCGACGAGGACCCGGCCGCCGGGGGCCAGGTGCTCGCGGGCGGCGGCGAGCGTGGGCAGCAGCCCGCCGAAGGCGTGCGTGGCGCCCACGCACAGCACGAGGTCGAAGGCCCCGCCGGGGGCGAATCCGGCGGCGTCCCCGTGGTGCAGGACCAGGCGGTCCCCGACCCCGGCCCGGGCCGCGGCCTGCCGGGCGCGGGCCAGCGCGGCCGCGGAGACGTCGACGCCCTCGGCCCGCAGCTGCGGGTGCGCGGACAGGGCCCGCAGCAGCCACTCGCCGCCACCGCAGCCGAGATCGAGCAGCCGCCCCCGACCGCCCGCGGGCAGGGCGCTGTCCAGCAGGAGGCGCACCGCCCCGTCGTCGAGCGGGGCGGCGATCGGGTGGCCGGTGTGGGCTATGCGGGAGATCTCTTCACGGTTCACCAGCGGAGCCTGCCACCCGGCCGTGCCGGCCGCACCCGGGTTTCCGGCGGTCAGGCCGGCCGGAGGGAGGCGGCCAGTGCGTGGTTGCCGATCGAGTTGTGCACGCGGAAGCCGCCCGCGACCGACTCGGTGCCGGTCGTCGGGCCACTCGACCGGGCGGCCCGCGGCGGTGGTGGTCATCCGGCACACCCGCAGCAGCAGGCTGGTCCGCCGCACGCCCAGCAGCCCGGCGTCCTGCGCGCCCGCCGCGACCGCGTCGATCAGGTGCTCCCCGTGCGCGAACACCACGCCCGTGCCGTCCGGCAGACGCCCGGTCACCGAGGCGCAGTCCGGCTCGATCCGCTCGACGGCGGGCGCGATCCAGCCCGCGCACACCGTGCGCTCCAGAAGCACCGGCGAGAGTGTGCGCCCGGCACCGCGGGGCAGGCAGGAGCCTGACGACAGGGCCCGGGGACGGCAGCGGCCGCGCCGAGCCCCAGGACCGCATCGACTACGCCCCCCACGCGGACGCCGGGCTCACCGTCGCCAACTCCGGCGCCCAGATCACCGGCCGGTCGGCCCGCGGCCCCCCGCACGGGACCGGCGCTCACGGAGGACTGAGACACGCGGAGGGCCGAGACACGCGGAGGGCCGAGACGCGCGGAGGGCCGAGACGCGCGGACGGCCCGCGGCGGACCGATGGAGGGCGGGCCGACCGACCCGGGCGGGCGTACGGGCCGAGCCGGGGCGGGTGGCAACGGGTCGAGGGCGTTACCGTGGCCGGTATGAGTGCCGATTCCCCGGCCCTGCCGACGGCAGCCTGCCCGGACTGCGCCCGCCTGCACCAGGCCGTACGGCCGATGGACCGCCCCCGGCCCGACGCGCCCGGAGGCGCGCCCCGGCCGCTGTCGGCGCTGGCCCGCCATCTGGCCAACCGTCATCTCGACCTGGTCCCGGGCTGGGTCGACGGCTGCGACCGCTGCGACGAGGTCAGTACGGCGCTGCGAGAGGCCGCCGATCAGGGGCTGCTGGGCGCCGGGGCGGCCCAGGCGGGCGCCGAACACCGGGCACTGCACCTGCTGACCGCACCGGACGGCCGGTTCCGCTGACGGACTGCCGCGCCCCGGCCTGCCGGCCTACCGTTGGCCGCGCTGCGCCTCGACGATCTGCCGTACGGTGCCTTCGGCGCCGGAGCGGGCCTGGACGCGTTCGGCGAACCGGGGGAACTGGCCGGCGACCGCGCTCAGCAGCCGCAGCTCCAGCGGGGCCACGTTCACCTCGGTCAGGTCCCGGCGGACGGCCCGGACGACGGCGTCGGCGACCTGCTCGGGAGTGACGGTCCGGATGCCGCCCGGCGTGGCGGCGCCGGTGGCCGCGAACATGCCGGCGTCCCGGACGAACCCCGGCTGGACCAGCGACACCCCCACCCCGGTGCCGCCGAGGTCCTGGCGCAGCGCGAGGGCGAAGCCGCGCAGCCCGAACTTGGTCGCGTTGTACAAGGAGCTGGACTTGGTCGCCGCCTTGCCGGATATGGAGCCGACGAGCACGATGTGGCCGCGGCCGCGCTCCAGCATCCGCTCGGCGAGCAGCCGGGACAGCAGGATCGGGGACCGCAGGTTGACGTCGAGGGCGCGGTCGAGCTGCTCCTCGGTGTAGTCGAGGAGGTCCCCGCTCGCGGGGAGGGCCGCGTTGGCGACGAGCACGTCCGTGTCGGCGCACTCCTCGGCGAGGCGGCTCACATCGGCCCGTACGGCGAGGTCGGCGACCACGGCACGGGCCCCGTGGGCGTCGGCGACGGTCTTGAGGGCCGCGTCGCGCCGCCCGGTGACCGTGAGGCGGGCCCCGGACGCCGACAGCCGCGCGGCCAGGCACTCGCCGAGGCCTCCGGTGGCGCCGGTGAGCAGAACACGCTGTCCGGACAGGTTCACGGCAACTCCCACTTCTCGCACTCATGTTGTTCGTTCGAACGAACACTAGGGAGGGGTGCGGGGCGTTGTCCAGAGCGGCCGGGGAGTCGACGGACGCGGCGGACTCGGGGGGCGGCAGGCCGGGGACCCGGCCCGGTAGGTGAGAATGTCGGCATGTCTCCTGCTGCCGACACCCGCCAGAGCATCGTCGACGCCGTACTGCGGATCATCGGGCAGGACGGCGTGGCCGCCGTGACCAACCGGCGGATCGCGAAGGAGGCCGCGGTCTCCCTCGGCTCGGTCACGTACCACTTCGCCACCCAGCACGACCTGTTGCGGGAGAGCCTGCTGCATTTCGTGACCGAGGAGACCCGGACCTTCACGGCGCTGGCCGACGACTGCTCGGACGGTCTCGACCTCGGGCAGGCAGTGGAGGTGGTGGCCCGGGTCGCGGGCGGCACCGCGTTCGACGACCGGCACATCGCACCCTTCGAACTGTACGTCCAGGCCGGGCGGGACGAGCGGTTGCGCGCGGCGGCGGCGGAGTGCTTCGCGGCGTACGACCGGCTGGCGGCACGGATCCTGGGGCAGCTCGGGGTCCCCGACGCCGAGCGGATGGCGGGGGTGGCCGTCGCGCTCGTCTTCGGCCAGCAGCTGCGCCGGCTGGCGACGGGGGCGCCGGCGGAGGACCTGGTGGACGCGCTGCTCGTCCTGACCCGGGTGGCACCGGAGGGTCCGGCCACGCCGTGACCCGGGCGGTGGCCTGTACACCGTCCCGCCGAGCCCCTCCGGCTGCGCCGGGGCAGATCCAGCCGAGCCGGCCTGTGAGGCGAACCGGGGCTCACTTCAGCCCCGCCGGCGTTTGAGGCGCGGGGGTGTGGGGGCGGAGCCCCTGCAACGGGGGACGCCGCTCGGCGGGCCGATACCGCGGGGCACATCCAGCCCGTCCGGCGATCGAGGACCCCGGTACGGGCCGGAGACCCGCACGGCGCGGGGGCCAGGGGGGCCAACAGTCGTAGACGGGGCGGGGATTCCACCGTTGCACCCCGGCCACCGCGGAACGTCACTACGCTGCCCGCAGGCCCGCTCGGCCGGATTCGTCGCCATTGGGGGGATGACGAACGCCCGGGCCCCACTGCGCTTTCCGCACTCCTGGGGGGAGAATCCCTTGACCCTGCCCATGCCCCGCTGGACCACCGCTCTGGCCGCCGGCGCCGTCCTCGTGGCCGGCGGCACCGCGTCCGCCGACGTCCGGCCCGCCACCTCGTCCGGGTCCGTCGAGATGGCCGGCGAACTGCAGTCGACCGCCGCGACGACCTGCTTCAAGAAGTCGTACCCGAACTGCGTGAGTTCGGACCCGAAGGTCGCGTTCCGGCTGGTCAGCCGGGGTGACACCAGCCGGTGCACGTTCCGGCTCAAGACCGTCTGGGGCGACGGCGAGACCACGACCCGCGACTTCGCCGGCGGCCCCGACGGCACGACCCTGACGCCCGTGGAGCACACGTACAAGAAGCCCAACCCGTTCCTCGTACCGAAGACGTACGCCATCAACTGGACGGTCAGCGTCAGCAGCGGCACCTGCTACCCCAGCTCGGACAGCCCCACCTTCCGCCGCACCTGCGCCACCAAGTCGCTCAGTGGAGCGGCCTGGGCCCAGCAGTTCCCGGCCAGCACGCGCCTGGAGGACCTGGAGGCCGGCTACCGCACGAAGGTGACCGGATTCGTGAAGGCCATGCGGGCCGGCGGCATCAGGGTGACGCCCGTGACGACGTACCGACCCGCGGAGCGGGCGTACATGATGCACTACGCCTGGCGGATCATGAAGAAGCAGATCACGCCCGACAAGGTCCCCGCGTTCAAGCCGGCGAAGGGCCAGTCCCCCGTCAACATCTGCTGGCAGCACACGGATGCGAACGGCAAGTACGACGCCGCCGCTTCGGTGGCCGCCGCCACGCGCCTGAACACCGCGTTCGGCACCGACCCGAACAACCGGGTGGCGCCCGCCCTGAACACGCTGCACACGCCTCGGCTCGCGATCGACATGAACACCACGTGGTCCGCGCGCAGCATCACGGTCGCCGACAAGTCCGGCACCCCGGTGACCATCGCCACCACCCCGCGCACCGGCCTGAACAGCAAGCTCATCGCGGTCGGCGCCACGTACGGCGTGATCCACTTCGCGCCGCCGAAGAGTGACCCGAACCACTGGTCGTACAACGGCCGCTGATCCGCCCCGACTGCGCGTAGGCTGCGAGGGACTGCCTCGAAGGAGCGGACGATGGACATCAAGCTGGAGCTGGTCGCCGTGCCCGTCACGGACGTGGACCGGGCCAAGGCGTTCTACGAGCAGGTCGGCTTCCACGCGGACCACGACGTGACGGTCAGCGAGGAGGTGCGTTTCGTCCAGCTCACCCCACCCGGCTCGGCCTGCTCGATCGCCCTCGGCAAGGGGCTGACCAAGATGGCGCCCGGCTCGCTGGACAACATGCAGGTCGTGGTCGCGGACATCGAGGCGGCGCATTCCGAGCTGACCGCGCGGGGCATCGAAGTCAGCGGGATCGACGACCAGCCGTGGGGTTCCTTCGTGTACTTCTCGGACCCGGACGGCAACGGCTGGGCGGTCCAGCAGACCACCCCGCGCAACGCACCGGCCGCCTGACCGTACGTCCGACCGGCCCTACCGGGGCCGGCCTCCCCCGTTGTCCTCGGACAGGTCTCGGGTCCGGCGCAGCAGCGCCTCCCTTACGCAGTCCGGTGACAGGACCCGCAGCGTGGTGCCCAGGCCGAGGAGGTACGCGGCGAGCTGTTCGGCGTCGTTGCCGCCGATTTCGACGATGGTGGCGTCGGGGCCGTCCGGGTGATGGGTGCCGATCGTGGGCGGGACCAGCCGTAGCGCCCGGTCCATGGGGTGCGCCAGCCGGACCGTGACGTAGAGCGGGTACACGACGCCCGCGATGGACCGGGAGACGAGGAGCGCCGGGTCAGGCGGGTCGACGAGTTCGACGGCATGTCCGGTCGAATGCACGTGTGCCACCCGGTCGGCCCGGAACGTCCGCCACTGGTCCCGTGCCACGTCCCGGGCGACGAAGTACCAGCGGCGGCCCGTGTGTACCAGGCGGTAGGGGTCGACGTCCCGGACAGTGGCCTTCCCCGCATGGTCTCGGTACGAAAGACGGGAGCGCTCTCCACGACGGCAGGCGGCGGCCAGTTCCGTCAGCACGCCGGGCGGGATCTGAGGTCCCCCGGGCCTGGGAGTGTGGACGAAGGTCGCATCCATCTCGCCCAGCCGGTCCGCGATCCGGGGCGGTAGGACCTGCCGTAGTTTCAGCAGCGCCGACAGCGCGGCCCGGTCGCTGCCCAGGACTCCGCTGAGCGCGGCGTCTCGCAGCGCGACGGCCACGGCCAGGGCCTCCTCGTCGTCGAGGACCAGCGGTGGCACCCGGGTGCCACCGCCGAGGCGGTAGCCGCCCCAGGGCCCCGGGTCGGACTCGATGCCGTAGCCGAGTTCCCGCAGCCGGGCGATGTCCCGCCGAACCGTGCGGTCGGTGACCGCCATCCGCTCAGCCAGCTCGCGGCACGTCCACGTCGGTCGAGCGGACAGCAGCGAGACCAGTCGGAGCAGGCGGGCGGAGGTGCTGATCACATCCCGAAGTGTTCCCCATGACCAGGACCGGAGCTGTCCTGGTCCCGTCATAACGTCCTCCGCATGAACACCGGACCCACATCCGCACCCGCGATCCGCTTGCTGTCCGTCGACTTCGATTGCCCGGACCCCGCCGAGCTGGCCCGCTTCTACGGCGATGCGCTCAGCTTGCCCGTCGTCTACTCCAGCGACGACTTCGTCCTGCTCGGCCGCGAGGGTTCACCTGGACTGGGCTTCATCCGGGTGGCCGACTACCGGCGTCCGACCTGGCCGGACCCGTCCCAGGGCAAGCAGGCTCACATCGAACTGGGCGTCGACGATCTGGACACCGCCCACGCACGGATGCTGGCACTGGGCGCCATGGAACCCCCTGTCCAACCGCACCCCGATCAGCGGAGGATCCTGCTGGACCCCGCAGGCCACCCCTTCTGCATCTCCACGCAGGACTGAGGACTTCCCGGGCACCGTGGTCATCACCCGTGGACCGACCCGGACCCCGTCCGGGGCCGGCGGATCACCCGTCCAGGTGGTGGAGCGCAACTTCCGGGCGGATCGGGGGTCACACCGGTGTGCCCCCGCACCTGGGGGTCTTCACCACACGAACAGGATCATGATGCTCAAGAAGGCTGTGCAGACCGCCGCCGTTGCCGCTTCGCTCCTCGGCGCCGGTGCCGCCCTGGCCACCCCGGCCATGGCCATCGGCAACGACGAGGGCGTCAACACCGTCAACGGCAACGGTGCGGCCCAGATCTACGGCAACGGGGAGACCAAGGGCAAGATGAGCCCGCAGGCGACCCTGGTCCAGGGCACCGCCAACAAGCTCTGCCTCGGCGTGCCCGCCAAGGTCAACGCCCAGTCCCTCGTCGGCGCTCTCAACATCGGCGTCCAGGACATCCCGGTCCTGTCTGCCCCGCAGACCCAGCAGTGCACCGAGAACTCCACGCAGGCCAAGGGCGACGAGCCGGTCTCGCACGTCCTCAGCAACATCCCGATCCTCTCGGGCAACCTCTCCGCGGGCAGCTGACCCGCACGGCACCCGCGTCCGGGCGGGCACGCACTCCGCAGCCGCGGTGCGTGCCCGCCCCCGGCGTTTCCGGACCCGGGTCGGCCTGCGGTACGTCCGCGGGGCGGCCCGGCTACGAATCACAGGCATCCCCCGGCGGGAGCCACCCGCGGGGGACGGCGGCGACGGCGAGGAGGTGCCGGTCATGGCCGGTTCGCTGGGAGTCCGACGGCTGGTGGTCAGTGCGGCGGCGGCAGGTCTGGTGGCGGGCGGTGCGGCCGGGACGGGGGCGGCCGCGGCCGCGTCCGGACCGCCCGCGGGGACGGAGAAGCTTCAGCCCGCCGACCACCGGTCCGACATGTGCTTCTGGAAGCACGGGCAGTGGGTGAAGAAGTGGGTCAAGGGCCACTGGGAGAAGCGGTGGCAGCACGGCTGGTGGTCGCACGAGAAGGTCTGGCAGCCCGGCCACGAGGACCGCAACGGGCGGTGGCACCCCGGGCACTGGGAGTGGAAGAAGGTCCACCACAAGGGCCACTGGGTCTGGGTGCACGTGCCCGGCCACTGGAAGTGGGTGCACGTCAAGGGGCACCTGGTCTGCAAGGACGACCACCGGTGGGACCGCTACCAGGACTCGGACCAAGGCCGCTGGAAGAGGTAGCACCTGCGCGCGGCCCGGCGCCGCGGTGATGCGCCCGCCGGCCATCGGTGCTGGCATGGAAGGGCAGGCACCGACGACGGCCGGCGCGGGAGCGAGGTGCGGTGAGTGTGACCGCGGGAGAACCGCGGTCCTCCTCGGGGGACCGCACGGCAGCGGGGCCGGACCTCGACGATCTGCTGCGCCGGACGGCCGGCGGCGACCGGGACGCCTTCACCCGGCTCTACGAGGCGGTGTGCCGTCCGGTCGTCGGACTGGTGACCGCCGTGGTCCGGGACGCCGCCCAGGCCGAGGAGGTGGCGCAGGAGGTGCTGGTCGAGGTCTGGCGCACGGCCGGCCGGTTCCGCTCCGACCGGGGCAGCGCCATGACCTGGGTGCTCACCCTCGCGCACCGGCGGGCCGTCGACCGGGTGCGGTCGGCCCGGGCGGCGGGTGAGCGGGAGCGGCGGAGCGCGGTGCGGGACTGGGAGCGGCCGTACGACGAGGTGGCCGAGGAGGTCGAACGGCACCTGGAGCACGAGCGGGTCGGCCGCTGTCTGGCGGAGCTGTCCCGTGCGCAGCGCGAGTGCCTGGTCCTGGCGTACTACGCAGGCCTGACGCACCGCGAGGTGGCGGCGGCGCTGACCCAGCCCCTGGGCACGGTCAAGGCCCGCCTGCGGTCGGGTCTGCGGCTGCTGGGCGAGTGCCTGGGGAGGCCGTGATGGCCGAGGACGGACCCCACGACGCGGTGGGCGCATACGTGCTCGACGCGCTGCCGGACGACGACCGGCGCGCCTTCGAGGCCCATGCCGCGGCCTGCCCGGAGTGCACCCGCGAGGTGGCCGCCCTGGGCGCCGTGGCGGCCCGCCTGGGCGAGGCCCTGGCCGCCGACCCGCCGCCGGGACTGCGGGAGCGGGTCCTGCGGGCGGTCGGGCAGGTGGCGCAGGAGGGGCAGAAGGGGCAGGAGGGGCAGGAGAGGCACGGGGCGGAGCCGGTGGCGGACGTCGTCGTTCCGGTGGTGCGGCCCCGGCGGCGGGTGCCGGCGGCAGTGCTCGCGGCGGTCGTGGCGGCGGTGCTGGGGCTCGGCGGGCTGGCCGTGTGGCAGTGGCGGGAGGCGGCGGACGCGCGGGCCGAGGTGCAGCGGGCCGAGCGGCAGGCGGCGGGGGTGGCGGACGTGCTCGCGGCGCCGGACGTGCAGGTTCGGACGAAGGCGCTGGCCGGCGCGGGCCGGGCCACGGTGGCGGTGTCGCGCGGCGCGGACGTCGCGGCCTTCTTCGCGACCGGGCTGCCGGCGCTGCCCGCGGGCAAGACGTACGAGCTGTGGTTCGGTGGGGCCGGCGCCTACCGGCCGGCCGGGCTGCTGCCCGGCGCCGGCGACCGGCAGCTGCGCCTCGAAGGGCCGGTCGCCGGGGCGACGGCGGTGTGCGTCACGGTCGAACCGGCCGGCGGCTCCCCCGCCCCGACCGGCCCGGTGGTCGCATGGATCGGCCTGCCGTCGGAGACGGAGCAGCCTCCCGCCCCGCCGCCCGACCCCGACCCCGACCCGGGCGACTTCCCGTATCCGTAGACCGGCTGCGTGCCGTCAGAGCCGGGCGTACGTGCCCGCCACGTCGTCCACGTGGACGACGTGGCGGCCGACGCGGACCACGTGCCAGCCCGGGCCGGACCAGGAGCCGGTCCCGGTGTCCTCGGCGGGCAGCGGGGTCCACACCTCCAGGAAGGTGCCGCCGTCCGGGTTGGTGCCCCATTCGACGAGGTCGCAGCCGTCCCGGCGGAACGTGCCGATGTCCTCGCCGGGCTCGCCCGTCAGGTGGTGGAAGTGCACCCGGCGGCCGTCGAACGAGGTGGTGCCGGCGAAGCCGCGGCTGTCCGCGAAGTACGGTCCGGCCTGGAGCCACACCACCTCGCGGTCTTCCTCCAGCGGCCCGCCGTCGCGGCTGATGCCGCGCCGCAGCCAGGCCGCCCTCGCGGGCACCGGCACGCCCGGCCCGCCGGGCTCCGGGGCGCGGCGCTCAGCCATCGGTGCTGCTGTCGGCGTCGCTGTCGGCGGCGTCCACTGCGTGCAGCGTGACCTCGATGTTGCCCCGTACCGCCTGCGAGTACGGGCAGACCGCGTCCGCCCGGTGCAGCAGGGGCAGCAGGTCGGTGGCCCGCCAGCCCGGCAGGGAGACGGTGAGGCCGACCGCGAGGCCGTATCCGGCGGGGGTGTCGGTGGTGCCGAGCTGCACCTCGCAGGCCACCCGCGCGGCCGAGGCGTCGGCCCCGAACTCGGCGGCGACCTCGGCCAGCGCGGAGGTGAAGCAGGCTGCGAACCCGGCCGCGAACAGCTGCTCGGGGTTGGTGGTGCCCGGCACCTTCTTGCGCGGCGGGGCGAGCCGGACGTCGAGCCGCCCGTCGTCGGTGACCACGGTTCCGGTCCGGCCGCCGTCGGCCTGCGCGGTGGTGCGGTAGAGGGTGCGGGTGAGCGGCACGGTCATCGGTTCGGCCCATCTGTGCGACGAGGGGACGCCGCCCGGGGCCGGACGGCGCTTCGGCGCCCGTGGTACGGGGTCGCCTGGCGCGTCGTCGTGCATGACCGGGTACGGCGCATCTCGTCCGGGGCCTCGGGACCGGGCCGCCGCACAATCTAGCAACGGGGTGCCGCCCGCCGGGACCGCCCCCGCCGGTGACGCTCCTCACCCGCACGCGGTCGCGGCCGCCGTCACGGCATCAGGCCGGACTGGTACGAGATCGCCACCGCCTGTGCCCGGTCCCGGGCGCCGAGCTTGGCGAGGATCCGTTTCACGTGCGTCTTGACGGTGGACTCGGCCAGCGACAGCAGGCCGGCGATCTCCGTGTTGGACAGGCCCCGGGCGACCTGCCGCAGCACCTCGCGCTCCCGGGCGGTGAGCCGCTCCAGCCGGGCGTCGCCGGACGGGCCGGCGCCGGCGACGGGGCCCGGTGCGGGCTGGGCGGCGAGCCGGGCGAGGACCTCGCGGGTGACGGCCGGGTCCAGCAGGGCCTCCCCCGCGGCGACCGTCCGTACCGCGTCGACGAGACGTTCCGGCGAGGCCCGCTTGAGGAGGAACCCGCTCGCCCCGGCCCGTACCGCGTTCCGGACGTACGCGTCGTGGTGGAAGGTCGTCAGGACCAGCACCCGGGTGGGCAGGCCGGCGGCCGTCACCCGCCGGGTGGCCTCGACGCCGTCGACGCCGGGCATCCGGATGTCCATGAGGACCACGTCGGGGGCGAGTTCGCGGCACAGGCGGACCGCTTCCAGGCCGTCCGCCGCCTGCCCGACGACCTCCAGGCCGTCCTCGGTGCCGAGGACCAGCGCGAGCCCGGCCCGCAGCAGGGCGTCGTCGTCGGCCAGGACGATCCGGATCCGGTCCGGCGCGGGCTGCGGGCCGGTCATCGGACCGGGAGGCGGACGTGCAGGCGGAAACCGCCGCGCTCGCCCGGCCCGTGGTCGAGGGTGCCGCCGAGGACCGCGACGCGTTCGCCGATGCCGAGCAGGCCCCGGCCGGGGACGTAGCCGGCGGGCGCGCCGTGCCCGTCGTCGCCGACCTCGATGTCGAGCAGGTCGCCGGCCCGCCGGACGGTCACGGCGGCGGCTCCGGCCCGGGCGTGCTTGACCGTGTTGGTGAGCGCCTCCTGCACGATCCGGTAGGCCGACACGTCGATGCTGCTGGGCAGTTCGCCGCGGCCCGGGTCCACCCGGGCGTCGACGGCGATCCCGGCCTGCGCCAGGCGGGCCGCGAGCCGGGGCAGGTCGGCGAGACCGGGCCGCCCGTCCGCCTCGTCCGCAACGGGCAGGTCCGCACCGGTCGGGTCCGGTAGCGGGAGCCCGGGCGCGGCCGTGCGCCGCAGCAGGCCGAGGACGCGGTCCAGTTCGTCGAGGGCGTCCCGGCCGGTGTCCTCCAGTTGCCCGAGCACCTCGCGGGCCCGGTCGGGGTCGCGGTCCAGCAGCCGCCGGGTGGCGCCGGCCTGGACCAGCATCAGGTTGACGGTGTGTCCGATGAGGTCGTGCAACTCGCGGGCCATCCGGGCGCGTTCGCCGGCGACGGCCTCCCGGCGCAGCCGGCGCCGGGAGGCGTCGCGTTCCTCCAGGCGCCGGGCGGTGCCGTAGCCGATCGCCCAGACCAGCAGCCACAGGAAGAGCACCCCGGCGGGCATCGCGTTCCACAGGCGTTCGCCGTCCGCTCCGGCGAAGTAGGCGACCATGCCGGGGTACGCGGTGAACGGGCCGAGCCAGGCCCGGGTCCGGGTCCCGTACAGGCCGAGGGAGTACAGGCCGAGCAGGTTGGCGTACGGGGAGACCGGGCCGGCCGTGCACCAGAGCGCCTCCGCGGACAGGGCCGCGGTGCCGACCGCGTAGGCGGTCAGGGGCGCCGTGCGGCGGAAGACGAGGGCGCCGGCGACGAGCGTGGCGCACAGCAGGGCGGGTGCCGTCCGGGCGCCGGTCCGGTCGAGGAGCATCGCGGCGAGGAAGCCCGCGGCGAGCGCGGCGTCGGCGGCCGCGCGGCGGGAGGCGGCCGGGACCGGCAATCGTTCGGGCAGCGGCAGCCGCAGACGCCGGGCGGCCAAGGGCGTCGTGAGCCGGTGCATCGCAGTCGTTCCCTCCAGCCTGAGACGGCACGCGGAGCGGCGGGCGGGCCCCGGCCGGTCGTCCGCACGCTAGCCGCGGCCGCGGGGGCGGCGCATCGTCCCAGGGGGGTACACCGGCGACCGCCTACCCCCGGGGTACCGGCCGGGGATGCCCCCGTCGGGGGCCGCTTCCGAGGACCCGTTCTTCCTAGCGTGGCGGCCATGAACCCGACTTCCGAACCGCCCGCCGGCGAACTCCGGCGCGGCTCCCTCCTGTTGCGCCGGGCGGGCTGGCTGGTGACCACCCTGCTCGGCGCCCTGGTCGCGCTGCTGAGCGCCCGGTACTTCACCCTGGACCCCGAGGTGTTCCTGGAGGACCAACGGGCCGTCTACGCCGCCCGTCTGACGCCGCTGGTCCTCCACATCGGCGGCGGGACGGCCGCCCTGCTGCTGGGGCCGTGGCAGTTCGTGGTCCGGTTGCGGGCCGCCCGGCCCGCGCTGCACCGGTTCCTCGGCCGGGCCTACCTGGTCAGCGTGGTTGCGACCGCAACGGGTGGGCTGGTGCTGGTGCCGCAGGCCCTGGTGCCGCCGATCGCGCCGATCGGCTTCGCGTGCCTCGACGTCCTGCTCGTCGCGACCACGGCCGCCGCCCTCCACACGGCACGCCGCCGGATGTTCGAACGGCACCGGGTCTGGATGGTCCGGTCGTACGCGCTGATCCTGGCGGCCGTGACGCTGCGGGTCTGGCTGGTCGGGTGCGAGGCCCTCGGCATCCCGTTCGACCTGGCGTACGCATCCGCCGCCTGGACCTGCTGGCTGATCAATCTGCTGGTCGCGGAACTTGCGCTCGCGAACGGCCCGGCCGGCCGCCGGGCGGCCGGCTGAGCCGCGGGCGGCCGCGGGAACCCGACGGTGGTCGTGGCCGTTCGAGTACAGGGCGTGAGCTATGTTGGAGCGAGAGTGACATGAGAGGGAGGCTTCCGGTGTCATCGGGGCAGCAGGCACGCGCTCAGGCAGCTGCCATCACGCCGGGCGGGCAGGCGCAGGACCACGAGCGCGCGCCGGGCGACCGGGTGCGCGCGCTGTTCGACGGCCGGCGGCTGTCGCCGGGGCAGCGGCGGATCGCCCAGTACCTGATCGACCACCTCACCGAGGCCGCGTTCCTCTCGATCACCGAACTCGCGGAGCGGGTCGGTGTCAGCCAGCCGTCCGTGACCCGGTTCGCGGTCTCCCTCGGCTTCAGCGGCTACCCGGCGCTGCGGGACGTGCTCCAGCCGATCGCGCTGAGCGCGGTCGCCGGTGCGCCGGCCGGCCGCGGGCAGGCCTGGCAGAACGAGCTCCAGGCGGCCGTGGACGCGGAGATCGAGAGCCTGCAGAACGTCCGGCGGCTGCTCGCGGACACCGACCAGGTGCTGGACATCGGCCGGGAGCTGGCCCGGTCGGTGCCGCTGACCGTGCTCGGGCTGCGGATCTCGGTCTCGCTCGCGGAGTACTTCGCGTACGCGGCCCGGCGGATCCACCCCGACGTGCGGCTGGTGACGGCCGGCGGCACCGTCGCGTACGACACGCTGCTGCAGTCCCGCGCGGCGGGCGGCACGTGGGTGCTGGCCTACTCGATGCCCCGGCACGCGAAGGAGACCCTGGGTGCGCTGCGGGCGGCCCGCAGTGCGGGGCTGCGCGTCGCGCTGATCACGGACACCACGCTGGGGCCGCTGGTCGACGAGGCGGACGTGGTGCTGACCGCCGGCACCGGGCCGCGGCTCGTGTTCGACTCGTACGCGGCACCGGGCATGCTGTCGGCCGCGCTGCTCCAGGCGATGGCCGACGCGGAGCCCGAGCGGACCCAGGAGCGGCTGGAGAGCTACGAGCAGGCAGCCGACCAGCACGGCTTCTTCCTGTAGGTCCGCAGGCCGTCCGGTCCTGCCGGGCCTCGGACCCCAAGGGGTTTTCGCCCCTTTTTCAGACCGTTCCCCCCGCATTCACCTGGGCATTTTCACGCCCGTGGTGAGTATGAAATTTTTCATGCCCTTGTGTACTCGACGGTATATATGTTTACTGGGCCAGCGCCTCGGATCCACCAGACGCCAAGGAGGGCCATCCCCAAGCCCTCCCGGAACAGACACGCGACGGGACACCCCTCCTCCTTGTCCCGCCCCGTGTTCGGTCCCGGCATGCGGATCCGCCGGAACGCGCATGGCGGCCTCGGCCAACCCCTGGGCCGGGGCCGCCACACCTCACGTCTCGATCAGCGTTCGACACCCTCAGAAACGACGAGAATGCAGCAGACCGCTATCACGCTCAGCCCGGACTGGCCCTGCCAGGTCAAGGCCCCCGGCACCCGCGACTGGGAGCGCACCGCAATGCGCTGGCTGCGGGACCTCCTCCCGGCCCGTTACGGCAGTTACCCCACGCTGACCCGCCATCCCGTCCTGCTCGCCCGGCACGCGAAGCTCCAGCTCCAGCACGAGATGCGCACGACGCGCATCGCGCTGGAGACCAGCCGGGCCGAGCTGCCGTCGATGGGCGTGGCCGATTCCGTCATCGAGAACTCGATCCGGATGTACGCCGTGGAACTCCAGCAGCTCCAGCGGCTCGCCCGCAGCGTCCAGCTGATCCAGGACTCCCTCGTCGGCGGCACCGGCCCGGCCCGGCGGCCGTAGCCGGTCGCTGCCGGCCGGCGCCGGTCAGCCGAAGTCGGGGATCGGGTGGCCGGGGGCCAGCTCCTCGGCGATCTGCTGGGTGATCAGGTGGGCCGTGTGGCCGTCGGGGGTGTCGGGGCCCTTGGTGGTGGAGACGGCGATGGCCAGGCGCTTGGCGGGCAGGTAGGCCTGGGAGGCGGTGTAGCCGAAGAACAGCGGGTGCTGGGCGAGCCAGTCGCCCAGGACCAGCACCCCCATCCCGTAGTGGGTCTCCTCGGTGTTCGGGAGGCAGACCGTGGCCGGGCAGGTGGCCGTGGCCCGGCCCAGCCCCACCGTGCCCGGGTCCAGCAGTTCCTCGTACGAGGAGCGCGAGAGCAGTTCGCCCGAGCCGATGCCGGCGGCGCCGCGGGCCAGGTCGCAGATGTCGGTGGTCTGGACGGCGCCGGGTGCGGTGGTCCACGAGGGGTTCCAGAAGCTGGATTCCTCGTACGTGCCGCGCTCGGCGGTGAAGGCGTGCAGGACCGGGCCCGGGATGTCCGGCGTGAAGCTGTTGGCGGTCTCCTTCAGACCGAGCGGGCCCAGCACCTCGCGCTGGAGCAGGACGTCCAGCCGGGTGCCGGTGATCTTCTCCAGGGCGGCGCCGAGGATGACGAAGTTGGCGTGCGAGTAGCTCCAGTTGGTGCCGGGCTTGTAGAGGAGCTTCCTGCCGGTGGAGATGGCGACGAGTTCCTTGGCCGTCCACTGGCGGAACGGGTCCGCGTAGACCTTCCCGGCGAAGCCGGGGCTGGTGACGTAGTCGATGAGGCCGGTGGTGGAGGAGCCGAGCATCCGCAGGGTGATCCGCTTGCCGTGCGGCAGGTCGGGCAGCCAGCGCGAGACGGGGTCGTCGAGGCGGACCTTGCCCTGGTCGACCAGCCGCAACAGGACCGTCCCCATGTAGCTGATCGCGATGTTGCCGTTGCGGAAGTGCATGGCGGGCTCGGCGGGCACGCCCGTCATGGACTCGCCGAGCGCGGCGGTGACGACCTCCCGGCCGTCGACGGTGACCCGCACGATCACGGACTTGAGGTCCATGTCGGCCTGCGCCTGCTCGGCGATCCGCAGGACGTCGAGCGCGGGCCCGCGCTGCGGCGGGCGGGAGCTGACGCAGTGGCTCCCCCGCCCGCCGTCCGGGGCCGCGCTGCCGGCGGCGGTGAACGGCGAGGCGAGGGCGAGGCACGCGGTGAGGGCGGTGACGGCGGCGGTGCGCGGCAGTGACGTCCGGCGGGCTGGTCTCATGCCGGGAGTATCGGCCGCGCCCCGTCGGTCGCCGGGCCGGCGGTGGCCGACCCGCTCGAACATCACCCGTCGGGACCGCGCTCGGGGGCCGGGCGCACGGGCGGGCCGCGGGCGGGCGCCCGCGGCCCGGGGGTTCCGAGCGGCTGCCGGTCAGTTGCCGGCGAGGGTGTGGGCGACCAGGGCGGTCGCGTGGCCGTGGCCGATGCCGAACTCGGACTTGAGCCAGTTGACGAGTTCCATGTGCTTCTTGAGCGGCGAGTTGCGGATGAGCTCCTGCCACTCGGAGATGGGGCGGCCGTACTTCTTCTCGATGGAGGGGAAGTAGCTGGTCGGGGTGCCTGCCATGGGATTCTCCCGGTTCGGTCGGATCGCTGGGATCTCTGGGGTGGGGGCGGGTGCGGTGCGGTGGGTCAGCGGAGCGGGTGGCGCAGGCGTACGGCGACGGCGGTGAGGCAGCCGAGGCCGGCGGCGGCGCCGGCGGTGAAGGCGAGGACGGAGGCGGACGAGGCGGCGAAGCCGGCCAGGACGGCGGCCGGGGTGATCCGGCACGCCAGGGCCCAGCCGCGGTGCCCGGCGGCGGCGAACTCGCGGGCGAGGAGCAGGAAGGCGACGCACAGGGCGAGGAAGCCGGCGCCCGCGCCGAGCATGTGGATCGCGCCGTGGGCGCTCATGGCGGCGGGCGGGCCTTCGGGGGTGCCGGCCGGGTAGCCGGCGCCCGGGTCGGCGCTGAACACGGAGTTGAGGACGAACGAGGCGCCGAGGACGGCGACCAGGCGGGGTGCCCAGGTGCCGGCCGTGGTGCCGGGCAGTGCCTTGCGGATGCCGGCGGCGCCCGCGAGGGTGAGGGCGCCGGTGGCGAGGAACACCACGCGGTGCAGCCACCCGCTGTCTCCGAGACTGAGCTGGCTGAGCGCGTTGCTTGCGAAGTCGAAGCTGTCGTCGGTGAGGCCGAGGGCGAGGCCGGTGGCGAGGAACAGCGGTCCGGCGACCGCGCCGCAGGCGAGCAGGGTGCGGGGGTCCCGCAGGAGGCGGGAGCCGGTCGGAGCGGTGGTGCCGGCGGGGGTGCTGAGCGTGGGGATCATGGTGGTGCCTTCCTTGGTGCAAGTGCCACACAGGTGGACCGGCACGGGCAGGAAAACTGAGCGGTCCCCGAATGTGACGTGCATCACACATCGGGGACCGGGGTGGTGATCGGGTGCTCCGGACTGGCTCAGGCCGGGTCCTCCGGGGGTGCGGAAAGGCCTGAAGGGCCGGGATGCGCGGGCAGCGGCCGGGTGTTCCAGCCGGCGATCACCGGCTCGCCGTGTTCCGTGGAGAGCCGGCTGACGGTTCCGGTCTGGAGCAGGAACAGCCGGCCGTCGGCGGGCGGCAGCCGCAGGTAGCGGGCGGTGAGGACGCGCAGGAAGTGGCCGTGCGCGACAAGGACGGCGTCACCGGGCCGCTCGGCGAGGACCGCCGCCACCCGGGCCAGGACCCGGTCGGCCCGGGCTCCCACCTGCCCGGCGTCCTCGCCCGGGTGGTCGCGGTCGCCCGCCGGCACGCCGTCGCGCCACAGGGTCCAGTCCGGGCGGGTGCGGTGGATTTCGGCGGTGGTGATGCCCTCGTAGCCGCCGTAGTCCCATTCGTGCAGGTCGGGGTCGGTCTCGCCGGCCGGGAGGCCGGCCAGTCGGGCGGTGCTGCGGGCCCGGCTCAGCGGGCTGGTGAGCACCAGGGCGGGGGTCAGCTCGCGGAAGTAGGGGGCGAGGGAGACGGCTTCCTCGACCCCGCGGGGCCCCAGGGGCACGTCGGTCAGCCCGGTGTGCCGCCCGGTCGCGCTCCAGGCCGTCTCGCCGTGCCGCACCAGCAGGACGTCGCCCCGTTCGCCGCCCCCGGTCACGGCCCGTCCTCGCGGTGCGGGGCGCGGCCCTTGGGCTGGCGCGGGGCGGCGGTGTCCGGAGAGGGCGGGATGGTGAGTTCGACCGGTGCGCCGGGGGCGAGGGCGACGTCGGTGTCGTGGTGGAGGACGGTCAGGGGGTCGCCGTCGAGGAGCGTGTAGCGGGCCGCGGCCGGGGTGATGTCGACGCGGAGCCGGCGGGTGCGGACCCGGACGGTGAACGCGAGCCTGGTGAGGGTGGCGGGCAGCCGGGGTGCGAACCGTACGGGCGGCTCCGGCTGCCTGTCCTGCGGGTCGGCGGCCCCGCCGGGGGCGGCGGGCAGGGTGAAGTGCCGGCGCAGTCCGCCGAGGCCCTGGACCAGGGCGATCCAGGTGCCGGCGAGCGAGGCCATGTGGAGGCCGTCGCGGGTGTTGTGCTCGAGGTCGCCGAGGTCCATGAGGGCCGCTTCGCGGGTGTAGTCCCAGGCCAGTTGCAGGTGGCCGGTCTCGGCGGCGAGGACGGCCTGGCAGCAGGCGGACAGGGAGGAGTCGCGGACGGTCAGCGGCTCGTAGTAGGCGAAGTTGCGTGCCTTCTGCTCTGCGGTGAACTCGTCGGGGCAGGCCATCATGGCGAGCACCAGGTCGGCCTGTTTGACGACCTGTTTGCGGTAGAGCTCGAAGTACGGGTAGTGCAGGAGCAGCGGGTAGCGCTCCTCGGGGGTGCCTTCGAAGTCCCACACCTCCTGGTCGGTGAAGCCGGCGGCCTGTTCGTGGACGCCGAGGCGCTCGTTGTAGGGGAGGACGGTCCGGGCGGCGGTGTGGCGCCAGTCCGCGGCTTCGGCGGCGTCGGCGCCGAGTTCGGCGGCCCGGTCGGGGTGGAGGGCCACCGCGTCGGCGGCGGCGAGGAGGTTCTGCCGGGCCATGGCGTTGGTGTACAGGTTGTCGCGGGCCATGGCGCTGTATTCGTCGGGGCCGGTGACCCCGTCGATGTGGAACGCGCCCTCCCGGTCGAAGTGGCCCAGGGAGCGCCACAGCCGGGCGGTGTGCACGAGCAGGTCGAGGCCGGGGCCGCGGTGGAACTCCAGGTCGCCGCTGGAGGCCGCGTAGCGTTCGGCGGCGGCGGCGATGTCCGCGTTGACGTGGAAGGCGATGGTGCCGGCCGGCCAGTAGGCGGAGCATTCGGCGCCGTCGATGGTGCGCCAGGGGAACGCGGCCCCCTTCAGGCCGAGCTGGCGGGCGCGTTCCAGGGCGGTCGTGAGGGTGGCGTGGCGCCAGCGCAGGACGGGGGCGACGGTCTGGGGTGCGGTGTGGGTGAGGACGGGCAGGACGAAGGACTCGGTGTCCCAGAAGGCGTGTCCGTCGTAGCCGGTGCCGGTGAGGCCCTTGGCGGGCAGGGCCCGCTGTTCGGCGCGGGCGGCGGCCTGGAAGAGGTGGAAGAGGGCGAAGCGGACGGCCTGCTGGACCTCGTCGTCGCCTTCCACCGTGACGTCGGCGCTCTCCCAGAACTCGTCCAGGCAGCCGCGCTGGGCCGTCACGAGGCCGTCCCAGCCGGTGTTGCGGGCGGCCGCGAGCGCCCCTTCGACCTGGTCGCGGACGCCGGGCAGGGAGCGCTGCCGGGACCAGCCGTGGGCGACGAACTTCACCAGGTCGAGGCGTTCGCCCGGGGTGAGGTCGGCGGTGACGGTGAAGCGGGCGACGTCGGGTTCGCTCTCGGCGGCGCAGCGGGTGCTCGGGGGGCCTTCGACGATGTGGTCGGCGGCGGCCACGACGCGCTGGCGGGTCTGTCCGGTGCAGTGGACGAGCCGGAGCCGGGTGTCGTGGGCGTAGTGCTCCTCGGGCTGCAGCGGGCAGTCGATGACGGCGGCGACGCGCGGGTCGCCGGAGCTGAGGGGCATCTGCTCGTTGGCGACGAGTTCGGACTGCACGGCGACGGTGACCGGGCCGTCGAGGGCTTCGACGGAGTAGGAGATCGCGCCGACGGCCCGCTGGGCCAGGGAGACCAGCCGGTGGGAGGTGACGCGGACGGTCCGGCCGGAGGGGGTGGTCCACTCGGCGGTGCGGCTGAGGACGCCCGTGCGGAAGTCCAGGATCCGTTCGTGCCCGGCGAGTTCGCCGTAGCGGAGGTCGAAGGGGTGGTCGTCGACGAGCAGTCGGATGATCTTGCCGTCGGTGACGTTGATGGTGGTCTGGCCGGACTCCGGGTAGCCGTAGCCTGCTTCGGCGTAGGGCAGCGGGTGGGTCTCGTGGACGCCGTTGAGGTAGGAGCCGGGCAGGCCGTGCGGCTCGCCCTCGTCGAGGTTGCCGCGCCAGCCGAGGTGGCCGTTGGAGAGGGCGAAGACGGATTCGCTCTGGGCGAGGACGCCGAGGTCGAGCGCGGTCTCCCGGAGCTGCCAGGGCTCGATGGCGAAGGCCGTGTGCGTGATCATGAGCGGTCCAGGAGTTCGGCGAGGTCGGTCACGACGGTGTCGGCGCCGTGGTCGCGCAGTTCGGCGGCCTGGCCGGTGCGGTCGACGCCGACGACGAACCCGAAGCCGCCGGCCCGGCCGGCGGCGACCCCGGCGAGGGCGTCCTCGAAGACGGCGGCCTCGCCGGGTGGTACGCCGAACAGGCGGGCCGCGGCGAGGTAGCTGTCGGGGGCGGGTTTGCCGGGGAGGTGCTGCTCGGCGAGGGTGATGCCGTCGACGCGCTGCTCGAAGAGGTCCTCGATGCCGGCGGCGACCAGGACCTCGCGGCAGTTGGCGCTGGAGGAGACGACGGCCCGGTGCAGGCCCGCGTCGCGCACGGCCCGTACGTAGGCCACGGACCCTTCGTACGCCTCGACGCCCTGCTCGCGCAGGACGTGGACGACGAGGTCGTTCTTGCGGGTGCCGAGGCCGTGGACGGTCTCCCGGTCGGGGCCGTCGCCGGGGTCCCCCTCGGGGACGGTGATGCCGCGGGCGGCGAGGAAGGTGCGGACCCCGTCTTCGCGGGGGCGCCCGTCGACGTACGCGTCGTAGTCGTGGACGGGGTCGAAGGGGACGAAGGGGGTGCCGTCGCGGTCGGCCCGCTGCCGGAGGTAGGCGTCGAACATCTGCTTCCACGCGGCCGCGTGCACCTTCGCGGTCCGGGTGAGCACACCGTCGAGGTCGAACAGGCAGGTGCGGACGTGGTCCGGGAGTCCCAGCATGCGGCCGAGGCTACGACGGGGGCGGCCGCGGTGCGCGGGCGGCGGCGCCGCGCCCGCGCCCGGGTGTGGTCAGGGGCGGACGCCGATGACCGTCTTGCCGCGGGCGCCGCCGCGCTCGACCTTCTGCAGGGCGGCCGGGGTTTCGTCGAGGGGGAAGACCTTCTCGACGAGGGGCCGCAGGCGGCCGGACTCGGCCAGGGCGGCGAGGGCGGTCAGCTGCTCGCCGTGCGGGCGCATGAGGAAGCTGCGGACGTCGACGTTCCACTGCTCCTTCTTGGCCTCGGCGTCCGGGACGGGGACGATCGACACCAGGCTGCCGCCGGGCTTGAGGACGCTCAGGGAGCGCTCCTGGGTGTCGCCGCCGATGGTGTCGAGGACGACGTCGATGCCGGAGAGGACCTCGTCGAACTTCTCGCTGCGGTAGTCGATGACGCGGTCGGCGCCCAGGGAGCGGACGAGTTCGGTGCTGCCGGTGCTCGCGGTGGCGGTGACCTCGGCGCCGAGCTGCTTGGCGATCTGGACGGCGGCCGATCCGACGCCGCCGGCGGCGCCGTGGACCAGTACCCGGCTGCCGGCGCGTACGTCGGACTGCTCGGTCAGGGCCTGCCAGGCGGTGAGGGCGACCAGGGGCAGGGAGGCGGCCTCCTCGAAGGTGAGGTTGGCGGGCTTGGCCGCGACCAGGGACTCGTCGACGGCCACGTACTCGGCGAAGCCGCCGCCCACCCGCGGGTCGACCCGGGTGAAGACCTCGTCCCCGGCGGCGAACCGGGTGACCTCGGCGCCGGCCTCGGTGACCACGCCGGCCACCTCACTGCCGATGACGACGGGCCCTGCGAGCGCGCCGGCGGCCATGAAGCCCTTGACGATCAGGTGGTCCACCGGGTTGACGCCCGCCGCGCGGACCTCGATGAGGACGTCCCGGGGGCCGACGGCGGGCGCGGGCACGTCGGTGACCTGCACGACGTCGCCGACCTGGCCGTACTGGTGGATGACTGCTGCCTTCACGGTGAACTCCTTGATCACGTCGGTGCCGAGCCGTCCTGGTGACGGGCGGGGCCGTTGGTACCGGGCCCCGTCGGGGGTAGTTCCGGACCGCTCGTTCCATAACTTAGCCGGTTCTGGAACGATCGGTCAAGCAATGCTGCTTCCGGCCCCGTCCTTCGCTACCGTGGGGTGCATGGCGAGACCACGCACATTCGACGAAGAGGCGGTCCTGAACCGGGCCATGCTCCTGTTCTGGCGCAAGGGGTACGAGGCCACCGCCATGAGCGACCTGGTGGAGGAGCTGGGGCTGGGCCGCGGTTCGATCTACGCGGCGTTCGGGGACAAGCACCAGCTGTTCCTGCGGGCGCTCGGCCGCTACCTGGACCACCAGACGCAGCTGCTGACGACGGCGCTCGACGAGGAGGGACCGGTCCTCCCCCGGCTGCGCGACGTCCTCGACCGGCTGCTCGCCGCCGACGCGGCCTGCGGCAACGCCGGCTGCTTCAGCGTGAACAGCATCGCGGAGCTGCTGCCGCACGACACGGAGGTCGGCGAGCTGGCCCGGCGCAGCACGGCGAGCGCCGAGGAGGCGTTCACCGCGCAGCTGGAGCGGGCCGCGCGCGACGGCGAGTTGTCCCCCGCGATCACGCCCCGGGACGCCGCCCGGCTGCTGCAGAACCTCGTCCAGGGCATCCAGATCATGCGCAAGGTCGACCCGGACCCGGCGCACGCCGCGTCCTGCCTGGATTCGGCCTTCGCCCTGCTGTCCAGCCCGGCACAGACCGCTGCGGCAGACGGCGGAGCACTCGCCGCGGCGGGCGTTCGGTAGCCGCCACGCCCGCACGCCTGACGCGGTCCGCGGCGCGCGGCGCCCAGACTGCTCTCCGGACGTTCCGCACGGGACGGAAGGGGACTCATGAGCAGTGCCGGCGCCGGGGCGTCGCTCGCGGGCCGCGCCCGGGCCGTGCTGGCCGCGGACGGTCCGGCCGCGGCCAGGATCCTGGTCACCGTGGTGGTGTCGTGGCAGGTGGCGCTCTGGCTGGGGGCGGACCAGCCGCCCGTGTACGCGGCCATCGTGCCGCTCGTGGCGCTGCGCGGGGATCCCGTCACCGCACTGGCCACATCGGTGCACCGGGTGCTCGGCGTGGTCGCGGGCGTCCTCATCGGCATCGCCGTCCTCAGCGTGCTCCGGCCGTCGACCGCGGTCCTGGCGCTGGTGGTCGGGCTGGGGCTGGCCGTGGGCCTGGTACTGCGGGCCGACGGCGGTCCCAACTCCCAGGTGGCGGTCTCCTCGCTGCTGGTGCTCGCCAGCACCGCGCCCGATGCGTACGCCTTCCACCGGATGTGGGAGACCGGGGCAGGTGCCGTGGTGACGGTCGTGCTGGCGCCCCTGCTCTGGCCGCCCGACCCGCGCCGGATCCTGCCGCACCTGGCCGAGGACTGCCGGGCGCGGCTGGCGCAGGCGCTGACCGGGACGGCGGCGGCCGTGGGCGGCGCTCCCGGCCCGGCCCGGGACAACCTCGCCGTCGTGACCGCCCACGGGGCGGCCGTCACCGCCGCTGCGGCCCGGGCCCGGCAGGCCGAACGCGCGCTGCGGTTCAGTCCCCTGCGCCGGCGGCGCCGGGCCGAGGTACGGCGGATGGTGCGCGCGGTCGGGACCGGCGAGCGCGTCGTTGCGGACGTGACCGCCCTGGCCCGGGAGGCGGTGGCGTTCGCGGGCCGTCCGGACCTCGTCCCGGTGCTCGCGGATGCCCGCCCCTGGGCGGCGGAGCTGGCCGCCGCCACCGCCGGCGCCCTCGACCTCACCCTGTCCGGCGACGATCCCGGCCCCCGGATCGCGGCAGCGCGCGGACTGCTCGCCGCCTACGTGCGGGCGGACGCCCGGCCGGCGGCGGTGGCGCTGCGGCGGCCGTTCCAGCGGATCCTCGACACGCTGGACGAAGCACGTGCGGAGCGGGCGGGCTGACCCACGGCGGCGACCCGGCCGTCCCGCTTCGCCGGGCGGCCGGCGGGCGCGTGCCCGAGCGGGGTCGCCGGGCACGGCATAGCATGCGGTCATGACGCCAGGTGCCCGGGTGCGGGCGGGGGCGGAGGACGGTGCGGGGAGCGGCCTGGGGGCGCTGTTCGCCGTGTGCGCCGGCTATTTCATGGTCATTCTGGACGTGACGGCGGTCAACGTCGCGGTGCCGGTGATCGGGCGGGAGCTGTCGGCGTCGCTGACCGCGGTGCAGTGGGTGACGAACGGGTACACGCTCACGTTCGCCGCGCTGCTGCTGACCGGCGGCGCGCTCGGCGACCGCCTCGGGCACCGGCGGGTGTTCTGCGCCGGGGTGGTGGTCTTCGGGGTGGCGTCGGCGGCCTGCGGGCTGGCGACGGACGTGGTCGTGCTGACCGTGGCCCGGCTGGCGGAGGGGGTAGGGGCCGCGCTGATCGTGCCCGGTTCGCTGGCGCTGCTCCAGCAGGTCTACCGGTCGCCGGCGGAGCGGGCCCGCGCCTTCGGGCTGTGGGGTTCCATGGCCGGGGTGGCCGCCTCCGTCGGGCCGCTGCTGGGCGGCCTGCTGGTGGGCACGGTCGGGTGGCGGTGGGTGTTCTTCGTCAACGTGCCGGTGGGCGTGCTGTGCATCGCGCTGACGCTGCGCCGCGTACCGCCGTCGGTGCGGCAGCCGGGCCGGTCCCTGGACTGGCCCGCGCAGTGCGCGCTCGTGGCCCTGGTGGCTCTGCTGACCACCGCGCTGAACGAGGCCGGGCGGCTGGGCTGGACGGCGCCGCTGGTGCTCGGCGCGGCTGCGCTGTGTCCGGTGGCGGCCGCCCTGTTCGTGCTGCGCGAGCGCCTGGCCCGGTCCCCCGTGCTGCCGCTGCCGCTGCTCGCCTCACGGCCGGTCGCGGGCGGCGCCGCCATCGGCCTGCTGTTCAACTTCGCCTTCTACGGCATGGTCTTCACGGCCAGTCTGTACTTCCAGCACGAGCGGGGGCTGAGTCCGCTGCGGACCGGGCTGGCGCTGTTCCCGGCGGTGGCGATGTCGATGTTCGCCTCGGCGCTGTCGGGGCGCCTGGCCCGCCGTACCGGGCACCGGCCGCTCGTGATCACGGGCATGCTCACGGGCGCGGCGGGCCTGGCCGGCTGGGCGGCGGCCGGGGCGGATCCGGCGTACGCGGTCCTCGTGGTGCCGATGATGTGCGCGGGCTTCGGTACGTCGTTCACGCTGACGGGGGCGACCGCCACGGTGATGTCGGCCGCACCGGACACGCACGCCGGCACCGCGTCCGCGCTGTTCAACACGACCCGCCAGATCGGCAGCGCGGCGGGCGTGGCGCTGGGCGGGTCGCTGCTGGCGTCGGCTGCCGACTTCACCGGCGGGGTGCGGCTGAGCATGGCCGTGGGAGCGGCCGCGTACCTGGTGGCGGCGGCGGTCGCGGTGGCGTGCGTGCCGCGGCCGGGCGGGCGGAGCGGGGGCGGTCCGTAGGACCTGTCGTCGAACTCCTGGCGCCGCCCGCGGGGCCGGCCCCGGGCAGGAGTGTCAGGAGTGTGACGACAGGCGCCGGGAATCCGGCGGGCTACCGGGCCGGCCGGGACTGCGGCTGGGAATGCGTCGACTGGGCGAGGAAGCCTTCGAGCAGGAGCCACTGGGCGGCGTTGTAGGTGGCGAGGACGAAGACCTGGGCGGCGGCCCGGGCCCGCGGGTCCGTGAGCAGGCTGCGGCGCAGCAGGATCGCCGCGTCGGAGACCGCGAACAGCACCGCGCCGGCGGGCAGCCAGGTGCGGGGGTCCGAGGTCGGGCGGACCAGCCGGGCGACGGCGCCCGCGAGCTTCCCGGGCCGCGGGTCCTGGGCGAGGGCCGTGGTGCCGGCGAGGGTGGCGGCGTAGGTGGCCAGGACGGCCGGCACCCGGCTGCGGCCCGGCTCCCGGCGGGCGGCGAGCAGGCCGGCGGCCGCGGTCCAGGCGGCGGCCGGCAGGACGGCGGTGCGCGGGTGCGGGCGGCCGCCGCGGCGGGTGAGGACGGCGCCGTACAGGAGCTGCATGACGCCGAACGCGGCGGCGCCGCGGATGATCTGGTCGTCCTCGTCGGACCGGGACATGTAGTAGTCGCCCACGCCGGCCGCGAGCAGGCCGGCGACGAGCAGCCGCAGGTCGGCGGGGTCGAGTTCGTCGCGGCGGCGGAGCGCCTTGAGGCCGAGCAGGGGGACGGCCACGGGTTTGGTGAGCAGTTGGAGGGTCCTGTTGCCGGTGTGCGCGGCCCAGATCTCGCCTGCCGCGGCGGCGTGGAAGAGCCCTTCCTCCAGAACGCGCCTGACTCCGCCGGTCCGCCTCACTCCGTGCTCCCCTCGGTCGGTGGTGCAGTCGTCGGTCGCGGGCGCAGGCAGCGGCCGGCGGCGCGGGGCCGTGCGGACTGCGGTGTCCGCGCTGCATCCTCACACGGGTGTGCGAGCGGCGGGGGCGGATTCGCCGACACCGTGACGACCCGGCCAGGTGCGGGGCGGCGGGGGCGTGCGTCAGTGCGGGGCGACCAGCTTGATGCCGACGCCGCGTACGGTCCGCAGGTAGCGCGGTGCGGAGGCGCGTTCGCCGAGTTTGCGGCGCAGGGCGGACACATGCACGTCGATGGTCTGGTCCTCGATGTACGCCTCGCGCCACACGTCCGCGAGCAGGCGGCGCCGTGAGACGACCGTGCCGGCGTGCCGGGCCAGGAACGCCAGGAGGTCGAACTCCCGGCGGGTGAGGGCCAGTTCACGGCCCGCCAGGTGCGCGGAGCGGGCCAGCGGGTCCACGGTGAGTTCGCCGACCGTCACGGGGCTCATCGGGTCGGCGGCCCGGGCCTGCCCGGCGGCCGGACCGGGGGCGGCGGTGCGGCGCAGGACGGCCGTGAGCCGGGCGATCAGCTGGGCGCCGGAGAACGGCTTGACGAGGTAGTCGTCGGCGCCGGCGTTCAGCAGCCTGACGATCTCGTTCTCGTCGTCGCGGGCGGTGGCCACGACCACCGGCACGTTCGATATGCCGCGGATCATGCGCAGGGCGTCGCCGCCGTCGAGGTCGGGCAGGCCGAGGTCGAGGACGACGGCGTCCAGCGCGCCCTGGGTGACCTCCCGCAGCGCGCCGAATCCGTCGCCCGTGCTGCGCACCGTGTGGCCGTGCTCCGAGAGGATCTCGATCAGGGAGGCACGGATGCTGGGGTCGTCTTCGACCACGAGTACGCACGGCATGGCGGACACCCTACAGCCGCCCGGCCGGCGGTCCACCGGGGTGCGTATGCGCAGGTGCGGGGCGGTTCGGGGTCAGGCGGGGGTGCCGAAGTTCTGGGTCCACCAGGGGCCGCCGGCGGTGTTCAGGCCGACGCCTATCTCGGTGAAGCGGCAGTTGAGGATGTTCTCGCGGTGGCCGGGGCTGTCCATCCAGGCCGCGACCACGGCGGCGGCGTCCGCCTGGCCCATGGCGATGTTCTCGCCGTAGCCGGACCAGTCGTAGCCGGCCGCCTCGATCCGGTCCTGCGGCTGGGAGCCGTCGGTGCCGGTGTGGGAGAAGTTCCCGGTGGCGGCCATGGTGTCGCTGTAGCCCTGCGCGGCCCGGGCCAGGGCCGCGTCCACCGTCAGGGCGCGGCAGCCGGCGGCGGCGCGCTCGACGTTGACCAGGCGGACGACCTCTGCGGTCTGGCCGCCGGCGGCGGGGCGGGGGGCGGGCTTCCTCGTCGCGGCGGTCCGGACCGGGGTGGGAGCGGGGCGCTTGGTGGAGCGGGACACGACGGTGCGGGTGCGTGAGGGGGGCGGGGCGGCCGTGCGGGTGGCCGTGCGGGGGGCCGTGGCCGTCGGGGTGGCGGATGCGGAGGGGGCCGGCGGGGTGGTGGACGGCGCCGGGGACGTCGGGCCGGCGGTCGCGGAGGTGGTGACGGCGCTCGGTATCGCCGTGTCCCGGGCGACCTGGACCGTCTTCCCGTCCCGGGGTCCGATCAGCTCGACGCCGGCCGCGCAGGCGGCCGCGACGGCCACGACTCCCATGCCGGCGATGGCCGCCTTGGCGCGCAGGGGCCGGGGGGCGCGGTGCGCGGGGCGCCTGCGGGTGGCACGGGGACTCATGGCGGGACCTCCGGGGTGGACGGCTCTGTTCGGGCGGTACCGGAATCTCGGCCGCCGGTTGTCGTGCACCGGATCGTAGGCGGGTGCGTGCGGTCGGGACAGCGGGCCGTTCCCCCCTCCCGGCTCCGCCGTGGGGCGCTCCGGGTTTCCCGAAAGCCCTTCAGGTGGGCGGTGGGGTACCGGTCGTGTGGCGATGGGGGACGTGGGCGGGCGTCTCGGCGGGGGGCGGCCGTGGCGGGGCGTCCGTGCGGAAGGTCACATGCCGGGGGTGGGGCAAATGGGGCGTATGTGGCCCGCCTTGACCGGGCGCTCCTGCCCCGGGGCGCCGGGCCCGCCGGGCCAATTCCAGCCCGTCCGGCGTTTGAGGCGCGGGGGCCCGGGGGCGGAGCCCCCGAAACCC
>NZ_JAJAUZ010000033.1 GCF_020532645.1 Streptomyces bambusae
CGGACTCGGAGCCGCGCGGCGGGGTCGGGCGGCTGCGGCGATGGGTGGGCTGGGCGCCGGGGCCGGCAGCCGGGGCCTGAGCGGGCCGGCCGCCGCCGGGGGCGGTCGTACGCTGGCCGCCCGCGCGGCGCTGCTCGATCATGGCGGTGGCCCGGGACGGCAGCCAGGCGGAGGCGGTGCCGCTGTCGTCGCCGGCGGCGAACAGGTGCGGGGCCAGCTGGGCCTGGAGGTCGGCCGGGGTGGGCCGCTTGGTCGCGTCCATCTGCATGCAGGAATCGATCAGCGGACGCAGCTCGGCGGGCAGGCCCTCCAGGTTCGGGCCCTCGCGCAGCAGCATGAACACCGTCTCGACCGGGTTCGCGCCGTGGTACGGCGGGTGTCCGGTGGCCGCGAACACGAGCGTGGAGCCGAGCGAGAACACGTCGCTGGCGCCCTTGACGCTGCGGGAGTCCTTCGCCTGCTCGGGCGACATGTACGCGGGGGTGCCGACGGCGACGTTGGTCATGGTCAGCCGGGTGTTGGACACGCCGCTCGCGATGCCGAAGTCGATGACGCGCGGGCCGTCCTCGACGACGAGGACGTTCGACGGCTTCAGGTCGCGGTGCACCAGGCCGGCGCCGTGGATGGACTGCAGGGCCTCCGCGATGCCCGCGGCCAGCCACCGGACGGCCTGGACGGGCATGGGCCCGCACTCGTTGACGATCTCCTCCAGCGAGGGCGCCGGTACGTACGCGGTCGCCAGCCAGGGCACGGCGGCCCGCGGGTCGGCGTCCACGACGGCGGCCGTGTAGAACCCGCTGACGGCGCGGGCGGCCTCCACCTCGCGCGTGAACCTGACCCGGAAGAGCTGGTCCTCGGCGAGCTCCGTGCGCACCGTTTTGATCGCCACCCGCCGGCCGGAAGCCGAGCGCGCGAGATAGACCAGGCCCATGCCGCCGGCGCCCAGCCGGCCGAGCACCTCGAACGGGCCGATCCGTCTCGGGTCGTGCTGCGTCAGCTGCTCCACCACTCGCCTGCCACCTCCCCGTACGGGCTGTTGAAGGGCCCGTTTCCCAGCCCCGTGCAGCGTCTCACCACTGGGCACCGCATGACGGTGCGCACCCTGATTCTGTCTGTCCGGGGCGTCCCGGTCGAACCCGGGGGCGGATCGGGGTGTCTCACCGCGTTCCGGACACCTCGGACAGACCTGGCAGGGCGGATGGGGCTGAATGAGGGATTCCGGCGGCTGGGGTGGTCCCGCCGGGGCTCCGGCGCGGATCCAGTGCAGCTCCGGCGCGGCTCTAGCGCGGCTCGGAGAGCAGGGCGAAGGCGGCGCCCTGGTTGTCGGCGACCACGGCGATCCGCCCGTGCGGAGTGTCGAAGGGATCGGCGGTGACGCGGCCGCCGAGCCGGCGCACGGTGGCGCACGAGGTGTCGCAGTCCGGCACGGCGAAGTACACGAGGAAGTGGGCGGGCAGCGCTTCCGGGAACGCGGAGGTGAGCACGCTGCGGCCGGCGATCGCGGTGTCCGGGCCGGGGGCGGTGCCGGGCGGGGACCAGGCCCGGTACTCGATGCCGGCGTCGTCGCGGTCGTCGGCGAGGTAGCCGAAGACGCGGGCGTAGAAGGTGTCGACCTCGTCGCGGGCGCGGGTGTAGACCTCGGTCCAGCAGTACGAGTACGGCTTGTTCAGCTGCTCGAAGCCGTGGTGGGTGCCGGGTTGCCAGAGGCCGAAGACGGCGCCGCCGGGGTCGGCGGCCATGGCGGAGGTACCGAAGGGGCCGACGGGCATCGGATCCATGATCACCTGGCCGCCGGCCTCGCGGATGCGGGTGGCGGTGGCGCGGGCGTCGCGGGTGGCGAGGTAGACGTTCCAGACGGTGGGCATGCGGCCGTCGGGCTTGGGGGCGAGGGCGGCGACGTTGCGGCCCTCGCTGTACGCCTGGGTGTAGTGGCCGTACTCCGGCCCTGCGGGTCCGCCGAAGGTCCACTCGAACAGTTCCCCGTAGAACCGCTTCCCGGCGTCGAGATCGGGCAGCGCGGCATCCACCCAACAGGGCGTGCCCTCCGCGAATCCGGCCATGCCGCTCCTTCCCATCGCGTGGCTCGTCCCTGCCACGCTAATTCCGCCCGCCCTGCCCCGCTCGCCGGGGGCTCCGCCCCGAACCCCCGCGCCTCAAGCGCCGGCGGGGCTGTTTCGGGGCTCCGCCCCGGACCCCGCGCCTCAAACGCCGGCGAGGCTTGACTTTGCCCCGCAGCATCCAGCCCACCGACACGGTCCGGTCAGGGGCAACTCCCAGCCCGTCCAGGGGGCACCTCCCAGCCCCCTGGGGCTGGGGGAGATTGAGGACCGGGGTACGGGGCGGAGCCCCGGTCTTTGAGCCCCGCCGGCGATTGCGGCGCGGGGTACGGGCGGGGCCCCGGAGGGCCGGCCGGGGCGGGGGTCACCCCATTTGCAGGCGGCCGAATCGCGCCCACAGAGCCCCTCGGTAAGCTGACGGCATGACAGGACAAGTACGCACCGTCGACGGCCGCGTGGCCGGACGACGCGGCCAGGCGACGCGGCAAAAGCTGCTCGACTGCCTCAGCGAGATGCTCAGCTCCTCGCCATACCGCGACGTCAAGGTCATCGACGTCGCCCGTAAGGCCGGCACCTCCCCCGCCACCTTCTACCAGTACTTCCCCGACGTGGAGGGCGCCGTACTGGAGATCGCCGAGGAAATGGCAAGCGAGGGCGCCCGGTTGACGGCTCTCGTCGAGGGCCGCTCCTGGATCGGCAAGTCCGGCTGGCAGACCGCCGAGGAACTCGTCGAAGGCTTCCTGGACTTCTGGCGGGCCAACGACGCCATCCTGCGCGTGGTCGACCTCGGCGCCGCCGAAGGCGACAAGCGGTTCTACAAGATCCGCATGAAGATCCTGAACTCCGTCACCAACTCCCTTACGGAGTCGGTCAAGGAGCTCCAGTCCAAGGGCAAGGTCGACAAGGACGTCAGCGCCGCCGCCATGGCCGGCTCCCTCGTCGCGATGCTCGCCGCCGTCTCCTCGCACCAGAAGGGCTTCCAGACCTGGGGCGTGAAGCAGGCCGAGCTGAAGCCCAACCTGGCGCTGCTCGTCCACCTCGGCATCACGGGCAAGAAGCCGACGAAGTAGCCGGGCGTCCACGGGGGGCGAGTCCTCGGACGGCCACCCGGCACATCCTGTCTGCGCGGCGGCGGACCACCTGGGGGTCCGCCGCCGCCGTGCATCCACCCCCGCCCGGGGGCCGTGGGTTCAGCGCCGTTCCAGCCGGAACAGCCGGATCTCCCGGTCGATCCGCGCCTGGTACGTCGCGTACGGCGGCCAGAAGCGCAGCACCGCGCGCCAGGCCTCGGCGCGCTCCTCGCCCGCGAGCAGGCGGGCCCGTACCGGGATGTCCCGGCCCTGCCAGCTCACCTCGGCGTCGGGGTTCTTGAGCAGGTTCGCGGTCCACGCGGGATGGCCGGGGCGGCCGAAGTTGGAGCCGATCAGCAGCCAGGTCCCGGTCCCCTCCTCCGGCATGCACGCCAGCGGCGTGGTGCGCGGCTCACCGGTCTTCGCCCCGCGGGCGGTCAGCACCACCCCGGGCAGCATCCGGGCGCTGAGCAGCACCTTCCCGCGGGTGAGCCGGTGCACCGTGCGGTCCACGGCGGGGATGAAATGCGGCGCGATCTTGGCGAACAGCATGGTCGAGGAGACCTTCTGCATCAGCCGGACACCGGGAGCCATCAGGCCACCCTCTCTTCGGTCGGATCGGAAACATCGGCGGAGGCGGGGGCGGCGGCACCCGTGAACAGCCCCGCGTGCCCGGCGGCCTGCGCCCGCAGTCGGTGGACCGGCCCGAACAGCAGCTCGTCGGCCGCCGCCCGCTTGAAGTACAGGTGGGCCTCGTGCTCCCACGTGAAGCCGATCCCGCCGTGCAGCTGCACCGCCTCGGCCGCGGCCGGCCGCAGCGCCTCCAGCGCCTGGGCGAGGGCGAGCGGCCCCTGGGCCGGGTCCCAGGCGGCGTAGTACGCGGCCGAGCGGGCCGCCTGGACCTGTACGTACAGGTCGGCGAGGCGGTGTTTGACCGCCTGGAAGGAGCCGATGGGGCGGCCGAACTGCTCGCGCGTCTTCACGTACTCCACCGTCCGGGCGAGCGCCTGCCCGGCCGCCCCCACCGCCTCGGCGGCGAGCGCGGCGGCGGCCGTGCAGCCGGTGGCGGCGAGGGCCCCGTACACGTCGGGCCCCTCGCGCCCGTCCCCGCCGCCTTCCCCGCCGCCTTCCGCCTCCTCGCCGAGCAGCTCCGCCGGGGTGTCCCGCAGCTGGACGCGGGCCTGCGGCCGGGTCTCGTCGAGGACGGTCTGCCGGACCCGCACCAGTCCGGCCGCATCCCCTCTGACCAGGAACAGCAGGGTCCGGCTGCGGGCGTACCCGCCGGCGTGCGCGGCCACCACGAGCAGCCCGGCACTGTGCCCGTCGAGGACCTGGGCGGCCTCGCCGTACAGCCGCCAGCCGGGTGCCCCGTCCGCCGCCCGCCGGGCCTGGATGCCGCCGGCCCGGCCGTCGCCCGCCCAGCGGCCGGGGCGGTTGTCGCCGGTCAGGGCGAGGGCGGTGGCCAGCGCGGTGCCGGGTACGGCGAGGGTGGCGGTCAGCCGGCCCGCGGCCAGCTCCGGCAGCAGGGCCGCGCGCTGGGCCTCCGTGCCGAGGGCGGCGATCAGCGGCGCGGCGAGCACCGCGGTGCCGAGCAGCGGCGCGGGCAGCAATGCCCGCCCGGCCTCCTCGCAGGCCAGCGCCAGCTCGGCGAAGGAGCAGCCGACCCCGCCGTACGCCTCCGGAACCGCGAGCCCGGGCAGTCCGAGCCGCTCGGCGAGCAGCCGCCAGAGCACGGGGTCGTACCCGGCGTCCGTGCGCACGGCGGCCTTGACCTCGTCGGGGCCGCAGCGTTTGGCGAGCAGGTCGCGCAGGGTCCGGCGGATCTCGTCCTGTTCCGCGGTGAAGGCGGCATCCATCGGCGGGGCTCCTCCCGTTTCTGACGGGCCGTCATGTTAGGGCGGGACACGACAGATGCACAGAGTCCGGCGAGGGCGGATGCGACCCCACCCGGCGGCCGCCCCCGCGCCCGAAGTCATGTACGTCACGCCACATCTGATATACCGTCAGATTCATGGCACCCGACTCCTGGGACTCCTCTGACAGCTCCGCCCCCGGCGGCCGGCGCCGCCGTGTCGCGGTCGTCGGCATCGCCCTCTCCGACTGCGGCCGGGTCGACGAGGCCACCCCGTACGCCCTGCACGCCCAGGCCGCCCGCCGCGCGCTGGCCGACTCCGGCCTGGACCGCTCGGTGATCGACGGCTTCGGCTCGGCGGGCCTGGGCACGCTCGCCCCGGTCGAGGTCGCCGAATACCTCGGGCTGCGCCCCACCTGGGTGGACTCGACCGCGGTCGGCGGCGCCACCTGGGAGGTCATGGCGGCCCACGCGGTCGACGCGATCGCCGCGGGGCACGCCAACGCCGTCCTGCTCGTCTACGGCTCCACCGCCCGCGCCGACATCAAGGCGCGGCGGCGCACGTCGAACCTCTCCTTCGGTGCGCGCGGCCCGCTCCAGTTCGAGGTGCCGTACGGGCACACGCTGGTCGCCAAGTACGCGATGGCCGCGCGGCGGCACATGCACGCGTACGGGACCACCCTGGAGCAGCTCGCGCAGGTCGCGGTGCAGGCACGGGCGAACGCCGTTGCCAACCCCGACGCGATGTTCCGCACCCCGATCACGGTGGACGACGTGCTCGGCGGGGAGATGATCGCCGACCCGTTCACCAAGCTGCACTGCTGCATCCGGTCGGACGGGGGCTGCGCGGTGCTGCTGGCGGCGGAGGACCACGTCCCGGACACGGCGAAGGCGCCGGTGTGGGTGCTGGGGTCGGGGACGGCCGTGTCGCACACGACGATGTCCGAGTGGGAGGACTTCACGGTCTCGCCCGCGGCGGTGTCGGGGCGCCTCGCCTTCGCCCGGGCGGGGCTGACGCCGGGGGACGTGGACGTCGCGGAGATCTACGACGCGTTCACGTACATGACGCTGGTGACGCTGGAGGATCTGGGCTTCTGTGCGAAGGGGGAGGGCGGGGCGTTCGTCGAGAAGGGGCGTCTGCTCCGTGACGGCGATCTCCCCGTCAACACGGACGGTGGCGGCCTGTCCGCCTGCCATCCCGGGATGCGGGGGCTGTTCCTCCTGGTGGAGGCCGTCCGCCAGCTTCGTGGTGAGGCGGGTCCCACGCAGGTCCGCAAGCGTGGTGGCCGCCTTCCCGAGGTGGCCCTCGCGTCCGGCACCGGCGGATGGTTCTGCACCTCCGCCACCCTCCTCCTGGGCCGCACCTGACCCTCCCCGCCGGCGGGACCTGCCCGGGGCCCCGCCCCACACCCCGCGCCTCAAACGCCGGCGACGCTCAATGACCGGGGCTCCGCCCTGGACCCCGCGCCTCAAACGCCGGCGGGGCTGGGTTTCGGGGCTCCGCCCCGCACCCCGGTCCTCAATCGCCGGACGGGCTTGATTTTGCCCCCCTGCCCGGACTTCGGCTGTCCCCACTCCGCCCCGCAGCATCCAGCCTCGCCGGCGATTGAGGCGCGGGGGTCCGGGGGCGGAGCCACCGAAGGCTTGAGCCCGACGAGGCCGACCCGGCCGGGGGAAATCCAGCCTCGCCGGCGATTGAGGCGCGGGGGTCCGGGGGCGGAGCCCCCGAAGGCTTGAGCCCGACGAGGCCGACCCGGCCGGGGGAAATCCAGCCTCGCCGGCGATTGAGGCGCGGGGGTCCGGGGGCGGAGCCACCGAAGGCTTCGGCCCGACGGGGCCGGCGCACCGGACGGGGCAAATCCAGCCTCGCCGGCGCTTGAGGCGCGGGGGTCCGGGGCGGGGCCCCGGGGGCGCATACGCTGGGTGGATGGCGGACAGCACGGACACCCAGGTCACGACGGACACCCACACCGCGTTCACCAACGCCCTGCACACCCAGCGCGTATGGACCGGCGAACTCCCCACCTTCGACCCCGGGACGGCCCCGGCAGACCCCACCCCCCTGTTCCACGACTGGTTCCTCGCAGCCGTCACCGCCGCCCAGCCCGAGCCCCACACCATGACCCTCGCCACCACCGGCACCGACGGCCTCCCCGACGCCCGCGTGGTGATGCTGCACGACGCCGACAGCACCGGCTGGCACTTCGCCTCGCACGCCACCAGCACCAAGGGCCGCCAGCTCGCCGCGCACCCCGCCGCCGCCCTCTGCTTCTACTGGCCGGCCCTGGCCCGCCAGGTCCGCGTACGGGGCACCGTCGCCCCCGCCTCCGCCGAGGAGAGCCGCGCCGACCTGGCCGCCCGTACCCGCGGAGCCCTCGCGGCCGCCCTCACCGGCCACCAGAGCGAGCCCCTGGACAGCGCCGAGGACCTCGCGCGGGCCGCCGACGCCGCCTGGGAACGCGCCGGCGCCGAGCCGGACGCCGTCTCCCCGACCTGGACCCGGTACGTGCTCACCCCGCACGAGGTCGAGTTCTTCCAGGGCGACCCGGCCCGCCGCCACGTCCGCCTCCGCTACACCCGCACCGCGCCCGGCACCGCCTGGACCCGCGGCCTCCTCTGGCCGTGACCCGGCACCGGCGGACCGTGCCCCCTCACTCCGCTCCCGGCCGGAACACCGGCACCGCCATCCCGTCCCCCGCCTCCCGGAACGCCACCCGCAGCCCCATCCCGACCCGCAGCGCCCCGGCCTCGCAGTCGACCACCTCCGTCATCATCCGCGGCCCCTCCGCCAGGTCCACGACGGCGGCCACGTACGGCACCCGCTCCCCGAACGGCGGCAGGTCGTTCCGGTGGACGACCGACCAGGTGTAGAGCGTCGCCGTCCCCTCGGCCTGCTCCCACACCACCTCGTCGTGCCAGCAGTACGGGCAGAACTCCCGCGGGTAGTGGTGCGCCCGCCCGCACCCCGCGCAGCGCCGCAACAGCAGCCGGCCCGCGGCCGCCGCCTCCCAGTAGGGCCGGGTGAAGGCGTCCGGCTCGGGCAGGTCGTGGCGCGCCGGGTGCGCGGATCCGCCGGTCACAGGAAGAGCCCGAACGCGCGGTCCAGCGACCACGTCTGCCAGCTCATCGCGAAGAGGGCGACGAGCGAGATCAGGGCCATCATCGCGTTCTGCCCCTGCTCGGCCCAGTCGTGGATCATGAGGACGAGGTAGAGCAGGTTCAGGAGCAGGCCGCCGACCAGGGCGACCGGGGTCAGGAAGCCGGTGACCAGGCCGAGCCCGAGGGCGAGTTCGGCGTACACGACCACGTACGCCATCAGCTTCGGCCGTGGCTGGACCACCGTCGCGAACCCGGTCCGCACGAACGGCCAGCGGTGCTTGCCGGCCACGTCCGCCGCCCAGGCGATGCCGGTGCCGCGTTCGAACCAGCCCTTCCTGTCCTTGTGCCGCCAGCTCTCCAGCCACCACAGGCCGAGGCCGATCCGCAGCACCGCGAGCCATTCGGCTCCGCCGAGCCAGACGGTCTGCATCGGGCAGCCACCTCCCCATCACCGCCGTCGATTCCCTCTTTATCTGACGATCCGTCAGTTCAGCGGATCCGCCGCGGCAGCGCAAGAGGCCGGGCGGAACGGCCGCGCGGAGCCCTCCGGGGCTCCCGCCGCCCCGTGATCGATTCGCAACCGGATCCCCTCTTGACCGAGACCCATCAACGCTGCGTGCCGATACGCTCACCGTCCATGGCCGACAGCACGGGACGTACGGAGGCGCCGGAGATCGCGGCGATCACGGAGCCCATGGGAACCCCCCACATCCGCGAAGCGGACGCCTCCGCCGCACCTCCCGTGTACGTGATCGGCGCGGGCCCCGGCGGGCTCGCCGTCGCGGCAGCGCTGCGGGCGCGGGGCGTACGGGCCGTCGTCGTGGACAAGGCCGACGCCGTGGGCGCGTCCTGGCGGGGGCACTACGACCGGCTGCACCTGCACACCACCCGCCGCCTGTCCGGGCTGCCCGGCCTGCGGATCCCGCGCCGGTTCGGCCGCTGGGTCTCGCGCGACAACGTGGTGCGCTACCTGGAGAAGTACGCCGAGTACCACGAGCTGGAGCTGGTCACCGGGGTCGAGGTGCACCGGGTGGTACGGGCCGAGGGCACGGCGGCGGCCGACGGTGCGCGCTGGATCCTGGAGGGCGACGGCGGCCGGCTGCTCGCGGCCCGGGCGGTCGTGGTCGCGACCGGCTTCAACCACACCCCGCACCTGCCGGACTGGCCCGGCCGGGACACGTACGAGGGCGAGCTGCTGCACGCGAGCCGGTACCGGAACGCCGGGCCGTACGCGGGCAAGGACGTGCTCGTCGTCGGCGTCGGCAACACCGGGGCGGAGATCGCGGTGGACCTCGCGGAGGGCGGGGCGGAGCGGGTGCGACTGGCCGTACGGACCGCGCCGCACATCGTGCGCCGGACGACCGCCGGGTGGGCGTCCCAGCGCACGGCGATCCTGGTGAGGAGGCTGCCGGTACGGGTCGTGGACCGGCTGGCGCGGGGCGTGGCGCGGATGTCCGTGCCGGACCTTTCGGCGTACGGGCTGCCCCGGCCGGCCGTCGGGCTGTACAGCCGGGTGAGGGAGGGCGCGATACCGGTGCAGGACCCGGGGCTGATCGCCGCCGTCCGGGGCGGCCGGGTCTCGCCGGTGGCCGCCGTGTCGTCCTTCGACGGTGCCTCGGTCGTGCTCGCGGACGGCACCCGGCTCTCGCCCGACGCGGTGATCGCCGCGACCGGCTACCGCCGGGGGCTGGAACCCCTCGTGGGCCACCTGGACGTGCTCGACGGCCGCGGCCGTCCCCGGGCCGGCCGGCCCGCCACCCACACCCCCGGCCTCTACTTCACCGGCTACACCAACCCCATCAGCGGCAACCTCCGCGAACTGTCCCGCGACGCGGAGCGCATAGCCGAGGCGATATCCCGCCACTAGCAGGGACCCCGCCCCGCGCCTCAAGCGCCGGCGGGGCTGCAAGCCCCGGGGGCTCCGCCCCCGCACCCCCGGTCCTCAAACGCCGGACGGGCTGGATTTTCCCCCGCCCGGCCCTCGGCTTCCCTTGAGCCCCGAAATCCAGCCCCGCCGGCATTTGAGGCGCGGGGTCCGGGGCGGAGCCCCGTGGGGATAGCAGGTTCGGGCGGGGGGCGTGGGGGGAACGCCGGAAAACGGCGGGGAATTCGGCCGGGTTTCGACCCGGGGCCGGGTCCCCGGCGGCGGCAGCAGACCAGCGGGGACCTACCTGACCTGCGGATATCCCACCGGCCCAAGCCACGCCGCCCCGTACAGGACGGGCCACCGCCGAATACACCTCCTTGCCCGCCCGAACCCCCCTCCCTAGGGTCCACGCATGCGCATTCCCACCGAGCCGATCGGCAGCATCCCCCGCCCCGCCGCCCTTCAGCAGGCCCTCGCCCGCCACTCCCAAGGCACGGCCACCGAAGCCGAGTTGGCGCAACTCCAAGCGCAGGCCACCGCCGAAACCCTGGCCACGCTCGAAAAACTCGGCTCCCCCGTCCTCGTGGACGGCGAGCAGTCGAAGCCCAGCTTCGCCACGTACCCGCTCGCCGGACTCACCGACCTCAGCCCCGACGGCGCGGTCATCCCGTTCGCGGACGGGCACACCCGCCGGCTCCCGGCCCTCACCGCGGGCCCGTTCCGGTACGCCACCCGCGCCGAGGCCTACCTGACCGCCGCCCGCCGGCACACCACCCTCCCGGTCAAGCAGGCCGTCATCGCCCCGTCCGCCCTCAGCCTGCTCTACCCGGCCGCCGGCATCGACGGCTACCCCCGCGAGGCCTTCCTCGAAGACCTCAAGAACGAGGCCGAGGCCGACATCCGCGCCTGCCTGGACGCCGGCGCGCACTCCGTGCAGCTCGACTTCACCGAGGGCCGGCTCTCCCTGAAGCTCGACCCGAGCGGCAGCCTCCTCGGGGACTTCATCGCGCTGAACAACGCGGTCCTGGAGCGGTTCACACCCGCCGAGCGCGCCCGGATCGGCGTGCACACCTGCCCCGGCGGCGACCACGACTCCACCCACAGCGCCGACGTGGACTACGCGGCGCTGCTGCCGGAGCTATTCCGTCTCAAGGCCGGCAACTTCTACGTACAGCTGGCCAGCGAGCCCGACCCCGAGCGCGTCCTGGCCGTCATCGCCGACCACCTGCCGGCCGACGCCCGGGTCTTCGTCGGCGTGACCGACCCGATCGACCCGGTGGTGGAGACCCCCGAGCAGGTCCGCGACCGGGTGCTCGCCGCCGCCCGGCACATCCCGGTCGACCGGCTCGGCACCTGCGACGACTGCGGGTTCTCGCCGTTCGCGGACGACACGTCCACCTCGCGCGAGACGGCGTTCGCCAAGATCGAGGCCCGGGTCCGCGGCACCGCCCTCGCCGCGGAGGTCCTCGGCGCCTGACCGGAGCGCCCGACCGAGGCCCCCGACCGAGGCCCCCGAGGGAGGCCCCCGAGGGAGGTCCTCGAGGGAGGTCCTCGAGGGAACGGTGCCCGCCGCACCGTTCCCTCACAAAGGTCGTCCCGCCCGCCCTGTTCCTGACACGACGTCAGTTCAGTAATCTGACTATGCGTCAGTTAATTGGTGTCATCGAGCAGGAGCGGGCGGAACGATGCTTGGATCTACGCACGGCACCCTCACCACCGACTTCCGCGCACGCGTCGAGGCCTGCGGCGAACAGCCGCGCCGGGCCGTCCACTCCACGGCCGATCCGTCGGCCGCCGCCGGGGAGGCCGACCTCGACGTCAGCGGCCGGCCGCTGCGCGCCGACGTACCCGACCTGGACCGCTTCTTCCGTCCCGGCTCGGTGGCCGTCGTCGGCGCCTCCGACGCGGACGGCAGACCCAACACCGGCATCACGCGGCGGCTCATCGAGTGGTCCGAACGCGTCGGCGCCCGCCTGCACCCCGTGCACCCGACCCGCGAGACCGTCTTCGGCCGGCCCTGCTTCCGGTCGGTGAAGGAACTGCCGGAGGAGGTGGACCTCGCCGTCCTCCTCGTCGCCGACCCGGTCCCGGTGATCGAGGAACTCGCCGACACCAAGACCCGGTTCGCGGTGGCCTTCGCCGCCGGGTTCGCGGAGACCGGCGACGAGGGCGCCGCCGCCCAGGCCCGGCTGGCGGCCGCAGTGGCACGCTCCGGACTGCGGCTGCTCGGCCCGAACACCAACCTCAACGCCTTCGAGGAGTTCCGCGAGGACCTCGAAGGCCCCGCGATCGCCCTGATCACCCAGTCCGGGCACCAGGGCCGGCCCGTCTACGCCCTCCAGGAACTCGGCATCCGGCTGTCCCACTGGGCGCCCACCGGCAACGAGGCCGACCTCGAAACCGCCGACTTCCTCTCGTACTTCGCCGGCCGCCCCGAGGTCGGTGCCATCGCCTGCTACGTCGAGGGGCTCAAGGACGGCCGGTCCTTCCTGCTCGCCGCCGACCAGGCCGCGCGCAACAGCGTGCCCGTCGTCGCCGTCAAGGTCGGGCGCACCGAGACCGGGGCCCGTACGGCCGCCTCCCACACCGGCAAGCTGACCGGCGCGGACACGGTGGTGGACGCGGCGATGCGGCAGTTCGGGGTGATCCGGGTGGACGGCCTCGACGAGCTCCAGGACACCGCCGCGCTGCTCGCCCGGGCCCGGCCGCCGCGGGCGGAGGGGGTCGTCGTGTACTCGATCTCCGGCGGCACCGGCGCGCACTTCTCGGACCTGGCCACCGAGGCGGGCCTGTCGCTGCCCACGCTGTCCGAGGCCAAGCAGCAGGAACTCCACCAGTGGATACCGGAGTACCTGAACGTCGCCAACCCGGTCGACAACGGCGGCCACCCGGTCGGCGACTGGCGCGGCCGGAAGATCATCGACGCGATCCTGGCCGATCCGTCGGTGGGCGTACTGATCTGCCCCATCACCGGGCCGTTCCCGCCGATGAGCGACCGGCTGGCGCAGGACCTGGTGGACGCGGCGGAGGCCACGGACAAGCTGGTGTGCGTGGTGTGGGGGTCGCCGGTCGGCACTGAGGAGGCGTACCGGACCACCCTGCTCGGGTCCTCCCGGGTCGCGACGTTCCGCACGTTCGCGAACTGCATCACGGCGGTGCGGGCGTACGTCGACCACCACCGCTTCACCGCGCAGTACCGCTCCCCCTTCGACGACGCGCCGCGCACGCCGTCGCCCTCGTACCGCAAGGCGCAGGCGCTGATGCGGCCCGGGCAGCAGCTCAGCGAGCACGCGGCGAAGCAGCTGCTGCGGGCGTACGGGATCCGGGTGCCGCGGGAGCAGCTGGTGACGAGCGCGGCGGCGGCGGTACGGGCGGCCGGGCTGGTGGGCTACCCGGTGGTGATGAAGGCGTCCGGGCCGCAGCTGGGGCACAAGACGGAGCTGGGGCTGGTCAAGGTGGGGCTGACCTCCGCCAGCCAGATCCGCGACGCGTACCGCGAGCTCACGGACATCGCGCGGTACGAGGCGGTGCCACTGGACGGGATCCTCGTGTGCCAGATGGTGGAGCGGGGGGTGGAGATGGTGGTCGGGGTCACTCAGGACGCGCTGTTCGGGCCGACGGTGACGGTGGGGCTGGGCGGGGTGCTGGTCGAGGTTCTGAACGACACGGCGGTCCGGGTCCCGCCCTTCGGCGAGTCGGCGGCCCGCAGCATGCTGCGGGAGCTGCGCGGCCATGCGCTCCTGGAGGGCGTACGGGGGGCGCCGCCGGCCGATGTCGACGCGCTCGTCGAGGTCGTCCTGCGGATCCAGCGCATGGCCCTGGAACTGGACGGCACGCTCTCCGAACTCGACATCAACCCCCTGATGGTCCTCCCCCGAGGCCAGGGCGCGGTGGCCCTGGACGCCCTGGCCATCTGCCGCTGACCCCCTCCCGGCCCCCGCGCCCCGGCACCACCACCCCGCCCCACGGGTCAATCCCAGCCCCCCGGCGGCAACCTCCCAGCCCCCGGGGCAACCCCCGCCCCCACCGGGCCACCCCCAGCCCCTCCGGGCCACCCCCAGCCCCAGCCGGGCCCCCCAGCCCCTCCGGCGCTTGAGGAGCGGGTCCGGGCAGAGCCCGGAAACCGGCACCGCCACCCCCAGCCCCTCCGGCGCTTGAGGAGCGGGTCCGGGCAGCGCCCGGTGCCCGGCGCCGGCCGGGTTGCCTTGGGGCTCCGCCCCAAACCCCGCTCCTCAAGCGCCGGAGGGGCTGGAACTCGCCCCCGCCCGGGGGCAACTGCCCCAAGGGGCAAGCTCCGGCCCCGACGGGCAAATCCAGCCCCGCCGGCGTTTGAGGCGCGGGGTCCGGGGCGGAGCCCCGCAGACGACAGGAAGTGACCATGCCCAGCAACGACACCCTTCTGCACGAGATCGACGGCAACATCTCCTGGATCACCCTCAACCGCCCGGACGCCATGAACGCCCTCACCTGGCCCCAGCGCGACGACATCATCACGCTCCTCGCAGAGGCGACCGCCAGCCCCGACACCCGCGCAGTCGTCATCACCGCCACCGGCAAGGCCTTCTGCGCCGGCGCAGACCTCCGCAACCCCCCGCAGACAACGGACCGCATACCCGGCGACATCACCCGCCTCATCAAATCCGGCGCCCAGCGCCTCATCACCGCGGTGATGGACTGCGAAAAACCCGTCCTCGCCGCAGTCAACGGCACGGCCGCCGGCATCGGCGCCCACCTCGCCCTCGCCTGCGACCTCGTCCTCGCCGCGGAATCCGCCCGTTTCATCGAGGTGTTCGTCCGCCGCGGCCTCGTCCCCGACGGCGCCGGCGCGTACCTCCTGCCCCGCCTGATCGGCCCCCAGAAGGCCAAGGAACTGATGTTCTTCGGCGACGCGGTACCGGCCGCAACCGCCCAGACCCTCGGCCTGGTCAACAAGGTCGTACCCGACGCCGACCTGCCCGCCGAGGCCCGCGCCTGGGCCGAACGCCTCGCCCAGGGCCCGACCCGCGCCCTCGCCCTGACGAAGGCCCTGGTCAACGCCTCTCTGGACACCGACCGCAGCACCGCCCTGGCCGCCGAGGCCACCGCCCAGGAACTCAACATGTCCACCGCCGACGCCCAGGAGGGCATCACCGCCTTCACAGAACGCCGCCCCCCGAAATTCCACGGCCGCTGAGCCCCGCCTCACCCCCGCCGCAGGACGAACAGCCCGCCCCCGTCCGGGTCTCCCGCCACGTAGTACACCTCCGGCTCCGCCCGCGTCCCGGCGACGGACAGCGCCTCGACGTCGGGACACCCGGCGATGTCGAGGTCGACCCCCTCCCGCCGGGGGAACTCCGCGCCGTTGCCGGACGCGGCGGACCGGTAGGTCCACGTACCGGCCCCTGAGCAGGACCGTTCCTCCAGCTCTACGCCCTGGTACCGGAGCCGGGTCGCGACCGCCCGCCCGTCCGGCCGGAGCTCGACGGCCGCGCCGCCGTACCCGCTCCACCGCCCGGCGTACGCGTCCCTGCCCAGCAGCGGCGGCTCGTACGGAGCGAGGAAGCCGAAGGTGCCCGGGCCGAGCACGCCCACCGTGAACAGCACCGCCGACGCCCCGGCCGCCCCCACCCCCACCCGCGCCCACCGCGTCCGCTCCGGCGTCCCACGCCGCCGGAACCACTCGCCGACGAGCAGCGGCAGCGTCCCGCTGCCCGCGACCGCCGCCCAGCCGTACGCGTACGGCACGCCGCCGAGGCAGGCGAGCAACGCGGCCGGTACGGCGGACAGCAGGAGCAGCGCGGCCGGCTCCCCGTACGCCCGGCGCAGCCCGGTCCGGTGGCGGGCGGCGCGGGCCAGAAGGGCGGCGGGTTTGGTGAGCAGCAGGGCGTGTACGACGCCCAGCACGGCAGGGGCCACCGGCAGGCAACAGCAGAACCCGATCCAGCCGAGCGCGAAGCCTGACACGTCATAGTCGTCGCGTGTGTCCGAGGTGATGATCCACGCGATGCCGGCCAGCAGGAACTGTGCGGCGGCCACCGCCTCGGCGCCGGGTGCGGCTGCCGGCCACCAGCCCTGCGCCCGGGCGGGTCTGCTGTCCTCGTCCGGCGTGGCCTCGGCAGTTCTCACTGAAATCCCCCGCAGTATTTGAACACGTTCAATAGACGGAACCGTACACCCACCCTCCCCGGCCCGCCGACCCCTTCCCATCTGACGATCCGTCAGCTTCAATCGGTGGTGTGATGGGACACGCAGGGATGGCGGCCACCGTCGTCCGATACCTCAGGTCCGTCGGCTCGCCCACCTCCGCGGGGCCGGTCGAAGCGCTGCCGCGGCCGGAGCTGCGGGCCGTGGGCGAGGACGAGCGGGTGCCGGTCGGGCCGGCCGAGTTCCGGTCCGTGCTGGGGAACTTCGCGAGCGGGGTCACGGTCATCACCGCCCCCGGCGCCACCCCGGAGGAGGGCCCGGCCGGCTTCGCCTGCCAGTCCTTCGCCTCGCTGTCGCTCGCGCCGCCGCTGGTGACGTTCATGGTCGCCCGGACGTCGACCACCTGGCCGCGGATCGCCCGGGCCGGGGTCTTCTGTGTGAACATCCTCGGGGCGGAGCAGGGTGAGCTGTGCCGGGCGTTCGCGGTGAGCGGGGCCGACAAGTTCGCCGGGGTGTCGCACACCCCGTCCCCCGTCACCGGCTCCCCGCAGCTGACGGCCGTCCCCGCCTGGATCGACTGCCGGATCCATGCGGTCCACACCGGCGGGGACCACCTGATCGTCGTCGGCCGCGTCGAAGCGCTCGGCGCGCCGACCGAAGCCGCCCCGCTCCTCTACCACCGGGGCCACTTCGGCCGTTTCTCCCCCTCCTGACCGCCCGCCGCACGGGGCACAGGGCACGGCCGTAGCCGGCCCGCCGCCGAACGGGGTGGGGGAAACCCCGGCCCGGCGGGCAGCTGAGCCAGGAGGTCCCCGCCCCGATATCCGGACGACAACGCCCCCCGCTCCGGCGAGACTCTTCCCATGACCGACCCCGCGCCCGGCACCCCCCGCCCCGGCTTCCGCCACAAACCCACCCTCGACGGCGACCTGGTCCGCCTGCGCCCGGTGACGGCGGACGACGTCCCCGCTCTGCTGCCCCTGTTCACCGACCCCGAGGTCTCCCGCCTCACCGGCAGCCACGAGGGCGAGACGTACGACGAAGAGGCCCTGCGCACCTGGTACGGCTCACGCGGCGACCAGGACGACCGCCTCGACCTCGCCGTCGTGGAACGCGCCACCGGCCGCGTCATCGGCGAGGTTGTCCTCAACCTGTGGGACCGCCACAACGAGAGCTGCAGCTTCCGCATCGGCTTCGTCCCCGGCACCCACGGCCGTGGCCTCGGCACCGAGGCCACCCGCCTGATCGTCGGCCACGGCTTCGAACAGCTCGGCCTGCACCGCATCTCCCTGGAGGTCTACGCCTTCAACCCCCGCGCCCGCCGCGTCTACGAGAAGGTCGGCTTCACCCCGGAAGGCACCCTCCGCGACGCCCTTCTCTGGCAGGGCCGCCGCGTGGACGCCACCCTCATGTCCCTCCTCGCCCCCGACTGGCACCACCACCGCGGCCGCCCCTGACAGCCCACCGGGCCGCCCCCGCGCACGGCGGAGGCGACCCGGAAACGACGGTCGGCAGACCGGTCAGAACGTCAGGACGCCGCGGGCGACGCGGCCCTGGTGGGCGTCTTCGGCGGCCTTGGCGAAGTCCTCGACCGGGTAGGTCTCCGTGACCAGTTCGTCCAGGAGGAGCCGGCCCGAGCGGTACAGGTCCGCGTACAGGGCGATGTCGCGCTGGGGGCGGGCGGAGCCGTAGCGGCAGCCGAGGATGGACTTGTCGAGGTACATCGAGGAGACCTGGAAGCTCGCCTCCTCCTGGAAGCCGGGCACGCCCAGCAGGACCGCCTGGCCGTGCCGGTCGAGCAGGTCGACGGCCTGGCGGATCAGCTTCACGTTGCCGACGCACTCGAAGGCGTGGTCGGCACCCGTCGGCAGGACCTCGCGGACCGCGGCGGACGTGTCCGCCACCGCCGACGCGTCCACGAAGTGCGTGGCGCCGAACTGCCGGGCCACCGCCTCCTTCGCCGGGTTCGCGTCCACCGCCACGATCCGGGTGGCACCGGCGATCCGCGCGCCCTGGAGCACGTTCAGGCCGATGCCGCCGGTGCCGATGACGACGACCGACTCGCCGCGGTCCACCCGCGCCCGGTTGAGTACGGCGCCGACCCCGGTCAGCACCCCGCAGCCGATGAGGGCGGCGCTGGTCAGCGGGATGTCGGCGGGGATCTTCACCGCCTGTACCGCCTTGACGACCGTCTTCTCCGCGAAGGCGGAATTGGAAGCGAACTGGAAGACGGGCTGCCCGCCCCGGCTGAACGGCTGCCCCGGCATCCCGATCGCCTTGCGGCACATCGTCGGCCGCCCCCGGTCGCACTCGGCGCAGGCCCCGCAGTTGGCCAGGGTGGACAGGGCCACGTGGTCGCCGGGCGCCACGTGCGTCACGCCCGCGCCGACCGCCTCCACCACGCCCGCGCCCTCGTGCCCCAGCACCACCGGCGGCGGGAACGGGATCGTCCCGTCGATCACCGACAGGTCGCTGTGGCACAGCCCGGCCGCGGCGATCGCGACGAGCACCTCGCCCGGCCCGGGACCGCGCACCTCCAGGTCGTCGACCACCTGCGCCTGCTTGCCGTCGAACACGACGCCTCTCACCGCGACTCCTTAGGCAGGCCGAGCACCCGCTCGGCGATGATGTTCCGCTGGATCTCGTCCGAACCGCCGTAGATCGTGTCGGCGCGGGTGAACAGGAACAGCCGCTGGTCCTCCGCCAGCCCCAGCTCGTACGGCAGGTCCGGCGCCCAGTCCCGCACCCCGGCCGCCGCGGCCGCGCCCCGGACGGCCACCGCCAGCTCCCCGAGCCGCCGGTGCCAGCCGCCCCACAGCAGCTTCGCCACACTGGGCGCCCCGGGATCGGCCGCGCCGCCGGATTCCGGCGAACTGCCGAGCGTGCGGAGGGCGTTCCAGCGCATCGTGCGCAGCTCGGCCCACTGCCGGACGAGCCGGTCACGCAGCACGCCGTCCGGGCCGGCGGGCGTACGGTCCGGGCCGGCGGGCGTACGGTCCGGCGCGGTGGCGGCGAGGTGGGCGGCGATCACGCGTTCCAGTTCGGCGGCGAAGCCGATCTGCTGGACGAGGGTGGAGACGCCGCGTTCGAGGGCGAGCAGGCCCATCGCGACCTGCCAGCCGTTGCCCTCGCCGCCGACGACCTCCTCGGCGACGGCGCCGTCGAAGAAGACCTCGTTGAACTCGCTCGTCCCGGACAGCTGCCGGATCGGCCGGACCTCGACCCGGCCGCCGGGCTGGTCCATCGGTACGAGGAGGAAGGAGAGGCCGTGGTGGCGGCGCGAGCCGGGCTCGGTGCGGGCGAGGACGAAGCACCAGTCGGCCTCGCGGGCGAGCGAGGTCCAGATCTTCTGCCCGGTGACCCGCCACCGGACCCGACCGGCACCCGCCCCGGAACCGGAGCCGGAGCCGGATGCGGAACCGGAGCCGGATACGGAGCCGGATCCGGAGCCGGCCCCGACCCCCCGCTCCCGCACGGCGACCGTCCGCACCCCCGCCAGGTCCGACCCCGCCCCCGGCTCGCTGTACCCCTGGCACCAGAGCTCCTCCCCCCGCGCGATCGCCGGCAGGAAGCGGTCGCGCTGCTCCGGGGTGCCGTACGCGAGGAGGGTGGGCGCGAGGAGGTTCTCGCCGATGTGGCCGACCCGGCCGGGGGCGCGGGAGCGCGCGTACTCCTCCGCCCAGACCACCTGGCCGGTCAGCGTGGCGGACCGCTGCCCGTAGGCCCCGGCCGGCGCGTCCCAGCCCAGCCCGATCCAGCCGCCACGCCCCAACTCGTGTTCCCACGCCCGGCGTTCGGCCACGCCCTCGTGCTCGCTGCCGGGCCCGCCGAGCCCGGCGGCGGCCGCGTACGGGCCGGTCAGGTGCCCGGTCAGCCAGTCCCGCGCCGTCCTGCGGAGCTCCTCGTCACCGTCTCCGAACCGGAAGTCCATCCGCGCCCGCCTCCTTCCACGGCCTCGCCCCGGTCACGCGTTGGGCCGGTCCTTCGCGGCCGCCGCCTTCGCCATCGCCTCCAGTTGCGCGAGCATCGGCATCGGGTCCGTGCCCACCGTCCCCGGCAGGAAGTCCGCGATCCGCTCCGGGGTCCACGGCCCCTCCGCGTACCCGGCGCGCAGCTCGCGCGGCTGCGCCCATACGGCGATCTTGGGGCCGGCGACCGTGTAGACCTGCCCGGTGATCCCCTCGGCCCGGGCGCGGTCGCTGAGCAGGTACGTGACCAGCGCGGCGACGTCCTCGGGTTCGCCGATCTCCTTGAGCTCCATCGGCACGTTCGCGGACATCCGGGTGCGGGCGACGGGCGCGACGGCGTTGGCCGTCACCCCGTACTTGTGCAGGCCGAGGGCGGCGCTGCGGACGAGCGAGATGATGCCGCCCTTGGCGGCGCTGTAGTTGGCCTGGGCGACGGAGCCCTGGTGGTTGCCGCTGGTGAAGCCGATGAGGGTGCCGGAGCCCTGGCGGCGCATGACGGCGGAGGCGGCGCGGAAGACGGTGAAGGTGCCCTTGAGGTGGGTGGCGACCACCGGGTCCCACTCCTCCTCCGACATGTTGAAGAGCATCCGTTCGCGCAGGATGCCGGCGACGCACACGACCCCGTCGACACGGCCGTACTCGGCGAGCGCGGTGTCGACGACGCGCTGGCCGCCGGCCATGGTGGAGATGTCGTCGGCGACGGCCACCGCCTGCCCGCCGGCCTCGGCGATCTCCTTGACCACGGCTTCGGCGACCTCGCTCGCCGGTTCGCCTCCGCCGACGCCGACGCCGTAGTCGTTGACGACGACCCTGGCGCCCTCGGCGGCCGCGGCGAGCGCGACGGCCCGGCCGATGCCGCGGCCCGCGCCGGTGACGGCGACGACCTTGCCTGCCAAGAAGTTCCCCACGTCCGGCCCCTTCCCGCGGTTTCTGACGGACCGTTAGATTTGAGCGCACCCGGTCCGCGAGCACAAGACCTCAGGAGGCCCCATGTCCGCGCTGCCGCCCGAGTTCCACGACATCGCCAAGCGCGTGAACAACTGGGGGCGCTGGGGTGCGGCCGACGAGATCGGCACCCTGAACCTGATCACCGGGGACGTCGTACGGGCGGCCGCCGCGGAGGTCCGCACCGGCCGCCGGATCCCGCTCGCGCTGCCACTCAAGGAGGACGGGGTGCAGGCCGGGCTGATCCCGGGCCGGGTCAATCCGCTGCACACGATGGTGCAGATCAATCAGGAGCTGTTCGGGCCGGGCACGGTCGCGTGCAGCGACGACTCGGTGACGATGGGCCTGCAGGCGGCCACCCACTGGGACGCCCTCACCCACGTCTCGCACTCCGGACGCATCTACAACGGCCGCCCCGCCACCACCATCACCGCGCACGGCCGCGCCGAGTTCAGCGGCATCGACAAGGCCACCCCGATCGTGTCGCGCGGGGTGCTGCTCGACGTGGCCCGCGCGAAGGGCGTCGACCGGCTGCCCGGCGGGCACGCGGTGACCCCGGAGGACCTGGCGGAGGCGGAGGAGTTCGGGCGGGTACGGGTCCGGGCCGGGGACGTCGTCCTGGTCCGCACCGGCCAGATCCAGGTCTACCTCGCGGGCGACAAGCACGGCTACGGCTTCCCGTCCCCCGGCCTGTCGGTCCGTACCCCGGAGTGGTTCCACGCCCGCGACGTGGCGGCCGTCGCGAACGACACGCTCACGTTTGAGATCTTCCCCCCGGAGATCGACAATCTATGGCTGCCCGTCCACGCCCTCGACCTGGTCGAGATGGGTATGCACCAGGGCCAGAACTGGAACCTGGAAATGTTGTCCACAGCCTGTGCAGAACTTTCCCGCCACTCCTTCCTCCTCTCGGCCATGCCGGAACCCTTCGTCGGCGGCACGGGCACCCCGGTGGCACCGGTGGCGGTGCTGTAGGGGGTGCCGGCCCCGCTACGCCTCCGTCGTTGCGATCACGAGCGCAGCGGCTGCGAGCAGCAGGAGGCCGGTGGCGACGAGGGCGAGGCGGATGCGCCTCAGGGTCTGGACGAGGTTCGTGCCGCGCCGGTGCTCCTCGGCAAGCTCCGCCGGGGTCCCCGGCTGGGCCCGGCTCACGGACTGGGGGTGGCGGACGACCGGGTACCGGCGGCCGATCTCCATGTCGGGGGTGACGTCGACGACCCAGTCCGGCACGGCCGTTTCACCGGCCGGGCCCTCGAACTCGCAACGGGCCCGGGCCCTCGGGTTCCGACCGCCGGAGACCGGGTCCAGCCGCACCAGCGGCGCCCGGCACGCCCCCTTGCCCGCTCCCCCGCCCCGCCCCACAGTGGGCCCATGGTCATGTCGCCCGCAGAGTCGCTCACCGCCTTCGCCCGGGTCCGGGCTTCGCTGGACGGGCGGGAGGTGGTGTACGGCTGGTCCGGGGACGTGTACGCGTGGGGGCCCGGGGAGCCGTACCGGAAGGTGTTCGGGTTCGAGGGGGTGAACGTCTCGCGGGTGGAGGGGGACCATGGCTCCGGCGGATACCGGATGCTGTCCCGGGAGGCCGCGTTCTATCTCGACCCGGTGAGCCGGGAGATCCTGGAGGACTGGGAGGGGCAGCCGGTCGTGCACGTGTGGAACGACCCGGTGAACCAGCACTGGCGGCCGTTCCCCGTCCCGCACACCCTCCTCGGCGACCAGGTCTGCTTCAGCCTGGAGATCCCGCTCGCCTACCCGTCACCGCTGCCGGTCGCCGACTACCCGGAGAACTCGGCGGACGACACGTACCGCGCGCTGGAGATGTTCCAGTTCTTCGCCCCCGCCGAGGCCCTCACCACCGACGCCCCGAGCGTGCCGGCCACGATGTCCTGGACCCGCATGTCCCCCTGGCTGCCCTGGATGGCCAAGGGCCCGACCCCCGGCGGGCTCGTCTTCCAGTGCCGCGGCCGCAAGCTCGCCTCGTACACCGAACTCCCCGCCCGCACCCGCGCCCACATCGCCGCCCACCACCCCGAGTACGCCACCGCCCCCGCCAAGTGGACCGAACCCAACGAATCCAGCTGGACGTACTTCCGCCGCCTGAACCCGCGGTAGGGCCCGACGGCCCGCCGGCCCCAGGAACCTCCCCGCACCGTACGTGAGATGTCGACCGTCCTGGCGCGCGATTACGACACCGACGCGATCCTGACCCTCGACCTGCGGGTGGCGGCGAGCCTCGTGCGCGCCCCGAGCACGGCACGGGTTGCCGCCACCCCGCGACCCGCACTCGTCAAGGTCAGTCCTTGGCGTCCCCTCGCGACGCGTCGCTCCCCTCAAGGGTGATCAACGCATGACGGTCCGTCAACTCCTCGTTAGAGGTACATGTGGCTCGGAGGGGCCGGTTCCGGGGCTTTCCCGTCGCGGTCGATCTCGCACCAGATGCGCTTGCCGGCGCCCTCGCGCTGCCAGCCCCAGCGGTCCGCGAGGCCGTCGACCAGCTCCAAGCCGCGGCCGCTCGTCTCCGAGTCCTCCGCGCGCCGCCGGGACGGCGGGCAGTCGCTCACGTCCATCACCTCGACCCGTACGCCGGGCCCGCCGAACAGCATGCGCAGGACCGCCGGACAGCCGGTGTGCACCACGGCGTTGGTGACGAGCTCCGAGATCAGCAGGATCAGGGTGTCGGTGAGGGGCTCGTCCGCCCCTATCCCGCAGCCGGCCAGCCGGGAACGTGCCCATCTGCGCGCCCGGCCCACTTCGGCGGGATCCGGACCGACCTCCAGCTGAACCTGAAGCACCTGCACCGCTCACACCATCCGAACCGGCGGACACTTCGCCTCACGACGGAACGGGATCACGGACCGTGACCCCCTTGCGGAGCAGCATGGTTGACATACAGTCACCACAACAAGCGCTTCGGGCATATTCCAGCGCGAAGCCGGGGGCGTGGTGCATACTGTGCGACGCCCTCGCCGCTCGACCGCTCGCATGGGGAGCGTACCGGAGCGAGCACCCGACTCCCCTGCGTAACGAGTCGGACGAAGGACACAAACCGATATCAACTCTCTGTAATCGGACAGGCGTCCCGCGGCGTCCCACCCGTGTCTCCCTTCGCAGAGCGCCCCGCGCCACCCCGAGCGCTCACAGCCCCGCCGCCAGCTCCTCCTCCGCCTCCGCGGCCGTCCGCCACTGCTCGGCCCGCACCCAGGCCCGCTTCAGGTGCAGGTGGACGTCGGCCTCCCAGGTGAAGCCCATCCCGCCGTGCACCTGGAGGCAGTCCCGGGCGCCCAGCACCGCCGCCTCGTCGGCGAGCAGCTTGGCCGCGGCCGTCTCGGCCGGGTCCGCGGTCACGGCCGCCGCGTAGACCGCCGTACGGGCCACCTCCGCACGCACCAGCATCTCCGCGCACAGGTGCTTGACGGCCTGGAAGGCCCCGACCGGCTGCCCGAACTGCTCCCGCTCCTTCGCGTACCGCACCGCCAGTTCGCAGGTCGCGAGCGCGCTCCCGGTCTGGAGCGCGGCCGTCAGCAGCGTCCCCTCCAGCCGGTACGCGTCCACCGGCGGGACGGCCCCCGGCGGCACCCGGTGCAGCGGTGTCAGCGGATCCACCGACCGCACCGGCTCCCCCGCCGGCGGCCCGGCGGGCCACGGCGGCCCGGGCGCGCCCAACACCCCGTCCGCCTCCCCCAGATGCGCGACCAGATCCCCGCCCAGGTCCCCGGCCGTCACCACCGCCTCTCCCGCGGCCGCCCCCGGCACCGTCCCCGCCGCCAGGTGCGTGGCCACCAGCGGCCCCGACAGCAGGGCCCGCCCGGCCTCCTCGAAGACGAGCGCCGCCTCCGGCAGCCCCAGCCCGACCCCGCCGGCCGCCTCCGGCAGCCGCAGCGCGAAGAACCCGGCCGCCCCCAGTTCCCGCCACAGCCCCCGGTCCACCACCCCGGCGGAAGCTCCGTCCACGGACGCCCGCAGCGCCTCGCGCCCGTACCGGCCCGCCAGCAGTTCCCGCATCCCGGCCCGCAGGTCCCGCTGCTCCTCCGTCAACCGGAAGTCCACGTCACCGCCCCCTCGGCAGGCCGAGTATCCGCTCGGCCACGATGTTCCGCTGGATCTGCGACGTGCCCGCCGCGATCGTGTACGACAGCGAGGACAGCCGGTCCTGGACCCAGTCCCGGTCCGCCTCCAGCGCGCCCGCGCCGAGCACCTCGGCGGCGGTGTCGTACAGCTCCTGCCGGGCGTGCGAGTAGCGCAGCTTGAACACCGACCCGCCGATGCCCGGCGGGGCCAGACCGGAGCCTGCCGAGGCCTGCGCCTCGCTCACGTTCCACTGCGTCAGCCGCCACAGCGCACCGAACTCGCCGGCCAGCCGGCCCAGCCGGCGGCGCAGTGCGGGGTCGTCCCAGCGGCCGGTGCGGCGGGCCTCGCGGGCCAGTTCGGACAGCACCCGCCGGCAGGCCACCACCTCGCCGACGAAGGCGGTGCCGCGCTCGAAGGACAGGGTGACCATGGTGACCCGCCAGCCGTCGTTCTCCGCGCCCACCCGGTTGGCGACCGGCACCCGGACCTCATCGAGGAACACCTCGGCGAACTCCGTCGACCCGGCGAGCGTCCGCAGCGGCCGTACGGTCACCCCGGGCGCGTCCATCGGCATCGCGAGCCAGCTGATCCCCCGGTGCCTGGGGGCCTGCGGGTCGGTCCGGACGAGGAGTTCGCACCAGTCGGCGACCTCCGCGTGCGAGGTCCAGATCTTCGAGCCGCTGACCACGTACGCGTCCCCGTCGCGCACCGCCCGGGTGCGCAGGGCGGCGAGGTCCGAGCCGGCGCCGGGCTCGCTGAAGCCCTGGCACCACACCTCGTCGCCGCGCAGCACCGGCGGCAGCCAGCGGGCCCGCTGCGCGGCGGTGCCCTCGGCGGCGATGGTGGGGCCGGCATGCAGCAGGCCGACGAAGTTGGCGCCCACGTAGGGTGCACCGGCCCGCTCGGTCTCCTCCAGGAAGATCAGGTGCTGGGTGGGGGTGGCGCCGCGCCCGCCGGCTTCCACGGGCCAGTGCAGGCCCGCGTACCCGGCGTCGTGCAGCCGGCGCTGCCAGCCCAGGTCGTAGGCGCGGCGGCCGGGCCAGTCGTCCGGGGACGGCCGGGGCGGCAGCTCGGGCAGCACCTTCCCCAGCCAGGTCCGCAGCCGGGCCCGGAACTCCCGCTCCTCCTCGGTGTACGCGAGGTCCACTAGCGCGCCCCGCCCGGGCGGGCGGGGTCCCGGTCGAGGTCCAGGCCCAGCATCCGGATCGCGTTGCCCCGCATCAGTTTGTACACGGTCTCCTCGTCCAGCCCCCGCACGTGGTCGAGGGCGACCTCCTTGGTGTGCGGGAAGGTCGAGTCGACGTGCGGGTAGTCGGTCTCGAAGGTGGCGTTGTCGCGGCCGACGACGTCGAGCGAGGCGATGCCGTGCTTGTCGCGGAAGAAGCAGCAGAAGATCTGCCGGTAGTAGTACGTGGACGGCGGCTCGGGGATCAGGTCGCGCACCCCGCCCCAGGCACGGTGCTCCTCCCAGACGTCGTCGGCGCGTTCCAGGGCGTACGGGATCCACCCCATCTGGCCCTCGCTGTACGCGAGCTTCAGCCGCGGGAACTTCACCAGGACGCCGCTGAAGAGGAAGTCCATCATCGAGGCCATCGCGTTGTTGAAGCTGAGCGAGGCCTGCACGGCGGGCGGGGCGTCCGGGGAGGCGGCGGGCATCTGCGAGGAGGACCCGATGTGCATGTTCACGACGGTCCCGGTCTCCTGGCACACGGCGAAGAACGGGTCCCAGTAGCCGGAGTGGATCGACGGCAGCCCGAGGTGGGTGGGGATCTCCGAGAAGGTGACCGCGCGCACCCCGCGGGCCGCGTTGCGCCTGATCTCGGCGACGGCGAGGCCGATGTCCCAGAGCGGGATGATGCACAGCGGGATGAGCCGGCCGCCGCTGTCGCCGCACCACTCCTCGACCATCCAGTCGTTGTACGCGCGCACGCAGGCGAGGGCGACCTCCTTGTCCTTGGCCTCGGCGAAGGTCTGGCCGCAGAACCGGGGGAAGGTCGGGAAGCAGAGCGAGGCCTCGACGTGGTTGAGGTCCATGTCGGCGAGGCGCGCCGCGGGGTCCCAGCAGCCGCGCCGCATCTCGGCGCGGGTGATGCCCTCCAGGGTCATCTCGTCGCGGTCGAAGCCGACGGCGGCGATGTTGCGCTTGTACGGGAACTGCAGGTCCTCGTAGATCCACCAGTCGGTCGGCGGGCCGTCCGGGTCCATCGTGATCCGGTACTTGCCGCCGACGTACTCCAGCTCTCCGATGCCGGCGGTGAGCGGCTGCGGTCCCCGGTCGCGGTACTTCGCGGGGAGCCAGGTCTCGAACAGGTGCGCCGGTTCGATCACGTGGTCGTCGACGCTGATGATCCGAGGCAGTTCCATGGGGTCCCCTCAAACCGTTTCTGATGGATCGTCAGAAACAAGCTAGCCCCGGGACCCCTGGACCGACAAGCGCCCGCGCCCTACCCTCTCCAGTTGATCTGACCATCCGTCAGATCTCTCGGTCGAGGGCGGCTGTGGAGGCTGGGCATGACGGACAGCGCGACGGGCACGACGGACACCGCGAAGGCCGGCGCGACCGGCCTGGGACGGGCCCCCACCCTCTGGGAGCTGGTCGCCCGCCGGGCCGCGCTGACCCCCGGCACCCCCGTCCTGATCGAGGCGGAGACGGGCCGCACCCTGACCTTCGGTGGGCTGCGCGACCGTGCCGAACAGGTCGCCGCCGGGCTGTACGAGCGGGGAGTGCGCCCCGGCACGGTGGTCGCCTGGCAGCTGCCGACCCGCATCGAGACCGTGCTCCTGTCGGTGGCACTGGCCCGGCTGGGCGCCGTGCAGTCCCCGGTGATCCCCTTCTACCGGGACCGCGAGACCGGCTTCGCGCTGCGCGAGTCCAAGGCCGAGTTCTTCGCCGTCCCCGGCAAGTGGCGCGGCTTCGACCACACCGCGATGGCCCGCCGGCTCGGCGCCCGCGGGGTCTTCGAGGCGTACGGGGAACTGCCCGGCGGCGACCCGGAACTGCTGCCCCCGCCGCCCGGGGACGGCACCGCGGTCCGCTGGATCTACTGGACCTCGGGCACCACCTCCGACCCCAAAGGCGTCCTGCACACCGACCGCTCGCTGATCGCCGGCGGCTCCTGCCTCGCGCACGCCCTGCACCTGAGCGCCGCCGACGTCGGCTCGATCGCCTTCCCGTACGCGCACATCGGCGGGCCCGACTACCTGGTGATGCTGCTGCTCTACGGGTTCCCCGCGGTCCTGTTCGAGAAGTTCGCGCTGCCCGGCTCGCTCGACGGCTACCGCCGGCACGGGGTCACGGTCGCGGGCGGCTCCACCGCCTTCTACTCGATGTTCCTCGCCGAGCAGCGCAAGGACCCGGCCCGGCCCCTCATCCCCAGCCTGCGGCTGCTCGCGGGCGGCGGCGCACCCAAGCCGCCGGAGATCTACCACGCGGTGGTCCGCGAACTCGGCTGCCAGCTGACCCACGGCTACGGCATGACCGAAGTCCCGATGATCACCATGGGCTCCCCCGACGACACCCCGGAGCAGCTCGCGACCACCGAGGGCCGCCCGCCCGCCGGGATGTCCGTGCGCATCACCACCCCGGACGGCCGCCCGCTGCCCGCCGGCACCGACGGCGAGGTGCGGCTGCGCGGCGAGGCCGTCTGCCGGGGCTACCTCGACCCGGCCCAGACCGCCGAGGCCTTCGACGCCGACGGCTACCTGGTCACCGGCGACCTCGGGCACCTGACCGCCGACGGACACCTGGTGCTGACCGGCCGCAGCAAGGACGTCATCATCCGCAAGGGCGAGAACGTCTCCGCGAAGGAGATCGAGGACCTGCTGGCCCGGCTGCCCGGCGTCGGCGACGCCGCCGTCATCGGCCTGCCCGACCCCGAGCGCGGCGAACGGGTCTGCGCGGTCGTCGAACAGCCCCCGGGCGCGGACCCGCTCACCCTGCCCGCGGTCACCGCGTACCTGCGCGCGGAAGGCCTCGCCACCCACAAGCTGCCGGAGCAGCTGGAGCTGGTCGAGGCCCTCCCGCGCAACGACACCCTGCGCAAGGTGCTCAAGTACAAACTGCGCGAGCGCTACGCCTGAGCGGCCGGCGGCGTACGGCGCGGCGGGCGCGGGCCGTGCGCGCGGCGCGTGCTCAGAGGGCGTCGGGCGGCTCCACCCCGCAGTAACCGGCGAACGCGGCCAGGATCTCCTCCTCGGAGATCCGGCCGTCCCCGTCGGTGTCCAGACCGGCCGCCACCCGGCCGGCCAGCTCCTGCGGAGTGCCCAGGACCCGCAGCACCCGGGCCGCGGCGTCCGGGGTCGCGGAACCGGATCCGGTCTCGTCGGCGACGGCCAGCACGGCGTGCAGGAACGGGCGGGCGATCTCGGCGAACCGGACCGGGTTGTCACGGAGCCGCTTGACCGCTCCGGTGACGAACTCCTCGCGGGTCACGCGCTGGTCCCCGTCGACGTCCGCAATGCCGGCCATGCCCTGCCAGAAGGCCTCCGCGCCGATGAACACCGCCTGGCCCCTGTCGGAGCGCGCGGTGGTGCCGAATTCGGCCAGCACGGCCCGGGCCGCCGCGCTGAAGTCCTCCCGGTCGATGTACCCGTTGCCGTCCTGGTCGAAGGTGGCGAATCGGGCGGCGATCTTGCGCTCGTACTCTGCGCTGTCCATATTCGGCGTTCCGCCTTCACATGTGCGGTGGGGTGCAGTTCAAGACAGGCGGCAGCGTACGTCCTCCATGGCCTGGACGTTAAGCGGAGGGTGCGGTCACGTGGCCGCACCGCCCCCGCGCACGGGGCGCGCGCCGGGGCGCGTCGCTCCGACCTGCGGTTCCGCCCGCGTGCGCGGCTTCTAACACGGAGCGTCCCGGTCCGGGGCGGGTTCGCACAAAGTCGGCCCCAAAAGGCAGTTGGCGATTACATTCGTGTAGACGACACAGGGCTGGGGGCCGCCATGGCGAAGGACGCACCACCGCGCTGGGACCGCCGCATGCAGCAGCGTCTCGCCCGCGGCGAGGCGGCCGCGCTCGGCGAGCTGTACGACCGGTTCGCCTCGCTCGTGCACGGGCTGGCGTACCGGGTGCTGGGCGACGAGCGGGCCGCGGACAAGATCACCCGTGAGGTGTTCGGCTACATCTGGGAGAACCCGGACGCGTACGACCCCAAGCAGGGCTCCCTGCGCGCCTGGGTCGCCCGGATAGCACAGGGGCAGGCGGTGGCACGGCTGCGGCAGACCGAGCTGGGCCGCGGCTCCCGCGAGGAACTGGAGCAGAAGGTGCGCATGGCCCAGGCGGCCGCCCGCGCGGACTACATCGTCACCTCGATGCCGGCCCCGCTGCGGGCCGCCCTCGAACTCGCCTACTTCCAGCGGCGCGACTACCGGCAGGCCGCGGCCGACCTCGGCGTGACCGAGGACGAGGCCAGACGCCGGCTGCGGCTCGGCCTCCAACTGCTGTCCACCGCCTACGCACTGGCCGGCGAGGGCACCTCGCCGCCCGGGTGGGGAACGGCCCGATGAACGGCAACGGCAATGCGCACCACCCCGGCGACGGCGACGGACCCGGCCCCGTCGCACCCCGCATACCGGCACCCCGCGGGGCCGCCGACGACCTCGGCCCCGGCGCGGCTCCGGCCCGCCCGGAACCCGGCGCCCACACCGGCCGTCCCACCGACGCTCACGAGGAGCCGTCCGAAGAGCCGCCGGTCGGACCGGCCTCCGGGCCGGACCACGGACCCGGCTCCGCACCGCCCTCCGAACCGCGCTCGCACGCCGTGCTGAAGTCCCTGCTCGGCGCGTGGGCGCTGGCCGCGTGTTCGGCCGAGGAGACCGAGGCCGTCGAGGAGCACCTGACCGAGTGCGCCGGCTGCGCCGAGGAGGCCCTGCGGCTGCGCGAGGCGGTGTCCCTGCTGCACCCCGACGAGAACCTCGACCTCGACCCGCTGCTGCGCACCCGGGTGCTGGAGGGCTGCCTGGTGCGGCGGCCCGCCCGGATCCCGGTGCCGCTGTGGGCGGCCCCGTACGACACGGAGACGGCCCGCCTCGACGCGCTGCTCCAGGACTTCGGCGACGCCGAGTGGCACGCGCCGGTCCGGCTCAAGTGGTTCGAGGACACGGGGCAGCAGAGCCGCCGCACCACGGTCGCCGGGGTGATCGCCCACCTGATGGCCGTGGACGGGATGGTCGCGGCCGTGCTCGGGCTCGACGACCCGCTCGGCCCGGACGCCGGAGCCGGCGGACCCCACTCCCGTACCGAGCGGTTCTGGGCGGCGTCGGCGGACCCGGTGACCCGCCGGGTCCGGGAGCCCTGGCGGGAGCAGAGCCACACCCTGCTGCGCACGGTGTCCTTCGCCGGCCGCGCCGCGGACACCCTGACCGTGGACTACGGGCCGGTCGCGCTGCCGCTCGCGGACGCGTTCCTGGAGCGGGCCTTCGAGTGCTGGGTGCACGCCGGGGACATCGCGGACGCGGTGGACTACCCGTACGACCCGCCCTCGGGCGTCCACATGCACGCCATGATCGACCTGGCGGCGCGGCTGCTGCCGGGGGTGCTGGCCGGCCGGCGGCGGGCCGGGCTCGCGGCCCCCGCACAGGGGCTGGTCGCGGCGGGCGCCCCGGGCCGGACGCTGCGGCTGGAGATCGAGGGCGCCGGACGCGGCTCCTGGGACATCGCGCTGGACTCCCCGGCGGCGGCCACCTCGGCCGACCACACGGTGGCGGAGATCGCCCTCGACGCGGCGGAGTTCTGCCGGCTGGCGGCCGGGCACATCGCCCCGGACGAGGCGGCGGCCGGCCAGCACGGCGACCGGGAGGCCATCCGCGACGTCCTGTTCGCGGCGGCCTCCCTCAGCCGGCTGTGAGGCGCCGGGGCCCGGCGGGCCTCAGGCGAAGACGACCGTACGGGAGCCGTTGAGCAGCACCCGGTGCTCGCTGTGCCACTTCACGGCGCGGGCCAGCGCCTGGCACTCGACGTCCCGGCCGATGGCGACCAGCTGCTCCGGGGTGACCTGGTGGCCGACCCGCTCGACCTCCTGCTCGATGATCGGGCCCTCGTCGAGGTCGGCCGTCACGTAGTGGGCGGTGGCGCCGATCAGCTTCACGCCGCGGGCGTGCGCCTGGTGGTACGGCTTCGCGCCCTTGAAGCTCGGCAGGAAGGAGTGGTGGATGTTGATGATCCGGCCGCTCAGCGCCTTGCACAGGTCGTCGGAGAGCACCTGCATGTAGCGGGCGAGGACGACCAGCTCGACGTTCTCGGCGCGCACCAGCTCCAGCAGCTGCGCCTCCGCCTCGGCCTTGTTGTCCTTCGTCACCGGGATGTGGTGGAAGGGGACGTCGTACGAGCCGACCAGCTCGGCGAAGTCGGTGTGGTTGGAGACGACCGCGGCGATCTCCACCGGCAGCGCGCCGATCCGGGACCGGAACAGCAGGTCGTTGAGGCAGTGGCCGAACTTCGACACCATCAGCACGACCCGCATCCGCTCGTCGGAGCGGTGGATCTGCCAGTCCATCCGGAACGAGTCGCCGATCGCGGCGAAGCTGGCCCGCAGCTTCTCCACCGTCACAGGGGGCGCCGCCTCGAAGTGCACCCGCATGAAGAAGAGACCGGTGTCGCGGTCTCCGAACTGCTGGCTGTCCTCGATGTTGCACCCGGTCATGAACAGGTAGCTGGACACGGCGTGCACGATGCCCGCCTTGTCCGGGCACGACAGGGTGAGGACGTACTGCTCGGGTGCGCTGGTGGCTTGCGGGTCGCTCATGACACCACAGACTTCCACATCCGGCGACCCCGCCGGGAGCCGTGCACGGCAGGGGCGGCCGCCGTCTCGGTCCGTGGACGGTCCCGGGCCGCCGGCACCGCCGGCCCGTCAGATCGCAGTGAGCGTCCGCAGGACGTCGAGGGAGCACGGGCGGCCGTCCGGGTCCTCGCCGTCGGCCACCGACAGGCGTACGTGGGCGTCCCGGGCCGCGCGCACCGCCTCGGGCCAGCCGTGGTGGTCGAGGTAGGCGGAGACCGGGGCGTCCGGGCCGATCTGGTGCAGGATCCGCAGCACCCGCAGCACGGCCACGTCGACGAGCGCGGCCTCCTGCGAGTCGCGGAATATCGTGCCGACGTACTTCTCCGCGGACCAGCTGTCCAGCCAGGTGTCCTCGACCAGGCGGTACACCGCGTCGGTCACGTCGCCGTAGCCTTCGAGGCCCGCCAGCCAGCACTCCTCGTGGAAGACCGGGTCGGAAAGCATGTGCAGCGCCGAGCGCACGTTGCTGCGCCAGCGCCACCAGGGCATGTCGTTGAGCGGCATGCCGCCCATGGTGGAGGAGCGGCGGCCGCGGGGGGAAGGGTTCTTCGAAGCTTGGACGAATGTCACGGTTGACGATCGTACGTTCCCCCGAACGGGGATCTTGACACCCCCGTAGTTCACCTTCACGTCACTGACCGTTGACGGAACATCGCTGCGCCGTTACCGGTGGGGCGGAATTGTGCATGCACATGACCGACAGGCGACGCACCCTTTCCCGCTCGATCGCATCCGCGGCCCGCACGGCCCTGTGTACGGCGGTGGGCGCGTCCCTGATCGGGGGATGCGGGGCGCTCCCCGGGAACGCGGGGGGATCCGGGGAGCCCCTCACCGTGATGACGTGGGCACCGGAGAACACCAAGGCCACCAACATGCCCGGGATGCCCGCCATGGCGAAGGCGTACGCCCGCTGGGTGAACGCCCGCGGCGGCATCAACGGCCGCGAGCTGCGGGTCCTGACCTGCAACGAGGAGAACACCCCGAAGGGCGCCGCGGGCTGCGCCCGGCAGGCGGTCGAGGCGGACGTCGTCGCGGTCGTCGGCTCGTACAGCCAGCACGGCCGCTCCTACTTCGCCCCGCTGGAGGCCGCGGGCATCCCGTTCATCGGCGGCTTCGGGGCCTCCGCGGAGGAGTTCCAGAGCACGCTGTCCTACCCCGTCAACGGCGGCCAGCCCACGCTGCTCGCCGGCACCGGCCACCAGCTCGGCCGGGTCTGCTCGAAGGTCGCGCTGGTCCGCCCCGACACCCTGCCGGGCGACACCCTGCCGCTGCTGCTGAACGCCGGCCTGAAGTCCGCCCAGGGCGCCGAAGACGTCCCGTCCGCGGACATCCGGGCCGCCGACGACGCCACCGACTACAGCGACGCGGCCCGCCGGGCCCTGTCCGCTGCCGGCACCCGCGGCGGGCAGGCGGCCGCCGGCGGCAGCGGCAAGGGCTGTGTCACGGCCGCGCTCGGCGAGCACACGGAGACGTTCTTCGACTCGTTCCGGCGCGTCGACGAGGACGGCTCCAAGGTGAAGATCGCCTCCGTGCTCGGCAGCATCAGCCAGGGCCTGGTCAACCGGACCGGCGGCAAGAACGGCCCGTTCGAGGGCGCGTACGTCACCGGCTGGTACCCGGTGGCCTCGGACCCGCTGTGGGAGCCGATGCGCCAGGTGATCAGCAAGCAGGCGTTCGCCGACGACCGGGTGGACCCGACCGACGTGGGCACCCAGACCACCTGGATCGCGTACACCGTCTTCACCGAGATCGTGAAGTCGCTGGGCGACGAGGAGGTCACCGCCCGGCGGATCGCCCGCGCGCTCGACGACACCGAGGGCGTCAAGACCGGCGGCCTCACGCCGGCCCTGCGCTGGCGCTACGAGGACATGCGCGCGGTCGGCGGCTTCCCCCGCATCGTCAACGGCCGGGTGACGTTCCAGCAGGTCAAGGGCGGGGTGCTGGTCACCCAGGGCGACGGCGCGATGGACATGACGCGCACCCTGGAGTCGGCGCCGACCTCCAGCTGACGCGGCGCGGCGGTCAGAGCTGGGTGCGGTCGCGGGTGGTCAGGTCGTACTTGGTGGCGATCCGGTTCCACAGCACCGAGGCGGACTGCTTGGCCTTGCTCGCCTCGCCGCTCGCCTTGTTGCCCTGGACGGCGTGCTCGGTGGCCCGGGCCTTGCCGCCCTTGCAGAGCTTCTTGCGGTCGTCGAGCTGGTCGGCCCAGTCCGCGTAGTGGTCGTCGGCCGACGCGGAGGCCTCCCAGGCCTTCTTCAGGTACGCGGCGAGCCGCGCGTTGTCCGGGAGCTTGTCGATCTGCAGCTCCTCCAGGCGCGTGACCATCTCCTCGCGCTGCCGGGCCGCGTCGCGCAGGTCGTCCGCGGCCTGGTCCAGGTTGTCGCAGCCCTTGATGTCGTCGACCGAGCGGATCACCGCGGCCCGGCTGTCGGTGCTGTCGGCCAGCAGCTTGTCCAGCTGCTCGGCCTGCCCCTTCCCCGGGTCCACGGGCTGCTCCGCGGGCGGCTTCGAAGCGCCGCCGGCGGTCGGCGTGGAGGTCTCGGAGACCGCCGCCGACTCGGTGGGGCTGTTCGACCCCTTCTCGCCGCCGAGCAACGCGCCCACCCCGAGACCGACCACGGCCAGGCCCACCACACCGGCGATGATCAGCCCGGTGGAGGCCCGGCGCGGCTCCGGCTCGTCGTAATGCTGCGGGTGCTGCGGGTGCTGCGGGTGCTGGTGCGGTCCGGGCGGCGGGGGCTGCGGGGCGTACCCGGCCGGACCGGCCGGGCGGTGGCCGCGGCCGGGCTGCGGCCGCGGCGGCGCGATCGGCTCCTCGATCTTCGGGAGCGGCGCGGTGGACCCGACCGCGTTGTCGTTGCGGAACAGCCCGTCGAACTCCGCCGGCGGCCCCGCGGGCGCCGTCGGCCCGGCGGGCACCGGCGGGATGAACGCGGTGGCCTCGGCATCGGGCCCGGAGGGCACCGGCGGGATGAACGCGGTCGCTTCGGCGTCCGCACCGGTCGGGATGCCCTGCCCGTGGGACGGGTACGGCGGGATGAAGGCGGTCGCCTCCGCGTCCGCACCCGTCGGGATGCCCTGCCCGTGGGAGGGGAACGGCGGGATCAGCGCCGTCGCCTCCGCATCGCCACCCATCGGGATCCCCTGCCCCTGGGAGGGGAACGGCGGGATGAAGGCGGTCGCTTCGGCATCTGCACCGGTCGGGATGCCCTGCCCGTTGGAGGGGAACGGCGGAATCAGCGCCGTCGCCTCGGCGTCCGCGCCGGCCGCGATCCCCTGACCGTGGGAGGGGAACTGCCCGTAGTCCCCGGTCCCCGCCCCGGGGAACGGCTGCTGCTGCGGGTATCCGTACCCGGGCTGCGGCTGGTGCCCGTACGACGGGTCCGGCTGCTGCGGCGGAGCGTACGCGTCGGCCTGCCCGTACGGGTCGGGCTGCACCCCGTACGGGTCCTGGTGGGCGGCCTGCTGCGGAGGCTGCTGGAGGTACTCCGGCTGCGGCGGGTAGCCGTACCCCGGCTGGGCCGGGACCTCCGCCCCCTCCGCCTGCGCCGGGTAGCCGTACGCCGGCTGCGCGGGCGCCTCGGGGGCCGGGCCCGGCCCCCACGCGCCGTCCCACGGCTGCCCGCCCGTGGGCTGCGCCGCCGGATACTGCGGTTCGCCGCCCTGGCCGCTCTGCGTCACCGGGACTCCTTCTCCACCTACGGAATCGTCGGTTTACGCTACCGGGTCCTCCTGCGCCGGGACCACGCGCCCATGATCGAACTCAAGGAGGCGCGCCGGAATACCCCCGGTGAACTTGCATACGCCCCCATTCGTCCGCCTGGTGCCGCTCGGCCCGGAAGGCTCACCGCGCCCCTCAGGCCGGCTGGACCTCCAGACGCGCCGAGAACTCCCGCACCGCCGCCTCGTCCCGGTACGGGAGCAGCCGCCGGCGGAAGTCGTCCAGGTACTCCGAGCCCCGGGACGAGCGCAGCGAACCCAGCAGCTCCGCCGCCCGCACCCCCGTCTGGCAGGCCTCCTCCACCTCCCGCTGCTGCACCTGCGCCGTCGCCAGCAGCAGCAGCCCGATCGCCCGTCTGCGCGCCTTGGTCTCGGGCAGCGCCCGCAGCGCCTCCTCGGCCCGCCGCCCGGCCGCCTCCGCCTGCCCCAGGTCCCGGTGGCAGTGCGCCAGCTCGTCGGCCAGGTAGGCGGTGTCGAAGTGCCGGATCCACACCGGGTCGTCCCCGGACTCCGGCTCGGCCCGCTCCAGCGCCGACAGCGCCCGCCCGGCCAGCACCTGCGTGGCCCGGGCGTCGCCCAGCAGCGCGTGGCCGCGGGCCTCGGCCGCGAAGAACATCGACTGCACCCGCGGCGTCACCTGTCCGCGCGCCCCCTCCTGCGCGGCCCGCGCCAGCTGGGCGATCTCCCGCGGGTTGCCCAGCTCGGCCGCGAGGTGGCTCATCGACGCCGCCAGCACATAGCCGCCGTACGCCCGGTCCCCCGCGGCCTGGGCCAGCCGCAGCGCCTGGATGTAGTAGCGCTGGGCCAGTCCCGGCTGGCCGGTGTCCACGGCCATGTAGCCGGCCAGCTCGGTGAGCCGGGCCACGGCCGCGAACAGGGCCCGTCCGACCGGCTCCCGGTACGAGCCGCCGAGCAGCCCCGACACCACGCTGTTGAGGTAGTGGACGACGACCGGCCGGACGTGCCCGCTACCGAACCGGTGGTCGAGGTCCTTGAGGGCCTCGGTGGTCGCCCGTACCGCCGCCACGTCCGAGAGCCCGACCCGTGAGCCGGCGGTCCGCGCCACCTGCGGGTCGGCCTGGGTGATCAGCCAGTCCCGGCTCGGCTCGACCAGCGCGGAGGCGGCCACCGTGGACCCGGTGAGGAAGTCCCGGCGGCCGACGTCGCTGCGCCACAGCTCGCAGACCTGCTCGATGGCGCCGAGCACGGTCGGGGAGAACTGGAGGCCGACGCCGGAGGCGAGGTTCTTGCCGTTCGCCATGCCGATCTCGTCGATGGTGACGGTGCGGCCGAGTTTGCGGCCCAGCGCCTCGGCGATGATGCCGGGGGCCCGGCCGCGCGGCTGCTGGCCGCGGAGCCAGCGCGCGACGGACGTCTTGTCGTAGCGGAGATCCATGCCGTGCTCGGCACCGCACATGTTGACGCGGCGGGCGAGCCCGGCGTTGGAACACCCGGCTTCCTGGATGAGTGCCTGCAGCCGTTCGTTCGGCTGGCGGGCGACGAGAGGCCTGGCTGCCATGGAAGAAACCCCCTGAGGCCACGGGTGATCGTTCGAATGATCACTGCCCGGCTGAATGCGGAGAATGCGGAAGTTGCCCGGAACGTGGCGCTCTTGCGCTCGCTTGCCTGGGGTTGTGGGACGTTGTCGGATTTCAGCCGTGCGTTCACGGGTCTCGCTACCCACGTTCCGGAGCGCCCTCGCCCGCGCGCCCCCGCCCGTGCATCCTTGCGCCCCGCGTGCAGGATCGATGCGGCGCCGGTCGTGCGCCCCGGCTGGCGCCGCCCCCGTAACCCCAGGTGGCGGGGGGAGTTGTGAAGGGCGTGGAAGAGACCATGGGAGTCACGGAAGCCGCACCCATCCCCAAGCAGCGCGGCGAGCAGCTGCTGGACCAGGCCGTGCGGTACGCGGAAGAGCGGCACTGGGACGTGTTCCCCGGCACCTGGCTGGAGCCCGTCGACGGACGGGAGCTGTGCTCCTGCGGGGAGGCGGAGTGCGCGGCGCCGGGCGCGCACCCGGCGCGCGACGACTGGGCGGCCCAGGCGACGGGCAGCGCGGTGCAGGTCCGGCGGGCCTGGCAGCGGCAGCCCAAGGCGTCGATCCTGCTGCCCACGGGCCGGACGTTCGACGCCATCGACGTGCCGGAGTCGGCCGGCTTCCTGGCGCTGGCGCGGATGGAGCGGATGGAGCTGACGCTGGGCCCGGTCGCGCTCGCCCCGGACCGCCGGATGCTGTTCTTCGTGCTGCCGGGCGCCGGTGCGAAGGTGCCGGACCTGGTGCGCAAGCTGGGCTGGGCGCCGTCCGCCATCGACCTGAAGGCGCGCGGCGAGGGCGACTGGGTGGCGGCGCCGCCGACCCGGTTCGGCGGCCGGGGCGCGGTGCTGTGGGCGCGGCGTCCCACGCCCGCGAACCGCTGGCTGCCGGACGCGGAGGAGCTGATCAACCCGCTGGCGTACGCGTGCGGCCGGGAGGCGGCGGCGGCCCGCGCGCGGCGCGGCTGACGCTCCGTCTCCCCCGGTTCGTGGCCGGGACCTTGTGCCGCTTCTGCGGCCTGCGGGCGCCTCGTAGGGTGAGCGTGACCAACGGGGTAACGCACGAGAGGTGGGCGCACTGTGCCTGACCAGGTGTTTTCGGCTGATGCGGGCGGGGCGCGACCGGCGCCGCCCGCGGCCGTACGGATAGCAGGGCTGTGGAAGCGGTTCGGCGAGCAGGTGGCCGTGTCCGGAATCGATCTGGAGCTGCCGGCCGGGAAGTTCATCGGCCTGGTCGGGCCGAACGGCGCCGGGAAGACGACCACGCTGTCGATGGTGACCGGACTGCTGCGGCCCGACCAGGGGACGATCGAGGTCGCCGGGCACGACGTGTGGGCCGATCCGGTCAGCGTGAAGGCGCGGATCGGGGTGCTGCCCGAGGGGCTGCGGCTGTTCGAGCGGCTGTCGGGCCGTGAGCTGCTCGGTTACATGGGCCGGCTGCGGGGGCTGCCGGGGGACGAGACCGACAAGCGTGCCACCCAGCTGCTGGACGTGCTCGACCTGGCGGGCTCGCAGCACAAGCTGATCGTGGACTACTCGACCGGCATGCGGAAGAAGATCGGGCTGGCGGCCGCGCTGCTGCACAACCCCGAAGTGCTCTTCCTGGACGAGCCGTTCGAGGGCGTCGACCCGGTGTCGGCGCAGACCATCCGCGGGGTGCTGGAACGTTACACCGCGTCCGGGGCGACGGTGGTGTTCTCCTCGCACGTGATGGAGCTCGTCGAGTCGCTCTGCGACTGGGTGGCCGTGATGGCGGCCGGCCGGATCCGGGCCTCGGGTCCGCTGGCGGAGGTCCGCGGCGAGGCCTCGTCGCTGCAGGACGCGTTCCTGGAGCTGGTGGGTGCCGGCGGCCGCGATGCGGGCGAGGCCCTGGACTGGCTGGGCGGCGGGACCGCCCGGTGAGCGCCCTGACCACGGCGGAGATCACTCCGGTCTTCGTCCGCCTCAAGCTGTCGCTGCTGCGCAACGGGCTGAAGCAGTCCTCGAAGCGGCGGGCGGCCTTCCTCGCCTCGCTCGTCTTCACGGTGCTCTTCGGGCTGCTCCAGCTGCTCGGGCTGGTGCTGCTGCGGGGCAACGCGCAGGCGGGCACGGTCACCGTGCTGCTGGCCGGGGTGCTGGCGCTGGGCTGGGCGGTGATGCCGCTGTTCTTCTCCAGCGGGGACGAGACGCTCGACCCGTCGCGGCTGGTCATGCTGCCGCTGCGGCCTCGGCCGCTGATCGTGGCGCTGTTGGTGTCCTCGCTGGTGGGCATCGGCCCGTTCTTCACGCTGTGCCTGGCGGTCGGTTCGGTGGTGGCGGTGGCGCAGGGGCCGGCGGGCATCGCCGTCGGCGTGCTGGCGGTGCCGCTGCTGATGGCCGGGTGCGTGGCCCTGGCACGGGCGCTGGCCACCGCGAACGTGCGGCTGCTGTCCAGCCGGAAGGGCCGCGACCTGGCGGTGCTGAGCGGTCTGGGGATCGCGGTCGGCGCGCAGCTGGTCAACTTCGGCTGGCAGCGGCTGGCCCGGGACGGCGGTCTGGACGCGCTGGAGCCGGCCGCCGCGGTGGTGCGCTGGCTGCCGCCGGCCACGGCGATCGGTGCGGTGGATTCCGCGGGCCGGGGCGCGTACGGGACGGCGGCCGTGCAGCTGCTGCTGACCGTGTTGGGCGTGGCCGGGCTGCTGTGGGCGTGGCAGCGGTCGCTGACGAAGCTGATGGTGTCCCCGGACGGGTCGACGATCGCGGCCGCCGAGGAGGCGCGTACGGCCCGGGAGCGGCAGGACACCGGCTGGGCCCGGCTGCTGCCGGGCGGGCGGTCGGGGGCTGCGATGCACCGGACGCTGCGGTACGTGTGGCGGGACCCGAAGACGAAGGCGGCGTGGGTGACCTCGCTGGCCGTGGGCGCGATCGTGCCGGTCTTCAACGCGCTCCAGGGGACCGGGTCGGTGTACCTGGCGTGCATGGGGGCGGGGATGCTCGGTGTGCAGATGTACAACCAGTTCGGGCAGGACACGTCGGCGTTCTGGATGGTCGCGCAGACCATCTCGACGCCCCGGGACGCGTACGTCGAGCTGCGGGCGCGGGCGCTCGCGCTGGCCGTGGTGACGGTGCCGTACACGGTGGCGGTGTCGGTGCTGACGGCGGCGCTGGTGGGGAACTGGCCGGCGCTGCCGGAGACGATGGGACTGTCGCTGGGACTGCTCGGCGGGATGCTGTGCACGGGGGCGGTGGCTTCGGCGCGCTTCCCGTACTCGATCCCGCAGGACGGTGCGTTCAAGAACGTGGCGCCCGGGCAGGGCGGGCTGGCGTGGATGAGCATCTTCCTGGGCGCGCTGGTGTCTGCGGCGTTGTGCGGGCCGCTGATCGGGCTGACGGTGTTCCTGCACGTGTCGTCCGGGCCGCTGTGGACGGTCCTCCCGGTCGGGGTCGGCTGGGGCGTGCTGATCGCCTGGGCGGGCCTCCGCGTCTCCGCCCCGCAGGTCGCCCGCCGCCTCCCCGAAATCCTGACCGCCGTCAGCAAGGGCTGACCCGCGCCCCTGCCCGGACTTCGGCTGCGGGTCAGGGGGCGGAGCCCCCGTTCTTGAGCCGCGCCGGGTCAGGGGGCCAGGGCGCCTTCCAGGAAGGGTTCCAGGATGTGGCGCCAGGCGGCGGGCTGATCGTAGTGGAGGTAGTGGCCGGCGTCGGGGACTTCCGCATAGGCCCCGCGGGGCAGGACCCGGACCATCTCCTGGGCCTCGGCCCGGCCGAGCTCGCCGTCCAGGCCGCGGACGACCAGCGTCGGGCACCGGACCTGCGCCAGCTCCTCCCAGTGCGCGTCGTACACCCACGTCTCGCGCGCCCGGAGCATCTGCCGGCGGGAGAAGACCGGCCGCCAGCCGTCGGGGCCCGGTTCCATCATCTCGGCGAAGTACTCGCCGCGGCCGGGACTGGGCCGCTCCACCCAGGGGTCGTCCTCGGCGAACCACTGGCGGACGGCCGCCGGCGAGGCGAACGGCAGCGGCCAGGAGCGGAACCAGTCCTCCCACTGCCGCTGGGAGGCCGCCCCGAGCGCGGAGGCCCGCATGTCGCAGATGACGAGGGCCTGCACCAGATCGGGCCGGCGGGCGGCGAGCTGCCAGGCCGTCAGCGCGCCCATGGAGTGGCCGATGAGGGTGACGGGGGCGAGGCCCAGCTGCTCGATGGCGGCCTCCGCGTCCGCCACGAACGCCTCACGGGTGTACGGGCCTTCGGGCGGCTGGTCGCTGTGTCCGTGGCCGCGCTGGTCGAGGGCGACGGTGCGGCGGCGGGCGGCGAGCCAGCGGGCGGTGCCGGCCCAGTGGGCGGACCGTCCCATCAGCCCGTGCAGTAAGAGCACGGCGGGGGCGGAGGCGGCCGGGCCGTCCCCGGTCAGGTCGCGGTCACCTGGCTCGGCGGTGAACTCCCAGGCGGCGAGCCGGACACCGCCGGATCCTGTCACATCGAAGCGTCGTACCAAGGTCGATGCACCCCCTTCGCTCCCGACCAGAGTATCGAACCTGCATTCGAAAACCGGGCCTTGCCCGGCAACACCGCTCTTTCGAGTGACCTTGCTCAAGGATTGGCGGCCGCTGCCGAGGGGAGATCTTCATCGGGAGGCGGGCCGCTCGGGGAAGACGGTCCGAGGGGATTGACCCTGAGAGCTCGGGGCTCCGGGTCAGCCAAGGGGAGGACGGGTCCCGGCGTCGCAAGGCGCCGGGACCTTCCCGTTGGGGGCGTGGTCGGGGCGGAACCCGCGCGGCCCGGTTCAGACGTACGAAAACCATTCCGTCCAGCCTGACACGCAAGCGGGGCTCAGGCGCCCGGTTCGGCCAGATTCCCCGGCACCGGACGGCACACGACCGGCCCGGACCCTCCGCGAGGGTCCGGGCCGGCCGCCCGTCGGTGGCGGGCGACGGTCAGCGGCGGGCGGCCACGAACACGTGGGAGGCGATCTCCTCCTCCAGCTCGGCGGCCTCGCCGCCGCTGCCGACCAGGACCCCGCCCGGCGACTCGGTGACGCTGACGACCGAGCCGGGCTGCACGCCCGCCCGCCGCAGCGTGTACATCAGCTGCGCGTCGGTCTGGATCGGCTCACCGATGCGCCGGACGACGACCGTCTTGCCCTCGGTGCCCGGGTCCAGCTCGGACAGCGCCACCATGCTGTCGTCGAGGAACGGGTCGGCCTCGGCCTTCTCGCCCAGCTCCTCCAGACCCGGGATCGGGTTCCCGTACGGCGACTCCGTCGGGTGGCGCAGCAGCTCCAGGACGCGCCGCTCCACCGCCTCGCTCATCACGTGCTCCCAGCGGCAGGCCTCGGCGTGCACCTGCTCCCACTCCAGGCCGATCACGTCGACGAGCAGGCATTCCGCCAGGCGGTGCTTGCGCATGACGCGGGTGGCCAGCCGGCGGCCCTCTTCGGTCAGCTCCAGGTGCCGGTCGCTGGCGACGGCCACCAGGCCGTCGCGCTCCATCCGCGCCACCGTCTGGCTGACCGTCGGACCGCTCTGATCGAGCCGTTCGGCGATCCGGGCGCGCATGGGGACCACACCTTCCTCTTCCAGCTCCAGGATGGTGCGGAGGTACATCTCCGTGGTGTCGATCAGTCCGGACATACGTGCCCCTCGTTATCGTGCGCTGGCCCTGCCCCCAATTCTGACGCATCGGCCCGGCAACCGTCCCGCGGCGGTGGGAACGGGCCGCGGTCCGGCGCGCCGGGTGGACGGCGTATTGACAGGCCGATGGTCCAGACCGCACGGTGAGCGGCGACATCCACGCACGCCATCGCGGAAGGGTCCTCGGCGCATGAGCGAGAGCAAGCTGGCCGGCCAGTTCTTCGACGCCGCAATCGGGCTGCTGCAGCGGGTCCGGGACGAAGAGGCCGACGGCATCGCGGCGGCCGGCGGGCTGATCGCCGACGCCGTCGCGTCCGGCAACCGGCTCTTCGCGTTCGGCGCCGGACACTCCTCGCTGCCCGCCCAGGACGTGGTCTACCGCGCCGGCGGTCTGGCCCTGATGAACTTCCTCGCCGTCCCCGGCACCGCCGGCGTCGACGTCATGCCCGCCACCCTCGGCAGTGCCCTGGAGCGGGTCGACGGCCTGGCCGGCGCGGTCCTCGACAGCAGCCCGGCGACCGCCGGCGACGTCCTCGTGATCATCTCGCTGTCCGGGCGGAACTCACTGCCCGTCGAGATGGCCCTGAACGCGCGGGCCCTCGGCCTCAAGGTCGTGGGCGTCACCTCGGTCGCGTACACCACCGGCACCCGGTCCCGGCACGCCTCCGGGACCTTCCTGAAGGACCACTGCGACGTGGTCCTCGACAGCAAGATCGCCGTCGGGGACGCGGAGCTGACCCTGGACGGGATCGAGGCGCCGTTCGCCCCGGCCTCCACCGTGGTCACCAGCGCGATCATGCAGGCGGTGATGGCGGCCGCGGCCGAGCAGCTGGTCGCCCGCGGCATCGAGCCGCCGCTGCTGCGCTCGGGCAACGTGGACGGCGGCCACGAGTGGAACGGCCGGGTGCTGACCGAGTACGGCGACCGGATCTTCTTCCGGCACTGAGCAGCGGCGGCCGGGCGCGCGGCCGCGGCCGGACTCCGCACGTGCGCCGGCCGGGCTCCGCACGTGCGCGCGGCCGGGCTCCGGCCCTCCGCGGTCAGGCCCCGAGCGTCCCGGCGAGGTCGAGGTCGGCCGCGACGCGGGCCGCGACCTCTTCCGCGTACACGGCGTCCGGCCGCTCGAAGGCGGGCCGGGCCGCCGACCGCAGGAAGGTCAGCACGCCCAGGGCCCGGCCGCGGCTGCGCAGCACCGTGCACAGACCGTGCACCACGCCTTCCGGCCAGCCGGCCGGCACCGCCGCCGGGGGTCCGACGCGGACCGAGCCGGCCCGGTCGAGGGCCTGGAGCGCCGGGTGGCCGGCCGGGTAGCGCAGCGGCAGCGGGCCCGGGTGGGCCTGCGGCGGGGGCGTCGCGGAGGACCGCACCAGCCGCTCCCCGTCGAGTACGTCGACCAGGGCGTGGTCGGCGAACCCGGCCAGGGCGAAGTCCAGCCGCACCCCGACCGCCTCGGCCGGGGACTCGCACTCGGCGGCCGCCCGGGCCGCCCGGTGCATCTGGTTGGTGCGGAACCGCAGCTGCGCGGTGTCCAGCTCGGCCTGCCGGGCCTCGGTGATGTCCTGGAACAGCCAGCCCACCCCGAGCGGCACCGGCTCCTCCGCGAGCGGCGAGGCCAGCCGCAGGAACCCGCACCGCCAGCAGCGGCGGCGCGGCCCGTCACCGGTGCGCACCGACACCCACAGTTCGACCGGCGCGGGCGGCGCGCCCTCGGCGAGCACGTGCTGGAGGGCTCCCTCCAGCTCTTCCACGCCCTGGTCGAGGAGGTCGCCGAGGGGCCGGCCGAGCAGGGCGACCCGGTTGGCGCCGAAGGCCCGGGCGGCGTGCGTGTTCACAACGGCGGGGCGCAGGTCCACGTCGACGAGGACCACGCCCCAGGAGGCGTCGTCGAGGAGGGCCTCGCTGAGCGCGATGGACCGCTCCAGGTCGATCTGCGTGTGCACCTCGCTGAAGGCGCAGTACACGCCGGCGGGCCGGCCGTCGGCGCCGGAGACCCGCGCCGACTGGGTGCGGACGAGGACGCGGCCGCCGTCCTTGGTGAGGAGGGCGAACTCGTGGACCTGGCGGCCGGCGGTGTCCTGCGCGGACATCAGCCGTTTCGCCACGTCCGCGGCGTCGGCGGGCATCGCGGCCCAGCCGCCGAAGCCGTGTCTGCCGACGGCCTCGGCCGCCGACCAGCCCAGGATCCGCTCGGCCTCGCGGTTCCAGTGGGTGACCACGCCCTCGGCGTCGAACGCGCACAGGGCGGCGTCCATCCCGTCGAGCAGCGCGGCAAGCAGATCGTCGGTGGTCTCACCACGTCCGGAAGCACTCACCTGGAAACCCCCCGCAGGTGTTCGCGTGTGCGGCACGTCAGATCATTCAACTGCAACGTGACGCAGCCCACACTGCGTTCCCCTGAAGAGGCGGGCAAAAAATGGGTTGAGCCCCCTCCGGAGCGCGGCGTACGTTGGCCGCACACTGAAAGGAGGTGATCCGGAGCATGTACAACTCTCGGACGCGTGAGGTGACTGCGGGCTAACGCTCGCCGTCAGTACGCACCCAGTGCGACGCCGGCGCGAGCGCCGGCCAATTCCAAGCAGTCACCCGACCCGCGGGCTCGCCGGTACGTCCGGCCGGCTCCTCTCACTGCAGGAGAGGACCCGAGCCCGCGGGTCGTCTGCGTTTCCGGGGCCCGCGCCCCGTGGCGCCGGGCCCCGCGACCGCCCCCGGTCAGGGGCAGAGCCGCTCCACGTGCCACCCGGCGCCCGCCGGGCCCTCCTCGCGCACGTAGCGCAGCCGGTCGTGCAGCCGGTTCTCGTGGCCCTGCCAGAACTCCACCGAGTCGGGGACCACCCGGTAGCCGCCCCAGCCGGTGGGCACCGGGACCTGCTCGCCCTCCGGATAGCGCTCGGCCAGCTCGGCGTACCGGCGGTCGAGGTCGGCGCGGGAGGCGATCACCGTGGACTGCTCGCTGGCCCAGGCACCCAGCTGGGAGCCGTGCGGGCGGGAGCGGAAGTAGGCGACCGTCTCGTCGCGGCCGACCCGCGTCGCGGTGCCGGTCACGACGACCTGGCGGGCGATCGGGTGCCACGGGAAGAGCAGCGCGACGTGCGGGTTCTCCGCCATCTCGCGGCCCTTGCGGGAGGTGTAGTTCGTGAAGAACACGAAGCCGCGGGCGTCGAACTGCTTGAGGAGCACGGTGCGGGAGCTGGGCCGGCCGGCCGCGTCGGCGGTGGAGACGACCATGGCGTTGGGCTCGAAGACGTTGGCGTCGGCGGCCCGCTGGAACCAGACGGCGAACTGGTCCATCGGGTCCGCGGCGAGATCGGATTCGAACACGATCTCGGAGCGGTACTGCCGGCGCATGGTGGCGGGGTCAAGGTCCTGGTTCGGCACGGCCCCATCCTGCCGCAGCCGCGCGGCCGCGCCATGCCCCCGGAGCTGCGGGGCGGTGTGCCGGACGTCACGCTTCCGCCCTGCCGCGGGAGCCGACAAAATCTTGGGGCCGGTCCGCGGTGACCGCCGTATTTCGCGTCCGCACGGGGCATGACGGGATTGACCCCGCTCGGCCGGGCCGCACCGCGAAGCGCGTGGAAGCGTACAAAGATGTACGCACCCGCCCATCCTGACGCATGGTCATAGCCGTACCTCGCACTACACAGAGGAGCCGCCTGATGTCCGACTTCGTACCCGGGCTCGAAGGGGTCGTCGCGTTCGAGACGGAGATCGCCGAGCCCGACAAGGAAGGCGGTTCGCTGCGGTACCGGGGCGTCGACATCGAAGACCTGGTCGGCCACGTGTCCTTCGGGAACGTGTGGGGCCTGCTGGTCGACGGTGCCTTCAACCCCGGCCTGCCGGCGGCCGAACCGTTCCCGATCCCGGTGCACTCCGGTGACATCCGCGTGGACGTGCAGTCCGCCCTCGCCATGCTCGCCCCGGTGTGGGGCCTGAAACCGCTCCTCGACATCGACGAGCAGACCGCCCGCGACGACCTGGCGCGCGCGGCCGTGATGGCCCTGTCGTACGTCGCCCAGTCGGCGCGCGGCCAGGGGCTGCCGATGGTTCCGCAGAAGGAGATCGACAAGGCCGAGTCGGTCGTCGAGCGCTTCATGATCCGCTGGCGCGGCGAGCCGGACCCGCGGCACGTCAAGGCCGTCGACGCGTACTGGACCTCGGCCGCCGAGCACGGCATGAACGCCTCCACGTTCACCGCCCGGGTCATCGCCTCCACCGGCGCGGACGTGGCGGCCGCCCTGTCCGGCGCGGTCGGCGCGATGTCCGGGCCGCTGCACGGCGGGGCGCCCTCGCGCGTCCTCGGCATGATCGAGGAGATCGAGCGCACCGGCGACGCCGTGGCGTACGTGAAGAAGGCCCTGGACAAGGGCGAGCGGCTGATGGGCTTCGGCCACCGCGTGTACCGCGCGGAGGACCCGCGGGCCCGGGTGCTGCGCCGCACCGCCAAGGAGCTGGACGCCCCGCGTTACGAGGTGGCGGCCGCGCTGGAGAAGGCCGCCCTGGAGGAGCTGCACGCGCGGCGCCCGGACCGGGTGCTGGCGACGAACGTGGAGTTCTGGGCCGCGATCATGCTGGACTTCGCGGAGGTCCCGGCGCACATGTTCACGTCGATGTTCACGTGCGCGCGCACGGCCGGCTGGTCGGCGCACATCCTGGAGCAGAAGCGCACCGGCCGCCTGGTGCGGCCCTCCGCGCGGTACATCGGCCCGGGCCCGCGCGACCCGCGGTCCATCGGGGGCTACGAGGACATCGCCTCGACGGCCTGACGCGCGTTCCGCAGCAGGCGCGCCGCATCCCTGCGGGGGTGCGGCGCGCCGTCGTGTCGTACGGGGCCCGGGGCCCGGCGGGTCGTTCGGCTCAGGAGGTGAGGGCCGTGTCGAGGAGGCGGGACCACTGGGCGACGACGCGGGCCCGGCGGGCGGTGTCGTCGGTGAGGACGTTGGCCAGGCCCAGGCCGCGGGCCATGTCCAGCAGGCCCTGCACGGTCTCGCGGACGCCGGGCGCGGACTCGTCGGCGCCGAGGAGTTCCACGGCGATCCGGTGGGTCTCGCGGCCGACCCGGGCTTCGAGTTCGGTGACGCGGGGGCGCAGCTGCTCTTCGTTGGAGGCGGCGACCCAGAGCTGGAGGGCGGCCCGGAAGAGGGTGCCGGTGTAGAGGTCGACGAGGGCGGCGACTGCGGCGGGCCGGGAGGCGGGCCCGTCGGGGAACAGGCCGCGCAGAGCGGCGGAGCGTTCCTCGGCGACGTACTCGACGGCGGCGGTGAACAGGTCCTCGCGGGTGGGGAAGTGGTGCTGGGCGGCGCCGCGGGAGACGCCGGCGCGTTCGGCGACGACGGCCACCGTGGAGCCGGCCCAGCCGTGTTCGGCGAGGCAGGCGACGGCGGCTTCGAGGAGCCGCTGCCGGGTGGCCCGGCTGCGGTCCTGCTTGGGGCCGCGCAGGGGGGTCACTGCGCCCATGCGGGGTTCCGGCGCTCGAATCGGGCGGTGATGCCCTCGCGGGCCTCTTCGGAGGCGAAGACCTGGGCGGACAGCGCGGTGAGCGCTTCGCCGTCCCGGTCGAGTACGGCCCGTACGGGGGCGGTGACCAGGCGTTTGGTCTCGGCGAGGGCGGCCGGGCCGGCCTTGCGGAGGCCGTCGAGGACGGGTTCCAGGGCCGTCGTCAGATCCTTGTCGTCCGTGTCGCCGTGCAGGGTCAGGAGACCGATGCGGGTGGCTTCCGCCGGGCCGAAGGGTTCGGCGGTGAGGAAGTAGCGGGCGGCGGCGCGCGGGTCGAGCCGGGGCAGCAGGGGGCCGGAGATCACGGCCGGGGCGAGCCCGAGGTGGGTCTCGGTGAAGGCGTACGTGGAGTCGGGCCCGCCGGCGGCGATGTCGCAGGCGCCGAGGAGGCCTAGGCCGCCGGCCCGGACGTGGCCGGTGGTGCGGGCCACGACGGGCTTGGGCAGGGCGAGGATCTCGCGGAGCAGGGCGAGGAAGTCGGCGGGGTCGCAGGGTGACTTGAGGTCGGCGCCGGCGCAGAAGGTGCCGCCGGTGTGGGTGAGGACGACTGCCCGGACCGCCGGGTCCGCGCCCGCCGCGGCCAGCGCGGCGCGCAGCTCGCCGACGAGGGCGGCGGAGAGCGCGTTGCGGTTGGCCGGCGAGTCGAGCGTCAGGGTGGTGATGCCGCGGGCGTGCGCGGACCCGACGAGGGCGTTCACTGGCATTCCTCCTGGGGGTCTGGGCCCTAGTAGGACTTGGGCAGGCCGAGGGTCTGGTGGGAGACGTAGTTGAGAATCATCTCGCGGCTGACGGGGGCGATCCGGGCCACCCGGGAGGCCGTGATCAGGGACGCCAGCCCGTACTCGCGGGTGAGGCCGTTGCCGCCGAGCGTGTGGACGGACTGGTCCACGGCCCGGACGCAGGCCTCGGCGGCAGCGTACTTGGCCATGTTGGCGGCTTCGCCGGCACCCGTGTCGTCGCCGGCGTCGTAGAGGTGGGCGGCCTTCTGCATCATCAGCCGGGCGAGTTCCAGCTCGATGTGGGCCTGGGCCAGCGGGTGGGCGACGGCCTGGTGGGCGCCGATGGGCTGCTTCCAGACCTGCCGGGTCTGCGCGTAGTCGACGGCCTTGGCGAGGGCGTGGCGGCCCATCCCGATGGCGAAGGCGGCCGTCATGATCCGCTCGGGGTTGAGCCCGGCGAACAGCTGGAGGAGGCCCGCGTCCTCGTCGCCGACGAGCGCTTCGGCGGGCAGCCGGACCTCGTCGAGGACCAGCTCGAACTGCTTCTCCGCGGCCTGGAGTTCCATGTCGATGGCGGAGCGGGTGAAGCCGGGGGCGTCGCGCGGCACGATGAACAGGCAGGGCTTGAGGCTGCCGGTGCGGGCGTCCTCGGTGCGGCCGACGATCAGGGTGGCGTCGGCGATGTCCACGCCGGAGATGAAGACCTTGCGGCCGCTGATCACCCAGTCGTCGCCGTCGCGGCGGGCGGTGGTCGTGATCCGGTGCGAGTTGGATCCGGCGTCGGGCTCGGTGATGCCGAAGGCCATGGTGCGGCTGCCGTCGGCGAGGCCCGGCAGCCAGGCCTGCTTCTGCTGCTCGGTGCCGAAGCGGGCGATGACCGTGCCGCAGATGGCGGGCGAGACCACCATCATGAGCAGCGGGCAGCCGGCGGCGCCCAGTTCCTCTAGGACGAGGGAGAGTTCGGCGATGCCGCCGCCTCCGCCGCCGTACTGCTCGGGGAGGTTCACACCGAGGTAGCCGAGCTTGGCGGCTTCCGCCCACAGCTCTACGGGGTGGCCGCCTTCGCGGGCGGTCTTGGCGAGGTACTCGCGGCCGTACCGCTGCCCGAGGGCGGCGACGGCGGCGCGCAGGGCCCGGTGCTCTTCGGTTTCGATGACGGTGCCGGTGGCGGAGCTCATGACGGTGCTTCCTCCTGGACTACGGCGAGCAGGGCGCCGAGTTCGACCTGTCGGCCGGGTTCGGCGTGGAGCGCGGTGAGCGTGCCGGAGGCGGGCGCGAGGATGCGGTGTTCCATCTTCATCGCCTCCAGCCAGATGAGGGGGGTGCCGGCGGTGACGGGGGTGCCGGGGGCGAGGCCGTCGGCGACGCGGACCACGGTGCCGGGCATGGGGGCGAGCAGTGAGCCCGGTTCGGTGCGGTCCTGGGGGTCGGTGAACCGGGGCAGCTCGGTGAAGGTGTGGGAGCCGAGCGGGGAGTCCACGTAGACGGTCCGGGCGGCGCTGTTCGAATTCGGTTTCACGTGGAACATCCCGTGGTGTTTCACGTGAAACGTCCGCCGGATGCCGTGGTGTTCGAACACGACCCCGGTGGGCGAGACCGCGAGGACGCGGACGCCGGGGAAGCCGACCGGCTCGGGTCCGGTGCGGGTCCGGTGGTAGCGGACCTCGTGCTCGGTGCCGTCGGGCTCGGCGCGGTAGCGGCGCAGCTGCGGCTGGGAGGGCACGTTCCGCCAGGCTCCGGTGCGGGCCGCGAGCGGCGCACCGGGGGTGGGGACGGCGGTCGCGAGGGCGGCGGCCAGGGCGGCGAGCGGAGCGGCGGACGCGTCGTCCCCGTCGGCGGCCGTCAGCTCCGGCAGGTGCCGGTCGTAGAAACCGGTGTCGAGGCGCGCGGCGGCGAACTCCTCGTGGCGCAGGGAGCGTACGAGGAGGTCGCGGTTGGTGGCCAGGCCGTGGATCCGGGTCCGGGTGAGGGCGTGCGCCAGGGTGCGGACGGCCTCGGCGCGGGTGGGCGCGTGGGCGATGACCTTGGCGATCATGGGGTCGTAGTGGACGCCGACGGTGTCGCCGGCGTCGAAGCCGGTGTCCACGCGGACCCCGTCGGGGAAGTCGAGGGTGTCGAGGGTGCCGGTCTGGGGGCGCCAGCCGCGGGCCGGGTCCTCGGCATACAGCCGGGCCTCGACGGCGTGGCCGTGCGGCTCGGGGGGCGTGGCCGGCAGCGGGAGTCCCTCGGCGATGCGCAGCTGGAGGGCGACCAGGTCGAGGCCGAACACGGCTTCGGTGACGGGGTGTTCCACCTGGAGGCGGGTGTTCATCTCCAGGAAGCAGGGCCGGCCGTCGGCGGTGACGAGGAATTCCACGGTGCCGGCGCCCTGGTAGGAGACGGCGCGGGCGGCGGCGGTGGCGGCCTGGTGCAGGGCGGTGCGCAGCGGGGCGGGCAGCCCGGGGGCGGGGGCCTCCTCGATGACCTTCTGGTGGCGGCGCTGGAGGGAGCAGTCGCGGGTGCCGAGGGCCCAGACGGTGCCGTGGGCGTCGGCGAGGATCTGCACTTCGACGTGGCGGCCGTGCTCGACGTACGGCTCGGCGAACACCTCGCCGTCGCCGAACGCGGAGCGGGCCTCGGCGGCGGCCGCGTCCAGCTCCGACTTGAGGTCGTCGAGGTCGCGGACCACCCGCATGCCGCGGCCGCCACCGCCGGCGGCCGCCTTGAGCAGGAGCGGCAGGTCGGCGGCGGTGGCCGCGGCCGGGTCGACGGGTTCCAGCAGGGGCACGCCGGCGGCGCGCATCAGCTCCTTGGCCCGGGTCTTGGAGGCCATGGCCTCGATGGCGGCGGGCGGCGGGCCGATCCACACGAGTCCGGCGTCCTGGACGGCGCGGGCGAAGGCGGCGCTCTCGGAGAGGAAGCCGTAGCCGGGGTGGACGGCGTCGGCGCCGGCGGCCCGGGCGGCTTCGATGATCAGGTCGGCGCGCAGGTAGGTGTCGGCGGGGGCGGCGCCGGGCAGCCGGACGGCGGCGTCGGCGGCGCGGACGTGTGCGGCTGCGGCGTCGGGGTCGGAGTGCACGGCGACGGTGTCGAGGCCGAGGGCGCGGGCGGTACGGAAGATCCGTACCGCGATCTCGCCGCGGTTGGCGACGAGCAGCGAGGTGAGGGGGCGGGGGTGCCCGGCGGGCCGGGCGTTCTGGGTGGTCATCTGGGGCTCACATCCGGAAGACGCCGAAGCCGCCGCGGGCGCCCTCGACGGGGGCGTTGTGGACGGCGGAGAGGCACAAGCCGAGGACGGTGCGGGTGTCGCGGGGGTCGATGATCCCGTCGTCGTAGAGCCGCCCGGACAGGAACATGGGCAGCGACTCCGACTCGATCTGCGCCTCCACGAAGGCGCGCATGCCGGCGTCGGCCTCCTCGTCGTACGGGCGGCCCTTCGCGGCGGCGGACTGCCGGGCCACGATGGAGAGCACCCCGGCGAGCTGCTGCGGGCCCATGACGGCGGACTTGGCGCTGGGCCAGGCGAACAGGAACCGCGGCTCGTAGGCACGGCCGCACATGCCGTAGTGGCCGGCGCCGTAGGAGGCGCCGATGAGGACGGACAGGTGCGGGACCCGGGAGTTCGACACCGCGTTGATCATCATCGAGCCGTGTTTGACGATGCCGCCCTGCTCGTACTCCTTGCCGACCATGTAGCCGGTGGTGTTGTGGAGGAACAGCAGCGGGATGTCGCGCTGGTTGGCGAGCTGGATGAACTGGGCGGCCTTCTGGGACTCCGCGCTGAACAGGACGCCCTGGGCGTTGGCGAGGATGCCGACGGGGTAGCCGTGGAGGGTGGCCCAGCCGGTCACCAGGCTGGTGCCGTAGAGCGGTTTGAACTCGTCGAACGCGGAGCCGTCGACGATGCGGGCGATGACCTCGCGGGGGTCGAACGGGGTCTTGAGGTCGGCGGGCACGATGCCGAGGAGTTCCTCGGGGTCGTACCGGGGTTCGTCGGCGGCCGCGGGCTCCGGGTGGGCCCGGCGGTGGTTGAGGCGGGCCACCACGCGGCGGGCCTGCCGGATGGCGTCCTCCTCGTCGGCGGCGAGCTGGTCGGCGAGGCCGGAGATCCGGGCGTGCATGTCGGCGCCGCCGAGGGATTCGTCGTCGCTCTCCTCGCCGGTGGCCATCTTGACCAGCGGCGGGCCGCCGAGGAACACCTTGGAGCGGTCCTTGACCATGATCGTGTGGTCGGACATGCCGGGGACGTACGCGCCGCCGGCGGTGGAGTTGCCGAAGACCACGGCGATGGTCGGGATGCCCTCGGCGGACAGCCGGGTGAGGTCGCGGAAGATCGCCCCGCCCGGGATGAAGATCTCCTTCTGGGAGGGCAGGTCGGCGCCGCCGGATTCGACGAGGCTGATGCACGGCAGCCGGTTGGCGCGGGCGATCTCGTTGGCGCGCAGGGCCTTCTTGAGGGTCCACGGGTTGGAGGCGCCGCCGCGGACGGTGGGGTCGTTGGCGGTGATCAGGCAGGTGGTGCCCTCGACGGTGCCGATGCCGGTGACCATCGAGGCGCCGACCGGGTAGTCGCTGCCCCAGGCGGCGAGCGGGGACAGTTCGAGGAACGGGGTGTCCGGGTCGAGCAGCAGCTCGATGCGCTCCCGGGCGAGGAGCTTGCCGCGGGCGCGGTGCCGGGCGGTGTACTTCTCGCCGCCGCCGGCGAGCGCCTTGGCGTGCTCGGCGTCGAGTTCGGCGAGCCGCTCCAGGGCGGTGTCCCGGTGCGCCGCGTACTCCGCGGACTCGGGGTCGATCCGGGTACCGAGCCGGCTCACCGGCTCACCTCCTCGGGTGTGGTCGTGGCGGGTGCGGCTGCGTCCAGGAGGGCCGCGGGCAGGTCGGCGTGCCGGGCCCGGAGCCATTCGCCGAGCGCCTTGGCCTGCGGGTCGAACCGCCGCCGGGCGGCGACGCCCTCGCCGAGCAGGCCGCGGATCTCGAAGTTGAGCGCGCGCAGGGCCGGCAGCCGGTGCCGTACGAGGTCCAGCGGGCGGACCTCCGGCAGCAGTTCCCGCAGTGCGTCGGCGGTCAGGTGGGCGTCGAGCCACTGCCAGGCGGCGTCGGACTCGGCCCACACGCCGAGGTTCGCGTCCCCGCCCTTGTCCCCACTGCGGGCGCCGAAGAGGCGGCCCAGGGGGACGCGGCGGGTGTGGGCATCGGGCGCGGGCTCCGGGGTGGGGCCGGATCCGGGGGCGGGGCCGGATCCGGGGGCGGGGCCGGCCGCCGGACCGGCCATGGGACCGGCCGCGGGCCCGGGGTCCGTCCCGGGGTCCGTCCCGGGGGCCGCCCCCGGATCCGCCGCAGCCTCCGGCGGCTCCGCCGGCCCCGTGGCCGGAATCCGCGGCGGGACCGGGATCGCGAGCCGTTCGCCGGTCGGCAGGACCGCCGTGTGCGGGACCTCCTCCGCCGGGACGTGCTCCGCGGTGAACACCCCGTACGGTTCGGGCGGTCCGGGCGGTGCGGTGACGTGGAAGCCGGGGTAGCCGGCCAGGGCGAGTTCGATGCCCGCGGCAGTGAACGGACGGCCCACCCGCTCGGCCGCCGGGTCGCGGACGACCAGCCGGAGCAGGGCGCTCGCCGTCTCCTCGGTGTCCGGGTCCGGGTGGTCGGTGCGGGCCAGCGTCCAGGAGGACTCGGCGATCCCCGCCAGCGCGCCGGCCAGCTGCTCGCGGACGAGCGCGGCCTTCTCCTCGATGTCGAGGCCGGTGAGCACGAACACGGTCTCGTTGCGCCAGCCGCCGATCCGGGTCACGCCCGCCTTGAGGGTGGCGGGCGGGGCCTCGCCCCGGGTGCCGGAGATCCGCACCCGGTCGGGGCCCGCCTGCGCCAGCCGTACGGTGTCCAGCCTGGCCGTGACGTCCGGGCCTGGGTAGCGGGCGCCCTGGGTCTCGTACAGCAGCTGGGCGGTGACGGTGCCGGTGGTGACGGCGCCACCGGTGCCGGGGTGCTTGGTGACGACCGCGGAGCCGTCGGCGGCGATCTCGGCGAGCGGGAAGCCGGGGCGGCGGACGTCGTGGCGGCCGAAGAAGGCGTAGTTGCCGCCGGTGGCCTGGGTGCCGCACTCCAGGACGTGCCCGGCGACGACCGCCCCGGCGAGGGCGTCGTACTCCTGCGGCGACCAGTCGAACCACCAGGCCGCCGCGCCGCTGACCAGGGCCGCGTCCGTGACCCGGCCGGTGACCACGACGTCGGCGCCGGCCCGCAGGCACGCGGTGATCCCGCCGCCGCCGAGGTACGCGTTCGCGGTGAGCGCGCCGTCCCGCGGCAGCAGGTCGTCGCCCTCGACGTGCGCCACCGCGACCGGCACCCCGGTCTTCGCGGCGAGCGCCCGTACGGCGTCGGCGAGCCCGGCCGGGTTGAGGCCGCCCGCGTTGGCGACGATCCGCACCCCGCGGTCGTGGGCGAGCCCGAGGCCCTCCTCCAGCTGCTTGAGGAACGTCTTCGCGTATCCCAGCCCGGGGTTCTTCAGCCGGTCCCGGCCGAGGATCAGCATGGTCAGCTCGGCGAGGTAGTCCCCGGTCAGCACGTCCAGCGGCCCGCCGGTCAGCATCTCCCGCACCGCGGCGAACCGGTCGCCGTAGAACCCGGAGGCGTTCCCGATACGCAGCGGCCGCGACGGGTCGGGGGCCGGCGCCGTCACCGCTCCCCCTGCGGGCTGCGCCCGGCCCCCGCCGGCCCGGCGAAGGCCTGCGCGATGTCCAGCCAGCGGTCCGCGTCCGGGCCCTCGGCGCGGACGGCCAGATCGGCGCGGTGGGCGCGCCGGGTGACCAGGAGGCAGAAGTCGAGGGCGGGTCCGGTGACCCGCTGCGGGGCATCCTCGGGACCGTACGCCCAGACCGCGGCGGCCGGTCCCGCGGCCGCCGGCGGGGTCAGCTCCACCCGGAACTCCCCCTCCGGCACCGGCAGTCCGTGCACGGCGTACGCGTAGTCCCGGGCGCGCACCCCGATCCGCGCGACGTGCTGCAGCCGGACCGTCGGGGTCCGCCGTACGCCGAGCGCGTCGGCGATGTCCGTGCCGTGCGCCCAGCTCTCCATCAGCCGGGCGCTCGCCATCGAGGCGGCCTTCATCGGCGGGCCGTACCAGGGGAAACGGGCGTCGGCCGGGGCACCGGCGAGCACCGCGTCGAGTTCGGCGCGGCCCGCCCGCCACCGCGCCAGCAGCTCCGCGGGCGGCAGCGCGGCCCCTTCCGCGGCGCCCTCGTCCACGAAACCGTCGGGGTCGGCGAGCGCCACTTCGACCATGCGGCCGAAGCCGCCGGGGTCGGTCATCGCGAGCAGCGCGGCCCGGTCGGTCCAGGCGAGGTGGGCGATCTGGTGGGCGACGGTCCAGCCCGCGGCGGGCGTCGGGCGCCGCCAGTCGGGGTCCGCCAACCCGTCGACCAGCAGGTCGATTTCGCTGCTCTCGGCCCGTAGGTCGGCGAAGACGGGCAGGGGCGGGCGGGCGTTCGGATCGGACACGTGCGCTCCCTCGGGAAGGGTTCGGACACGGACGGGCACTCCGGCGTGAGGGAGAGCGTGGCAGCGGGCACCGAAACAATCAAGCGTGCTTGCATGATTTATCGCGAACCGGGGGCCGGATCTGGCCACGGGTCAACTCTCCGCAATCCCGGGCGTGTTGCAGCTCACGCCGTGGAGCCGCAGCGGAAGCACCCCACCCGGCCCATCCGGCCGTCTCCCGACAAGGGGGCAATTCCGGTCTGATCCCCGGAACCCGCGAAACGTCGCGGATGTCGGAGCCCATACTGAGCAGCGCTCAGGGCCCGAGCACGCACGCGTTCATGCACCCGACGAGGAGATGTGGACACCGTGACCGATGCTGCCCTGCCCCCGGCGACCCTGTACCCCGAACTCGACGAGGCCGCACTCGGCGCCTTCGCCGCCGCCCTGGAGAGCGGGGACACCTCCGCGCTGCCCGCCGCCCGCGCCGCCGAAGCGGCCGCCGCCCTCTCCCTCGTCGTCTTCGGCCGGGTCCGCATCCCCGGCGCCGACGGGGACGAGCTGGACGGCGCCCTGTGGCGGCACACCGACACCCGGCCACGCCCGGTCGTCGTCATGCCCTCGCCGTGGGCGAACCAGGGCTGGGTGCTGTACGCGGTGCAGGCGTCGCTGTTCGCCGCGCAGGGCTACCACGTCCTCGCGTACACCGCCCGCGGCTTCGGCCGCTCCGGCGGCGCGGTCGACGTCGCGGGGCCGCTGGACGTGCTCGACGGCAGCCGGGCGCTGGACTTCGTCGCCGAGCGGGTCCGCGGCCCGGTCACCAAGGTCGGCTTCCTCGGCGACTCGTACGGCTCCGGCATCAGCCAGCTCGTCGCCGCGCACGACGAACGGGTCGACGCCGTCGCCGCCCTCAGCAGCTGGGGCGACCTCGGCGCCGCCTTCCTGGAGAACTCCACCCGGCACATCGCCTCCGTGAAAGCCCTGCTCAAGGCCGCCGAGAAGGCCCGGCTGAGCGAGGAGACGGCGGAGGTCTTCGCCAACGTGCTGGGCAACCGCGAGACCGACCGGACCCTGGAGTGGGCGCGCCGCCGCTCCCCGTACACCTACCGGGCGGAGCTGAACCGGCGGCGGGTGCCGGTGTTCTACGCGCACGCCTGGCACGAGACGCTGTTCCCGCCGAACCAGATGCTGAAGATGTTCGCCGAGCTGACCGGTCCCAAGCGGATCGACCTGTCCGTCGGGGACCACTCCGGGCCGGAGATGAGCGGCATGCTCGGCCTGCCGAACCGGATCTGGACCGACGCCCACCGGTGGTTCGGCCACCACCTGAAGGGCGACGGCGGCAGCGGCATCGGGGACGAGGGGCAGGTGCTGAGCCAGATCATGTGGAACACCCGCCTGGAGCCGAGCACCGACCTCGACGCGTTCACCGGGCAGCAGGTCCGGCTGCACCCGGTCGGCGGGCCGGAGGGCGGGGACGGCACGCTGTCCCCGAAACCGGAAGGCGGCTGGACCACCCGGGTGCTGACCGGCACCGACACCCCCGCCACCGTCGCCGACGCCGTCATCACCGGCGGCTACGCGGAGATGGCGGGCCGGCCCAAGGTGTACGAGACGGCCGTGATCGACCGGACCGTCGCCGGGGTCTGGGTCTCGGCCCCGCTGGACGACACCCTGCGGCTGCGCGGCGTACCGCACCTGCGCATGACGTACACGGCGGGGACCACGGGCTCCACGTTCATCGCGTACCTGCTGGACGTCGGGCCGGACGGGGACGCGCACCTGGTCACGCACGCGCCGTTCACCGACCTGGACACGCCGGCCGGGCAGCCCGTGACGGCCGGCATCGACCTCCAGGCGGTCGGCTACGACGTCCCGGCCCGCCACCGGCTGCTGCTCGCGGTCGACGCCCGCGACCCGTTCTACGGCGACGCGAACCTGCCCCGCACGACGCTCGCCTTCACCTCCCCGGAGGGGGACCCGGCGCGGCTGGACCTGCCGGTCGCCTGACCGGGCCGCCCGACGCCGCGGGGCGGCGGCACCACGACGTACACGCCAGGGATCCAGGGGGGATCCGCGGACCAGGGGAACCGTCATCGCCATGAGATCCAGCCGTCTACTGTCCATCCTCCTGCTGCTCCAGACCCGGGGCCGGATGACCGCCGCGCAGCTGGCCCGGGAGCTGGAGGTGTCCGTACGGACGATCTACCGGGACGCGGAAGCCCTCGCCGCGTCCGGAGTGCCGGTGTACGGGGACGCCGGGCACAGCGGCGGCTACCAGCTGCACGACGGCTACCGGACCCGGGTCACCGGCCTCGCGCCCGGCGAGGCCGAGGCCCTGTTCCTCGCCGGGCTGCCCGGACCGGCCGCCGAGCTCGGCCTCGGCCAGGCCCTCTCCGCCACCCGCCTGCGGCTGCGCGCGGCCCTCCCGCCGGAGCTGCGCACCGAGGCCGACCGCCTCCGGCGGCGCTTCCACCTGGACGCGCCGGGCTGGTACGCGGACCACGCCGAGGTCCCGTTCCTGCCGCAGGTCGCGGACGCGGTGTGGCGGGGGCGGGTCATCGAGGTGCGGCTGTCCGCCGGCGGGGTGTGCCGGCTGGAGCCGTACGGGCTCGTGCTGAAGGCGGGGCGCTGGTACCTGGTGGCCGGGCCGGGGCCGTGCACGTATCCGGTGGACGGGTTCCTGTCGCTGGCCGAGACGGGGGACGAGGCCGGGCCGCCGGAGGGCTTCGACCTGGCGGCGCACTGGCAGGCCGCGGAGGCGGCCGGTCCGCAGCAGGCGGACGTACGGCTCTCCCCGCGCGGCGCCGCCCGCATCAGCTGCGCGCAGGCGCGGGCGCTGGCGGTCGGCGGCGCGCCGGACGGGGCGGACGGCTGGGTCCGCGCGACCCTCCCGGTCGACTCGCTGGACGCGGCGGAACGCGAATTCCTGTCCCTCGGCACGGACGTCGAGGTCCTGGGCCCCCCGGAACTCCGCGCCCGCCTGGCCCGCACGGCGGCGACGCTGGCGGAGCGGTACGGGTGAACGGGGCCGGCCCCGTTCCGAACCAGGGCTCCGTCCCAGACCCCGCGCCTCAAACTCCCCCAGCCCCAGGGGGCTGGGAGGTGCCCCCTGGCGAGGCTGGTTTGCCCCGCGGCATCCAGCCCGCAGCCGAAGTCCCGGGCAGGGGAAAACAAGCCGGCGATCGAGGCGCGGGGTTCAGGGGCGGAGCCCCTGTCAGGGGGATTCCGTGTGGGGGAACTCTGTCGTCCGCCCGCGCGCTACTGCGAGCATCCCCCGCATGAAGACCCGCCTCGGTCGCACGGCGACCGCATTCGCCCTGTCGGCTGCCCTCCTCGCCGTGGTCGCCCCCGCCGCAACCGCCGCCGGATGCGGCAACTGCTGGGTGAGCCCCGCCACGACCACGATCACACCCGCGCCCGCCGGCGACTGCCACGGCTGCTGGCCCAGCGACGCACCCCACCGCGGCTGGGGTGCTGACTGGCCCAACGCGGCCGGTACGGCCGGCGGCTCCCGCGTCGCGGCCGTCACCAACGGCTGGGGCGCGGACTGGAACACCGGCGCGACCAGCGCCACCGCCGGGGGCGGCGAGACGGGGACGGCCCGGACCTGACGACGGCCGCACGCCCCGGACCGGGGGTGGGGGTGGGCGTGTCCCGCGAGGAGGAGTCCGCCCCCGCTACGCCTCCGCCCGTACCCGGTCCCGCGTCTGCGCGCGGACCGCGCCCATGCTGGCGGCGATGACGAGGGCGATGGCGGCCGCGTCCGTCCAGGACATGGCCTGGTGGAGGACGAACAGGCCGGCCAGCGCGGCGATCGCCGGCTCCAGGCTCATCAGGACGGCGAAGGTAGGGGCGGGCAGCCGCCGCAGGGCCAGCAGTTCGAGGGTGTACGGCAGGACCGACGACAGCAGGGCCACGCCGACGCCCAGCAGCAGCGTGCCCGGCACCAGCAGGGCCGTACCCGCTTCCGCGATGCCCAGCGGCAGGCTGAGGACCGCCGCCACGGCCATGGCCAGGGCCAGCCCGTCCGCCTGCGGGAAGCGCCTCCCGGTGCGGGCGCTGAAGACGATGTACGCCGCCCACATCGCGCCCGCACCGACCGCGAACGCCGCACCCGCCGGGTCCAGGCCGCCGAAGCCGCCGCCCCCGTGCCCGCTGAGCAGCGCCACGCCGGCCAGTGCCAGGCCCGCCCACAGCAGGCTGGACAGGCGGCGGGCCACGACGACCGACAGGGCGAGCGGGCCGAGCACCTCCAGCGTGACGGCGGGGCCGAGCGGGATGCGGTCGATGGCCTGGTAGAAGAGGCCGTTCATGCCGGCCATGGCGATGCCGAAGGCGATCACCGTGCCCCAGTCGGCCCGCGAGTACCCGCGCAGCCGCGGCCGGCACACGGCGAGCAGGACCACGGCCGCGGCGGCCAGGCGCAGTGCGACGACACCGGCGGCGCCGGCGCGGGGCATGAGCATGACGGCGATGGCGGCGCCGAACTGTACGGAGATGCCGGCGGCGATGACCAGGCCGACGGGGCCGAGGCGGGACGGGCCGTGCGGTCGTTCGGGGCGGGAGGGGGCGGACGTGGGCGCGGCGGACACGGCAGGGGCGGAACGGGGCATTCCCCCACCTTAATCCGTAAGGGGCATCCAGCGCCCTATCACCTTACGAGGCCTATCACCTTACGAGGCCCTCCGACAGGAGCTGGGCCATGTGCAGGGCGGGGCGCGGGGACAGGTGGGCCAGCTGGGTGCGGCAGGAGAAGCCGTCGGCAAGGACCGCCGCCGCGGGAGGGGCGGCACGGACCGCCGGCAGGAGTTGTTCCTCCGCGCAGGCCACCGACACCGCGTACCGCCCAGCACCCCGCTCGAAGCCGAAGTTCCCGGCCAGCCCGCAGCAGCCGGCGCTGAGCGCCCCGGTCAGACCGGCCCGCTCCCGCAGCCGGCGTTCCGCCGCGTCGCCCAGCACCGCGTGCTGGTGGCAGTGCGTCTGCCCGGCCACCGCACGGTCCAGCCGCGGCGGCTGCCAGTGCGGCGCCCGTTCCTCCAGGACCTGCGCGAACGTCCGTACCGCCGCCGCCAGCCGGGCCGCCCGCGGATCGTCCGGCAGCAGCTCCGGCAGGTCCGCGCGCAGGGCCGCCGCGCAGCTCGGCTCCAGCACGGCCACCGGGCCGGTCTCCCCCACGACGTCCAGGGTTCGCCGCAGCACCGCACGGGCCCGGTCCAGCCGGCCCGTGGACAGGTAGGTCAGCCCGCAGCACACCCGGCCGCGCGGCAGTTCCACCCCGATTCCGGCCGCCGCCAGGACCCGTACGGCGGCCCGCCCGACCTCGGGTGCGAGGTGTTCGGTGAACGTGTCGGGCCACAGGAGCACGCGCTCGCCCCGGCCGGCGGGGACGCCGTGCTTCCGGAACCAGCGGGTGAACGGTTCCGCCGCCACCGGCGGCAGCTCCCGTTCCGGGGTGATCCCGCCGAGGCGGCGCAGCAGCGGAACCCGGCCGAGGAGGTTGGCCGGGGCGGCTCCGCGGACCGTGGCGATGAGGTGGAGCCAGGCGGGGAGGCCACCCATCGTGTAGTGGGCGGCCGGGCGGATGCGGCCCGCCCAGTGGCGGTGCAGGAACTCCGCCTTGTACGCGGCCATGTCGACGCCGGCGGGGCAGTCGCTGCGGCAGCCCTTGCAGGAGAGGCAGAGGTCCAGGGCCTCGCGGACGTCCGTCGAGCGCCAGGAATCCTCGACGAGCTCCCCGGTGAGCATTTCGTGGAGGAGGCGGGCCCGGCCCCTCGTCGAATGGCGCTCGTCGCGCGTGACGCGGAACGACGGGCACATCACGTCCGTGCCGGACGGTTCTGCGGACCGGCACCTGGCCACGCCGACGCAGCGGACGACTCCGCGGGCCAGGGTGGTTTCGGGGGCTCCGCCTCCGGACCCCCGCGCCTCGGAAGGCGGCGGGGCCGGAACCGCCACCGGCAGGAACCGCAGGTTCTCGTCCAGCCGGTGCGCCCGCACCAGCATCCCCGGGTTCAGACCCCCCGCCGGGTCCCACACGTCCTTGTACGACTCGAAGAGGCGGATTGTGTCGGGGCCGTACATGTGCGGGAGGAGTTCCGCGCGGGCCTGGCCGTCGCCGTGTTCGCCGGAGAGGGAGCCGCCGTGGGCGGTGACCAGGACTGCCAGTTCCTCCGAGAAGCGGCGGAAGCGGGCGACGCCGGGCGCGCTCGCCAGGTCGAAATCGATGCGGACGTGGATGCAGCCCTCGCCGAAGTGGCCGTACGGGATGCCGCGGAGGCCGTGGGCGGACAGCAGGGTGCGGAAGTCGCGGAGGTAGCCGGCCAGACGGGCCGGCGGGACGGCGCAGTCCTCCCAGCCGGGCCAGGCCTCCGTGCCGTCGGGCAGGCGGGTCGCGGTGCCGGCGGCGTCCTCGCGGATGCGCCACAGCGCACGTTGGCGGGCCGGGTCCGCGAGGACGGCCGCGGACACCGCGTCGGCCGCCCGGACGACCTCGTGCGCCGCCGCCTCGTCCGGCATCTCGACGAACAGCCACGCCCGCCCCCGCGGCAGCAGTTCCGCGCCCGCCGCCCCGCGGACCAGGTCGGCGGCCATCCCCTCCACCGTCAGCGGCCCGTACGGCAGCAGCCCGGCCGCGGCCTCGGCGGCCGCGCCCTCGTCGGCGTAGCCGAGGACGGCCAGGGCCGGCCGCGGCGGCAGCGGGACCAGCTCGACCACCGCCTCGGTGACCACGCCGAGCGTGCCCTCGCTGCCGCAGAACGCGCGGGCCAGCTCGACGCCCCGCTCCGGCAGCAGCGCATCGACCGCGTACCCGGAGATCCGGCGGGTCAGGCCGGGCCGGGGCAGCGCGGTGCGCAGCAGCGCCAGGTTCGCCGCGACCAGCTCCGGCAGGCCGGCGGGGGCGCCGGACCAGCCGCGGGCCAGCCGGTGCGGGCCGCCGGGGTCGCCGTACCGCAGGACGGTCAGCTCCCGCACGTTGTCGGCGGTGGTGCCCCAGGCCACCGAGTGCGAGCCGCACGCGTTGTTGCCGATCATCCCGCCGAGCGTGCAGCGGCTGCGGGTGGACGGGTCGGGCCCGAAGGTCAGCCCGTGCGCCGCCGCCCGCCCGCGCAGCACGTCGAGCACCGCCCCCGGCTGCACCACCGCCGTCCGCGCCTGGGGGTCGAGGTCGAGGACGGCGGTCATGTGACGGGTGAAGTCGAGCACCACGCCCACCCCGGTGGCCTGACCGGCGATGGAGGTCCCGCCGCCGCGCGGCACCACCGGCACGCCCGCCTCGGCGCACACCCGCAGCACCGCCGCCACGTCCTCGGCGTCCCGCGGGGCGACCACTCCGAGCGGCACCCTCCGGTAGTTCGAGGCGTCCATCGTGACCAGCGCCCGGGCCGCCGCCCCGAAGTCGACCTCGCCGCGGACCGCCGCCCGCAGCGCCCGCGCCAGCCCGCCCGGGTCCCCCACCGTCCGCGCCGTCCGCGCCGCCCCGCCCGCCCTCCGCCCGGCCGCCCCTCCCGTACCGCCCGTACTGCCGCCGCCCGCCGCACCGCCCGTGTCCGTCATCCCGCCACCCTCCCACCCACTCCCGCGGGTGAGCCCGTCTCACCGGGTGGACGCGCCCGAACGGCGCGTGGCGGGACCCGCTACGCTCCGCTCGTGGCTGAGATCCAGATTCCCGCTGACATCAAGCCCGCCGACGGCCGTTTCGGCGCGGGCCCCTCCAAGGTGCGGACGGAGGCCCTCGAAGCCCTGGCCGCCACCGGTACCTCTCTCCTCGGCACCTCCCACCGGCAGGCCCCGGTCAAGAACCTGGTCGGCTCGGTACGGCAGGGCCTCCGGGACCTCTTCTCCCTCCCCGAGGGCTACGAGATCATCCTGGGCAACGGCGGCTCCACCGCCTTCTGGGACGTGGCGACCCACGGCCTGATCGAACGCAAGTCGCAGCACCTCAACTTCGGTGAGTTCTCCTCCAAGTTCGCCAAGGCCGCGAAGCTCGCGCCGTGGCTGGAGGACCCGACCGTCATCGCCTCCGAGCCCGGCACCCACCCGGAGCCGGCCGCCGAGGCGGGCGTCGACGCGTACGCCTTCACCCACAACGAGACCTCCACCGGCGTCGCCGCCCCCGTCAAGCGGGTCGCCGGCGCCGACCAGGGCGCGCTCGTGCTGGTCGACGCCACCTCGGGCGCGGGCGGCCTGCCCGTGGACATCACCGAGACGGACGTCTACTACTTCGCCCCGCAGAAGTCGTTCGCGGCGGACGGCGGCCTGTGGCTGGCCGCGTTCTCCCCGGCCGCCCTGGAGCGCGCGCAGCGGATCCACGCGTCCGGCCGGCACGTCCCGGAGTTCTTCTCGCTGCCGACGGCGATCGACAACTCGCTGAAGAACCAGACGTACAACACCCCGGCGCTGTCCACCCTGTTCCTGCTGAACGAGCAGCTGGAGTGGATCAACGGCCAGGGCGGCCTGGACTGGGCGGTGGCGCGCACGTCGGCCTCCGCGCAGGCGCTGTACGGCTGGGCGGAGAAGTCCAAGTACGCGCAGCCGTTCGTCACGGACCCGGCGAAGCGGTCCTCCGTCATCGGCACGATCGACTTCGACGACAGCGTGGACGCGGCCGCGGTCGCCAAGGTGCTGCGCGCCAACGGCATCGTCGACACCGAGCCGTACCGCAAGCTGGGCCGCAACCAGCTGCGCATCGCGATGTTCCCGGCGATCGACCCGGCGGACGTCACCGCGCTGACGGCGTGCATCGACCACGTGATCGAGAAGCTCTGACCCGGCGGGCCGACGACGGCCCGACCGCCCGGACCGAGGCCCCCGGTGACCATGCGTCACCGGGGGCCTCGGCCGTACCGGGGGTCTCGGCCGTGCGGTGCCGTGCGGGCGGGGTGTCCCGGCCGGCGAGAGCCGGGACCTTGGTCCCAAAAATGGCGGCAAAGAGCCTGCAAACGGGGCCTCCCGACAGGCTGCGCAGCCTGCGGTTTCGCCCCGGAGGACCTTCGGCGGGCGGGCCGGCGGACAGCTTCCCGGCCTGCAACCGCACACCCAGGATGTCCCTCATGTCTGGTGTGCCGGGAACGATCCCGGCCCTGTCAGGAGGTACTCCATGCGCAAGGCACTCACCGTCCCCGCCCTCGCCCTCGCCTCCGCGATGGCCCTGGCCGGCCCGGCGACCGCGTTCGCCGCCGACGGCGGAACCCACCCCGGCGGCACCACCGCCGACGCGACCCCGACCGCCACCCCGACCGACGCCAAGCCAACCAAAGCCCCCGCCACCGCCACCCTCGACGTCACCCCCGGCACCGCCCGGCCCGGGACGCACGTGACCGTCACCGCCGGCCTCCCGGCCGGCTCCACCCACGTCCGGGTCAGCTCCGACGCCCTGGGCGGCAGCGTCCCCATGACCGAGGGCAAGAGCGTCTGGAACGGCCGGGGCACCGTCGTGCAGACCGCCACCGCCGGCCCCCACACCGTCACGCTCACCGCCACCGGCCCGGACGGCAAGCCGGTCGGCGCCTCCGCGCAGCTCACCGTGCGCAACGGCAAGCCCACCCCCGTGCCCGTCGCGGACTCCCTCAGCCTCTCCGCCGACCACGGCAGGCCCGGCGACCGGATCCGCGTCACCGTCAAGACCGCCGCCACGAGCGCGTACGTCGACTCCGGCGCCTTCGGCGGGCGGGTCGGCCTGAAGCGGACCGCCCCGGACACCTGGACCGGCACCGCCGTCGTCGCCCCGCACGTCAAGACCGGCTACTACGGGGTGGACGCGTACGCGGGCGGCAGGAAGTTCGACACCTGGAAGTTCACGACCGACGCCACCGGCGGCAACGGCAACGGCAACGGGCACCGGCACGGCAGCGGCCTGAAGCCGCTCCAGCCCGCCGAGCACCGCACTCCGAAGGGATCGGTGAACACGGGTCAGGCCGCCCCCGCCGCCGTCCGCAAGGGCGTGGACGACGGACTGCTCACCGTCGGCGGGGCCTCCGCCGCCACCGCCGTCGGGCTGGCCGGGGCCGGTCTGCTGCGCCGTCGCCGGCAGTCCCGTGGCTGACCGCCCGGCCGGCCGCCGCCCGGCGCGGCTGCGCCGTACCGCCGCGGGCGCGGGCGCCGCCGCACTGGCCGCCGTACTCGTCGCGGGCTGCGGCTCCGCGCACGGCTCAGGCGGGTCCGCCGCGGCCGCCCCTCAGGTCAAACCGGTGGCCGCCACCTCGCTGGCGCCGTCGGTGCCGGACCGGATCGACATCCCGTCGATCCACGTGGACGCCGCCCTCGACGCGGTCGGGCTGGACGCCGGCGGGCAGATGCAGGAGCCGTCGTTCGACCGGCCGATGGAGGCGGCCTGGTACCGGCAGGGGCCGACACCCGGGGAGAAGGGCGCGGCCGCGATCGTCGGCCACCTGGACACGCCCACCACCAAGGAGGCCGTCTTCCACCGCCTGAAGGAACTGGCGAAGGGGGCGCAGATCGAGGTGCACCGTACGGACGGCAGCACGGCCGTGTTCGCCGTGGACGCCGTCGACACGTTCAAGAAGGACGCCTTCCCCACCGCGAAGGTGTACGGGGACACCCACGGCCGGGCCGAGCTCCGCCTGATCACGTGCGGCGGCAGCCTCACGGCGGACCGGCACTGGGACTCCAACGTGGTCGTCTTCGCCCACCTGACCGGCAAGGCCGCCTGAGCGGGCCGAGCGGACCGGGGTGCGGCCGCGACGACTGCCCGGATCCCGGGCGGCCGCCGCGGCCGCACCCGGCTATCGCACCCGCTGCGGCTCCGGCCGCACCTGCGCCGCTCATGCGACCGGGGCCGGGGCCGCGACCGGGAGCGGCGGCACGGGGACGGGGACGGGCAGCGGGGGTACGTCCACGGGCAGCTTCGGGAGTTCCGGCAGGCCCGGCAGGTTCGGCAGCGGGAGTCCGGCGCCGAGCACCAGCGCGACGACGAGGTTGACCAGACCGGTCACGACCTCCGTGGCCTTGCTGCCGGCGTCCGCCGAGCAGCCGCACGGCCCGGCCGCCTTGACCAGCCCCTCCACCGACTTCTTCAGGTTGTCCACGGCCGCCGTGACGAGGTCCAGCGGGGCGGCGGCCTTGGCGGCGGCCACGGGCAGCTTCGGCGCGTCCACCGGAAGCTTCGGGGCGTCCACGGGCAGCTTGGGCGCGTCGACCGGGAGCTTCGGCGCGTCCACCGGCAGCGGCGGCACCGGCACCGGGAGGTCGACGGGCGGCTTCGGCAGGTCCACCGGCGGCTTGGGGACGTCCACCGGCGGCTTCGGCAGCCCGGCCTTCAGCCCGTCCAGCGCCGAGGTGACCGCCGCGAGGTGCTTGTCCAGTTCCGCCTGCGGCAGCTTGCCGTCATCGGCCTTGAGCACCGCGGTGAGCAGGTCGGTGACCGGCTTCAGCACCCCGCCGATGTTGCCGAGCGTCTGCACCTGGGCGAGCAGCGCGTCCGCCCCCGGCACCGGAGCGGCGGCGGACACGACGGCGGGCCGGGGGGCGGCCACCGCCGCGCCGGCCAGCGCCGGGGAGACGCCGAGCAGCGAGAGGGAGAGGGCGAAGGGGACCGCGAAGCGCATCGTGGGACGCAACTGCTTCTCCTGTTCGGATGGGCTCCCGGCCGGTGGGACGCCGGCACGGAAGACACGGGGGCACCCCCGCCCACGGTGCGGACGGGGGAACGCTCCGCCCACGGTGCGGGCGGGGCACTACCCCACCCACTACTGACCACCCGTCAGCAACCTGCAACCGGAGACCGCCCCCGCTACTGCACCCGTGAGGATCCGTCACCCACCCCGGCGCACGAGCCGCTTCAGACCGAACACCACCGCGACGGCCAGCGCGAGCACCATCGCCCCGGTGGCATAGCTGCCCTCGTCGCCCGCCGCGGCCGGCCCGGCCGCCGCCCCGCCGCGCGGCTTGTCGGTACCGCTGCCGCCCCCGGCCGGCCCGTCCGCGGCCACCGGTACGGCCACCACCCGGCTCTGCGAGCCCTCCGAACCGAACATCAGGGCCGTGCCGCCGGGCGCGTACGCCACCGACTCGGCCTGCGGCTGGAACGGGGCCCTGACCCGCTCGCCCTCGCCGGTGGTCCGGCCGCCCTGCCAGGCGTACGTCTCGGCGAAGAAGTAGCCGCGCAGGGTGAGCCGTTTTCCGTCCGGGGAGAATGCGCCGTCCGTCACCCACGGCACCTCGGCCACCCGGCGGAACGTGTTGGAGCCGCCCGCGGCCAGCTGCGCGGGGCCCTCGTAGAGGCCGCCGCCGTCCTCGTTCTTGCTCGCGATGTAGACCCGGCCGGTCACCGGATGCACCATCAGGGCCTCGGCGTTGCGCGGGCCGTCGGCGTAACGGACCGTGAACTGCGTGGCCTTGACGGTGGAATTCCCCAACTGCCGCGGCTCCGGGAGCCGGTAGATCCACACGTGGTCCCAGCTGCCGTTGCGGTTGTCCCCGATGTCGCCGACGTACAGCCGGCCGTCGGGACCCAGCGAGATCGCCTCGACGTCCCGCGGGCTGCCGACGCCCGTCATGGTGACCCGGGCCACCGTCCGGCCGGTCGCCGCGTCCACCCCGTAGAGGTACGGGCCGTCGTCGCTGTCGTTGTGCGTCCAGTACACGCCCGGGTGCAGCCGGCTGGCCACCAGACCGCTGGACTCCTTGATCCGCGGGTCCTCGATGGTGAACGAGTCGGGCGCCGCCGCCGCGGCTGCCGGTGCGGCGGTCAGCGCGAGCACGGCGGCAGCGGCGAGGGCGGACACGGCGGGACGCAGGTCGGGGCGCATGCCCCCAAGCGTGCCACCCCGCCCGCGTGTCCAGGCTCACAGCCGCCCGCGGTCGGGGGCCCGGGGCGATCCACGATGATGTCCGGATGCGTTTCATGTTCGTCGGAGACTCCATGACCATCGGGCGCGCCGGCGACTTCACCTGGCGCTACCGCATGTGGCAGCACCTCAGCGCGTCCTTCGGCGGCCCGTACAAGATCGTCGGCCCGCGCACCGAGGTGTACGACACCTTCGCCGACGCCCCGGTCTCCCACGAGTACGGCGACCCCGGCTTCCCCGAGCAGGCCCGGCGCCACCTGGCCGGCTGGGGCGAGGGCTGGCAGCACATGGCGCCGCTGATCGGTGAGACCGTACGCGTCCACAAGCCGGACGTGCTGCTGATCTCGCTGGGCCTGATCGACCTGGGCTTCTACACGGACGCCGACGACACCGCGGCCAACGTCCGCCGGTTCGTCGCGGAGGCGCGGGCGGCCCGGCCCGGCATCCGGATGGTCATGCTGCCGGTGATCCCGAACGTGCGGGCCGAGTCCGACGAGCCGTTCGCCGCCCAGTGCGCCCGGTTCAACGAACTGCTGGCGAAGGCGGTCGCGGACCTCTCCACGACCGCCTCGCCGCTCCTCCTCGCGGCCCGTCCGCGGGACTACGACATCCACGCGGACACCTACGACGGCACCCACCCGAACGCGTCGGGCGAGCACCGGCTGGCCGGCGAGTTCGCCGACGCCCTGCACCAGGCCTGGGACCTGGGCGCGCCGTACGCCCTGCCGTTCTGAGCCGCCTCCTGCGGCACGCCCCGTACCGCCCGGCGCCGGCCGGACGGGCGGCGGCTCACCAGGCGAAGGCCTCCGGCGACGGCCCGGGGCCGGGGAAGATCTCGTCCAGTCCGGCCAGCAGTTCCTCGCCCAGCTCCAGTTCGAGCGCGCGCAGGGCGGAGTCCAGCTGCTCGGGGGTGCGGGGGCCGACGATCGGGCCGGTGACGCCGGGCCGGGTCAGCAGCCAGGCCAGGGCGGCTTCGCCCGGTTCCAGGCCGTGCTTGCCGAGCAGGTCCTCGTACGCCTGCACCCGCGCGCGGGCGGCCGGGTCGGCGAGCACCTCGGCGGTGCGGCCGGTGGCCCGGCGGCCGCCCTGGACCTCCTTGCGGATGACCCCGCCGAGGAGTCCGCCGTGCAGCGGGGACCAGGGGATCACGCCGAGGCCGTACTCCTCGGCGGCCGGGATGACCTCCATCTCGGCGCGCCGCTCGTACAGGTTGTAGAGGCACTGCTCGCTGACCAGGCCGACGGAGCCGTGGCGGGCCGCCGTCTCGTTGGCCTGGGCGATCTTGTAGCCGGGGAAGTTGGACGAGCCCGCGTACAGGATCTTGCCCTGCCGGACGAGGACGTCCACGGCCTGCCAGATCTCCTCGAAGGGGGTCAGGCGGTCGATGTGGTGGAACTGGTAGAGGTCGATGTAATCGGTGCCGAGCCGCTTGAGGCTGCCCTCGACGGCCCGGCGGATGTTCAGCGCCGACAGCCGGTCGTGGTTGGGCCAGGCGTCACCGTCGGCGGCCATGTTCCCGTACACCTTGGTGGCGAGGACGGTCTTGTCGCGGCGGCCGCCGCCCTGGGCGAACCAGGAGCCGATGATCTCCTCGGTACGGCCCTTGTCCTCGCCCCAGCCGTACACGTTGGCGGTGTCGAAGAAGTTGAGGCCGGCGCCGAGGGCGGCGTCCATGATCGCGTGACTGGTGGGTTCGTCGGTCTGGGGTCCGAAGTTCATGGTGCCGAGGACGAGTCGGCTGACCTTGAGTCCGGTGCGTCCGAGCTGCGTGTACTCCATGGGGCACAAGCCAACTGCCTGGAGTCCGCTCGAAGCAAGACCCGCCCGCCGGGTTCACCGGACGGACGGGTCGCGGGTACGGGCGCCCGCGGGCGCCGGTCCTACTGTCCGACGGCGGCCGCCACGGCCACCACGAAGAACATCAGCACGAGCACGCCGGCCATCACGCGGTTACGGGTTTTGGGATCCACGCAACGAGCGTAACGAACGGGAGGGCTCATCCCGCCAGCGGCCAGGCCCCGACCACCTCGTACCGCGGGTGTTCGCCGGGCACGCCGCTCACCGGGAGCCGGCTGCGGACCAGGCTCACCTCTCCGACCTGCCACGACGTCCCCTCGAAGGGCGCGAGCGCCTCCGTGTACGACGTGAGCGAGATCTCCCCGCGGCTGCGGGCCACCGTGAGGTGCGGGGTGTACCGGCGGTGCTGCTCCATCGGGATGCCGGACCGCCGGGCGGCCGCGTCGGCCCGTTCGGCGAGCAGCCGCAGCCCGTCGAGGCCGCCCGCCGCGCCCACCCACAGCGCCCGGTCGCCGAAATGGCCGGAGCCGTGCAGGCGCAGCGGGAACGGCCCGGTGCGGTGCGCGGCCCGGCCCAGCCGGGTGCGGAGCTCGCCGAGGAGGCGGTCCTCCACCTCGCCCATGAAGGCGAGGGTGAAGTGCCAGCCCTCCTCGGCGGTCCAGCGCAGGCGGTCGTCCGCGGGCAGCTCCCGTACGGCGTCCCGCAGCTCGGCGACGGCCGCCGGGGGCGGCAGGACGGCTGCGAAGAGTCTCATGCAGCCGAGGTTAGAACGGGTGCCTGCCGCGGGACCAGCGTCACGTGCGGGCGGCCCGGCCGCAGGTCGACCCGGAGCCGCAGGCCGCCGACGCGGGACAGCACCAGGCCGATGCCGACCGCCGCCAGCAGGGAGAGCGCCCCGCCGGTCGCCATGCCGATCCGCGGCCCGTACGTGTCGGTGATCCAGCCGAGCAGCGGGGCGCCGACCGGGGTGCCGCCGGTGAAGACCATCATGAAGAGGGCCATCACCCGGCCCCGCATCTCGGGGTCGGCGGCCGTCTGCACGGTCGAGTTCGCCGTGACGTTGACGGTCAGTCCGAACATGCCGATCGGTACGAGCAGCAGCGCGAACGCCCAGAAGCCGGTGACGAACGGGGTCACCGTCAGCAGCACTCCGAAGGCGACGGCGGCGGCGACCAGCAGTCGCAGCCGTGGGATGCCGCGCCGGGCGGCGAGCAGTGCGCCGGCCAGCGAACCGGCCGCGAGCAGGCTGTTGAGCAGCCCGTACGTGCCGGCGCCGGTGTGGAAGACGTCGTCGGAGAAGGCGGACAGCCAGACCGGGAAGTTGAAGCCGAAGGTGCCGATGAAGCCCATGAGGACGATCGGCCAGATCAGCTGCGGGTGCCGGGCCACGTACTGGAGGCCTTCGCGGAGCTGCCCCTTGGCCCGCGGTACCGGCTCCACCGGGTGCAGCTCGGAGGTGCGCATGAGCAGCAGGCCGGCGATGGGCGCGAGGAAGGACAGGCCGTTGAAGAGGAACGCCCAGCCGCTGCCGACGGCGGCGATGACGACACCGGCGACGGCCGGGCCGACGAGGCGGGCGGACTGGAAGTTCGCCGAGTTCAGCGAGACCGCGTTGGCGAGCCGGTCACGGCCGACCATCTCGTGGACGAAGGCCTGGCGGGCCGGGTTGTCGACGACGGTGACCAGACCTGCGACGAAGGCCAGCACGTACACGTGCCAGACCTGAACCTGTCCGCTGAGGGTGAGGACACCCAGGGCGAGGCCGGTGAGGCCGAGCGCGGACTGGGTGGCGATCAGCAGCGGCCGCTTGGGCAGCCGGTCGGCGAGGACTCCGCCGTAGAGTCCGAGCAGCAGCATCGGCAGGAACTGCAGGGCGATCGTGATGCCGACCGCGGAGGCAGATCCGGTCAGGGAGAGGACGAGCCAGTCCTGGGCGATGCGCTGCATCCAGGTGCCGGTGTTGGAGACGACCTGGCCGGCGGCGAAGAGCCGGTAGTTCCGGATCTTCAGCGAGCTGAACATCGACGGCTTGCGCCTCGACGGCCCGCGGCTCTCGGTGGTGGATGTGGACGGTCCGGGTGCGGAGTCTGCTCCGTTTCCCGTACTCAAGGGGCGTTCGCCTCCGTGCGTGGTGCCTACAGGTGGGCGAGCTTCTCCAGGACGGGTGCGGCGGCACGCAGGGTGGCCCACTCGTCCTCGTCGAGCTCGGCCGCGAGCCGGGCCAGGAAAGCGTTCCGCTTGCGACGGCTCTCCTCGAGCATCGCTTCGGCCTGCTCCGTCTGGCTGACCACCTTCTGGCGGCGGTCGTCCGGGTGCGGCTCCAGCCTGACCAGTCCCTTGGCCTCCAGCAGCGCCACGATGCGGGTCATCGACGGGGGCTGCACGTGCTCCCTGCGGGCCAGCTCACCGGGGGTGGCGGAGCCGCACTGGGAGAGGGTGCCGAGCACCGACATCTCGGTCGGGCTGAGCGATTCGTCGACGCGCTGGTGCTTCAGGCGCCGGCCCAGCCGCATGACGGCGGAGCGGAGGTCGTTCACGGCGGCTGCGTCGTCGCCATGGGAAAGGTCACGCATGTCCTTAGACTAACTCATTACTCAACCTAAAGACCACGCGATATCCCGCTTCCGGACGGTGATACCCGGCACACCGGCACCTACGTGCACGGTCACCCGTACGGGTGAGACACCACCGGAAAGTGACACGCCGTACGCCTGTCTCCCCCGACCCTGTCCGCATGGGGACACACGTGCTCAGCATGCGGATAGACGGTGACCTGCTGGACCGCCTCCGCCACCACGCCGCCCGCCGCGGCATGACCGTCCAGGACTACGTACTCCGCACCCTCGTCCGCGACGACTTCGACGAACGCTTCAAGGCCGCGGTCGACGAAACGGAAAAGTTCTACGGGCTCACGTGAGCCGCGGTCGGGCGACCGTGGTCATGTGAGCCCGTAGAGGGGTGCGGAGCCGGCCGGATCAGTTCAGGCCGAGGGCCGGCATGGCGTAGTAGAAGACGAAGACCGCGGAGACCGCGTACATCGCGGCGGGGACCTCGCGGGCGCGGCCGGTGGCCAGGCGCAGGACGCAGAAGCTGATGAAGCCGATGCCGATGCCGTTGGTGATCGAGTACGTGAACGGCATCATCAGCATGGCCAGGAAGGCCGGGACCGCGATGGTGAAGTCGCTCCAGTCGATGTCCTTCACCGAGCCGGCCAGGATGAGGAAGCCGACGGCGACCAGCGCCGGGGTGGCGGCCTGCGACGGGACCATGGTGGCCAGCGGGGTCAGGAAGAGCGCGGCCGCGAACAGCCCGCCGGTGACCACGCTCGCCAGACCGGTACGGGCGCCCTCGCCGACACCGGCGGTGGACTCGACGAAGCAGGTGTTCGCGGAGGACGAGGTGGCGCCGCCGGCCGCGACGGCGATGCCGTCCACGATCAGGACCTTGTTGATGCCGGGGAAGTTCCCGTCCTTGTCCATCAGCTTCGCCTCGTCGCCGACGCCGAGGATGGTGCCCATCGCGTCGAAGAAGCAGGACAGCAGCACGGTGAAGACGAACAGCATCCCGGTCAGCACGCCGACCTTGGCGAAGCCGCCGAACAGGCTCATCTCGCCGACCAGCCCGAAGTCCGGGGCCGCGACCGGGTTGCCCGGCCACTCCGGCACGGTCAGGCCCCAGGCCTGACCCGGCAGGTCCGCGATCAGCTGCACGGCCACCGCCACGACCGTCATGACGACGATCGAGATCAGGATCGCGCCCGGCGTCTTGCGGATGATCAGCGCGAGGGTGAGGAGGACACCGATCACGAAGATGAGCACCGGCCACCCGTGCAGGTGGCCGTTGCCGCCGAGCTGGAGCGGCACGGTGGTGTGTGCGGCGTCGGGGATCCGGGAGACGAAGCCCGAGTCGACCAGGCCGATCAGCATGATGAACAGGCCGATGCCGATCGCGATGCCCTTGCGCAGGCCCAGCGGTACGGCGTTCATGACCCGCTCGCGCAGGCCCGTGGCCACCAGCAGCATCACGACGAAGCCGGCCAGGACCACCATGCCCATGGCGTCGGCCCAGCTCATCCGGGGTGCGAGCTGGAGGGCCACGACCGTGTTCACGCCGAGGCCGGCGGCCAGCGCGATCGGGACGTTGCCGATGACGCCCATCAGCAGGGTGGAGAAGGCCGCCGTCAGCACGGTCGCGGTGACCAGCTGGCCGCCGTCGAGCTGGTGCCCGTACATGTCCTTCGCGCTGCCGAGGATGATCGGGTTCAGCACGATGATGTAGGCCATCGCGAAGAAGGTGGCGAAGCCGCCGCGGACCTCGCGGGCGACGGTGGACCCGCGCTCGGAGATCTTGAAGTAGCGGTCCAGGGCGGACCGGTCCTCGGGGGAGGGCTGCGGGGCGGTGGCCGGTGCGGCGGGGGCCGACGTGCTCATTCGGTCCTCAAAGGGTTTGCTTAGGAGATTCGCACCAATAAATTCGGTCGCGAACAAACCGTTTCAGTATGAACACATGAACGAAGGGACGTCCATCTCCGCGCGTAGACCTTCACGCAGCCCACCTAGACTGATCGGCATGGCGAAGTGGACCCCCCAGCACGAGGCACCCGAGCCCCTGGAGGGGCCGGTCGTCGCCACCATCACCGGCGGCACGATCCTCTGGTTCGCCCTGTTCCTGGTGCAGCTCCCCTTCTACGGCTGGTTCGCCGACCGCGACCTGCTGTGGTGGGTGTGGACCTGCGCCGCCGGCGGCGGCCTCGGCCTGATCGGCATCTGGTACGTCCGCGCCCGCGACGCCGCCCTCAAGCGGCACGCGGCGGAAGCCCCCGGGGACCCTGCCGCCCCCGAGTCCGGAAACCCCCTTCGACCCCAGGACGATCCGGGTCATCCCAAGGTCTGATCTTCCTACTTCCCGACGGGTGAACCGGCCCGTCCCCCCGTACCGTCGAAACCATGACGCAGCGGGCGAAGATCGACACCGACGGGCCCGAGCCGGGCGGCGGCCCCGGCGCAGGCAGCGGCACCGCCATCGACGCGGGGGCCGAACTGGACCCCGTCCACCCCGTCCCCCTGCCGGCGCCCGCCTTCCGGCCCGGCGGCCTGCTCACCCCCGAGGTGGCCGAGCGGGTCGCCCGCGGCGAGGTGAACGACGTACCCGTCCGCAGCAGCCGCTCCACCGCCGACATCATCCGCGGCAACGTCTTCACCCGCTTCAACGCCATCATCGGCGTCCTCTGGGTGATCATGCTCGCGGTCGCCCCCATCCAGGACAGCCTCTTCGGGTTCGTGATCATCGCGAACACCGGCATCGGCATCATCCAGGAACTCCGCGCCAAGAAGACCCTCGACGGACTCGCCGTCATCGGCGAGGCCAAACCCACCGTCCGCCGCAGCGGCAAGGCCGTCGAGATCTCCACCTCCGAGATCGTCCTCGACGACGTCATCGAACTCGGCCCCGGCGACAAGGTCGTCGTCGACGGCGTCGTCGGCGAGGCCGACGGGCTGGAGATCGACGAGTCGCTCCTCACCGGCGAGGCCGACCCGGTCCTCAAGAAGCCCGGCGACCAGGTCATGTCCGGGTCCTTCGTGGTCGCCGGCGGCGGCGCGTTCACCGCCACCAAGGTCGGCCGCGAGGCCTACGCCGCCCAGCTCGCCGAAGAGGCCAGCCGCTTCACCCTCGTCCACTCCGAGCTGCGCAGCGGCATCTCCACCATCCTCAAGTACGTCACCTGGATGATGGTCCCGACCTCCATCGGCCTGATCATCAGCCAGCTCGTCGTCAAGGACAACAACCTCCGCGACGCCATCGCCCGCACCGTCGGCGGCATCGTCCCGATGATCCCCGAAGGCCTCGTGCTGCTGACCTCCGTCGCCTTCGCGATCGGCGTCATCCGGCTCGGCCGCAAGCAGTGCCTGGTCCAGGAACTCCCCGCCATCGAGGGCCTGGCCCGCGTCGACGTCGTCTGCCTCGACAAGACCGGCACCCTCACCGAAGGCGGCATGGACGTCACCGAGCTCCGCCCCCTCGGCGGCGCCGACGAGACGTACGTGCGCAAGGTCCTCGGCGCACTCGGCGAGTCCGACCCGCGGCCCAACGCCAGCCTCCAGGCCATCATCGACGCCTACCCCGACAGCGAGGAGTGGCGCTGCACCGAGTCCCTGCCGTTCTCCTCCGCCCGCAAGTACAGCGGCGCCAGCTTCAGCGAGGGCGACGGCGAGAACTCCACCTGGCTGCTCGGCGCCCCCGACGTCCTCCTCCCCAGCGGCGACCCGGCCCTCGACGAGATCGACCAGCTCAACGAGCAGGGCCTGCGCGTCCTGCTGCTCGCCCGCTCCCCCCGCGAACTCGACGACCCGGACGTCGCCGGCGGCGCCCGCCCCACCGCCCTCATCGTCCTCGAACAGCGGCTGCGGCCCGACGCCGCCGACACCCTGCGCTACTTCGACGAACAGAACGTCCACGCCAAGGTCATCTCCGGCGACAACGCGGTGTCCGTGAGCGCCGTCGCCGGCAAGCTCGGGCTGCCCGGCGCCGAGAACACCGTCGACGCCCGCCGCCTGCCCACCGACCAGGCCGCGATGGCCGAGGAACTCGACCGCAACGCCGTCTTCGGCCGCGTCACCCCGCAGCAGAAGCGCGACATGGTCGGCGCCCTCCAGTCCCGCGGCCACACCGTCGCCATGACCGGCGACGGCGTCAACGACGTCCTCGCCCTCAAGGACGCCGACATCGGCGTCTCCATGGGCTCCGGTTCCGAGGCCACCCGCGCGGTCGCCCAGATCGTGCTCCTCAACAACAGCTTCGCGACCCTGCCGTCCGTGGTCGCCGAGGGCCGCCGGGTCATCGGCAACATCACCCGCGTCGCCACCCTCTTCCTCACCAAGACGGTCTACTCCGTCCTGCTGGCCATCCTCGTGGTCTGCTCCCAGGTCGAGTACCCCTTCCTGCCCCGGCACCTGACGCTGCTCTCCACCCTCACCATCGGCGTCCCCGCCTTCTTCCTGGCCCTCGCCCCCAACAAGGAGCGGGCCCGGCCGCACTTCGTGAAACGCGTCATGCGGTACGCGATCCCCGGCGGCACCATCGCCGCCGTCGCCACCTTCGCCACGTACCTGATCGCCCGCCACCACTACGTCGGCCAGGGCGCGCTCGACGCCGAGACCAGCGCGGCCACCCTCACCCTGTTCCTGGTGTCCATGTGGGTGCTGGCGATCATCGCCCGGCCGTACACCTGGTGGCGGGTCGGCCTGGTCGGCACCATGGGCGGGGCGTTCCTGCTGGTGCTCGTCGTGCCGTGGCTCCAGGACTTCTTCCAGCTGAAGCTCGTCGGCACCGTCATGCCGTGGACGGCCGTGGTGATCGCGGCGGTGTCGGCCGCCCTGCTGGAGTTCGCGTTCCGGTGGGTCGACCGCAAGTTCCCGGCGTAACGGGGGGGCGCGGGGCGGGCCGGCCCCGGAAGGCCGATCGCAGCGACGGCCGGACCCGGATGGCCCCTCCCCGAGTGCCCCGCCCTCCCCCCGCCAGTCCAATGGCCCTATGGCCCGTCCGAACGAAACCGAGCGCCCCCAGGACGGCGACCGCCGCCAGGGCGTCCTGTACCGCACCGGTCACTGGTGCGCCCGCCACTTCGTGGTCGTCATCGCCCTCTGGCTGGTCGCGGTCGGTGGTTTCCAGGTCCTGCACCGCGCGTACGGCGGCGAGTACTCCGACGACTTCGCCCTCCCCGGCACCCAGTCGCAGGACGGCAGCGACGTCCTCAAGGCCCACCAGCCGTCCGCCGGCGGCTACGGCAGCCAGATCGTCCTGCACCGCAGCTCCGGCTCCCTCACCCAGGACGCCACGCAGATCGGGCAGGCCGTCGAAAGCCTCCAGAAGCTGGACGACGTCCTCGCCGTCACCAGCCCGCTGCCGCCGCCCGGCACCACCCCGCCGCCCCGCCCGCAGGGCGCCCCCAACACCGGGCCGCTCTCCGACGACGGCACCACCGGCTACATCACCATCCGGTTCTCGGTGCAGCCCTCCACCCTCGGCGACGACTACCTGACCGGCGTCGACGCGGCCGTACAGCCGCTGCGGGCCGCCGGCGTGGACGTCGAGTACGGCGGACCGCTCGGCGAACTCGCCCGGCCCGAGGCGGACGACCGGACCAGCGAGGCCATCGGCTTCGCGGTGGCCATCCTGGTCCTGCTCATCGGCTTCGGCAGCGTCATCGCCGCCGCCCTGCCGCTGGTCACCGCCCTGATCGGGGCGATCGTGGGCCTGGCGCTGCTCGGCCTGCTGGCCGCCGCCTGGACCTTCGCGACGGTCTCCCCCACCCTCGCCACCATGATCGGGCTGGGCGTGGGCATCGACTACGCGCTGTTCCTGATCACCCGGCACCGGCAGAACATCATGGACGGCCACGATCCGGCGACCTCCGCCGCGATGGCCGCGTCCACCAGCGGGCACGCCGTGCTCGTCTCCGGCTGCACCGTGATCATCGCCCTGTCGGGCCTGTGGGTGTCCGGGATCAGCTTCATCGGCAAGCTGGGCCTGGCCGCCGCCGTCACCGTGGTCACGGCCGTGCTCGCCGCCCTCACCCTGGTGCCCGCGATGCTCGGCCTGATCGGCACCCGCATCGACAAGTGGAAGGTGCGCAAGCCGGTCGCCGAGACCGACGCCGAGCCGGGCGAGACCGCGCACGGCACCTGGCACCGGTACGCGCAGCGGGTCGAGCGCCGGCCGTGGTGGTTCCTCACGGGCGGCGTGGTCGCCCTCGTGATCCTCGCCTTCCCGGTGTTCTTCATCCAGCTCGGACACATCGGCGACGGCGCCGACCCGAAGTCGTTCACCGACCGGCGGGCGTACGACCTGATGTCGCAGGCGTTCGGGCCGGGCTCCAACGGGCCGCTCACCCTGGTCGTGGACCAGAGCGCGGTGCCGGCCGCGGACCGGGCGGCGCTCGGCACCAAGGTCCAGCAGGCGCTGACCGGCGTCCCCGACGCCGTGTACATCACGCCGCTGAAGGCCACCCAGGACGGTGACGTGCTCATCGGCACCGCGTACTCGGTGGCCGCCCCGCAGGACGAGCGCACCACCGAACTGACCGACAACCTCACCAACACGATCCTGCCGGACGCCGTCGCCGGCACCGGCGCGAAGACGTACGTCACCGGGACGACGGCCGCCCAGGTCGACTTCCTGGACATCGTCTCCAGCCGGCTGCCGCTGATCATCGCGGTGGTCGTCGGGCTGGCCTTCCTGGTGATCCTCATCGTCTTCCGCGGCCTGCTGGTGGCCGTCAAGGCGGCCGTCCTCAACGTCCTGTCGATCGGGGCGTCGTACGGGGTGGTCGTCGCGGTCTTCCAGTGGGGCTGGGGCGGGCCGGCGCTCGGGGTCAACGGGGCCGTCCCCATCGAGTCCTACGTCCCCATGATGATGTTCGCGATCGTCTTCGGGCTCAGCATGGACTACGAGATCTTCCTGCTCTCGCGGGTCCACGAAGCGTGGCTGCGGACCGGGGATGCGCAGGCGAGCGTGGCCCACGCGCTGGAGATCACCGCGCGGGTCATCACCTGCGCCGCGCTCATCATGGTCAGCGTCTTCGCCGCCTTCATCGTCAGCGACAACATCGTCGTCAAGATGCTGGGACTGGGTCTGGCGGCCAGCGTCCTGATCGACGCCACCATCGTCCGCCTCCTGCTGGTCCCGGCGGTCATGACCCTCCTGGGCAAGTCCGCCTGGTGGACCCCCCGCTGGCTGGACCGGGCCCTCCCCCACGTCAAGGCGGAGTGATCTTCCCCCTGCGGGGGCGCCCCTCCCCGGCGGACCGAGCCGGCCGCACCGGGCAAACTCCAGCCCCGCCGGCGTTTGAGGCGCGGGGGCCCGGGGGCGGAGCCCCCGACACCCCGACCCTGCGGGGCCTTCCCCCACCCCGCCCCTTCCCGAACCGGGGTTCGGGGCGGAGCCCCGGGGACGGGGCCGGGGTCAGTCGAACCAGCGGTCGCGGGCCAGTTCGGCCGTACGGGACGGGTCTTCAAGAAGCGCCGCGACTTCGAAGCGGCGCGGCCACTGCCCGGCCGCCCAGGCCAGCCCGGCCGCCACCCCCTCCAGCGTGGCCGCATGCAGGACACCGTCCGGCGTACGCCGCCAGTCCAGCTCGACCCCGGCAGCGACGACCTCCTCGTGCTCCACGTACGAGTGCGGCGCGGCAGGCCCCAACAGCACCCGCACGGCCTCCGGCACCCCCCGCTCCTCCCCCGGCGACGTCACCTCGGCCGCCACGCTCTCCGACAGCCTCCGCACCTGCAGCAGGTCCGCCAGATCGGCCGCCCGCGAAGGCGCCACCGGCAGCAGCGGCAGCCCCCCGGCCAGCGGCAGCAGATCCGGCACGTCCGCCACGACCGCCGCCTCCGCAGCCACCACCCGTACCTCGCCGTCCACGACCGCCCGCAACTCGTCCGGCAGCGTCACCTGCTCCGGATCCAGCTCGGCCAGGTACCCGTACAGCGCGTGCAGCTGCCGCCCGGTCACCGACCGGGAAGGATCCGCCAGCCGCCCCAGCAGCTCCGCCGCCCCGCCCGGCTCGGACAGCAGCGCCGCGACCGACGTCCGCACCCCCAGCGCGTGCAGCACCTGCTCGTCGTCGAAGCCGGTGGCGTCCGCCGACGTGTACAGCCCGTCCAGCAGCGGGTCCCCGCCGGCCGCCCGCAGCCCGGCCGGACGCCGACCGTCGAGCACCGGATGGTCGCGCAGCCACCAGGCCGTGTACGGCCGCACCGTCTGCGTGGTCCCGTCCGGCAGCAGCACCCGTACGGGCTGGGTCAGCGCGTCCCGCAGCGGCGGCCGGGACAGCATCGCCAGCGCCTGCGGCCACGCGTCGTCGTCGACGAGGTCCAGGTCCCGCACGGCGACGATCTCGGTCGCCACCGGCGGCACCGGCGTGTCCGGCAGCTGGTCGAGCACGTCCTCGCACCACACGTCGACCACATCGAGCAGTCCGGCATCGTCCGGCTCGGCGAAGTCGCCTTCGCGCGGCTCCAGTTCGTCCGGATCGAGCACGACGTCGGTGGCGCGCACCAGCTGGAACCCGGCCAGCACCCCGCACGCCGTCAGCGGCTGCTCCCCCCACCGCCCGGCGAGCTCCGCATCGCACAGCGCGAGTTCACCCTCACGCATGACCTGCGCAAAGGCACTTCCCGGCAACACCAGCTCGCCTGCAGGGGCGAGTTCCCCGTCCTCGTCGGGCAGCGCGAGCGCCCCGAGCCACGGCTCGTCCCCCGGCTCCAGCCCGGCGTCCCGCGCCAACCCGAGCACGACGTCCGCCAACTCGTCGGGATCCAGGGCCTCTTCATCCCACACCTCACCCACATCCAGCGAGGCCGCCACCGCCGCCCGCACCTGAGGCGTCGTCAGCACGGCCCTGGGCGAGGCCGGAAGCGCCCCCAGCTTCTCCAACAGCGGGTGTGCAGCGTCCGGGTGGGCCACCTTCAGCCCGAGCCGCGCAAGCGAAGGCGGCGTGTCCGGCCCGGGCAGCAGCACCTGCCGCGGCCCGATCGCCGTCCGGCCGGTCGCCAGCGGCACCGGCAGCCCCGACAGCCGGTCGGGATCCACCCCGGCGAGCGACTCGTACAGCCGGTGCCACCACTCGGGCGTGCGCTCGATCCCGGCGATCCGCTCGATGGCGTCGCCCAGCGGCAGCCGCCCGACCCCCAGCGTCCGCAGCTCGGTGCGGCGTTCCAGCCCGGCCGGCAGCAGCGTCGGCAGCACCTCGGCGAGCACCCGTACGGTCTCCGCCCCCGCCCCCTCCACGACCTCGGCCTCGAACGGCCGCAGCGCCACCGGCTCGTCCTCCCCGGCCGGCAGCGCGGGCGCGAGGAACGCGGTCCGCGGCAGCAGCGCGTGAACGGCCGCGCGCAGCGCCCCGTCCAGCTCGCCCTTGCCGAGCGGGCCCGGCACCAGGTCCACGAGTGCGGTGCTCACCGGCCGCCATTCCGCGAGGAGTTCGGCGTACGCCTCGGCGGCCCGGGCGACGAGGAAGTCGGTCAGCGGGCCGGGCGCGGGGTGCCGGCGGGTGGTGTCGAGCGGGAACGACGCGATGAGCAGCGCGGGCACGCCCAGCGGCTCGTCGGTGGGCGTGGGCGCGTGCACGACGGGCGCGGTGCCGGGCCGCACCGGCGCGCCCTCGGCGTCGACGGGCACCGCCCAGGACACGGTCCATTCGGGCCGCAGCCGCTCCTCGACGGGCCGGTCGGCAAGCAGCGCGGACTCGATGGTGCCGCCGTGCCGGACGGTGCGCCAGCGGGTGGTGGTGCCGGTGCTGTCGTCGACGCAGGTGTACGGGCCGTCCTCGCGGCGGTGCAGGGTGCGGGTGCCGTCGGGGGTCTCGACGGTGATCTCCGCCAGGCCCGGGAGGGTGAGCAGGAGGGCGTCGTCGATGCCGGCGAGCAGCCGCTGTACGAGGTCTTCGGCGCCGCCGTCGCGCAGCGGCAGCAGGACCACGGTGTCGTAGCCCTCGGGGGCGGTGCCCTCGGCGGGCAGCGGGAGCCGGAGCAGCGGTACGTGGCCGTCGCGGCGGCGGAGTTCGTCGTCGAGGCCGGGACTGCCGGCGGCGGCCTCGCGGGCGAGTTCACGGGCCTCGGCGAGGGACCAGCGGATGCCGCCGTGCCGGCCGACGACGGCCGGCTCGTCGCTGACGGCGAGCACGGCGGCGAACCCGACGCCGAAGCGGCCGACGGCCGTACCGGTCTCCCGCTTCGCGGAGGCGCGCAGCGTGCTGAGGGATTCGGCACCGGCGGCGTCGAGGGGTGCGCCGGTGTTGGCAGCGACGAGGATGCCGGGGCGGTGGGTCAGTCGCAGCCGGCCGGGTACGCCGGCGCGGGCGGCGGCGTCGGCCGCGTTCTGGGCGAGTTCGACGACGAGGCGGTCCCGGTAGCCGCCGAGGGCCAGGTCCTCCTCGGCGTTGGCGTCCTCCCGGAACCGGGCCGGGCTGGCCGTCCAGGCATCCAGCACCCCGCGTCGCAGCCGGGCCGTCCCGAAGGCATCGACCCCACCGCCGCCGCTGTCCGTCGCCGTCCCGCGCACACTGCCTCCCAGGTAGCCGCTTCCCCTGCCGCCCCCGAAGGTACCGCGCCCCACCCCACCCGGAGCTCCGCCCCGGACCCGGCACCCCGAACGCCGGCCCGGCCTCTTCCGGGGCGCCGCCCCGCGCCCCCGCGCCTCAACCGCCGGCGGGGCTGGATTGTGGGGCGGAGCCCCGTTCTTCGGGGCCCGCCGGTTCGGTGAGGCGGGGTCAGGAGTGGCCGAGGTCCGCTTCGGAGAGGTCCGCGTCGGTCACGGAACCCGTGTCCGCCACCGCCCGCAGCGGGAATTCATCCGCCCGCACGGAATCCAGCACCGGCTCCGCCGGCCGCGGCGGCTTCGGCATGACGGCGGCCTCGGAATGCCCGCCGCACCCGTACGACAGCGACACCAGCCGCCCGTCCGCCGGCCCGAACTCGTTCGCACAGACGCCGAACGCCTGCCCGAGCGACCCGCCGATCTTCACGAGGAACCCGCAGCTCACACAGGACGCCGGCGCCGCCTGGGCCATCGGCGTCTTCGCCCCGAACGACTCGTCCCACCGGTCCGCCGCCGAGTGCAGCCCGTACCGCGACAGCACCCGCGCGCGCCGCATCCCGAGTTCCTCGGCCACGGCGCTGATGGACCCGCGGGCCGGTACCGCGACCCGGTCCGTGACCTCGGCGTCCTCCGCCTCGACCAGCTCGGCCATCTCCTCGGAGACGACGGAGTTCGGCGGCGGCGCGTCCTCGCCGCTGTAGCCGGGCTCCAGCCGCAGGTCGTCGGCGTCCGTGGGCAGCAGGTCCCCCGGCCCCATGTCGCCCGGCCGCAGCCGCTCGCTCCACGGCACCCACTCGGGGGCGAGGAGGGCGTCCGGCCCGGGGAGCAGCACCGTTTCGTCGAGGGTGACGACCTTCGCGCGGGAGGCGCGGGTCACGGTCACCGCCCAGCGCCAGCCGCGGTACCCCGGCTCCTTGCATTCGAAGAAGTGGGTGACGACCCGGTCACCCTCCGCGACGACGGAGACGTGCTCGCCCACCACGCCGGGCGCGGCGGCCTCCTCGGCGGCCTCGCGGGCGAGGTCGACCGCTTCGGCGCACAGGCGGTCGGGGGTACGGCTTCGCGTCGTCGCAGCACTCACTGGTCTCGTTCTCTCCTACGCCGTCTCACGAGTGCGCCGTCCGTCTGTCGTCCCTGACGACCCGTCGGTCCTGTCCGTACCGGCGCGGGCGGAGCGGACCAGGGGACCGCGTCGACGTCCGCGCCCGACCGGCCTCGGGCGCACCTACTCGTCTCCCATTCTGCGGGATGGCGGAAAGGCGCGCGGCCAAGAGCAACCGTCGGTGGCGCGTTACGCACGCTACCTCCTTCGCAGCGCTGGGCCCACCTGCACGTCCGATTCGCGGACATCCGGAACCCTCCACTCCCCAACGATCATCCCTCACGCCCCCGCCTCCCGTCACAGGGGCTCCGCCCCAAACCCCGCTTCCTGACCGCCGAACAGGCCGAAAGATCCGGGGCTCCGCCCCGGACTCCGCGCCTCAATCGCCGGCGAGGCTGGATTTCGCCCCGCAGCATCCAGCCGTCGGGCGGAGCCGGGACAGCCCAAGCCCGAGCAGCGAAAATCCAGCCCGCCCGGCGCTTGAGCCCCGAAAACCAGCCCCGCCGGCGTTTGAGGCGCAGGGTCCGGGGCGGAGCCCGAATTCCAGCCCCGCTGGCGTTTGAGGCGCGGGGTCCGGGGCGGAGCCCGAATTCCAGCCTCGCCGGCGTTTGAGGCGCGGGGTCCGGGGCGGAGCCCGAATTCCAGCCTCGCCGGCGTTTGAGGCGCGGGGTCCGGGGCGGAGCCCCGATCTCTCAGCCCCGCCGGCGATTGAGGCGCGGGGTACGGGCGTAGCCCCGGTCCGGGGGAGGGGCGCGACGCGCCGGGCAGGGTCCGAGCGGCCCGGGTGGGGCACTATGGCCACGTGGCAGGCGCACGGTCGCACGGCGACGACGCCGGCCGGACGAGAAGGACCGGCCGGGCAGTGTCCCACGCCCTCCAGCGCCCCGTAAAAGGCACCGCCCGCCGCATCAGACGCGCCACCCACGCCCACGGCGCCGGCGAATCCGGCCTCGGCAAACTCATCGAGCTGCACGCCGTGAACGGCGCGGGCGACGTCCTGATCACCGTCGCCCTCGCCTCCACCGTCTTCTTCTCGGTCCCCACCGACGAGGCCCGCGGCCGCGTCGCCCTCTACCTGGCCGTCACGATGGCCCCGTTCACCCTCCTCGCCCCCGTGATCGGCCCGCTCCTGGACCGGCTCCCGCACGGCCGCCGCGCCGCGATGGCCGCCGCGATGCTCACCCGAGCGGTGCTCGCCGTGATGATGTCCACCGCCGTGGCCACCGGCGGCATCCAGCTGTACCCGGCCGCGCTCGGCGTACTCGTCGCGTCGAAGGCGTACGGCGTGGTCCGCAGCGCCGTCGTGCCGCGCCTGCTCCCACCCACGTTCTCGCTGGTCAAGGCGAACTCGCGGGTCACCCTGGCCGGCCTGCTGGCCACCGGCGCCGCCGCGCCCCTGGGTGCCGGCCTGCACGTGATCGGCCCGCAGTGGCCGCTGTACGGCGCCTGCGCGGTCTTCCTCGGCGGCACCTGGCTCGCCCTGTCCATGCCGCACAAGGTGGACTCGGCGAAGGGCGAGCGCCGGGCCCGGCTGTCCACGCACGAGGAACGGTCCCCCCGGCCGTCGCTGCGGACCCTCAGCCGTTCGGTGCTGTGCGGGCTGTGGGCGAACGCGGCCATGCGCGGCCTGTCCGGCTTCCTGATCTTCTTCCTGGCGTTCCTGCTGCGCGAGCACCCGCTGTCGGGGCAGAGCGCGGCCGTGTCGCTGGGCATCGTGGCGGTCTCGGCGGGCGTCGGGAACGCGTGCGGTACGGCGGTGGGGGCGTGGCTGCGGGCGCGGGCGCCGGAGGTGATCGTGGCGGCGGTGCTGTCGCTGACGCTGGCGGCAGCGGTGCTGGCGGCGGCGTTCTTCAGCGGGATCTTCATGGCAGTGCTGGGGGCCACGGCCGGGTTCTGCCAGGCACTGGCGAAGCTGTCGCTGGACGCGATGATCCAGCGCGACATTCCGGAACAGGTCCGGACCTCGGCCTTCGCTCGGTCCGAGACGCTGCTCCAGATGGCGTGGGTGGTCGGCGGCGGCATCGGCATCTCCCTTCCCCTGAACGGGGTCGTCGGCATGTCCGTCGCCGCCGCGATCGTCGCGGCCGGCACCACGATGGCTCTTCGCGGGGCCCTGACCACCCCCCGCCACCCGGGCCCCGGCCCCCGCCCCCGCCTCGCCTGACCCCCCGCCGGGGAGCGGCCTCCAGCCCCGCCGGGCATCTTCAGCCCCGCCGGGGGGGGGGGGGGGGGGGGGCGGGGGGG